>CALVDM010000024.1 GCA_944326335.1 uncultured Bacteroidales bacterium
GATAGTGCAAGCCGTACACCTAAATACGCAACAAGAGGATGACCGCAAAGCCTCTTGGCTTTTGGGTCACCCCCTTTATTTGCACTCTCCTTTCGGATCACTCTTTTCATAAATCTTCACCCTCTACCCTGCAGCCTTTGAAATAGAAGTCCGAAGCCGCCTTTTCCTTCGGAAAGCAGAAATAGGTTATCTCTGCAGAAGAGCAGACTTCCCCTTCGTACATTATGCTGGCCTCGAGTATCGCGAAATTGCGCTTCATCTCCCTGATATGGGAACGGACCTCTATGGTCACCCCCTCGCCTGTCGGCACAGGTTTCCTGAACTTGACATTCAGGTTCGTGGTCATGCCGGAAGTCTGCAGCTTCCTTGCTATGACCCACATGGCAATCTCGTCTATTATTGTGGACTGTATGCCGCCATGCAATGTATGCAGCCAGCCCTGAAAGTTGTCGGACGGATGCCAGTACGAAACGACATCGTCGCCGTCCTCATAAAATTCCATCTTCAGACCGTACGGATTTGACGGTGCGCATCCGAAACAGTTGTAGCCCTGGTCTTCAAGCCCGTGCCACGGGTTAATAATCTTCTTCATCCTGGTATAGAGTTTATCCTATTCCGCCGCAGCCTTGAGACGCTCTGCATTCTCGGCAATCTGGAGCTGGTCTATGAGCTCCTGTATTTCGCCGTCCATGAATACGGGCAGGTTGTACATGGTGTAGTTTATCCTGTGGTCCGTGACCCTCGACTGAGGATAGTTATAGGTGCGGATTTTCGCTGAACGGTCTCCCGTAGACACCATGGTCTTCCTCTTTGCGGAAATCTCGTTGAGATACTTCTCGTACTCCATGTTGTAGAGCCTCGTCCTGAGCTCGGCAAGAGCCTTGTCGAAATTCTTCAGCTGGGACTTCTCGTCCTGGCACTGCACTACTATCCCTGACGGGATGTGCGTAAGCCTGATGGCAGAATATGTGGTGTTCACCGACTGTCCTCCCGGGCCGGACGAGCAGAAAGTGTCCTTGCGGATATCGTTCATGTTGAGTTCTATGTCGAATTCGTCAGCCTCCGGAAGAACAGCCACAGAAGCTGCTGAAGTGTGGACGCGGCCCTGTGTCTCGGTCTGCGGCACACGCTGGACACGATGCACCCCGGACTCATATTTGAGTGTCCCGTAGACATGGTCTCCGGAAACCTTGCATACAATCTCCTTGAATCCTCCTGCTGCACCTTCGGACTGGTTCGTGACCTCTATCTTCCAGCCCTTCTTCTCGGCATACTTCGAATACATGCGGAAAAGGTCACCGGCGAAGATGGCGGCCTCGTCGCCTCCGGTGCCGCCCCTTATTTCAAGGATGGCATTCTTGCTGTCCTGCGGGTCGGCAGGGATGAGAAGCAGCTTTATGTTCTCCTCCATCCCGGGAATCTTCTGCTCGATATCGGATATCTCCTCCTTGGCCATCTCCCTGAGCTCCTCGTCCTTCTCGTTCGCAATGATGTCCTTGGCCGCTTCGTAGTCTGCCATGATTTTCCGGTATTCCGCACCTGCCTTGACTATCGGCTCGAGTTCCTTGTACTCCTTGTTCAACTGCACGTATTTCTTCATGTCCGAAATCACTTCCGGATTGGAAAGCTGCTCCTGCAGTGCAGCATATTTTTCCTGAAGACCTGAGATTTTCTCCAACAATGAATTTTCTGCCATATTCAACCTTGTATATTGTCCTGTCCAATCGGCTTCAGATAACATCTGCGCCTCATATAGAGCTCATGCTCGTATTTCTCCCACACGAATGACGCCGAGTTGGTGTCTATCTGCGGATTTGTAATCGCCCATTTCACTCCGGCCTCCCTGTACTTCCTCGACATCAGGATATGGTAGACGGATGACACTCCGGTGTTCTGCCACTTGGGGGCAGCCCCGTTTATCATCAGGTCCACGGTGTCGAATTTCTTCAGAGCCCTCAGGAAATGTATCCATCCAGTCGGGAACATCGAGCCTCCGGCCTTCTGCATCGCCTTTGACATGGACGGGAACGAGATTCCGAATGCTGCAATCTCGTTGTTTTCATCCAGCAGGAAGCAACAGAGACGTTTGTCGAGCAAGCCCAACGTCTGGGCAGCCTCGTCCGCAATCTCCTCTTCCGTGAACGGGATGAAATTATAGACGCTCTCCGAGAAACTCTCGTTGTATATCCTGAAGAACTCGCGCACAAGCGCCTTGTCGTGTTTCAGCTTGTCTATGTCGCCTTCCACAAGCCTGTATCTCTGCTTCAGGCGTTCAGCCACCGTCACCATCTTCTCCGGAAGTTCCTGGTCTGCACGCAACTTGTACTGGACCCAGTCGCACTCCTTGCTGAAGCCCAGCTTCAGGAGCAGGTCATTGTAGTACGGGTAATTGTACAGGCAGTTGAACGGAGGTACGTTCTCGTAGCCCTCTACAAGCATCCCCTGCTTCCCGAGAGTGTTGTAGTACAGCGGGCCGTGAATCTCGTCCATACCGTTTTCCCTGGCCCATGCCTCCGCGGTACCGATCAGAAGCCTGGCCACTTCAAGGTCGTCTATAGTGTCGAACCAGCCGAAGCGGACCCTTTTCTTGCCGTATCTTTCATTGTATCTCGGATTTATCATCCCGCATATACGCCCCACGACCTTGCCGCCGTCCATGACCATCCACATCTTCCTGGAACAGTAGGACAGGGACGGAGCCGCTGTCAGGCTCTTCTTCTGGTCGGCGTAAAGGGCCGGCACATACTGTGGGCAATCCTTGTACAGTTCATTCGGGAACTTGATGAATTTCTTCAGGTCCTTATCCGAAAGGACTTCAACCACCTTGTATTCAGCCATCGTAAAACCGTTTTCAATCTCGGAGTGCAAAGGTAATAAAAATCCGCGGATTAAACGCCACGGCCAAGCAAAGTGTTTATGGCCACCTGGGCGCATGCACAGCCGAAAGCGGCCGGCATGTATGAAATCGTCCCGGTATTGGATTTCTTGTTCTTCTCGTCGCAGTCCACAACCGCAGCCTTGTCGGGAAGCTCTTCGGAAAATACAGTCATCACACCTTTCGTGATGCCGCTTTTGCGCAGACGTCTCCTCACCACGGCTGCCAGAGGGCAGTTGAAAGTCCTGGAGATGTCGGCAATGCGGATCTTGGTCATGTCCATCTTGGCCCCTGCCCCCATCGACGACACCATTCCGATATGATTGTCGAGACAATACCTTATCAGAGCAAGTTTCGGTGCAAGGGTATCTATCGCATCCACCACGAAATCAGGACGGTATTGTCCGAGGACCTCACCTACCTTGTCCGCCTCGAGATAGAGCTCCACCGTCCTTATCCTGATGTCCGGGTTGATATCCTTCAGCCGCTGTGCAAGGACTTCGCATTTGGGCCTGCCCAATGTGGAGTCGAGGGCGAGAATCTGCCTGTTCTTGTTCGTAAGGGACACGGAATCGCTGTCAATCAGGACCATGCTGCCCACTCCTGCCCGCGCTGTCATTTCCGCGGCATAACCGCCGACGCCTCCGACACCTGCAATCACCACCACGGACGAAGCAAGCACTTCAAGACCTTCCTTCCCCACAAGGAGTCCGGTCCGCTCCTTCCATGAGGAGGAGAAATCTGAAGCCCCCATGTCAGAGACCCTTGCTTTTAGCCTCGTCCCATATCGCATCCATTTCGGCAAGAGTCATGTCCTTCAGGTCCCGTCCCTGCCTTATGGTATGCTCCTCGAGATATGTGAACCTCCTGCGGAACTTGTGGCACGTCCGCTCGAGGGCTGTGTCCGGATTCAGTCCGTACAGCCTTGCGGCATTCACGATTGCGAAAAGATAATCTCCGAGTTCCTCTTCAGCCCTTCCCGAGGCTGCCTTCTTCTCTTCCGCACTGCCGGCGGACTCCATGGCATCGAGTTCTGCCCGGAATTCCCCGAGTTCCTCTTCCACCTTGTCCCATACCTGTTCCTTCTTCTCCCAGTCGAAGCCGACTCCGCGTGCCTTGTCCTGCATCCGGTATGCCTTCAGGAGCGGAGGCAGGGTCTCAGGCACGCCGGAAAGGACACGCTTGTTGCCGTCCTTCTCCTTCAGCTTGAGCTGCTCCCAGTTCTTCACCACCTCGGCCGCGTCGGCGACCTGCACTGAGGAGAACACGTGCGGATGACGGTATATCAGCTTGTCGCACAGATGGTTGATGACATCCACAATGTCGTATGTGCCGTTCTCCTCCCCTATCTTCGCATAGAAAAGCACATGAAGAAGCACGTCTCCGAGCTCCTTGGATATGTTGGCGTCATCTTTCTTCAATATCGCATCGCTCAGCTCGTATGTTTCCTCTATTGTCTGGGGACGCAGCGACTCCGTGGTCTGCGCCCTGTCCCACGGGCATTTCACCCTGAGTTCGTCCAGAATGTCGAGGATACGCCCGAAGGCTTCAAGTTTCATCTGCCTGTCTTTCATAATGTCATAATCGTTATCAGATGGCAAAAATAGGCAAGAAACTCGGAAACTGCTCAAGATTCCGGCAAAAAATACTTAAATTTGGGACCGCGACAACAGTCATTGTTATGAAGAAGGAAATTCATTACGTCACTGCCGACGAAGCCGTCAAGGTGGTGAAATCCGGAGACCACGTGCATCTGAGCAGCGTGGCAAGCGCGCCGAGACTGCTTATCGAGGCATTGTGCAGAAGAGGAGAGGCCGGAGAGCTGGAAAACGTCAGGATACACCATCTCCACACTGAAGGTCCGGCTCCGTACGCAGACCCGAAGTTCGAAGGGATATTCTTCCATCAGGGATTCTTCATAGGCGCGAATGTCAGGCAAAGCGTCCAGGAAGGCTGGTCGGACTACATCCCCGTCTTCCTCGGAGAAACGCAGAAGCTGTACAGATGCGGAGCCCTGCCTTGCGACGTGGCCATGATACAGGTATGCCCTCCGGACAAGCATGGCTATGTGTCGCTCGGGACATCTGTGGATGCCACTCTTGCTGCGATAGAATGCGCCAGGACTGTCATTGCCGTGGTGAACAGGAATGTGCCGAGAGCCTGGGGGCAGGCCATGATTCCGATGGACATGATAGATATATTCGTGGAGGACGACACGCCTCTCGTGCCGGGGCATTTCAGCCAGCCGGACGAGATAGAGACCGCAATAGGCCGGCACTGCGCGGAACTCATAGAAGACGGCTCATGCCTCCAGATGGGCATAGGCGCGATACCGAATGCGGTGCTCGCCCAGCTCGGAGGGCACAAGCACCTCGGAATCCACACCGAGATGTTCGCGGACGGGGTGCTCGGTCTTGTGGACAAGGGGGTCATCGACGGTTCCATGAAAGTCACCGACAAGGGAAAGATAGTGGCCACTTTCCTTCTCGGTTCAAAGGAGTGCTATGACTTCATAGATGACAACCCGATGGTGGCGATGATGGACGTCGGCTACACCAACGACCCGCGCATCATATCCAGGAATCCGAAGATGGTTGCAATAAACTCGGCGGTCCAGATAGATCTCACGGGACAGGTCTGCGCCGACTCGATTGGTACAAAATTCTATTCCGGCGTGGGAGGGCAGATAGACTTCGTCTACGGGGCGTCGCTCTCGGAAGGCGGCAAGGCCATCATAGCCATGCCTTCACGGACAAGGAAAGGAGCTTCGAAAATCGCCCCTGCCATAATGACCGGCGCCGGTGTCGTGACCACGAGGGCGCATGTACATTGGGTGGTGACCGAATACGGTGCAGTGGACCTCTACGGGAAATCCATGCAGGAAAGGGCGAAAATGCTGATAGGCATAGCGCACCCGGACGACAGGGAAATGCTCGACAAGGCCGCATTCGAAAGATTCGGCCCGCATTACCACAGCTTCTGAGGATGCCGGTGCCGGCGAGGCGGTCAGTGAGGCAGTTTCGCTATGTCCGCCACGGTCGCTCCGACATATCCGATGAGGGCTTCAGGGGAAATTTTGAACTGCAGCCCTCTCACTCCGGCGCTCACATAGATGGAATCATACCCGAGGGCTGTGGAATGGAAATATGTCGGGAACGCCTTCTTCATCCCGACAGGAGAACAGCCTCCCCTTATGTAACCTGTGACCCCGAGCAGATTCTTCATCGGGATGAGGTCACATTTCTTGTTGCCAGATACGGCTGCGGCAGCTTTCAGGTCCACCTCGGCATCACCAGGGACCACGCACACGAAATAACCTGTCCTGTCTCCGGAAAGGACAAGCGTCTTGAACACCTGCCCGACAGGCTCTCCGAGCTGCCCTGCAATATGAGCCGCTGCAAGGTCGTTCTCGTCAACCTCATACGGGACGAGAGTATATGCAATGCCGGCCTTGTCGAGGAGGCGGGCAGCATTGGTCTTCTCTATTTTGCCGCGCATCACTTTACCATATAAGACTCGAACCGCCTCACGGTGTTGAGTTCCGCTTCCTTTGTCGATGCCGCCACCACTGTGGTACATATCGAAGACGTCGGTTTCGAGACAATCCTGACCATGTCTTCAGTCACCTCCATAGGGCCGAAATCCGACGGTCTGAAGAACATCCCGGCACCTACCGGGACAGGAGACTCGGCCACGTCTGCAGGATGCACTCCCCAAGCGAAGATGAACCCGTCGCCGCATTTCACGGTCTGGCCATGGTGATAATTCACCCCGGTCAGGAACATTACGGGCTTCCCGGACAGTTCGGTCGCCGTGACCTGCGCATCTCTCGTCCTGCGGGTCATGTCTATCCTGATGGATATGTCCACGGTGTCTTCCTGGTAAGGCACCCCGTATGCTATCATCTCGGCATAGGAACCGGACTTCGTGTGTCCGACCCTCGCAGTACGGCCTTTCGTTGCCGTCAGCTTCACTTCCTTCTCCCCGTCCCAGAGGGCGATTCCGCCGAGACCGACAGTCTTGCCCACCATGTATTCATCGCAGCCGGCCCCTTCCTCCTGCTGCTGCGCTGTCGGATACCATCCGTAGCTTTCCAGCTCAAGACCACGTCCTGTCTTGGAATAGACATCGATGGCTCCGCTGTCATTGAAATATATCCTCAACGCGAAATGCGTATTCTCCACAGCAGGGCCATGATGCCCCACCTCCCTGTAGAGGTCGGCCTTGTCCGACACTATCTCCTCGACCTGCTTGCCGTCCTTCTTCCAGAAAAGGCTCACGGCCGTCTGCGCCTGGGAGGAAACATAGATGAACAGAACCGGGACAATGATTAAAATCTTATTCATTTTATTCTTGTTTACTGGATTGAACTTAGCGAGTCTTCTCGAAGAAGGAGAAATGCACGTTTCCGTATTTCCTCTCCTTGACGAAATCCGGATGCGAAGAAAAACCGTAGGATGCCGGATGCTCGAGGATGAAGTAGCCTTGAGGGTTCAGTATCCCGGAAGAGAGCACCTTGTCCGGAAGGGTGTCCAGACCGTCGAGAGCGTACGGCGGGTCCGCAAAGACAATGTCGAAAGTCTTCGTGCACAGTTTCAGGAAATCGAACACATTGTGATGCACCACGGTGACCTCCCTCAGACCGAGTTTTCCGGCACAGGTCCTGATGAAAGAGGCGTTTTCGGAACTCATCTCCACACATATCACATCGGAAGCCCCCCTGGAAGCGAACTCGAACGATATGGCACCCGTACCTCCGAACAGGTCGAGTACGGATAGCCCCTCGAACTCATACTCGTTGTTGAGTATGTTGAACAGACCTTCCTTGGCAAAATCCGTCGTGGGACGCGCCCTGTAGCCTTGCGGAGGGTTTATCACCTTCCCCCTGCATCTGCCTCCGATTATCCTCATATACAGAATCAAATATGGTCAACTGCCTTGAAATAGCGGTAAAGGGAAATCTCGTCCTCGTCCCCGAGAGGTGTCCGGAAAAATATCGTGGACATCTCCATGTTGAGCTGAAGCTTCTTCATGGCAAGGAAGATGAAATATTCGGCCGTAGTGAAATCCGCAGCCTGATAGGAGCTGCACAGCAGGAGGCTTCTTCCCTGTGCGATGACCAGATACAGCCTCCCGTCCGCATACGAAGCCACTACCTTGTTGTAGTCAGGTATCGACGGAAGGGAGCAGAGCATGTACCATATCTCCGGCAGTATTGCGGCTGAAGAGCCGTCAGACATCAGTACCGTGCCTGCCACGACTGCCGAGAGGGTCTCCCCGATGTCCGTAGAATATATCAGATGCGCCTTCAGTTCCGGTATCGGCCTGAACGCCACCCGATCCGTACTCCTGAGCTCGGCCACATCCGAAAGCAGTTCCCTTGCGGCAAGAGGGTCGAAAAAGTGGTCAGGAACAACGGTAAACTTTGGCGTGAACACAGAGATGTCCACATTGTCATAGCGGCGGCGGAAACGGCTGTCGGTAAAAAAACGGTCAGCGCCCATCCACCCGGATGACTCGCTGACACCGTCTGTTTCTATCCTTGAAACATATCCGGACAGTGAAACCTGTACGGATATGTTCTTTCCCACGCTGTTATTCCCAGTTTCCTGCATTGTTGTTAGGCGCTGTGATGCTTCCCACTTTCAAGCCGGAGAAATCAGCAGTACCGTATTTCTTCTCGTTTCTCTCTTTCTCCTGGGCATCAAGATTGATTCTCAACTGGTTGTCCAAGCCTTTAAGAAGAGACTTGTAGGTGAGGCTCGCCTCGAAGAGCGGAACCTTGACTCCGGAAACGGTCTTGACGACGGAAGCCATATAGATGGAGTCCCCGTGCGAGAACGGCACGAAAGCTATGGAGTCGAGCTCCTTGAGGAAGTCCTGCCTGTCATTGAACAAGGTATCCCTCACCGGTATCTCATTCTCGATCCTGAACACAAGGCGTTCACCGTTCCTGTAGAGCTCGAGCATCTGCTCAGGCTTGATCCTCGGGTTACGCTTCTTGAGGTTCTCGGTATTGGCCACTGCCACGGAATCATCGGCAGAACCAAGCTGCATGACAACCTTCATCGATGAATCCAGATAAAAAGACTTGAGGGTGTCGAAAGATGCCGTGAACCTTCCGTATTCGCTCTTGTATGCATTCTGCAGCGTACGGATGTCCTTGAGTCTCTGGATAGCCACCGCCTCGCGGGCAGCCTTGTCGTTGTTGAAGCGGACAGGCTCCATCACGCTCTCGACAATCATGTAACCCAAGCCGATTATGGCAAGCGGAAAAATGAGGTAAATCAATACCTTTTTCAATATTTTCATAACTATTTGGAGTATTTAATTATATTCAAAATTCCGGACAAAGTTAAAAATTTGATTTATCAAATGCAATATAATTTGTAAATTTGCGCCACATTAGTCGCGTGAAATCCTGACATTGGAAATCCCGCATTGCAAGCCGCTGACTTTATGGTAAATATAAGCCCATCATCCATACAGGCCATGTGCGATGTAATCAATGGCGCTGACAAGGTGGCGATAGCAGCCCATGCCCATCCGGACGGGGACGCCATCGGCAGCTGCGTCGCCCTGCTGCATTACCTGCGCGGAAAAGGCGTGCATCCGTCAATAGTCCTGTACGACAGATGGCCGGATTCGCTATCATTCATTGCGGCCGGCGCGAAGGATGCCATGACCGTATATGAATCCGAGCCGGAAAAGGCTGCAGCCATAATAGAAGGGAGCGACGCCATATTCTGTCTCGACATGAATTCATTCGGCAGGGCTGAGGCACTCGGGGACGCTCTCGGAAAGGCAGCATGTCCCAAGGTGCTCATAGACCACCACCTCAACCCGGAAACGGACAGGTTCTCCACCGTGTTCTCCATGACTGAGATATCCTCTACATCGGAGCTGCTTTATTATGTACTGCTCGCCATGCCAGACGTCGGAGGAGATGCGGGGAACATCCCGGCCGAGGCGAGGAACGCCCTGATGGCCGGGATGACCACAGACACGAACAATTTCGCGAACTCGGTATATCCCTCGACATTCAGCATGGCGTCCATGCTCATAGCCGCAGGAGTCGACAGGGATGCCATAATAGAATCCCTCTACGGATGTTACAGGGAAAACAGGCTCCGGCTCATGGGGACAATGCTGAAAGACAGGATGACGATAACCGCGGAAGGTGCGGCATATATGATAATTGACAAGCCTCTTGCCGCAGAGTTCGACATACGTGACGGAGAGACCGAAGGTTTCGTGAACATGCCTCTCGGAATAAGGGACGTGAGAATGAGCCTCCTCCTGAGGGAGGAAGACGACAGGTACAGGGTGTCGATACGCTCCAGACGCGGAATCTCCGCAAACCTGTGCGCGAAGACATACTTCAACGGCGGAGGGCATGAACTGGCCGCCGGAGGGAAGCTCGTGAAGGGAAAGGACATCAGCGGAGGCACCGCCGGGCTCGCGGCATACGTAGAGTCCGTTACCGGGGAATTTCTTGCGGGCGGAAGGAAAGAAAATAACGGTTTCCAGGGAAATCATTAGGAAAGACATGGGAAACATATTCAGATATATTGTCCTCGCAGGAGCCCTGCTGTGCATGCTGCAGGCATGCAAGAAGCAGAGCCTGGAGACGACATACTCCTCCCAGGAGGAAAGGATAGACAGTTTCATAGAAAGCCTGGCATCGCAGGAGCCTGCCCCGCGCATCGTGCATAACGCCGGCTCGAACCGGATTGTGCTCACCGAAGGCACCGGTGAGGAGCTCGCGGCCGGTGGGACGGTCTCCTTCTACTATGCCGGCTACATTTTCAGCGGCAGCGAACCGACGGCCTCCAACCTTTTCGCCACGAACCGTGAAGAGACGGCCACGGAAAGCGGATGGACTCTCACGTCCCCGGACTACGGCATACTCACTGTCACCCTCGACGGGAATGCCGGACTGGTGGAAGGACTCATGAACGGGCTTGCCGGTGTAAAGGGAGGAGAGATATGCTACATCGTATTCTCCGGGAAATACGGATTCGGAGACGAGGAAAACGGCACGATTCCTGCCAACTCGGCCCTGATTTACCAGATTTGGGTAGAAAGCCTGACGAACGACTGAAACCCGACCGGTTTTTATTGTATTTTTGCACGCAAAACATAAGGAAATGAAATTTAATTCTTGTTTATTGTGGCTTCTGGGGACTGCAGCCCTTGCCGGGGGATGCGCAGTCGAGGAGACCACATCTGCGAATGAAGACGAAAAGATGTTTCTTGAGGCGTGGATAAAGACCCATCATCCGGAGGCTGAACTCGCGGGAATGGGTATATACATCCTGTCCGACACTCCTTCAGGAGAGGGGAAAAGCGTCACGAAACCATGCTACGCAAGAGTGAAATACACAGTCCGGAATCTTGACGGGGACATTTCCAACACGTCCGACGAAGACATCGCAAAACAGCTCGGAACCTACAATAAATCCTACTACTACGGACCGAGGGTCTGGAATGTGGCGGACGGGGCCATATCGAAAGGCCTTGAGGACATGCTCTACGGCATGACTGAGAAAAGTTCAAGGACAGCCATGATTCCCGGCTGGTTCCTCACGTACAACAGATACGGGAGCGAGGAGGAGTACATGAGGGAAGTGACTGACAACAGCGCACAGATATACGACGTGACAATAGAGGAGGTCACTGATGACATAATGCAGTGGCAGGTCGACCAGATCGAGAGCTATCTGGACAGCAACGGGCCGTCTGTCGAGCCTCAGTTCACCGGTTTCTATTTCCGTGTGGACGAAGCCGGCGAAGGGGAAGCCGAAGACCTGCACAAGGATACCACTGTGTTCATAAACTACACCGGCATGCGGCTGGACGGACAGGTGTTCGACACCACGGTTGAAAAGACCGCAATCGACAACGACATCTACGACGAAAGCAGGACCTACGAGCCTATGGAAGTTCAGATGTCGGCGGATTCCACGGACATAACGCTCGACGGCAACAGCACGATAGCCGGCTTCAGGAGCATCCTCTGGAGAATGAAGGCCATGGAGAAGGCCACAGGCATATTCTATTCGGCATACGGCTACGGTTCCTCCGGAAGCGGTTCCACCATTCCGGAATACGCCCCGCTGATATTCAGGATAGAGCTCGTAGAGGACCCGGATGCCGAAGACTCCGGGGATGACGGCACAACAGGAGAGACAACTGGAGAGGAGGCTTGAGGATGGCTGTGAACAATGCAATCCCTTTGGAACTCGGGACGGAGAAGATAGGAAAACTGCTGATGAAGTATGCCGGGCCGGCCATCATAGCCATGACGGCATCGTCCCTGTACAACATAATAGACAGCATATTCATAGGACATGGAGTAGGCAGGGATGCCATCTCCGGCCTTGCCGTCACCTTTCCGCTGATGAACCTTTCCGCAGCTTTCGGCACATTGGTGGGTGTGGGTGCGAGCACCATAATGTCGGTGCTTCTCGGACAGAAGAATTACGACATCGCAAACAAGGTGCTGGGGAACGTGGTAGTCCTCAACACAATAATAGGGCTGCTGTTCATGACTGTGACCCTGGCGTTCCTGGACCCCATACTCTACTTTCTGAAGGCAAGCGAAGTGACAATCACGTATGCGAGGGAATATATGCAGGTCATACTGGCGGGCAATGTGGTGACACACCTGTATCTCGGGCTGAACAACCAGCTGAGGGCTTCCGGAAATCCGAAGATGGCCATGTCCCTAACGATATTGACAGTGGTGCTCAACGTGGCCCTGGCGCCGCTTTTCATCTTCGCGTTCGACATGGGCATACGTGGAGCAGGCCTTGCCACCGTCATAGCACAGCTTGTGGCTCTGATAGTGATACTCAGGTATTTCAGCAACAAGGACAGGCTGCTGCATTTCAGTAAAGGCATCTTCAAGATAGACATGAGAATCGCAAAGGATTCCCTCTCGATAGGCCTCGCCCCGTTCCTGATGAACGCCGCGGCATGCCTTGTGACCCTGTTCATAAACCAGCAGCTCCAGAAATACAGCGGAGACCTGGCCATCGGGGCATACGGCATAGTGAACAGGATATCCTTCCTTTTCATCATGATAAACATGGGGCTGAACCAGGGCATGCAGCCTATCGCCGGCTATAACTACGGGGCGAGGAAATACTCGAGGGTGCGCGAAGTCTACGGCAAGACTGTCAAGTACGCTTCCATCGTGGCTTGCATCGGATTCGCGGTGTCGATAGGCTTCCCTCATGCGGCCGTCTCGATATTCACGCCTGATGCGGAACTCATAGACCTCTCCGCCAAAGGTCTCGTGCTCATAAACCTGATGCTTCCTCTGGTAGGATTCCAGATGGTCACATCCAACCTGTTCCAGTGCCTCGGAATGATAAACAAGTCCATAATCCTGTCCATGTCAAGGCAGCTGCTCTTCCTCATTCCGCTTCTGTACATGCTTCCGCTTGCATTAGATGCGAAAGGGATATGGCTGGCCTTCCCGATATCGGACTTCCTTGCGGCATTGCTGACATTCTTCTTGCTGCTTGGGCTGATGAAGAAACTCAAGGCTCTGAACGACGGAGACGACCCGTCAATACTCGGAAGTAAACTGTAAGACAATGAAAGATAAGATAATCATCAATGTTGGCCGGCAATTCGGCAGCGGCGGCAGAGACGTCGCGACAGCCCTCGGGGAGAAACTCGGAATCCGTGTCTACGACAACGAACTCATAACGAAGGCGGCCGAATCCAGCGGTTTCAGTCCCGACGTGTTCAAGAAAAAGGACGAGAAACGGAACATGTTCCCGATATCCTCGTTCTTCGCCACACAGACATTCGGGTCCCCGAAGAATTTCCTCAACGGGGAGAACCTTTTCCAGATACAGAGTTCGGTAATCAGGGATATCGCCGAAAAGGAATCGGCGGTGCTTGTGGGCAGGTGTGCAGACTACATACTCAGGGACATGGACTGCACCGTCGACGTGTTCATAACGGCACCGTTCGACATCAGGGTGAAGAGGATAATGGAAAGGTCCGGCATCAGCATGGAAAAGGCGAAGGACCTGATAGAGAAAACCGACAGGAAAAGGGAGACATATTATAACTACTATACCTTCGGCAGCTGGGGAGTGGCTTCGAACTACGACCTGTGCGTCGATTCCTCAATTCTCGGCATCGGAGGGACGGCAGACTTCATCATAGATTTCGCAATCAGGGCAGGCATTCTTCACAAGGAGGGGAAATGAGCAAGAGGAAGCTGCTTGTCCTGTCCCCGATAGTGCTGGGTGTGCTGCTTGCAGTCATCCTCGTTCCGTTTTCCTCATCGTCCAAGGACAGGGCTGCGCAGGAGGAGCCGGAATGCAAGGCCGTGTGCATCAATGACAGCCTTACAAACGCCATGTCATCCTTTCCTGCCACTGAAGGAATGGACAGGATGATAGGAAAATTCCTCGAGCAATGGCAAATCAAGGGAGCTTCCCTTGCCGTCATGAGGAACGACTCCCTGCTCTACGCCAAAGGCTACGGCTATGCAGACGAGGAGAAGGGAGAGGAAATGGAGCCAGGTCACATAATGAGGATGGCTTCCGTCTCGAAACTCATCACGGCCACCGGCATAATGGTTCTGAAGGAAAGGGGGATGCTCTCTCTGCAGGATACAGTGTTCGGGGAAAGGGGTATTCTCAACGACACGGCATATACGGCAGCCATCAGAGAGAAAAGCAAGTTCGGCATCACTGTGGAACAGCTCCTCCGGCACAAGGCAGGGTTCACGAACAGCAGAGGCGACCCCATGTTCTCGACCAGGGACATCATCCGCCAGTTCAGGCTGGAAGGGGCACCCGACCACGAAACTCTCGTGCGGTGCGTTCTCTCCAGACCCCTCGGATATAAGCCCGGCTCATGGCAGAGGTACTCCAACTTCGGCTATCTGCTCCTGTCAATGATAATAGAAAAGGTGTCCGGGACCGACTACGAGACATTCATCCAGGAGAATGTGCTTCACCCGGCCGGATGCTACGACATGCATATCGCCAACAATTACTACGAAGAGAAGTACCCCGACGAAGTGAGATACTACATGCACGAAGGTTCGGAGCTGTGCGAGGAATACAACCTGAGCGGGAGGATGGTGGAAAGGTGCTACGGAGGGAATGATATCCGCGGGCTTTCCGGGGCCGGGGCATGGTGCGGGTCACCTGCCGAACTGTGCAGGTTCATAGGCGCGATAGACGGACGCCCGGGAATCGCGGACATCATATCGGCTGAAAGCGTGGCTGAGATGACAGAATATTTCAATCCCGAGACTTATTCCCTCGGATGGAACGACACGAAGCCGGACGGGGAATGGACAAGGACAGGGACACTCGGAGGGACAAGCGCCCTCGTGAAGTATTACCCCGACGGGGAGTGCTGGGTAATGATAACCAACACAAGCACCTGGAGAGGCCCGGGTTTCACAAGGATGACCGAAGGCCTTTTCCGCAGATGCCGTGAGGGCTACAGCAACGCACTGCCCTGTCAGGACCTTTTCCTGCAGTAGCTCTTCACCTGAATCTCCCCTGACAGCACAGCATAGCCGTTCTCCGCAAGAGAGTCCATTTCATTTCCTCCAGGGAACACCTCCACCGGGGCTATGAACGAGACCCTGTCCGCAATTTTGCGCATAAGTCCGCTGTTCCAGGCTATGCCGCCTGTGAGTATGACGGCATCCACCTTGCCGCAGACCACGGTTGCAAGCGAGGCGATATATTTGGCAACGCTAAGGCAGAATCCCTCTATGAAAAGCCCGGCACGTGAATCACCTTCATCGGCCATCTCCACCACCCTGCGGAAGTCATTGGTGCCGAAGTAAGCCACAGCACCGCCCTTTCCGACGAGTTTCCGCTTTATCTCCTCCTTCGTATATCTGCCGCTGAAACACATTTCCACAAGGGGAAAAGCCGGCACCGTACCGGCACGCTCCGTGCTGAGGGGTCCGTCTCCTCCCAATGCGTCGTTGGTGTCAATTATCCGGCCGTCCCTGTGCAGCGTCACGGAAGTCCCTCCGCCAATGTGAGCGACTATCACGGTGACATCATCCGGGGACACGCCTTTGTCCCTGGCATAATGACGGACCACAGCCCTCGAATTCAGGGCATGGCACAGGGCACGCCGGGGAAATTCCGGCAGTCCGCCTATCCTGGCTTCGGGAAGCATCTCATCGGCCATCGGAGGATCTGCCATATATGCCTTGCACACCCCCTCCATTCCGCAGCGGGAACGCTCCCCGTTAACGCGCCCGGCAATCTCGGACGCAATCAGTCCGCACAGATTACAGGCATGCACTCCTTCCGCACATTCCCTCAATGCAGCCTTCAGAGGCTCCGTCAATTCATACACTCCGGTCTCTACCGGAGTCACGAGCCCTGACCTGGCCATGACTATGTCTATGTCGGCCAGACGAATCCCCTGCGAGACAAGAAACTCTGTAACGGAGTTGAGACGCATGGCGTCCTGGTCCATTACAGAGTCAAATCCGGACAAATCTTCAAGACTATGGAAGATATTGTGTTCCAATATCTTGCGTCCTGAGTCATAATATCCTATCTTGGTCGAGGTCGATCCGGTGTTCAACGCCAAAATCCTACCTGACATGTCCTGCTATCTTGCAGCCATTGCTGCTATGGCGATGGAGTTGAGTTTGGTATCTATGCTGTCTGCACGGCTTGAAAGGACGCACGGAACTTTCGCCCCGACAACCATACCTGCCTGCTTCACATCGGCAGCGAGCTTGGAATTGGTCTTGTAGAACACATTGGCAGACTCGATGTTAGGGAAAAGGAGGCAGTCCGCATCTCCGGCCACAGGGCTGACGAGCTTCTTTATCTCCACGGATTCCTTGTCGATGGCAACATCGAGGGCGAGTGGGCCGTCCGCAATGCATCCCTTTATCTCGCCGCGCTCCACCTTCTTCGCGAGCACTGCAGCCTCGACGCATGCAGGCATCTTCTCGAGCATCTGCTCTGTGGCTGCGATTATGGCAACCTTAGGGCAGGCGATGCCCATAGCGTGTGCGGTATTCACCAGATAGCCGAGCATGGCCTTCTTCTGAGAGAGGTCAGGAAGCGGAATCACCGCCATGTCGCTCAGGAATATGAGCTTGTGGTAGTTAGGGTTCTGAATCACAGACACATGGCTGAGCACGGCCTTTGGAGGCAGAAGACCTGTCTCCTTGTTGAGGATGGCACGCATGAACTTGTCCGTGCTGCAGAGGCCTTTCATGAGGAGGTCCCCCATGCCCTGGTTCACCATCGTGACAGCCTGGGTCACTGCAGGGAGTTCGGAAGGATTGTGTATGACAGTAAACTTGTTGACGTCGATACCTTCCTTCTCGCACTGCTCCTTTATAAGGTTCTCGTCACCAACGAGGGTGGCGTCTATCATCCCGAGGTCCACAGCCTTGCTTGCAGCAGAAATCGTGTGCCCGTCGACTGCCCATGCGGCAATCATTCTCTTCTTTGCACCCCTGCCGGCAAGTTCGGCAAAGATGTCTTCAAATTTCGTAAACATTGTTATCAGTCAATTTATTGGTTATTCTCGTTGAGGACGATATGCATCGTATCCTGTGCTATGACAAGCTCCTCGTTCGTGGTTATGACGGCCACCTTCACCTTCGAGTCAGGCAGGGAGATGAGGGTATCCTTCCCCGTGGCCACATTCGCCTCGTAGTCGAACTTGAGCCCGAGGTATGACAGGTTCTCGCAGACCCTTCTGCGGAGACGGCTGTTGTTCTCCCCTATGCCTCCCGTGAACACGATGAGGTCAACTCCGTTCATCACGGCCGCATACGCTCCTATATACTTCGTTATGTCGTAGACGAGCTTCTTGAGGGTCAGCTTCGCCTTCCTGTCCCCGCCGTTTGCGGCATCGTTGAGGTCGCGGGCGTCCGAAGATATGCATGACAGGCCGAGGAAACCGCTCTTCTTGTTGAGCACAGTGTTCACCTCGTCGGCGGAAAGGGACTCCTTCTTCTGTATGTATGTCACAATCTCAGGGTCGATGCAGCCGCATCTCGTACCCATTATGATTCCCTCGAGAGGGGTGAAGCCCATAGAAGTGTCTATCGACTTGCCGTTCGCTATCGCCGTAATGGAACTTCCGTTGCCGAGATGGCAGGTTATGATTTTGGAGTTCTCGAGCTCAATGCCCGTGAACCTGGCCCCTTTTTCCGAAACGAACTTGTGGCTCGTGCCGTGGAATCCGTATCTGCGGATTCTGTATTTCTCATAGTATTCATACGGAAGTGCGTACATGTATGCGTATGCAGGCATGGTCTGATGGAAAGCGGTATCGAACACGGCCACCTGCGGAACAGTAGGGAGCACTTCAGATACAGCCTTGATACCCAGAAGGTTAGCCGGATTATGAAGCGGTGCGAGCTCGGAACATTTCTCTATCTGTGCGATGACATTGTCGTCGATGAGCTTGCTGCAGAAGAACTCCTCGCCTCCATGCACCACCCTGTGTCCCACTGCCTCGATGTCCTCGAGAGTGGTCAGCACACCGTATTCCTTGTCGAGAAGCGCGTCCAGGACAACCTTGATGCCCACCGTATGGTCCGGAATAGGCATTTCCTTGACATACTTCTCCTTACCGACAGTCTGATGCTTGATGCATCCGGCATCCATACCGATTCTTTCGACAAGACCTTTGGCCATCAAGTCGAAAACATCGTCGCCTTTCATATCGAGAAGCTGATACTTGAGGGACGAACTTCCGCAATTCAATACAAGAATAATCATATTGTCTAAAATAAATTGTAATCTGACGCGATTTTCAAGTCATACACGCAAAGTTATAAAAATAATGACTATTTTCGCAAAAATTCATAATAAGAAAAATATAGTCACAGCCTAATTTTTCAGTGTGATGGCCGAGGGGAGAGAATCTGTGCTGTATGCGTTGCCATTCTGCGCCGGTACCGTTACCGGAATTTTCATCTGCAGTCATTTTACGGTCCGTTCAGGGAGCATGTACTGGCTTGCCGCGTGCACCCTCGCAGGCTGTCTGTTGTCCGCATGGATGCTGCTGTCCCGCAAAGTGGGAAAAGTGCCGGGAGGATGGGCAAAATACGCTGCGGCCATTGCCGCAGTATTCCTGTGCGGCATGTTCTGCTGGACCAGCGGCTCGCTCTCGAAACTGTCTTGTCCGGATGCGGTGGCGGGAGGAGGGCATGCCGGGCCGGCTGCAAGCCTGACCGCACCGGCTGCCGCATGGCTCAAGGACGGGATAGACTCGCTGCCTCTCGGCAGTCCGGCAGACAACGCCCTGATAAAGGCACTCGTCACGGGAGACCAGTCGGACGTGCCGGCATCCGTGAAGGCTGCTTTCCGGGACAGCGGGGCATCACACATCCTCGCCCTTTCCGGGATGCATCTCGCGCTGATATACGTGATTCTGACCAGGATGCTGTCCGTGTTCGGGAAATCAAGGGAGGCTGACATTGCGAGATTCGCCGTCATCATTGCGTCAACACTGTTCTATTCCGTGATGACAGGCTCCTCCCCATCCATCGTGAGGGCGTTCATCTTCATATCGCTGAGGGAGACTGCCATATTGTGCGGACGGAAACCGTCGGATGCGGACATACTGTGTTTCTCCCTGACCCTGCAGTGTGCCCTCGACCCTGAAGTGATAACGTCTGCCGGATTCCAGCTGTCATACCTCGCCATGTGCGGCATATACTTCCTGTACCCGCACCTCAGGGACATGTACCCGGCAAAGGTCCCGGTGCTGAAGACGATATGGAACAGCGCAGCCTTGTCCATAGCCTGCCAGGTATTCACCGGACCGCTCGCATGGCTGCTGTTCGGGTCCGCCCCGATGTATTTCATAATAACGAATCTGATAGCCGTGCCAATGACATCCGCACTGATGCCGGCAGCCCTTGCGGCAGTATTCCTGCACGAAGCCGGGATATGTCCGGAATTCCTGACCGAAGCCATAGGATGGACAGCCGGAGCCGTGGTGGACTGTCTGGAAGTGATATGCGAACTTCCTTAGCGGGAAACGGTAGCCCGGCTTTGTCACTCCGCCTCCTCGAAGACGATTCCGTCAGAGACCCATGTCTTCATCTCCCCGTTTTCGTCATACACGAGGCATCCTTCAATGTCTTCCCTGGAGCAGATGAACGCCTTGGCTTCTTCAAACCCTACAACCATGCAATATGTGGCCAGGGCATCCGCAGATGTGGCATCCCGTGCGATTATTGTGGCGCAGAGCAGGGAATGGGTGACAGGGAAACCTGTCCTCGGATCTATGGTGTGGGCATACTTCCGCCCGTCCCTGACATAGAATTTCCTGTAATTCCCGGATGTGACTATGCCGCATGGCTCCGGACCTGCCCGGAATATGCCCTGAAGGTCCTTCCCCGGAGTGTCGTTGCCGTCGACAGGCCTGTCGAGGCCTATTCCCCATGGTTTTCCTGAGGGATTGAGACCTTCACAGTAGATTTCGCCACCTATGTCCACAAGCATCTGGTCCACACCTATGGAATGCAGGTATCCGGCCACGAGGTCGCAGGAATATCCCTGGGCTATTGCATTGAAATTCAGCTCAGGAGGAGTATCTCCGGCTGAAGGGAGAAGCTGCATGGCGGAAGTGGCCGCACCATCCGCACCGGTGACGAGGGTGTCGGAAAGCCTGTCCATGCCCACGTTCTCAAGGAGAGTCCTCACCTTTTCCGCCGAAGGCAGGGAATCCGAGGTGAAACCGAAGCCCCACGAATCGAACAGCGGGGCACAGGACACGTCGAAACATCCGCCGGTCTCATCGTAATATCTGCGCGATTCGGCATATATCTTCCTGAATATGTCGTCCGGCACAATCCTCTCTCCGGCATTGAAGCGGCTCAGCAGAGACCCCTTGTTGTAGCCAGACAGTGAACGGTCCACTGCATCGAGGACAGAATCCACCCCTTCCCTTATCTCCTCGGGAGAGAGCTTCACCTTCCCTTCGGGACCGTACAGGTCCAGTTTCACGGAATAGGTCCCGCCCTGGGCGAAACCGGTCATGGCCACATATCTGTCCGTCCCTGAACAGGAAGAAAACAGGAGGGCGGCCATACAGATGCACAACGGCAGCACCACGGCAGGATGTTTCATCATCATCGGCATGTATAATTTGACATCAACGACACAAATATAACAATTCCAAAAGTATTTTTATTACATTTGCAGAATTGGTGCCTGTCGCAGGCGGCGGACATGCACGACGTATCACATTGAAACCTGGATTAGGAACATGTCAAGAAATATAAGACTGCTCGCATTCGCGGCCATGGCGGCATTGGCCGTGGCAGGATGCAAGAAAGACGAAGAAGGGGATGTCGTCCTCCCGTCACTGAACGGAAGGCTCTCGTTCGATGTGGAACCGTATCTCAGCATAAAGGACAAGGGTTCGCTCAAGCAGACCTTCAATGTGTCGGGGGCGTATCATCCGGAAGGTGGCGGCATAGGGGTCTACTGGAGGGCTTCATGGAAGGACGAGAACGACACTACAAGGCTGGAATCCGACGGGCCTGTATCAGGAGACGGACCTCTGTCTTCCGTAACATACACTTTCCCGGAAGAACTGGGGACGTACTCCGTCTTGTGCACTGCCTTCGCATCCGGCTACTATTCCCTGTCCGCCACACGGTATGTAACCATGGTGGATGAAGAGAACTCGCTGATAGACATGGGGCTCGGCTTCGAAGGCACATACACCGAGGAGCCTGACTCCAGGGACGGGAAGACATACAGGACAGTCAAGGTAGGGAACCTCATGTGGTTTGCGGAGAACCTTGCGTACAGTGGGACCGCGGAAGAGCCGTGCGGAATCCCGTTCGAGAATTCGGAGGCGATGTCGGACATTTTCGGAAGATACTACACATGGGACGAAGCCGTCAACGCATGCCCTGACGGATGGAGGCTTCCGGACGACTCCGACTGGCTCGACCTTGCCAACGCCCTCCTGGAAATGACCGCGTCTGAGCAGGATCCGTTCACGGATGCCACTGCGGAATACAAGGACATCGTCGGCGCGATGATGGTGGATGCGAAGTTCAACACCGAAGACAATCCGATGTGGAGATACTGGAAGGACATGAACATTTCCAACGTCTCCGGACTGGCGGTGATTCCATGCGGATTCGCAGACCTCATCGAAGGAGAGGACAACAGGGATACCGGCATATTCGGGACTGAAAATCTCTTTGCAGCCTTCTGGTCAGGTACAGGTAACGAAGAATACAACACGGCAGACGGCTACGGCCAGGCACACTTCAGATACATATACTGGGACGAGCCGATTCTGCACCTCGGTTCCGCATCCACAAGCAGCTTCGCAGCAAACGTAAGGTGCGTCAAAGATGCGCAGTGACACATATAAACAGAAAAACATACAAATGAAAAAGGCAATCGTCATCATCGTAGTCGTCATCGCAGCCATCGCCATCTGGGCTGTGTCGGGCTACAACGGGCTGGTGTCCGCAGAAGAAAACGTGAAGTCCGCATGGTCGCAGGTAGAGAACGTCTACCAGAGAAGGCTCGACCTCATACCTAACCTTGTCGCGACAGTGAAAGGTTATGCAGAACACGAACAGGAGACATTGGAAGGGGTGATAGCCGCCAGGTCCAAAGCCACGCAGATTACCGTGGACCCTGACCAGCTTTCCGAGGAGAGCATAGCGGCATTCCAGGAAGCGCAGGGAGAAATCGGGGCTGCACTCGGAAGACTCCTCGCCATCTCCGAGAATTACCCCGACCTGAAGGCTAACCGGAATTTCTCGGAACTCCAGGCCGAACTCGCCGGGACAGAAAACAGAATCGCGACGGAAAGGCGCAAATACAACGAAGTCGCAAAAGCCTACAATACCATGGTGCGCAGATTCCCGCGCAATGTAATCGCTTCCATGTTCGGTTTCGGGCAGAAAGGATATTTCGAGGCTGCTGACGGGGCTGCCGAAGCCCCTAAGGTGGAATTCTGACAAAATCCGGACATTCCATGAAACCTGAAGATTTTCTCGACAGCAAAGGCCGCGAGATGGTCGTCTCCGCGATAAAGGAGGCGGAGAAGAACACTTCGGGCGAGATACGCGTGCATATTGACGGGGTCTGCAAAGGCGACACGTACAGGAAAGCCGTGGAGGTGTTCTACCGTCTCGGCATGGAAAAGACAGCCGCCCGCAACGGAGTGCTAATCTATGTAGCATGCAGTTCGAAGGTCTTCGCCATAATCGGGGACACGGGCATCAACGAAGCTGTGCCTGCCGACTTCTGGAACGAGGTGTCCGGACATATCGGGACATGCTTCAGGCAGGGCAGGTTCGCGGAAGGGCTTGCCGATGCTGTCAAGATGGCCGGAGCCAAGCTGAAGGCATACTTCCCGTACAGGGAGGACGATGTGAACGAACAGTCTGACGAGATTTCTTTTGAAAGATGAAGCAAGGCCACAGATATATCTCCGCGTTCCTGCTGTTGCTGGCAGGGGCCCTGTGCACTTATGCAATTCCGCCGAGGCCTGAACCGCCGAGGCTTGTGAACGATTTTGCAGGCATACTCTCCCCTGCGCAGCGCGCAACGCTGGAAAGGAAGCTGACTGCGTTCGACGACAGCACCTCCAACCAGATAACAGTCGTGACCGTGACGGACCTTGAAGGCTACTCCCCTGCTGAATACGGCACGGAAATAGGTCTGCAATGGCAGGTCGGAAGCGCCAAGTCCGACAACGGCATTGTGGTTCTTGTGAAGCCCAAGACCGCCTCTTCCGGAGGACAGGCGAACATAAGTGTCGGATACGGCCTTGAAGGGGCAATACCGGACAGCTATGCAAAGAGGATAATAACCGGAGAGATGATTCCGGCATTCCAGCGCGGGGACTATTACGCAGGCATAGACAACGCCTGCACCGTTCTGATGAAGCTGGCTTCCGGCGAGATATCCGAGCCTCGTGAAGGCGGCTCCGGGGGAATCGGCTCCGGAAGCATCATTTTACTCGTCATAATCTTCCTTGTAATAGCCGCACTTGCAGGCAGAGGCAGCAAGGGAGGAGGTGGAAACGGTGGGAGCCGCAGATACGCTGACGACGCGGACTTCGCAGGAGGACTGATAATCGGGAACATCCTCGGCAGCATGGGAAGCGGACGTTCCGGAGGCTTCGGAGGAGGGTCTTTCGGCGGAGGTTTCGGAGGCTTCGGAGGGGGTTCCTTCGGAGGAGGTGGCGCGAGCGGAAGCTGGTAGCCTCAACGGAGGTCAGTCACGATGTAGCTGCTGTCCAGCGTGCCGGTATCAAGGCTGAAAATGCCGTCGTCAACGGCAGAGGAAAACGAGAATGACGGAATCGTGCAATCAATCACGGTTCCGTCTTTCATTTCCATCCTGGCCGAAAAAATCGCATCCCCTGCCGCGGAGATGGACACGACAAGCTGCTTCATGTCCAGAGACGAGTCGGTCTCAAGCCGGTAGGTATGGATTTCACGGCCGTTCCCGTCAACGGACACATCGGAACCGGTGACTGAGAAAATTTTGTCGAACTGTCTGAGAAGAAGAAGCGGATTCATGCCCGATGCACCGGGCCGGGACTGGTCGCACGTCTCTATAACCACTTCCCTGCTGTCCCTGTCGACTGTCCACACCACAGTCCCGTCGCAATAAATTTCAAGACCGTCCGCATCTGTCCTGTACGAGGTGCCCTTCATGACTGTCCGGCCGCCGCCAGTGACATCCGGACTGCCGCTGCGCTCTATGCGGTATGCGTAAGTGAAATCTGCAGCCGATGACTCGAGACGGGAAAGGAAACTGTCGAGGGCGGTTCCCGTCATAATGGAAGCGCAGGCCGAAACCATGGCAAGAAATAGTCCCATACAAGTGTATTTAACCGATGAATGATTTCAGGACAGGTTCGAGCCCGGCGAGGTCCTGGATGAGGACGCTGCGAGGCTTTGAGCCTTCCTGAGGCCCCACAATCCCTGCCGCCTCGAGCTGGTCCATGATTTTCCCGGCCCTTGCATACCCGAGACCGAGTTTCCTCTGAAGGGCCGATGTCGAGCCCATCTGCGATATGACAACCAGCTTGGCAGCTTCCTCGAACATGCTGTCTATGTTCTGCATGTCCACCATCCCGCCGCCAGACTGCTCGTCTGCATCATTTACAGGAGGCAGATAATACGGGGTGTTGTAGCTCTTCCTGTAGCCGGTCTGGTCCGCGATGAACTTTGTCACCTCACGGATTTCCTTAAGGCTTATCAGGGCACACTGGACGCGTTCGGTGTCAATTCCGGAATAGTAGAGCATGTCCCCCTTGCCTATCAGCTTGTCGGCGCCCGGAGAGTCTATGATTGTGGAAGAATCGACCCTTGTGGAGACCCTGAAGGCTATTCTTGTAGGGAAGTTGGTCTTTATGAGGCCGGTTATGACATCTACCGAAGGCCGCTGGGTGGCGATTATGACGTGGATGCCCGCGGCCCTCCCCTTCTGAGCGAGCCTTATTATGGACGTCGTTATGCTCTTGGCCGTGTTCTTTGCGTTGCCGCCCATGCCGCTCGTCATGATGAGGTCGGCATATTCGTCTATCACCACAACTATGTAAGGCATGTACCTGTGCCCCTCCGTCGGGAGGAGATGCCTGTCCCGGTACTTGTCGTTGTACAGCTTGACATCGTTCACCATAGCCTCGCTGAAAAGCATGTATCTGTTGTCCATCTCCAGGCAGAGCGAACGGAGAATCTGCTCGGCCTGCTCAGGCTTCTTCACGATGGCCCTGTCGCGCTCCTCCTTCTCGTCCGCAGCATCCGGAAGCACAGCCAGATAATGTTTCAGGAGCACCGAGTAGACGTTGAACTCCACCATCTTCGGGTCGATGAACACGAACTTCAGTTCGGAAGGGTGCTTTGCATACAGCAGGGATGTCACTATAACGTTCAGTCCGACTGACTTTCCCTGCTTGGTCGCGCCCGCAACAAGCAGATGCGGGGCATCGGCAAGGTCAAACACCTTCACCTTCTGCGTTATGGTATATCCGATGGCTACAGGGAGTTCGGCCTTGCTCGTCCGGAAAGCCTCGTCATTCAGCATGGATTTCAGCGGCACTATCGAAGGGCGGTCATTCGCCACTTCTATGCCGACCGAATCGGACAGAGGGACAACACGCACACCCTTGGCATGCAGAGACATGGCGATGTCCTGCTCGAGGTTCTTTATGGCAGATATCTTGACTCCCTTAGCCGGGACCACCTTGTAAAGGGTGACGGTAGGCCCTACACATGCAGTCACCCTCTCCACCTGTATCTTGTAGCTGAGCAGTGTCGCCCGTATCTTGTTGTTGTTCCTCTCGAGTTCCTCGGATGCAACCTCGTGACGGCCTGAAGCATAGTCGTCGAGAAGGTCGAGCGGAGGGAAGGTGAAGTTTTCCAGTTCCTCCCTCACATCTATCCTCGGAAGGTCCTTCTTGACCTCTGAAGAAAAACCGTCCCCCTTCACCACTTCGAGCCCGGGTTCCTCCGGCTCTGCAGCCGCGGCGGACGCTGGCGCGCTTTCTGCGGGCACCTCATCCGGTCCATCATCAGGGATATCATCCGGGATATCCGCGACATGGGAATCATCTGCATGCCCGGAATCAGGCTCCTCCTCCATGTCCTGCACAATGTCGTCCGTATCCTGCACCGCGTAATCTTCCGTCGCGTCAGCAGCCTGGACAGAGTCCTCTTCCTTCTTCTCCCCTATCCTGGAAAGCCACGCCGTGAAGCGTCCGCTCACGAGAAGCAGCCACAACACGAGGAATATCAGGATAAGCAGGAATGTCACGACATTGCCTGTCAGGTTCGCGAGAACACCGGTGGCCACATCTCCGCAGTCGCCGCCGAGCCCGCCCCCGAAAAGGGTCCGCTGGCCTGCAATGTCCGATATGAAAGCCAGGAGCAGCGAGAACACGAACGCCCCGGTAAGGGATATGATGAAGGAACGGGAATAGCTTATGCCCGTCCTGCCGAACAGAAGCCTTGCGGAACTGGCCGCGAAGAAATACACTATGGCAAAGGCCCCGAGACCGAAACAGTCTGAAACAAGGAAAAAGGCCCATCTGCAGCCGAGCTTGCCGGCCCAGTTGCCCACAGCCGCGCTTTCCTTGAACATCTGAGGGTCCGTCAGCAGGCTGGAATCAGCCTTCCACGTGAAAAGGTATGAGAACAATGCAAGGAATGTGAACACTGCAAAGGCAGCCGACAGGAGTCCTGCCAGCTTTTCCAGCACGCGCTTCTTCCTTTCGTCCAGTCCTGAAAAGACAGCAAGTGATTTTTTCCCGGACTGTTCCGCTCCTTTCTTTTCTTTCTTTTCCTTCTTTTCGCTCCGTCTGGCCATTTTCCAATCAGAAAAACCGATGTTATTTCCTGCCGTTCTTCTGGCGGCCGTTCTTCATCCTCTGCATGTTCCTCGCCCTGGACTGGTTCATGCCGGGCCGTGTGAAGGACTGCTCCGGCTGGATACGGGACAGATGCATGCCTTCAGGTATCGTAATCCGGCCTGCCGAAAGTTTCACAATATCGTTGAATATGGTCTCGTCGGAAACGCTGTCCTTGTTCCAGATAAGATACTGCTGCCTCATGTACATGGCTATGGACCTTATCATGGCAGTCTTGACTTCCCCGTCCTCCTTCTTCGCAATCAGGTCTATGATGTTCTCTATGTTCCTCCCGTAATGCGCGATTTTCACCGGAGACCTCTTCATTTGCAGTTCCAGCGGAGCCTTGTTGAGCTCCTCCGGCTTCGGTGCGGGATACGGCGAGTCCACGTCAAGGTCGAAGCCTGAGATTATGTACATGTGGTCCCACAGCTTGTGCTCGTAATCGTCCTGAAGGTGGACCTGTGGATTTATGGTCTCCATCACGCCTATCACGGCCCTTGCCTGCCTGTTCCTCTCCTCCCTGTCGGGAATCGATTTGACGTATTCAATCATCTTCTGGACATTGCGTCCGTATTCCGGCAGCTGAAGCCGGCGCTTCTGTGTGTTGTATGTCAGATTAGCGTTGACATTGGCATATCCTTCCAAATTCTCCATCCTTTTCCTGAAAATTGATATTGTCTGACGCATGTCAAACCTCGCAAAGATACTCAAATTCCGGATAATAAGAAACTGTTTTGAAAAATCAGGTTGTCCGCACGATTTCACCGTCCATCACATACCAAAGATATGAGGACACGTCCGCATAGCCTTTTCTGGACCACATTTCAGCATATTTGCGTATCTGTCTTTCATGCTGGCGTTCCTTCGCGCCGAACTTGTAGTCTATGATGACGACAGAGCCGCCGTCTTCCAAAATCACCCTGTCAGGTCTGTAGATGCTTCCGTCCGTGTCAATCAGAGATGTCTCGTTCAGTACCCTGGCTCCCGGGCGGAACCATCCCCTGGAAGACACGTCCGCTATTTTCGAGGAAAGGAAGGCAAGCGCATCTCCGGCTTCGGAAGCATCTATCAGTCCGGATGCCGCAGCCTCCGCCACCGCATCTCCGAGGTCATCCGCGGTGTAGACGCCTGAAAGTATCTTGTGAAGCACCACACCCCTCAGTCTTCCGGAGGAATAAAGGCCGGATTTCCCTTCCTCGCTGAAATAGTCCGGATTCCCGGTGCTGAAGACAAGGCGGTCCCTCTCGTCCATCCCCTCCGTCACGGGGTTGAGAGGAAAAGAAGGATATGCGGACTTCACTGTCACGGGGACTTCCGCCCCCTTCGCCGGAGACGGTGCCGGCATCTCCCCCAACCTGTACGAAACAGGCACTGTATCGGACACGTAGCGGCCCTCGCGGAACCCTGCACGCACACCTTCCCGGCACAGGTAGACATACAGTATGTGGCTCATTGCCGAAATTCCGGGCACCTGTGCATCCATCGAATCAGACAACGACCTGGGCGGTTTTTCGGCAATGACATGCATTCCCTTCACTGCCCTGGTGAAAGCCACGTAGAATATGTTTATGTTGTCTATGTACTGGAGCATCTTCTCTTTCCGGAAGTCCCCCTCGAAAAGGGTGAAGGCGCTCTTTTCCGACAGCCTCACATCGAACAGGCTCTTTCCCGCCGGCTCCAGTGCCGTGCCGCCGAAATCCGGGCAGCACCACACATCGGAATCCCTGTACAGCTTCACGGTCTCCGAGAAAGGGAATATCACATAATTGAAGTCAAGCCCCTTGGATTTGTGGACCGTGATTATCCTGACAGCGTCACTCACTCCGGGAGAGGAAATGTCGGGGTCAGTGTCCGTGTCGTTCCAGTATTCGAGGAAATCGTGCAGCGAATTTCCGTTCCTGGATGAATAGTCGAGCACGCAGTCCACGAATGACTGGATATATGTGGCCTCCGAGTCGAAGCCTTCCTCGTCGTCCTGCCGCAAGAGCCTTGCAAGAGCCTCGCACAGGTCTGCGAGGGAGCGGTAGCCACCGGCGTCGGCGTCTTTCAACGGACCGGCCAGATAGCTTCCGGACTCGTCCTCAGGATTGTCGATATGGGCCATGAGAGATACCATGCGGCGCACTGCCGGCGAAGACTTGACTTTCAGGGAATCGTCCGTTATCACCGGTATCCCCGCAGATATGAGGGTCTCGGCGACAACTGCACCGGAGCTGTTGTTGCGGACAAGTACGGCGATGTCCCCGTAACCTGCACCTCCGGCGACAAGGTCTTCTACCGTACGCACCACAAGCTTCTCCTGGCAGTCCGGTTCACAGAAAGAGACCTCGACCATGCCCTCCTCTTCCGAGCGTGAGGCAACCCTCTGCTCCACATCCGAATAGAGCCCGGAAACCGTACGGCTCCCGTCCCCGTACAGGTCGTCCATCATGGAAGCGGCGAACCTGAAAAAGGAATTGTTGAACGAGACTATGTTTCTGAGGCTGCGGAAGTTCCTGTCGAGTACGGTTATCCTGCACGGAGACATCTCCTTCTCGAGACTCTCGTGCAGGAGGTTCCACCTGGAGCCCCGCCATCTGTATATGCTCTGCTTGACATCCCCGACTATCAGGTTGTCGAAGCCCTGTGAATTGCTGTTCTCGAGCAGCGGTCTGAAATTCTCCCACTGTATGCCGGAAGTATCCTGAAATTCGTCCAGAAGGAAATTCTCATATCTCACCCCGGTCTTCTCATACACGAAGGGAGCATCCGAACCGTCTATTATGTTCTTCAATATCAGGTTCGAGTCGTCTATGCCGAGTACGTTCCTGTCCTTCAGCACGGCATCGAATTCCTTCCGGATGTCCGAAGCCACCCCGAGTTCATAAAGCTGCCTCCTGACGAGCAGGGCGGTGTTGTACACCTTGAAATCTTCTCCGAACAGGTTGCAGAAAGCCTCGAAACATGTCTCGAGCCCCCTGGCTTTCCCGAGGTTGGCCTGCCTGTCGGCCTTCCTGAACCAGAGGTCGCTGTCGTGCGCCCTTGAGATGAATGTCCCGGGCATTTCCACCACCTTCCTTCCGTCGAGTCCGGCATAATTTGTCAGGACAGCCGGGAAACTCCTGTAGAAATCCTTGAATTCGAGTCCGCAGGTGCTTATGGCCGCGATTGCGTCACCGGCCGCCTTCCCGACTCTTGAGGAAAAGTCCCGTACCACCTTGTTGCAGAGTTCCCTGACTGCCCTCAGGTTCTCGTGTGAATACATCCGGTCCTCGTCTACGCCATTTTTCTCGAGACCTTCCAGATATGCGTCCGACTTGATGCTCCCGGCCATGTCCTCGAGCCTCTTGTCTATGTCGTACCTCTCGCCGTTCTCCACCTGTTCCATGGCGCATTCCGTGAGCCAGGAAAGCAGCTCCGGAGTGTCTTCCGTAAGGGAGTCGAGCAGGCGGTCCACACTTTCCTTCACGAGCATTTTCCTGTCGAGTTCAACCTGGTAGGAGGAGAACTGCCCTATCTCGCGGGAGAATGCCTTCAGAGTCTGTTGGAAGAACCGGTCTATGGTGCTGACGGAGAATGCGCTGTAGTCGTGCAGTATCCTGCAGAGGAGTTCCCTTGCATAACGTTGCAGGCTTTCTTCGGTAATCTCCTTTCCGGGGCTGTCCGGCAGCTCCCTCACGATGTCTTCCGGGCACACGTCCGCAAGCTCCTCCGCAGAGAACCGGCCCGGGATGAACCACTTGAGATATGGGGAAGATGCCGGCGCAGATGAAAGCGTGTACAGTTCCCTCAGTATCCTGTTCTTCATCTCGTCCGTGGCCTTGTTCGTGAAAGTCACGGCCAGGATATGCCTGTATGCATGTCTGTCCGCCTTTCTGAACAGCAGCGTGATATATTTCATGGCAAGATTGAACGTCTTTCCCGAACCTGCCGAAGCCTTCATTATCTGTATCATCTTCCACAAATATTTTTAAAGTCGCAATACTTGCACACAGAGACATCATCCGTGAGCCTGAACGGGACAGACAGGTCCGTCATCTGTCTGAAAAGGGCGGAAAGCCTTTCGTCCATGGCCTGCACGAAGGCCTGGTCCACGGGATAGCTTTCCGGAATACCGGAGAAAAGCTCCCTCGTGGAATAGATGCAGTTCTCGACAGGCATGCCGGAGAACATCGGCGACTCAGCCATGAACTTGTCATAGACATAGAGTTGCAGGGCTATCTTCGGCCGTCTGAGATTGTTTTCCCCGAATACGGCATCGGCCACCCCGGCCGCCCTGGAGCCTGCCGCTCCGACATCCGCAGGCTTCACCTTGCCTGTCTTGTAGTCCACGACCCTGACAGAGCGGCCGTCCATGCTGTCTATCCTGTCAATGAAACCTTTTATCATGAACCCTTCGAAATCTATCGTGAAATTCTTCTCGAGGCCGAATATGCGGAAACTTTGCCTGCCGCAGGATTTCAGCTGTGCAAGGTCCACGGACAGGGTCTTCATCACATACCGGACAATCACATCCGTGACAACAAGGTTCCGTCCCGTTATCTCGAGGGTGTGCATCTCCCGCATTATCAGTTTCCTGACCTTTGACTTCAACTCCTTGCCGCGTTTCAGCCACGATGATATGTAGTCCTGGCTTATCTCCCGGGGGACAATGTCTGAAGGAGCCTGCCGCACCCAGTCCTTGACCGGAAGGTCGCTTGCCATCGCTTCCTCGCCGAGATACAGGGCCTGCATCATCTCGTGGAACACTGTCCCGAAGATGCCGGCATCGAGGACTTCCACCACATCGTCCGGCTTGCCGAGATTCCTTATCCTGCCATAGTAGAACGAAGCGGGACATGCGAGATATTCCTGGAGGCTGGAAGCCGAGAATACCATCTTCCGCACAGCCTCCGCATCTTCCGCGGTCTTCGGTATCTCGGAGACCGTGTCCGACCTTGAAAGGGATGCAGACACGATGCGTCTTTCAACAGGGACCTCGAAATGATACTGCAGCTGCTTGATGTACCGGCTCTCCTCTCCCGATTTCAGCCCTTCCGTCCTCGAGTCGTACACAAGCCACACGTTTGAAGCCCTGGATATCATCCTGTAGAAATAATATGCCCAGACCGCGTCCTGATACTCGTACGTAGGCAATCCGAATCCTTTCCTCAGTTCCGGAGGGATGAACGAAGACGACACGTTCCGCCTCGGGAACACGCCCTCGTTTGCGGAAAGGATGACGATGTTGTCGAAATCCAGAGCCCTTGTCTCGAGAGGCCCCATAATCTGGAGGCCCTGCAGCGGCTCGCCCTTGAAAGGCACTGAGACCGGCGAGACTATCTGCTCCAGTATCCTCACGAATGTCCGGGGCTTCACATCCAGATGCATTCCCCTTAGCGAATTAAGCGTCTTGTGGAACTCCATGGCGAACTCTGCCTCTACCCTGTCCACCGCCTTTCTTTTCAGAGACGGCACCACAGCCTCCACCACCTCAAGCAGATATGAGCACAGCCTGTCCGTTTCCTCTTTGCCGGCAGTGGAAAGGTCGGTGACCACAGGCCTGAATATTGTCGAGAGCAGACCTCCGGCATCGAGAGTCTCGCACGATATGTAGGAACGGGCCTCCGATTTCACCGCGTCCGCCAACCTTTCTCCGTCCTTGCCGGAAGCAAGCCTGAACACGGGGTCGGAGAACAGCGTATAGACCGGCTTATGGTAGAAATAGAGGGCACCGCCTTTCTTCCTGACATTCATCTGCACATCCACGACCGTGTCCATGAACAGGAAGAAGGAACTCGATGCCATAGGGTACCCCATTGTGACGTTTATGTCCCTTATCTCGGGCGGTATCGTGTTGAGCACAGTCATCAGCAGGGATTCGTCCGGAAGCACGACAGCACAGTCCGCATACCCGGAGCCACCCTCGCGGCCGAGCACCCCTACCTTCGAGAGGTCGCCGCCGGTGTATCCGTCCGCTATCTCCCTGAAAATGTGCGGGAGCAGCTTTGCCTGACCGGCCGCCGACGGGACGCTTGCCACCCGGAATACCGGCTCCGGCAACCCGTCAGTGTCCAGGGGGAAGGCTTCAGGGAACTCGCGGACATTCTCCTCCATGAAAAACGAGGATTTGTTGTAGGGGTCCCTTATCATATCCCCGGAATAATCCCAGCAGAACTCTGCCAGAGACGCGTCCCTCATCCTCCGCATGACCGTCTTTTCGCATTCGTTCAGGGCATTGAGCCCTACGAACACGAAGCGTCCGGCACCCGGGAAAGCCCTGGACAGAAGCTCTTCAGGGGAGCCGTCGGCGAAGCGTTCCGCCACACCGCGGTAGACCATCCCCTCATAGGCCATACCCTTCGCGGCGAGGGCTTCCCTGTATGCGCTGTAGAGCGGACCGAGAATATTCCATATCTGGAGGAACTTCTCCTTCACCTTGGGATTGTCCGAACCGAGGTCCACCGTAAGCCTGCCGGCCTTGTCGCTGAAATGGCTTACAAAGGACTCTATCGCCTCCCTCTGCCTGTCCGACAGATATGAGAACGAGTCCCTTATATCCTTGAGGTCCGATATGTTCGCATAGAGCTGGGATGCATCAGCAAGATATTTGTCCACATCGTTGAAATCCCCTATTATCATGTCTCCCCAGAAGATGAAGTCATCAAGGAGCTCGGCCTTGTCGAAAATCCCGGAATAGACCTTGTAAAGTTCGAGCAGCAGAGGGATTCTCCCTGCAGGCTGCATATCGTACAGCTTGTAGATGAAATCGTTTATGGTATATAGCCACGGGACGAGCAGGGGTCTGGTCCCGGCTTCCTGCTTTCCGGCTTCCGCCACCGTCCCGGAAAGGTACTTCATGAAGAACACTTCCGAACGTCTGTTCGGAAAGATGAAGCACGTATTCTCTATCGCCCCTCTGCGGTAGTATGCAGAAGCGACCTGTTTCAGAAAAGGTATCATACAGGGATTTTACAACACAGAGTTGAAGATAGCCCTAATTTGCATCAGTTCCAAAAAAACTTGAATTGCCGGTTACCCGATGATGGAGGTATGCGATGTGAGGACAAGACCGCCAAGTCACGATTTGTTGGGATTGCGCAGAGACATGCCGCCGGCTACCTTTGCCGTTCCTGTAAAGACACGCCCTGGACAGGACGGAGCGGCAATAAACCTACTTTTTGTCAACTAGGCCCGTATCCAGAAAATCTTCGTCCTCGTCCACTTCCGCGCTGCACGGAATGTCGGAAGGGTACTTCGTCGCCACGGAATACGACACGGACCCTGACGCGGCAATCACCCTCATACCTGCCGGGACATGGTATGAACGGGCGTTCACAGACAACAGGCCGCTCGACTACAATGTCTCTTTCAAGGCCGACTGGGCGAGGAAAGCGTGACGATACCGATGGGAAACACATCCCTGAACCTCGTGGCCGGGAGGCACGATGAGCGACGGAGAGTCGAGGGTCTGGGCCAATGACAAGTATGTGATTCTGTCTAAAAAACGATATTGAAATAGGAATATATTAAAAATAAGCTACTTATAAGCATTTCTCAAAAAACGAGGTAAT
>CALVDM010000025.1 GCA_944326335.1 uncultured Bacteroidales bacterium
GAACCCATCCTAACCCCCTGTACCCCCTATTAGGGGGATTTCGCACCTACCCGGTGCGGTCCCTACGGGACTTCTTATGGATTCCAGCCGCTTTTTTCGTGTCTCATTGTTTCAGTCAATACTTGTTGAGAGGCATCCCGTTCATCTTCATGCGCACCTGCTTGCGTACATTTGCAAGGACTGCGTCATGCTCCTCCTTGCCTTCCTCGGATTTGCCTGAGACATAGTCCAAATGTTCCGCAGCGCTTGCAAGGACTGTGTCGATGAGCGACACGATGAACTCCATGTCCTTTTCCACAAGCCCTCTCGAGGTGATGGCCGGAGTGCCGACCCTGATGCCTGAAGTCTGGAACGGAGACCTCGTGTCGAACGGCACCATGTTCTTGTTCAGTGTTATGTCGGCCTTGACAAGCTCCCTTTCGGCAATTTTTCCCGTGAGCTCGCTGAATTTTGTTCTCAGGTCAATGAGCATGAGGTGGTTGTCCGTGCCTCCGGACACTACCTTGTAGCCTTTTGCCTTGAAGGCCTCTGCCATGGCGAACGCGTTGGCTACGACCTGTTTCTGGTATTCCTTGAACTCAGGCTGGAGAGCTTCGTAGAAGGATACGGCCTTTGCGGCGATGCAATGCTCGAGAGGTCCGCCCTGGACACCGGGGAATACGCTCGAGTTGAGTATCTGGGACATCTTCTTTACCGCGCCCTTCGGGGTGGTGAGCCCCCACGGATTGTCGAAGTCCTTGCCCATCAGTATTATGCCTCCCCTCGGGCCTCTGAGTGTCTTGTGGGTGGTGGATGTCACGATGTGGGCATATTTCACCGGATTGCTGAGCAGTCCGGCGGCGATGAGCCCGGCAGTATGCGCCATGTCCACCATGAAGATGGCTCCGACGCTGTCCGCGATGCGTCTCATGCGCTCCCAGTCCCATTCCCTTGAATATGCCGATGCACCTCCTATTATGAGTTTCGGTCTGTGTTCGAGAGCCTTCTTTTCCATGTCGCTGTAGTCTATGAGCCCGGTCACTTCATCCAGCCCGTAGGATACGGCATGGTACAGGATGCCAGACATGTTCACCGGAGACCCGTGTGTGAGGTGTCCTCCGTGGGCGAGGTCAAGCCCCATGAAAGTGTCGCCCGGCTTCAGGCAGGCCATCATCACGGCCATGTTTGCCTGTGCTCCGGAATGCGGCTGCACATTGGCGTATTCGGCTTCGAACAGTTCGCACACCCTGTTTATGGCGAGCTGCTCTATCTGGTCCACTACTTCACATCCTCCGTAATATCGCGCTCCGGGGTAGCCCTCGGCGTACTTGTTCGTACACACTGAACCGAGAGCTGCGAGCACCTGCTTGCTGACATAGTTTTCAGAGGCTATGAGTTCGATACCTGTAGTCTGTCTTTCTTCCTCCTTTTTAATCAGATTGAAAATCTGGAGATCCTGTTTCATGTCTGTTTTATGTTATAGTCCCGGCAAATTTACTCATTTTTTAAAAAATCCCTACCTTTGCCTGACAACTTTTGCTGTTTCCGCCGGCATGTCCGGCCATTTACCCATCCGATATGACAGACAGGAAATTACTGAATATCGAGCTGCACAGGATGTCTCCTGAAGAATACAGGGATTCTCCCGGAACAGGCATCGTTGTCGTCCTCGACAACATAAGGAGCGCGCACAATGTGGGCTCGGCGTTCCGCAGCTGCGACTCTTTCAAGATAGACAGGATATATCTCTGCGGAATCTGCGCCGTCCCCCCTTCTGCAGACATACACAAGTCTGCAATCGGCGCTGAATTCAGCGTGCCGTGGGAGTATTACGACCGTACCGCGGATGCTGTCGGGAAGCTCAGGGAGGAGGGCTTCTGCATTGTCAGTGTCGAGCAGACCGTAAACTCGGTATCGCTCGATGACTTCGTCCCTTCCCCGGAAAGACGCTATGCCTTCATTTTCGGGAATGAGGTCTCGGGTGTAGACCAGAATGTCGTGGACGCTTCCGATTTTTCACTCGAGATTCCCCAATACGGCACCAAGCATTCACTGAACGTGTCCGTTTCCGTCGGCATAGTGCTCTGGGCGGCGCATCGCAAGCCTATTTCCCGTTCCACTTCAGGGCTTTGAACAGTTCCACGACCACGAGAGGTACCAGTGCAAGCCCGATGACTGTGAGCCACTGGTCGCGCCCCATTGTCGAGAAGCTGAACGCATCTGCCAGTGAAGGTATGAGAAGGACCGAGAGCGAGAACACCAGAGAGATGAATATCGCGAAAATCAGTGCCTTGTTGCTCAGCGGGTTGAACTTGAAGCGGGATTCGGTGTTGGAATGCAGGTTCCCGGCATGCACGAGCTTTGCGGCGATGAGGGATGCGAAGGCCATTGTCTGGCCGAGAGACTCTGCATCCTCCCCGTTGCCGTATATCTCCATGCCCATCTGCTTGCCGAGAAGGAAGGCCACGAGGGTTATCGCCCCCATCATCACTCCCTGGTAGCTTATCCTCCATATCATGCCGCTGTCCATGAACTGCTTGCCCTTGCCTCTCGGATTCTTCTTCATTATGTCCCTTGATGCAGGGTCGAGGCTTATTGCAAGGGCAGGGAATGTCTCGCTGACAAGGTTAATCCACAGTATGTGTATCGGCAGCAGCGGAATGCCCATGTTGAATATGGACGTGACGAACAGCAGGAGCACTTCTCCAAGATTGGTGGACAGCAGGAAGAGTATGGTCTTGAGGATGTTGTCATAAATCCTCCTTCCTTCGGACACCGCCGACACTATCGTCACGAAATTGTCGTCCGAGAGAATCATGTCTGACGCATCCTTCGCTACCTCGGTGCCGGTGATTCCCATCGACACTCCTATGTCAGCCTGCTTCAGGGCAGGGGCGTCGTTGACCCCGTCCCCTGTCATGGCCACTATCTCGCCTTTCTTCTGCCATGCGGTGACAATCTTCACCTTCTGCTCCGGTGCTATCCTGGCATATACCGTATATCTGTCCACGTCCCTGTCGAACGTCTCCTCGTCCAGCCTGTCGAGTTCCGTGCCCGTGATGGACAAGTCCCCGTCCTTGTGTATCCCTATCTTCCGGGCTATGGCAAGGGCCGTCGACTTGTGGTCGCCGGTTATCATTATCGTGCGGATTCCGGCTTCGTGGCACTCGCGTATGGCCCCTATGACTTCTTCCCTCTCAGGGTCTATCATGCCTGTCATGCCGATGAATATGAGGTCTTTCTCGACCTCTTCCATTTCCGTGGACACCTTGTCGGCCGGTTTGTATGCCATCGCAAGCACCCTGAGTGCTGAGTCTGCCATCTTCTGGTTCCTTTCCTGAAGGTCCGCGATGTCTTCAGCCGTTATCTTCCTGATGCCGGAGGATGTCTCTATCCTGGTGCAGACGGAAAGGACTTCGTCAAGACCTCCTTTCACGTTCACCTGGAGACTGCCGTCCTGCATCCTGTTGATGGTGGACATCCTCTTTCTCGTGGAATCGAATGCCACTTCCCCCTCGCGCGGGCAGGCTGCGTCGATTCCGGCCTTGTCCACCCCGTGCTTTTCCCCGAGATATATCAGGGCTATCTCGGTCGGGTCGCCGACCATGGTGGTCTGCCCTTCGCTGTTCTTCACGGCCTTGGCGTCACAGCACAGCACTGCGGTTGTCACAAGCCTGCCGCAGTCTCCTCCCGGAGTGTATGTCTCGACGACCGTCATCTGGTTCTTTGTGAGGGTGCCGGTCTTGTCCGAGCATATCACGGTAGTGCAGCCGAGCGTCTCCACGGAAGGCAGCTTGCGGATTATCGCATTGTGCTTCACCATCCTTCTCACGCCCATGGACAGTATGATTGTGGAAATCGCCGGAAGCCCTTCCGGAATGGCGGCCACCGCAAGCGACACGGCTACCATGAGCATGTTGATTACAGGCCTGCCGTACAGCACTCCTATTATGAATATGACGATGCATATCAGCACGGATGCGGAACCTATCACCTTCCCGAGTTTCTCGAGCCGTATCTGCATAGGGGTCTGCGTGTCGGATTCCCCTCCGAGCATGTCGGCTATCTTGCCTATCTCGGTGTCCATGCCGGTCCCTACAACTATTCCTTTTCCGCGTCCGAAGGTCACCACTCCGCTCGAATATGCCATGTTCTTCCTGTCACCGAGAGGGATGTCTTCGTCCGGAAGGGTCTCCGGACTTTTCTCCACCGGCACCGACTCGCCTGTCATGGAAGACTCCTGGATGCTCATGTTGCAGGATTCGGTTATCCTTATGTCTGCCGGGACGATGTCACCGACCTCGAGCTCGACGATGTCCCCCGGTACGACATCCTCCACATTGACCACCATCTCCTCTCCGTCCCTGACTACCTTTGCCACAGGAGCTGCCATCTTCTTGAGGGATTCGAGCGATTTCTGGGCCTTGAATTCCTGGTAGGCTCCGATGAAGGCATTCAGAAGCAGGATTCCCGCTATGATATATGTGTCAATCAGGCTTTCATCGGTCATCTTGCTCATCACTCCCGAGATTATGGCCGCTATGATGAGCAATATTATCATGAAACTCTTGAACTGGGAGATGAACATCACGAAGAAAGACCTGTTCTTCTTCTGGACCAGGGTGTTTTTCCCGTATTTCTCCATGCGGGAGGCAATTTCGTCCTTCCCGAGACCGCGTGCAGTGTCTGTCCCCAGTTTCCTGGAGACTTCCTCGACAGAGCTGCTGTAAAATTTTTCCATTATCAAAAAATCTCTAAAAACGACTGCAAAAATAATAGGACCGATTGTATATATTGTTAAGTTTGCAGAATAAAAAATGTAGAAAAAGTCGAATCCGGTGATATGAAATACAAGGACGGTCATTTTTCCAAGATAGATATCGGTGATTTTGTCGGAATAGCAAATCCGAAGTCCATCAATGATTTCTATCTGTCGCAGTCGGTTCTGGAGGACAAGTTCTTCGAACCCGGCACCTCCTATATATTCAACGGGTTTTCCATAAACCTGTGTTTCGGGGGGCATTGCAGCCTCAGGATGAACGGCCGCGGATATGCCATATCTTCCGGTTCCGTCCTGATATTCTCTTCCAGCCAGCTCATAGAGGTGCTTTCCGTGTCGGAGGACTTCTCCATAAAGTCAATCTTCGTCTCGCAGGACGTGGTCCTCGAATTTCCGAGTCCGGTGGACATCAACATAATCAACATGTCCCTAAGGACTCCTGTCATGGAAGTGGGCGAGGACAGGATTTCCCACCTGCTCGAATATTATTGTTTTCTCGAGAAACAGTATGTGGAGACCGATAACGCCTACAGGGAGGAAATATCCAAAGCGTTGCTCTATGCCCTCACCCTTGAGATATGCGACATATTCAGGGCCGAGACCGGGGACGCGGAAGATGTCCGGAAACCCAGGCAGGAAATCCTCACTGACGAATTTTTCAAGCTCCTCACGAAACATTACAGGACAGAGCACAACGTTTCTTTCTATGCTGACAAGCTGAACCGCACGCCGAAGTATCTGTCTGCGGCAATAAAGCGTCTGAGCGGCCGTTCCGTCCCGGATTGGATAGATGCGGCCCTCGTCAGCCAGATAAAGCTCATGCTGAAGGTCACCGACATGACGATACTCGAGATATCGGAGGAACTCAACTTTTCCAGCCCGTCGGTGTTCGTCCAGTTTTTCCGCCACAGGACGGGCATCACGCCTCTGCAGTACAGGAAGCAGCCGTGAGACGGCGCGGCATATACCTTTTTTGCATGGATGATGTATTTCGCAAGATAATTATGACTACCTTTACGTGTCCGGAAAACGGGTGATTCATCAGCGGTCACAGAGGTCCGGACATTAAAGCCAGTCTCTACATGGATAGGAAATCAGACGGAACGGCGCGGAAGAACCGCGCATGGAAAATTTGCAGGAACGTGCTGCTCGGCATCATCGGCTTCTGGGCCGTGTGCCTTATAGTCATCCAGGTAGTCCTCACACCGGGAGTCCTTACCGGCCTGGTCAACGACTTCGCGTCCGGAATGGTGGACGGGAAGGTGTCTTTCGGGAAGGTGAAGGCATCGGTGTTCAGGAATTTCCCTTATCTGAACGTCACGTTCGACAGCCTCTCGGTGACATACCCTTCGTCGAGGTTCGAAGCCTACGGTGCCGGGAAGGACTGGTACACGAGGCAGGGGAGAGGGGACGGATGCGACACCCTCATGTCTTTCAACAGGCTTTCGGCATCTGTCAACCTGTCGAGCCTCCTGGCCGGGCAGATAAACGTGCCGAGGGTCACCCTGTCCAAGCCGAGGATTTTCGCCACATCCTACAATGATTCGGTGGCCACATGGAACGTCTTCAGGTTCATGGATACTTCCGGAAGCGAAGAAGATACGGTATCGGCCGGGGTTCCGGACCTTGTGGTGGGCAGAATAAGGCTGACTGACCGTCCGCGCATAATATTCAACAGCGTGCCGGACTCGACCAACCTTGCCATAAGCCTGCGCCGCATGGTCTTTTTCGGGAAGGTGGTGACACGGGACATGAAGAAGAGCCGTCTCGGGCTCAGGATAGATACCCTGTTCGTCTCCGGACGCTTCCCTGCAGACACGGTGGCCATGAGGATGGACAATTTCGTGATTCGTGGCAGGGACCATGGCCTGGATGTCAAGGCTTTGGCGACGGCATATATGGCCACAGGCCGTTACGGAAGGATGAAAATTCCTGTGGAGATGGATTCCAGGGTCTCGTTCCCGGAAGACAGCATCCGCAGGATATCGATAGAGAAGTTCGACGCCCGTTTTGCCGATATCCCACTCTCTGCAAAGGCGGAGATAGGTTTCAAGGGAGACAGCATATATGTGTCCGGGAGATGCAGTATAGACGGATGCGAGATAACCCGGCCTGTCAATTATTTCGGAAAGAACCTCGTGAAGGGACTCGGCGATTTCAGGACGGACGCTGTCATATCCATGTCTGCCGATGTGGACGGCTGGCTGGATTCCAAGGGGCACATCCCGGCAGTCGATGCCGTGCTCGAGATACCGGTCTCGACCATATCCCACAAGGTGTTCGGAGATAACAGAATCGGTTTCAAGGCCGTGCTGAAGGGCACAGAGTCCGGCATGATGAACCTCAGCCTCGACAGCGTGCTTGTCGCTGGACGCGGGATAGCCCTCGCAGGCTCAGGTTCGGCAGCGGATATCCTCGGGGAAGACCCGCAGCTCAGCGTGGACAGCCATTTCTTCCTGAATCTCGACACCTTGTCGACACTCCTGAAACGCTTCACAGGCTATTCTGCAGCAGGCAGGCTTTCGGCCGAGCTCAAAGGCGGCATAAACATGTCCCAGCTCACCCCGTACACCTTCGCCGAGGCGGACCTCGGAGGAAACGTCAGGAGCCGGAAGATGGTCCTGTATTCTGCGGAAGATTCGATAGATGTCTACATTGACAGTCTCGATGTCCGGCTCGGGACATTCGGGAACCGGTACACGAAGACCGTGAAGCAGGGAGAGAGGATGATGGCTGTCGCAGGGTATGTGGACAGCGTCAGGCTCCGCTACAAGGACCGGCTTTCCATCATGGGAAGGAGACTTTCACTCATGGCGCAGAATTCGGCGGCAATCCTCGACAGGACGGATTCCTCCATGTTCTACCCGTTCGGAGGGCGTCTCAAGGTCGGCTTCCTGTCCATGAGAGGGGCCGACACGTCCATAGCCGTCATCGCAGGTTCCGACAACAGGTTCACCATTTCCCCTAAGGCCGGCAGTCCGGATGTCCCGGTGCTCGCCCTCACGAGCAGCACTGACGGAGTGTTCCTGAAAGGTCCGGTGAACAGGCTTTCCATAAGGTCCCTTGACATGAAGGCGGACGCCGCCATGAATTCGATAGAGCGGAGAAGGAAAGCCAGGGCTTTCGTGGATTCCCTGATGAGGGCGTATCCGGATGTCCCTCCCGATTCGCTGTTTGCACATTTCAGAAGAAACAGGCCGGCCAGGGCTGTGCCGGAGTGGCTTTCCGAGGATGACTTCAGGAGGAACGACATAAGTTTCGATGTCGGTGAGAACATACGGAAATATTTCAGGGAGTGGGACATGGAAGGCTCAATCTCCTTCAGGAGAACAAGGATAATGTCTCCGTATTTCCCGCTTCGCAACAGGATAGAGGACTTCAGCGGTACCTTCGACAACAACAGCATCCGCATAAAGAACCTGGACATGAAGAGCGGCAGGTCCGGAATAAACATGAAAGGGGACCTCACGGGGCTGCGTATGGCCATCCTCAGGAACGGGTTCCTGAACCTTGACGTGGATGTCAAGTCCGACAGTCTCGACCTCAACCAGCTGCTTTCGGCATATTCCGCAGGGCGCAATTTCGATTCAGGGGCATTGTCGGGGAAGGACTTGTCGTCTGTGGACGATGCTGAGTTCGAGGAGATGATAACCGTGGACAGCACAGCAGTCGCCGACAGCCAGATTCTGATAGTGGTGCCTGCCAATATAGTGGCCAGAATCAATCTCGATGCCCGGAACGTGAAATACTCCAAGCTCGAGATGGAAAGGATGACGGCTGACCTCGCCGTCAAGGAGAGGTGTGTCCAGTTCACGAACACGTCAGCCGTGACCAATGTCGGTGACATGTTCTTCGAAGGCTTCTATGCCACCAGGACAAAACAGGACCTGAAGACCGGGTTCAACCTCAATTTCTCGAAGATAACGGCGGAGAAGGTGATAGAGATGGTGCCTGCGATAGACAGCATAATGCCGATGCTCAAGTCTTTCAAAGGGGAGCTGAACATGGAGATGGCGGCCACTGCCGACATAGACACCACCATGAGCATCCGGGTCCCTACCATAAACGGTGTGATAAGGATAGGGGGGAACCATCTGCAGCTCCACAATGACGAGAGCATAAGGAAAATCGCAAAGATACTCAAGTTCAAGGACAGGGAGAACACCTATATAGACAAGATGTCGGTGGAGGGCATAATATCGGACAGCAAGCTCGAGATTTTCCCGTTCGTGCTCGACATCGACCGGTACGTGCTCGCGATGAGCGGAGTGCAGAATCTCGATTCATCGTTCAAGTACCATATATCGGTGATAGAGTCTCCTCTTCCGTTCAGGCTCGGCATAGACCTCCAGGGGGACTTCAACGACATGAAGTTCAAGATAGGCAAGGCAAAATACAAGAGTGCGGAAGTGCCGGTGTTCACTGCCGCGGTTGACCAGGTCAAGCTCAACCTCGCAGAGTCCATAAGGGATATCTTCCTTAAAGGTGTGGACGAGGCCGTGAAGGAAAGCCGGCGGCAGCAGGAGATAAATGACTACAAGAAAAAGATAGATTACGTCCAGGTCGTGGATGAGCAGATGGACACCCTTTCGTCCGAAGAGCAGAAGTCGCTCGACCTTGAGGACACGGAGGAATGAAAATGAACAGTCAGGAATACATAGAAGTCTCGATGAAGCTGACTCCGTTCAGCGAGGAGAATGCGGAGATACTCATGGCGGAGGTGGAGGACCTGCCGTTCGAATCGTTTACTGTCGGCGACCCTTTTCTCAAAGGGTACATCCCGAAGGAGGATTACAATGCCCAGGCTCTGAAACTTGTGCTCAGCGGGCTGGATGAACTCGGGTTCGAGGTGGATTTTTCCGCGACCCTCATCCCTCCGTGCAACTGGAACGCCGTCTGGGAGGAGCAGTTCACTCCGATAGTGGTTGACGGGAAGTGCACTGTAAAGGCTACTTTCCACAAGGGGCTGAAGAGGACGCGCTTCAATATCACCATAGATCCGAAGATGGCTTTCGGGACCGGCCATCACCAGACCACATACATGATGTGCCGCGCACTGCTCGGGAACGAATCTGCCGTGAAGGGGAAAGTGGTGATGGACATGGGTTGCGGGACTGCCATTCTGGCCATCCTTGCGGCCAAGATGGGAGCTGCCCATACCTACGGGATAGACATAGATGCCGTGGCGGCCGTCTCGGCTTACGACAATGCCAGGCTTAACAGGGTTTCGAAGCATGTGGAGACGTATTGCGGAGATGCGTCGCTCCTGCAGATGGGCAAATACGATGTGCTCCTTGCCAACATAAACAGGAACATCCTGCTGGAGGATATCCCGACCTATGCACGGAGCCTCAGGAAGGACGGGCTGCTGATTGTCAGCGGTTTCTATGTCGAGGACCTTGCCATGATTTCCGCAGTCGCCGCACAGTCCGGACTCTCATTCCGGAAGTCCGACAGCATGGACAACTGGTGCTGTGCCACTTTCTGCAAAGCCGGGTCGTGAACTCACCCCGCCCTCCGGGGGTTGCTTTTGTGCTTTTTTCTGCGTACCTTTGTGCGGATTTGCGGGCGTGTTGTAATTGGTAGCCAAGCCAGACTTAGGATCTGGTGCCGAAAGGCGTATGGGTTCGAGCCCCTTCGCCCGCACTTGATACGGTTGTTTTCTGCGTTCCCTTCTTTGGACAAGGCGGCCGCGTGAAACACGATATTCCGGCAGCTGCCAGGCAAAAAACGTGGAGGTGACCAAAATCTTTTGGTCACCTCCAAACGTCTATTTTGTCATGTGGCACTCTACTGCTCGTCCATGAGCTGCAGATGCTGTACGTAGATGGCTTTCTTTATCTCTTCCCTTCTCTTGACGGAAGGTTTTACGAACGCTTTCCTTGCGCGGAGTTCACGGATTGCACCTGTTTTCTCGAATTTCCTTTTGAATTTCTTCAGGGCTTTCTCTATGTTTTCGCCTTCTTTTACCGGAACTATAATCATGTCTTAATCACCTCCTTTCATTCAAGGCTGCAAAGATAGTCACATTATTTTGATTTCAAAATATTTTTGAACTTCTCCATCCCTGCCGTGGCCACATCTTTCAGATGGACTATCCTGCTGTCGTGCACAGGCACATCCTTCGGGTCTATTATGTATATCGGGACGTCATTGCCGGCATAGCGGTACAGCCCGGCCGCCGGATATACCTGGAGCGATGTCCCGACGATAAGCATCATGTCCGCCTTTCCGACAGCATCCATGGCCGCCTCTATCTTGGGAACGGCTTCCCCGAACCACACGATATGAGGTCTCAGCTGGGCTCCGTCAGGAGCGAGGTCTCCCAGATGTATCTCCCCGTAACCTATGTCGAAGACGCTCTCTTCTGAAAATCCGTCTCTGCTGTTGCATCTGTCCTCCGGCCTGACCTTGGTCAGCTCCCCGTGCAGGTGTATTATCCTCGAGCTCCCGGCCCTTTCGTGGAGATTGTCCACGTTCTGCGTCACGACAGTCACATCGTATCCGTCCTCGAGCTCCGCGATGGCCTTGTGCGCCGCGTTCGGCTTCACCTTCCCGAGCTCTCTCCTCCTTTCATTGTAGAAATCGAGCACGAGGCCCGGATTCCTGTACCATCCTTCTATGGATGCCACATCTTCGACCCTGTAGTTTTCCCACAGTCCGTCGCTGTCCCTGAATGTGCTTATCCCGCTTTCCGCGCTCACTCCGGCTCCGGTCAGCACGACTATCTTCTTCCTTGCCATTGTCGGTTACCTTTCAAAATAAAACTTGTTCAGCCAATACTCGAACAGAGGGTCGAGTATTTCAGGCTCGTCCTTTTCATTGAACGTGATTATCTCCTTCTTCTTCAGGGCATCCTTCACCCTTCTGACGTTGGCGGATGAGTTGAGCCCGTATTTCTCCACCGTTTCGATGGAGCTGAACCTGCTTTCCCCGTCGAGCACCGCTTTCATGAAGCTGAGCTGGTGGCCTGTGAGGTCGTCAGCCATGGCCTGGAATTTCGGCTCGTGGAGGGAGATGAGCATCCCGAGGGCATCCATGAGTATCCCTTCGTTCATGTATCCCTTGGACAGGGAATCGCATATCGCCGCAAAATTGTTCAGATACCAGATATTCCCCTTGAACAATGTCACCACGCCGGCCACGAGGTCGTTCTCCACGACTTTCCCTTCGGTGAGGAATCCTCTGACCACATGGTCTATCTGCATCCTGTCCTCAATCCTGCGCAGGGGAAGATGCTCAGCGGCTCTGTAGAAATATTTCTTCTCCTCGAAGATATGCTTCATCGCATTCACCTTCGAACCCACAAGTATGAAGGATGCGTAGTGCCCGTCCTGTTTCTTCTGCTCTGCCATGGTCAAGGCCAGCATCCTGAATATATCCTCGTACTCCGTCTCTCCCAGCTTGAGCAGGGCCTGGAATTCTTCAATCACGACGATGAAGTCCATCCCTTTCATGGCGGCTATCTTACCCGGCAGGTCGAGGATGCCCTGTATGTCGTCAGCGTCCGGAGCGGAGGTGAGAGAGAGGATTTCGTCGCTTTCCGAGAACTTCTCGAAGTCGAAGACGAAGCCGGTGCCGGATAGCAGGGACCTGACGGTTTCCTCGTACTCGGCAGGGGCCGATGCCACCGAACGGATGACGGCGGCCCCGAACTTCTTCAGGAAAGCTCCGGTGGTCCGCACATTGAACAGGTTCACGTCAGCCACCGCGAACTGCTTCCCGGCCAGCCTCATATTGAATATGCACTGTCTTATGACAGACATCTTCCCTGTTTTCGGAGGCTCGTACATGCATACGTTCTCCCTGTTTTCCAGAAGGTTGTGCAGAGTGTTGCACTCCGATTTCCTGCCGATGAAGTTTTTCCCCGTTACGAATTTGTCATATATGAATGGCCCGTCCATCATCTGGTAAATTATTCAGTCACCTCCGTACGGGGAACAAAAATACCAAATTTTTTTGTCATCTCGGCAAAAAGTGTTATTTTTGCAGTCCTGAATTTATGCATGGTCGATAAGCTCTTGACAAAGAGCCGTTTATACGGACGCTTACGGCCGGAACTTTAAGTATTCTTATAATATGTACGCAATTGTTGATATTGCTGGCCAGCAGTTCAAGGTGGAAGCTGGCATGGAAATTTTCGTCAACCGTCTCGCGGAAGAGAAGGGCACTGACGTAGTGTTCGACAAGGTCCTTCTTGTGGATGAAGACGGCAAAGTGAAGGTCGGTGCGCCGTATGTTGACGGTGCTGTAGTGAAAGCGACTGTACTCGACGATTCTTGCAAGGGCAAGAAAGTCCTTGTCTTCAAGAAGAAGCGTCGCAAAGGTTATCAGAAGATGACCGGTCACCGTCAGTATCTTTCAAAAATCCAGATTAACGAAATCGCTTAACTAAAGGTTGGGGAGGATTAAATTATGGCACATAAAAAAGGTGTTGGTAGTTCGAAGAACGGTCGTGAATCGCATAGCAAAAGGCTTGGCTTGAAGAAGTTCGGGAACGAGGTTGTGAAGGCCGGCAACATAATCGTGCGTCAGCGCGGTACCGTACACAATCCTGGCGAGAATGTAGGTATGGGCAGGGATCACACCCTCTATGCCCTCATCGACGGCAGGGTGAGGTTCTGCAAGAAGGCCGGGGCCAAATCATACGTCTCGGTGGTTCCTTTTGAAAACTGATTTCGGAGGAAGGTTGATATTCAGAGGATTGTACTCCGGAGTGAGTCACAGTCCTCTTTTTTGTTTTCGGGATATTTGAGTTGATTTTGATAAATGTCTTATAAGTCATGTTAACACTGAAGTTACTTCGTGAGAATCCGGAATTCGTGGTCAGGAAACTTGCTGTCAAGAATTTCGATGCGAGCGAGATTGTCCACAGGATTGTGGACCTGGACAAGAACAGAAGGGCTCTGCAGGTCGAACTGGACGGTTGCCTTGCACTGCAGAAGCAGAAGTCCGCGCAGGTAGGCAGCCTTATGAAGGAGGGAAGAAAGGACGAGGCGTCTGCCGTGAAGGAGGAAGTGGCTTCGCTGAAGGAGAAATCAAAGGAACTCGAGGCGAAATCGGACGGGAACAACCGCGAACTCGAGTCTCTTCTCGTACTTCTCCCGAACATCCCGTGCGACCAGGTGCCTGAAGGAAAGGGTGCCGAGGACAATGTCGTGGTGAAGATGGGGAACGAGATTCCGGACCTCGGTCCTGACGCACTCCCGCACTGGGAGCTTGCCAGGAAACTTGACATAATCGACTTCGACCTCGGCGTGAAGCTGACTGGTGCAGGTTTCCCTGTTTACAAAGGCAAGGGCGCAAGGCTGCAGAGGGCTCTCATAAACATGTTCCTCGACATCAATACGGCTGCCGGCTATCTCGAGGTCGAGCCGCCGGTGCTTGTGAACGAGGCTTCCGGTTTCGGTACCGGACAGCTCCCGGACAAGGAGGGACAGATGTATCACGCCAATCTCGACAACTATTATCTCGTGCCGACAGCCGAGGTGCCCGTCACCAACATATACCGCGACGTGATACTCGGCAACGACGACTTCCCGGTGAAGATGACGGCCTATACACCGTGCTTCAGGAGAGAGGCCGGGTCATACGGTAAGGATGTGCGCGGGCTCAACAGGCTCCATCAGTTCGACAAGGTGGAGATAGTCCGGATAGAGAAGCCGGAGAACTCCTATGCGGCGCTCGACGAGATGATTTCACATGTGGAGGGGATAGTCTGCAGGCTCGGCCTCCCATACAGGATTCTCCGTCTTTGCGGAGGTGACATGAGCTTCACATCGGCAATCACATACGATTTCGAGGTATATTCTGCCGCCCAGGGCAGATGGCTCGAAATAAGCTCCGTCTCGAATTTCGAATCATACCAGGCAAACAGGCTGAAGCTCAGATACAGGGATGCGGAAGGCAAAATCCAGCTCGCACATACCCTGAACGGAAGTTCACTCGCGTTGCCGAGGGTGGTGGCTGCCCTTCTCGAGAACAACCAGAAGGACGGCAGGATAATCATACCTGACGCGCTCAGGCCTTATACCGGATTCGACTGCATCGGCTGACGGCGATGTCTGACAACGTGAAGACCATAATGGGAATAGACCCCGGAACCAATCTCATGGGATTCGGGGTCATTCGCATTGAAGGCAGGCGTGTCTTCTTCGTGGACATGGGAGTAGCCGACATGCGAAAGGAGAAGGACCACTTCAGCAAGCTGCGCAAGGTCAGCGAGACCATGGACGAGCTGCTGGACCGCTATTCCCCTGACGAGCTTTCGGTAGAGTCCCCGTTCTACGGGAAGAACCCTCAGGTGATGCTGAAACTCGGACGGGTGCAGGGTGCCGCCATGTCCGCAGCTCTCAGACGCGGCATTCCTGTGGCGGAATATGCTCCGAGAAAAGCGAAAATTTCCATAACCGGCGCCGGTGCGGCTTCAAAGGAACAGGTCTGCATGATGATCCGGAAAATTCTCGGTGTGGACGTGTCTCCAGAGCATCTCGATGCGACAGACGCCCTTGCCCTTGCCCTTTGCCACTATTATCACCTTACCAATCCTCTCATGGCAGTGAAATCTTCCGGAGACTGGAAGCGTTTCATAGAGGCGAATCCTGACAGGGTGAAATAGCATTGAGGGCATAAATTTTGCATATCAGCGCTTTATCCATCTTAGTTGCCGGGCCTCGGGTTTCGGTCAGGGAAATTATTTTGTGCATTTTTGAATCTATGGCTAAATCTCGTCCCGCGCAATCGGTATTGTGCATCTTCGTTGCGGCATTGCTCCTCCTGCCGTCAATCTCCACCCATGCCCAGCAGTCAATATCCGTCAAGGCTGTCCTTGAAGATGCCTCGACGGCAGAACCGGTAGGTTTCGCAACCGTGTCCCTTACACCTGAAGGAAAATCGGCCCCTTCGCGTTATGTCCTGAGTACGGCCGACGGAGCCGTGAACCTCACGAAAGTCGCAAAGGGGAAATACACTCTGAAGGTGGAACTGATGGGCTACAGGACCTTGGAGAAGAAACTCGAGGTGACATCTTCCGTAGACCTCGGGAAACTGAAGATAGAACAGGATGTTGAAGTGCTTGAAGCTGCGAGCATATCCGCCATAGGCAATCCGATTGTGGTCAAGAAGGACACCGTGGAGTACAGCGCCACGTCTTTCAAGACATCGGACAATGACATGCTCGAGGAGTTGCTGAAGAAGCTTCCCGGTGTGGAGGTAAGTGCGGACGGTTCCATTACCGCCAACGGGGAAACAATCACCAAGGTGATGATAGACGGAAAGGAATTCTTCCTCGATGACCCGCAGCTCGCCACAAAGAACATCCCGGCGAAAATCATAGACAAGGTGAGGGTGGTCGAGAAGAAATCCGATCAGGCGGAGTTCACCGGAATAGACGACGGGGATGAAGAGACTGTGATAGACCTTTCCGTGAAGCCGGGCATGATGGACGGATGGTTCGGCAACGCCATGGCAGGAGGCGGACATGACCTTCCGGACAAGGGGTATTACACGGACGGGCTTTCCGCGGCGAAGGACGGCTGGAGATACCAGGCTGCAGGCATGGCCGGACGCTTTTCTCAGAAGAGCCAGATAAGCATAATCCTCAATGCCAACAATACCAACAACAGAGGATTCAATGATTTGTCCCGCAGCATGATGCAGACCATGAGGGGGTCGAGAGGAATGGGGCGCGGCACCGGCGGAAACAGACGCAACGGAATCACGACCTCGTGGATGGCGGGTGCGAACGGGGCCTTCGAACTTCTCGACGGAGACATGGAGCTGAACGGGAACTACATGTACGGCGGCTCAAGAAACAATGTGGAGGAGCAGAGCTCGAGAACCACATACATGGACGACGGCAGCGTTCTCATCTATGACAATGACGGACGGAGTGTCTCCGGAAGCGACGGCCACCGTCTGGGAGTCCGTCTCGAGCACAAGTTCAGCGAAAACACTTCCATATTGTTCGAACCCCAGTTCAACTTCGGGACCGGTGACTACAGCGAGTATTCCGGATTCCTGACAGTGAATGAGGCCGACGGGCAGAGAGACACCACCAACAACGGTTTTTCCGAGACTTCGGGCGCGAACCGCAACTGGACCACAAGCGGATTCCTGCTTTTCAGACAGCGTCTCGGAAAACCGGGAAGGACACTGTCCGTGATGTTCAGATACAATTTCAGTGACAACACGCTTTTCGGTTACAACCAGTCATGGACGCAGACTTTCGATGGAGATGTAGCGCAGGACGATATAGTGAACCAGCGTTTCGACCAGAGTTCCAGAAGCTCCTCCCTTACCGGAAGGGCCGTCTATACGGAGCCTCTCGGCCATGACTTCTATATCGAGGCCAATTACTCGTACAGTTGGAACAGAAGCACTTCCGTTAAGGACACATATAACAGCGGCGGGATTCCCGGAGACCTTCTTGACCGGGAAGGCGGGCATCTCACATACGACCCGGCAGGGGAGACATACGATGCCACATATTCCAACAACATACTCAACAGGTATGTGAACCAGAGCACCGGCATCAACTTCATGTATCAGAAAAACAAGCTCAGGGCGCAGATAGGGGCTGCCCTGAGACCTACGGACACATATAACGAGACCAACGGAGAGGTGTACGACACACTTGTCCTGAACTGGTCCCCGCAGGCTATGCTCGCATACGACATCGACGACAACACGAATGTGAGGATGTTTTACTTCGGGCGTTCCTCGCAGCCGTCGACCTCGCAGCTCATGCCTGTGCCGGACAACTCGGACCCTCTCAACGTGTCGTTGGGAAACCCGTACCTCATACCGTATTTCAGCCACAACTTGCGTGCGATGTTCGGGTACACCGACAAGAAGACATTCCTGTCTGTGCACGGTAATTTCCGTGCCACGCTCACGCAGGACCCGATAGTCAATGCCCAGTGGTATGACGAGAACGATGCGCAGTTCTCCATCCCTGTGAACGGGCCTCTTTCCGGCTCTGTCAGCGGCAGGGTCATGCTCAACACTCCTTTCAGCAGGGACTCCAAGTTCTCCGTATCATCCATGACCTACCTCAGCTACAACGAGTCAAATTCGTTCATCGGCAGGACGGGCGGTTTCGATACGGGGAAATATTATGACAGCGAGAATGCGGTGTTCGACTATGACACCTTCTATGCGGATTTTACCGCCATGGGGGATGAGATGTTCACGGAGAACAAGACCCGCAGTGTAGGGTTCACCCAGCGTCTGAGGTTCACTTTCCGCAACGACATTGTGGAAGTCAACTTGGGCGGGAGGACAAGGCTCTCCAAGTCATGGTACACGATTTCGTCCTACAACCAGAGAGGCACATGGAACAATCAGGTGGACGCCTCGGTGAACTGGACAATTCCTGGAGGCGTCAACCTCATCTCGAGCGTTGACTACAATTGGTACAACGGCTACACCACACCGCAGGAGGATGAAATCATCCTCAACGCTGAGGTGAACAAACTTCTGCTCAAGGACAAGTTCACAGTGGCGTTGAAGGCCTATGATATCTTCAACCAGTCAAAGAACCTTTCGGTGACAGACGAGTCAAACTACCATCTTGAGACGAGGAACAACACTCTCGGAAGGTACCTGATACTCTCCCTTACATACAGGTTCGGGACGTTCAACGGACCTGGTCCGGGAGCAGGACGCGGGCACATGGGCCCTATGCATCGGCGTTGAGCCTTCCTGCGTAACCCCTCCATTTTTCTATGAGCGCGGCCATGTCTTCAGGCAGAGGCGAGTCGAAAAGCATCTTTTCCTTTGTCTTGGGGTGAACGAATCCCAGAGTCTTGGCATGCAGGGCCTGGCGCGGCATTATCTTGAAGCAGTTTTCTATGAACTGCCTGTATCTGGCGTAGATGGTACCCTTCCTTATCTCGGCCCCGTCGTATCTTTCATCGTTGAACAGGGGATGACCTATCCAGTTGAAGTGTACCCTTATCTGATGAGTCCTTCCTGTCTCGAGACGGCATTCCACGACGGTCACGAAGCCGAATCTTTCGAGCACCCTGTAGTGGGTTACCGCATGTTTGCCGTAGTCTCCTTCGGGAAACACCTTGAATCTCATCCTGTCGTTCGGGTCTCTGCCGATGTTCCCCGTGATGGTGCCCTCGTCCTCCTTGAGGTTCCCCCACACTACCGCGACATATCTCCTGTCTATCGAGTGTACGAAGAACTGCTTCGCAAGGTCGAGCTGTGACTCTTCGTTCTTGGCCACCACGAGAAGGCCCGATGTGTCCTTGTCAATCCTGTGTACGAGGACTCCCATCCGCTCATCCGCCCCGTCCGGGCCCTGGCTTATACCGAGATGCCATGCGAGAGCGTTCACAAGCGTCCCGGAGAAGTGTCCGTGTCCCGGATGCACCACCATGCCGGCCTTCTTGTTCAGGACAAGCAGGTCGTCGTCTTCATACACGATGTCGAGAGGTATGTCTTCAGGCAGGATTTCAAGGCCGCGCCTCTGGTAAGGCATCACGAAGGATATGACATCCCCGGGCCTCACAATACAGTTGGCCTTGGCCGTCTTCCCGTTCACCTTCACGTATTCCTCCTTGATGGCAAGCTGTATGCGGTGTCTCGATGTATTCTCGAGGTGCGTCGCGAGATACTTGTCCACACGCATGGGCGTCTGCCCCTTGTCGAGTTCGAGCCTGAAATGTTCGAACATTTCACGCTGCTCGTCATCGATGTCCTCGTCAACGCTCTGGTCGAAGTCCGGGCAGAGGGGAAAATCCTCGTCTGTGTCGAATATCTTGCGTGTCATTTCCGTGCGGCGTTTCCTTCCATGGTATCTTCCTCCTCCTCCTCTTCTTCAGGGACAGGCACCTTGCTGATGTCCGTGGTGAGGTAGAGCGAGATGTCCATTCCCATAAGCAGAGGGATGTCCCCGTAGTCAGGCTCCTGCATATACACCACTGCATTGAGGGAATCCGAATATGTCCTGACAGTCTCGTCGAAGATTATATCCTTTATGTTCAGTGAATTGTCATGGATGGACTCTATCGCGTTCCTGTATTTCATGCCCGTCACCACCGGTGCATAGGTCACGCAGTCGTCGTTGTTCAGGCCGAGCACGAGGTCTATTTTTGATTCGCTCTCTATCATGGTTCCGGCGGGAATCTCCACCCCGTCGTGCATCTGCTTCAGCACATTGTTGGTCGCTATGTCTGTCACATATTCCAGCCTCCCTATCTGGAGACCCTTGGAGAGTATTTCGGCCTTCGCCTGTCTCATGGAATATCCCACGAGGTTCGGCATCATCACTTTCTTGGGGTTCACCGCATTTATTGTGAGCAGAATCCTGCGCCCTTCCTTGACCTTGCTGCCCGGTGCCGGATTCTGTCTGAATATCAGACCTTTACCCATCCTCTTCACATAGACGGAATCTATGACCTCGAGCCTCATCTTTCCCGGCTCGGCCAGCCTGGAGGCTTCCTCGAGGCTCCTGTTCGTGAAATCAGGCACGCTTATCTCGAGGTTGTGCCTTGTGATTTTGTCGAGGAGCACCCTCGTCCCGGATATGAGTGCGATGACAAGTATTATCCCTGCAAGGATGTTCGCTGTTATGCGGTTGAACAAGAAATCTCTGATTTTCATATTCCTACATCAATTAAATAACTGTGCTCCCCTGAATATGAGCCTGAAGAGGCCTTCTCCTATGAGCACAATGCCTATGACTATTATGATTGCACCGGTGATGCGGTTTATCCAGATTATTGTCCTGAGTCTGAATCTTTTCCTGAAGTGACTGAGCAGCCAGGTCGTCACGAACCAGTAGAATGTGGCTCCGAGGCTCACGGACAGGATGACAGGGGCCACTCTCCAGTCCGACCTGTCCAGGGGCCCGATTCCGAAGAAGGCGAACAGGGCGAAAATCACGAATATCGCCCCGGGGTTCGACAGCCCCATGGCTATTGCCTGGAGAAAGTCCTTTACGGAAATCGGCGAGCGGCTGTTTTCCGTAGCCTTGATTTTCCTGAACGGGTCGGAAGTGCTCATGCACCAGCCGAGTATGGTTACCACAAGCCCCCCTGCAAGCAGAATCAGTTCCCGGTTCTCGTTAATGAGCCTTTCAGCGGCAGCGAGGGCGAAGATGGCGATTATGGAGAAGACAGTGTCCACGACGCATGCCCCCATCCCGGTTATGAAACCTGCCTTGTGGCCCTTGCTGAGAGATTTCTGGATGACGAGTATCGCAATCGGCCCGATAGGGGCAGAAGCGCAGATGCCTATGGCGAATCCTTTCAAGATATCCAGAAACATAATTCAAAATCGAATAATCCTACAAATTTAGCTATAAAAGCCGAGATAGGGAAATAAAAATTTTGTGTAATTTTGTCTGCAAATTTTCCGAGATGAACAGAAAGAATACGAATTTGCTTTTTGCAGGTTTTTCTGTGGCGTTCGCAGTCCTCATGTCCGTCCCTTTCATCGTGCCGCATACCGGCTTCCTTGCACTGGCTGGATTCCTCCCGCTGCTGATGATGGACAGGATTGCAACCATGAACGGGACAAGACATTTCTGGGCCTGGCATTACCTGTCTTTCGTGCTGTGGAACGCATTCACCACATTCTGGGTCTGCAACGCAACCGTCGGGGGAGGCATTTTCGCGGTCCTGGCGAATTCATTCCAGATGTCTGTGATTTTCGGACTGTTCAGATTCAGCAGGAAGAGGTTCACCGGGGCTCTGCCTTATGTCTTCCTCGCGGCAGCCTGGATTGCATGGGAGAGGGCGTATTTCAATGTGGACATATCATGGCCATGGCTCGTGCTCGGAAACGCCTTCGCCGGCTCAGTGAAGTCCGTCCAGTGGTATGAGTACACCGGTTCGCTCGGAGGCTCGCTGTGGATATGGGCGTCCAACCTTTCCATATTCGGGCTTCTCACGGCTCTTTCCGACGGCAGGTGGTCATCTGCATTCAACATCAAGGCAAAGGTGGCTTCCGTGTCCGGATGCATTGTACTCCTTGTCGGCCCGTTCGTGCTTTCACATGTCATTTACGACAGATATGAGGAAAGGGAAGACCCCCTCGAGGTGCTCATCGTGCAGCCGGACATAGACCCGTACAACAAGTTCACCGCAATGACTCAGCAGCAGCAGAACGCCGTTTTCCTCTCCCAGGCCGGGGAGGCTCTCGCATACAGGCAGAACGATACGTCTGCCGGGCCGCTTCTCGTGCTCGCTCCCGAGACATTCACAAACGATGTGGTGACCAATGACCTTTACATGAGCCGTACACTGAGGAGTTTCGACAGCTTCCTGGAAAATTACCCCGGTGTCAGCATCCTTTTCGGAGCATCTTCATATACGTATCTCAACTCGGCCCAAAGGCCATCCCATACTGCCCGCAGGGTGCGTGACGGCCGGTGGGTGGAATCACATAATTCGGCGATAATGACAGACGGCTCCGGACATGCGGAAATTTTCCACAAGAACAAGCTCGTCGTGGCTGTTGAGATGACACCGTATCCGGCGATATTCTGCAGGATAGACGACATGCTCGGCGGCGTGATGGGACGTAACGTGGGACAGGATTCGATTTCTCTCCTCCACGTCCGCAGCACAGGCGGGGACATACCTCTTGGCTGCGCAATCTGCTATGAGTCCGTGTATGGGGAATATTGCACCGGATACGTGCGCAAGGGAGCCGAGGTGCTGGCGATAATCACCAATGACGCGTGGTGGGGGAACACCCCGGGCTACAGGCAGCACCTGAGATATGCGAGCCTGAGGGCCATAGAAACGAGGCGCAGCATCGCGAGATGCGCCAATACCGGTATCTCGGCGATAATTGACCAGCGGGGGAATATCCTTGAAAAGACGGAATGGTGGAAGCAGGACGTCCTCAGGGGACACATAAACAGGAACGACCGCCAGACTTTCTTCGTCAGGAACGGGGACATAACCGGCCGTGTATGCACATTCGTGTTCTGGCTTCTGCTTGCGGCCCTCGCAGTCAGGGTTCTCCTGCTCCGGAAGAACGCTCCGCAGCATCGTAAAGGGAAACATACTTCCTTGTGACACAGCCTTTCCTGTCCACTGCCGTGATGTACGGGAGCACCGACAGGTCCAGAGAGTCGAACAGGGCACCTGCAGTGTCCGCGCTGGAATCTATTACGGCATCGATGTCCACAGCGAGGAATTTCGCCTTCCTGTCAGCCCTCGATATCGAGTCGGCGGCATGCAGCTCCTCCCTGCAGTAATTGCAGCCTTCCGTGTAGAATATCACTGTCACATCCCTGAGCCGGTCAAGCCTGGTCTCCACTGTCTTATCCTTTCCACGGGATTTCATTGTCCCTGACACTTCTATTGCCGGCAGCCTTCTGCCTTCCGCCCCCTTTCCGAGCAGGTCTTTCAGGATTCCTGCGTATGCGAGGACCTTCAGCGAATCCCCGCTGTCTGTCCAGACACCGCGTTCTCCTTCAATGTATCTGTCTATCAGATATCCGAGCCCGCATTTCAGGCCTTCACCCCGGTTGCTCCCGAGCCAGTACATGAGGTCTCCGGTCATCTGCCTGAACGACAGTGTGTCGCCTTTGGCCAGAGTCCTGGACGCTATCCCGTTGCACACGGACTTTACCTGGCTGCAGCCTGGATTCTTTCCGTACCCGCTGAAGAGCATGTCATAGAACGCCGCTGATTCTTCGCTGCCGTATTCTGCCGGTGAACAGTAGATGTCGAGCAGCTGTTTCAATGCAAAAGAATCGAGTTTCCTCCCGAGTATGACGCCCGTCTTCGAGACAAGGAACAGCCCGGGAGTCTGGAGTATCCCGTATTTCATCTGGTATCCGGATTTGACTTCAGGGTCCCAGAGGTGCACAACCCTGCATCCCGGGTTGTCGAACCGGAGATAGCCGGAAATGAAGCCGAGCCAGGCTTCCTTCGACTGTCCGGTGTAGACGGCGTAGAAGTCCACCTTGTATTTGCTCTCCCCGAGTATGTTGCGCAGCATTATGCTCTCCGCCTTGCATGTGGGGCATCCGCTGTCGTAGAAGAACAGGACGGAAAGCCTGCCGCCGTATCCTGTGTCACCGAACAGGGAGACCATTCTCCCGTCCCTGTCCTCCATGACCAGTTCCGGGGCTCTGTTCCCGATGAGTGACTGTCTGTTGAATTCCGCGAATATCCGTGCGTTCAGGAAGTCTATTTCACTGTGCATCTTCACTTCCCCGGGAGCGAACCACCTGTCGTAGATGTGGATGGCGACCGTTTCGTCTCCCATGAGCTTCGACTCGACATATCCGCTGTACAGCTTCAGTGCCGTGAACTGCCGCACAAGGGAGTCCGAGCAGCTTCCGATAAGGAAATCCACCTCCTCGCACTTTACCTGCGCAGGCTCCTTCCCGATGGCGAGAATATATTCGTCGAGTTTCTTCCCGAGGGCTTCCGTGACAGCCGTGTCCAACTGGGCCGAAGCCATGGCGGGCACCGGCATGAGGCAGATGACAGATGTCAGTATGAAGGCGGACAGACGCATCACTCGGACCTGAAGAGAGCAGGGTCCACACCATCCGGCACGAACAGCGATGTGTCGCCGTTGTGCTTGATGAGGTCTCTGACGGCCGTTGAGGATATGTGGGCGAATTCCTGCGATGTCGGTATTATTATGGTGTCTATCTCAGGGGCAAGGCGTCTGTTCGCGTCTGCAATTGACCTCTCGGTCTCGAAGTCAATCATGTTCCGGACACCTCTGACAATGTGCCTTATGCCGAGTTCCCGGCAGATGTCCACTGTCAGGTTGTCATACTTGGTGATTTTCACACCCTTCAGCCCGGCAGTCGCCTGCCGTATTATCTCTGTCTTGGTCTCTGTCGAGAAATGCCCCCTTTTGTCGATGTTTATCCCGATTGCAACCACCACTTCGTCGAACATTGTCAACGCCCTTTTCAGGATATTGAGATGTCCAGCCGTGAACGGGTCGAAGGACCCGGGAAAGAGTGCCGTCCGTTTCATTTGCCAGATTGTTTTGTTAGAGCTGCCAGTCGACAGGGGCAAGCCCTTCGCTGACCAGGATTTCATTAGTCTTTGAAAAATGCCTGCATCCGGAGAAGGCTCCCCCTGCAAGAGGGGAAGGATGCGCCGCCTCGAGTACGTGATGCCGTGAGCTGTCTATCAGGCTCTTCTTGCTGCGTGCGAAATTGCCCCACAGAAGGAACACTATCCCGTTGAGGTTGTCGGATATGTATCTTATCACGGCATCTGTGAATTCCGTCCATCCTATCCTGCTGTGCGACGCCGCCTCTCCTGCACGGACAGTGAGTATGGCATTCAGCAGCAACACCCCCTGTCTCGCCCAGTTCTCGAGGTTCGGGCGTCCGCTCATCCTTATCCCGAGGTCGCTTTCTATCTCCCTGAATATGTTCCGGAGCGATGGAGGTGCCGGCATGTTGTCCGGCACGGAAAAGGAGAGTCCCATGGCCTGTCCAGCCCCGTGGTACGGGTCCTGCCCGAGAATCACAACCTTCACCTTGTCCACGGGAGTGAGTTCGAATGCCTTGAAAATCTGTCTTCCCGGAGGGTATATTGTCTTGCCGGCCGCCTTCTCCTCGTGGAGATACTTCACGAGGGATGCGAAATACGGCTTGTCGAATTCATCTTTCAGAGCTTCTTTCCAGCTCTCTTCCATCTTTACTTCCATCGGCCGGCAGTCTCTTAATCGAATATCGCCTTCATCACATCCTCGATAGTCCTGACATATACGAATGTCAGCCCCTTAACATAGATTTCCTTTATGTCTTCTATGTCCTTGCGGTTGTCTTCGGATATGATTATGGTCCCGATTCCCGCCCTCTTGGCTGCGAGAATCTTCTCCTTGATGCCCCCGACAGGGAGCACACGGCCCCTGAGGGTCATCTCACCGGTCATGGCTATCCCGCTCTTGACCTGCCTGCCCCTCAGCGCGGAGACCATGGAACTGACCATGGTTATCCCTGCCGACGGTCCGTCCTTGGGCACTGCACCTTCCGGTACATGGACGTGGATATCCTTTTCCGCAAACTCCTCGTATGTCAGCCCGGCCATTTCCGGATGGGCCTTTATATACTGGTATGCTATGGTGGCGGACTCCTTCATCACGTCCCCGAGATTTCCGGTCATGGAGAGCATGCCCTTGCCTTTGCTTATGGAACTTTCGATGAACAGGATTTCCCCTCCCATCTCGGTCCATGCAAGGCCAGTGACCACTCCCGGCGCCTCGTTCCCTTTCTGCTTGTCGTGGAAACTTGTAGGCAGTCCGAGATATTCCTTCAGGTGTTCCTTTTTCAGGACCTTCGGATAGTCTTCCCCGAGAGCTATCTTCTTGGCGGTGACTCTCGCTATCTTGGCTATCTGCTTCTCCAGGCCCCTGACCCCGGACTCGTGGGTGTACTCGCTTATTATCTTCTCGAGACAACCCTTGTCTATCCGGAGCTGTTTCCTGTCAATCCCGTGCTCCTCGAGCTGCTTAGGGATGAGATAGTCTTTCGCTATGGACATCTTTTCCTCGGCAAGGTATCCGGAGACGTTTATCATCTCCATCCTGTCGCGGAGCGCAGGCTGGATAGTGGCTGTGGAGTTGGCCGTGGTCAGGAAAAGCACGTTGGACAGGTCGTAGTCTATGTCCAGGTAGTTGTCATGGAATGTCGTGTTCTGCTCGGGGTCGAGAACTTCAAGCAGGGCCGACGAAGGGTCTCCCTTGAAGTCGGTGCTCAGCTTGTCTATCTCGTCCAGTACGATTACCGGATTGGATGTCCCGGCCCTGTTGATGGCATTCAGAATCCTGCCCGGAAGTGCACCTATGTATGTCTTCCTGTGGCCCCTGATTTCGGACTCGTCATGCACGCCTCCCAGCGCGATACGGACATATTTTCTCCCGAGTGCCCTGGCTATCGACTTGCCGAGGCTGGTCTTGCCGACTCCTGGAGGGCCGTACAGGCAGAGTATCGGGGATTTCATGTCTCCCTTGAGCTTCAGGACGGCAAGGTATTCAATTATCCTTTCCTTTACATTGTCGAGGCCGAAATGGTCTTCGTCAAGGACCTTCTTCGCATGCTTGAGGTCGAGGTTGTCCTGCGACATCTCGCCCCACGGGAGGTCCAGCATGAACTGAATGTAGTTGAGCTGGATGCTGTAGTCAGGCGAATTCGGATTGTACCTCTCGAGCTTGGTCATCTCCTTTTCGAAAATTTCCTGGACCGATGCCGGCCAGATCTTTTCTTCTGCCCTGGCGCGGAGTTTCTCGAACTCCTCCATCTCGTCCATCCCGAGCTCCTCCTGGATTGTCCTCAGCTGGCTGTTCAGGTAATACTCCCTCTGCTGCTGGTCTATCTCCATCTTCACCTTCTGATTGATGTCCTGCTTGATTTTAAGCAGTTCTATCTGGGTGTCGAGGACGGCAAGCAGCTTCATGGCCCTTGTCTTGATGTCCCCGTACTGGAGCAGCTGGATTTTGTCGTCGAAGTTCTCCACTTCCACAGTCGTGGCAATGAAGTTGACGAGGAACTCGAAGCTCTCTATGGACTTGAGGGCCGCGGCGGCTTCCTTAGGCACGTATGACGACATCTTGATGACGGTGACGGCCTTTTCCTTCAGTGATTCGGCTATCATCCTGACATTCTTGTCATTGCTGTCAGGGGCGGTGTCGGACAGATAATGCACCAGTCCGAGCATGTACGGCTCGTATTCCGTCACGGCGTCAATGCTGAACCTCTTGAATCCCTGGAGTATGGCCGTGATAGTGCCGTCCGGCATCTCGAGGGTCTTGAGAATCTTGGCCACAGTGCCGAATTCGTAGAGGTCCTCCTTCTTCGGGTCCTCCACGGAAATGTCGTTCTGAGGCACGGCCCCGATGAAAGTGTTGTTCTTTTCCGCGTCCTCTATGAGTTTTATGGATTTTTCTCTCCCTATCGTTATCGGATATATTGTTCCGGGGAACAATACCGCATTCCTCAATGCAAGCAGAGGGAGGGAATCAGGCAGTTCCTTCTCGTCTATCTTTATACCGCCATCTCCCTGAAGCACCGGTATAATGTTCACTTCAGTTCCGGATGGAGACAGAATGTCTTTGAATTCCTTCATAATTGTTTCCCTTTTTGTCAAGTCGCCCTTGCTGACAATTTGTCAGTATGAGGCGTATTTTTATAACGGTGCGCGTTATGGTCAATCTCTGTGCCAGAGGATTCCCATGTCCCGGGACTGGCAGTCTTTCCCGGCGGACGAAGCCTCATATTCCACGCCTGTCAGGAACAGGGCATGCCCCGGCACCGACTCTCCGGCATCAGAGCGTGTGCCGGATTCCACAAGGGATTTTATCCATCCGGGGCTCTCCTTGCCGCGCCCCACATCTATGAGCGAGCCGACGATTGCCCGGACCATGTTCCTGAGGAATCTGTCGGCGCGGATAGTGAACACGAGATAGTCTTCCGGAGATGCCTGATATCCGAGCTCCTTGACGTGCGCCGGTGTATATGTCCTCCACACGGCGCCGGAGACGGTGCATACCGATGTCCTGTTGTTGCCGCCCTTCTTCTCGAAGCATCTGAAGTCGTGCGTCCCTTCAAGGAAGAGGGCCGCCTCGTTCATGGCCCCGACATCGAGACTGTATCCGCAGTACCATGAGAAAGCGCTCATGAACGGGTCCTTTTTCCTGTGGAGAAGATACTTGTATTCCCTTGAGCATGCGGAAAACCTCGCATGGAAATCATCGGCAGCAGGGGCCACTTCATGGACTGTTATCCCTTTGCCTAAAATGGCATTCAATTTGTATCGCAAGACGCCCGGCTCCAGACCGGGGCCTTCGTCCATGTCGAAATGTGCGACATAGTTCACGGCATTCACTCCGGCATCGGTCCGCCCGGCTCCAGTCACGGATATGTGCCTTCCGGCCAGGATGGACAGCGCCCTCTGGAGAGACCCCTGGATGGTCTCGCCTGCGGTCTGTATCTGCCACCCGTTGTATGCGGCCCCGTTGTAGGAGAGTCTTATTGAATATCGCATCGACTTATGGGAATAATGATTAAATTTGCAAACTGTGCAAAAATAAATATTAATATTTTATGGACAATATAAATATCAAGGAACTGAATGACCGTATCCAGCAGGAAAGTTCTTTTGTCGATATCCTTTCGATGGAGATGAACAAGGTCATCGTGGGCCAGAAACATCTTGTGGAAAATCTTCTGATAGGACTCCTCGCCAACGGCCATATCCTCCTCGAAGGTGTCCCCGGTCTTGCGAAGACATTGGCCATAAACACGCTTGCCTCGGCAATCGATGCCAGGTTCAGCAGGATACAGTTCACCCCGGACCTCCTTCCTGCAGATGTGATAGGTACGCTCATCTATTCGCAGAAAAGCGAGCAATTCCAGATCAAGAAGGGTCCCATATTCGCGAATTTCGTGCTGGCAGATGAAATAAACAGGTCTCCGGCCAAGGTTCAGTCCGCCCTTCTGGAGGCGATGCAGGAGCGTCAGGTCACAATCGGAGACGAGACATTCAGGCTTCCGGAGCCGTTCCTCGTGATGGCGACCCAGAACCCTATAGAACAGGAAGGTACATACCCTCTCCCGGAGGCGCAGGTCGACCGTTTCATGCTGAAGGTGGTTGTCAGCTATCCGAAGAAGGAGGAGGAGAAGCTCATCGTGAGGATGAACAATTCCGGAGATTTCCCGAAGGCGTCGCCGGTGCTCAAGCCAGAGGATATCGTGAAAGCCCGCAAGGTCGTCAGGGATGTCTACATGGACGAGAAGATAGAACGGTACATCGTGGATATAGTGTTCGCCACGAGGACTCCTGAAGACTACGGCCTTTCAAAGCTGAAGCAGCTCATAGCATATGGCGGTTCTCCACGTGCGAGCATATCCCTCTCGATGGCAGCCAAGGCGTATGCGTTCATCAAGAGGAGAGGATATGTCATCCCGGAGGATGTGAGGGCAGTCTGCAATGAAGTCCTCCGCCACAGACTCGGACTGACGTCCGAGGCGGAGGCGGAGAATGTGTCCACCGAGAATATCATATCCGAGATAATAAATGCTGTAGAGGTTCCGTAATGGATAAGAAGAAGGATTCCGACGACCTCCTCAGGAAGGTCAGGAAGATTGAGATAAAGACCAGAGCCCTCTCTCACCAGATTTTCGCAGGCGAGTACCATTCGGCGTTCAAGGGCCGGGGAATGACTTTCAGCGAAGTGCGCGAATACCAGTACGGAGACGATGTGCGCAACATGGACTGGAATGTCACGGCAAGGATGCGCGCCCCGTACATCAAGGTCTTCGAGGAGGAGAGGGAACTGACTGTGGTCCTTCTCATAGACATCAGCCGCTCGGGGCTTTTCGGCACTGCCGGGGAGAACAAGAGGGACATGATTGCAGAGATTGCCGCAGTGCTCTCCTTCTCGGCGATAATAAACAATGACAAGGTGGGTGCGCTGTTCTTCAGCGACAAGGTGGAGAAGTTCATCCCGCCCAAGAAGGGCCGCAGCCATCTCCTCCATATCATAAGGGAGATTCTCGAATTCCGCCCGGAACATGACGGGACAGATATCGGGGAAGCCCTCAGGTTCCTTACGAATGCAATAAAGAAAAGGTGCACGGCATTCCTCCTTTCGGACCTGCTCGATGTTGACAGTGACGGAAATCCGGCATACGAGGATGCCCTGAAGGTGGCCGTGAACAGACACGACCTTTCAGTGATAGAGGTGCATGACCCGCGCGAAAGGCAGCTCCCCGATGTCGGGCTCGTGCATGTGAAGGATTCCGAGACGATGGATACCGCATGGATAAACACGTCGGACAGGAAAATGCGGACAGCCTACGAAAAATGGTTTGCCGGCATGTCTGCCGCGTCTTCACGGCTGTTCATGAAATACAAGGTGGACAATGTGAGCATTTCCACGGACAGCGATTACGTGAAGGGGCTCATGTCCTTTTTCCAAACAAGATAGTATGAAGTCAGTTTTCAATTGCCTTTGCTCCATGATTCTGGCGGGAGTGCTTGCGTGGCCTGCCCCGGCCAGGGACACTTCTGCGGTGAAGTTTGCAGGTGAGGCTTTCCTCGAACCGCTTCAGGAGAGGGATTCGGTCCTGATAGCTGACCAGCTCGAATACGGTTTTGAGCTTGACGAGGTCAAGGCAGGGACAGGTTTCATGTTCCAGGATTTTTCCAAGGGGTTCTGCGAAGGGGTGGAAGTGGTCTCCCCGTGGCGGCTGGATACGCTCAAGGTGCTCAAAGGCAGGAAGAAGGCCCCGCAGCTGATGAACCTGAAGGGGAGCGTGACCATAGCCTCATTCGACGAAGGACGTTACGAGCTTCCTCCGCTTTCGGTGGTCAGAATATCTCCGGAAGGCAGGATGGATACCCTCTCGTTCTCTCCGAAAGTCCTGGAAGTGAAGACTATGCCTGTGGATACGGCATCATTCAAGGTCCATGATATCAAAGGGCAGATACAATATCCGCTTGAATTCAGGGAGGTGCTTCCGTATGTCGGGGGAGCGATTCTGCTGGCCCTCGCTATCCTTGCTGCAATATGGCTCACAAGGAAATATCTCGGAAGGAAGTCGGACGGCGAGGCAGGGAAGGAGCCTGCGCATGTGGCGGCTTTGAGGAAACTGGACAAGCTCAGGGGTGATTCCCTCTGGGTGCCGGAGAAGCAGAAGTTATTCTATTCCGGTGTTACCGACGCGTTGAGGGAATATATCGTGTCGATGTTCGGAGTCCCGGCCATGGAGATGACTACAAAGGAGATATTCGACAACCTGAAGGGCAAGGACATCCGCCCGGACCTCTACGAGGAGGCGAAGGAGCTGTTCGAGAGGGCGGACTATGTGAAGTTCGCGAAATATGTGGCGACGCAGGCCGAGAATGCCTCTGCGGTGCCTGTCGCCGTCAAGTTCGTGACAATGACATATCAGGAGGAACTCGATGCGGAGTCAGGGCAGCCGGCGACGCAGTCAAAAGAAGGGGAGGAATAGACCATGTTTTTCGAGTATCCGGCTTTACTTTGGCTTGAAATCCTGCCGCTGCTGCTTATCCTGCACTACGTGTATCTGGAACTGGCCAGAAGGTCCCCGCATCTGCGTGTATCCACGATAACTCCGTGGAAGAAGTCCGGAAGGACTGTCTTCTCTGTGGTGCGGCACCTGCCTTTCGCCATGAGAATCATTGCGCTGTCGATGATAATACTTGCGATAGCCAGGCCCAGGTCGGCAGGTGAGATGGAGCGTGTGGACTCGGAAGGAATCGACATCATGCTGACGATGGACGTATCCACCAGCATGCTTGCGAGGGACTTCAATCCGGACCGTCTCAGCGCGGCCAAGGACATTGCCATAGAGTTCATCGCCCAGAGACCGTATGACAGGATAGGGATAGTGGTGTTTGCAGGGGAGAGCTTCACCCAGTGCCCTATGACCACGGACAGGGCCACTCTCATAAACCTCATGAAGGAGGTCCAGACCGACCTCATAGAAGACGGTACGGCCATAGGCAACGGCCTTGCGACTGCGGTTGCGAGAATGAAGGACTCGGATGCCAAGAGCAGGGTTGTCATATTGCTGACGGACGGTGTGAACAACGCCGGCGAGATTACCCCGCAGATGGCTGCACAGATAGCCAAGACGTACGGGGTCCGTGTCTATACCATCGGTGTGGGTGCGGAGGGGATGGCTCCGTATCCCGTAATGACTCCGTGGGGTGTGGACATCCAGAAGGTGAAGGTCGAGATAGACGAGGCGCTCCTGAAGGAAATAGCCGAGACCACCGGAGGCCAATATTTCCGCGCTACGGACAATACGAAACTTATGGAAATCTACAGTGAAATCAACAAGATGGAGAAGGTGAAGACCACGGTGGACAGTTTCCCTGTCTACAAGGAACTTTTCGGGCGTTATGCTTTCATGGCCCTCATCGCCCTGCTGCTTGAATTCCTGTTGAGGGTGTTTGTGATGAGGCGTCTGCCTTAAAATGGGAGGTCGAAATGATAAATTTTGCTCAAGCGCACTACCTGATATTGCTTCTGCTTGTCCCGCTATTCTTCGTGGCCTATGCCCTGATGAGACATTTCAGGAACAGGCGGCTGCGGAAATTCGGGGATGAAGACCTTGTGAAGGAGCTCATGCCCTCGGTCTCCGGCTCGAAGGGCTGGGTGAGGCTGACACTGTTCGCCATGGCGTTCTTCTTTTTCGTGATAGGACTTTCGAGGCCGCAGATAGGTGCGAAGCTGAAGGAACGCAAGATAAAGGGCGTGGAGATAATGATTGCTCTCGATGTCTCGAATTCCATGATGGCCGAGGATTATTCCCCGAACAGGCTCGAGCGAGCCAAACTTGCCATATCAAGTCTTGTGGACAAGTTGCGGGACGACAGGATAGGGCTCGTGGTGTTTGCCGGGACGTCTTTCGTCCAGCTCCCTGTCACGACAGACTATGCATCTGCAAAAATGTTCCTGAACAGCATAAACACGGAGTCGGTCCCGGTGCAGGGGACGGCCCTCGGGGAAGCCATCACTACATGCATACGCAGTTTCAGTGCGCAGAGCGAGAGAAGCCGGGCGATAATCGTCATAACTGACGGTGAGAATCACGAGGATGACCCTGTGGCTGCTGCGAAGCAGGCGGCTGACATGGGGATAAAGGTCTTCACCATAGGCGTCGGGTCGCCGGAAGGGAAACCGATTCCGTATCACGGCGAGCTGCTGAAGGACAAGGACGGCAATATCGTGGTGTCGAGGC
>CALVDM010000026.1 GCA_944326335.1 uncultured Bacteroidales bacterium
TGTACTCGGCCGGAGAATCGAACTCCGATTGCAAGATTGAGAATCTTGAGTACTAACCGTTATACGAGCCGAGCGTGTTTTCTCATTTGGGACTGCAAAAATATGGCAATAATTTCATATTTGCAAATTTATTTTGCTGCAATGCCTGGGATTATTTCAGGAACACGAAGAAAACGGCAAGGACGAGCAGGAAGAAGGCGACGAAATGGTTCCACTGAAGGGCCTGGTTCCTGAAGAGCAGGGTCACAATCACCGAAAACACTGTCAGGGAAATCACTTCCTGGATGACTTTGAGCTGTATGAGATTGAAAGGCCCGCCGTTTTCCACGAAACCTATCCTGTTTGCCGGGACCTGTGCGCAATATTCGAAAAACGCGATCCCCCACGAGAAGAGTATCACGAGAATGAGAGGCCAGCCGTCGGTGACCTTCATTTCCTGCAGCTTCAGGTGTCCGTACCAGGCAAGGGTCATGAACACGTTCGACGTTACCAGCAGCAGTACAGTGTATAGAGCTTTCATTTCACCTCATTTCAAAACAGCTGCAAATGTAAGAAACTGTTTTGGAAAATGAGTGCATTTTCGCTACATTTGTGAGGATATGCCTTTGGGCGACAACTACGGAAAACACCAAAACATAATCACTATGACACTGATAAAATCCATTTCCGGGATACGCGGGACAATCGGCGGGACTCCCGGCGAAGCTCTGACCCCGGTCGACATCGTAAAATTCACATACGCATACTGCGTGAAACTCAGGGAGCGCAGACCGAAACCTGCCGGAGAGCGTTACCGCGTGGTGGTAGGCAAGGATGCAAGGATTTCCGGAGCGATGGTTGAGCAGCTTGTATGCGGCACACTGATGGCATGCGGTGTGGACGTGATAAAGGCAGGGTTCGCTTCCACCCCTACCACGGAAATGGCTGTAATATTCGAAAAGGCCGACGGCGGCATAATACTCACGGCATCACATAATCCTAAGCAGTGGAACGCCCTGAAACTCCTGAACGAGAAGGGGGAATTCCTGAACGCGGAGGAAGGCGCGGCTATTCTCGAGTGTGCAGAAAAGGAAGATTTCGACTTCGCCGATGTCAGCACTCTCGGAACAGTCGTGGAAAAGGATTTCACGGATGCCCACATAGATGCTGTGCTCGCTCTCGAGGCCGTGGACACTGAGGCAGTGCGCAAGGCCGGGTTCAAGGTGGCTCTCGATGCCGTCAATTCCGTAGGAGGGATTATCATGCCGAGACTCTTCGAAAGACTCGGTGTGGAATGCATCAAGGTGAACTGCGAGCCTACGGGGGATTTCGCCCATAATCCGGAACCGCTTCCGGCAAACCTCACGGAGCTGTGCGAGACTGTGGTAAGGGAAAAGGCGGACCTTGGCGTCTCCGTGGACCCGGATGTGGACAGGCTTGCGCTCATCTGCGAAGACGGGAAGCCGTTCGGCGAGGAATATACCCTCGTGAGCGTGGCGGACTATCTGCTCTCCCGTGAGAAAGGCAGCGGGAAGACGCTTGCCACCTCGTCCAACCTCTCGTCATCCAGAGCGTTGAGAGATGTCACGGAAAGCTACGGCGGCAAATACTACGCAGCTGCGGTAGGCGAAGTGAACGTCACCACAAAGATGAAGGAATGCGGAGCACTCATAGGGGGCGAAGGCAACGGAGGCGTAATCTACCCTGCACTCCACTACGGCAGGGATGCCATCGTGGGTGCCGCACTCTTCCTCACCAATCTGGCATACAGGAAGATGAAGGTCTCGGAACTCCAGAAGACATATCCGCAGTACCACATCACCAAGAACCGTATAGAATTGTCGGACAAGTCCTTGATTGACAAGATTCTTTCCGAGATGAAGAAGATATACGCGTCTGAGGACATCAATGACATCGACGGGGTGAAGATATCGTTCGAGGACAGGAAGGAATGGGTGCATCTGCGCAAGTCCAACACCGAACCTATAATCAGGATCTATGCAGAATCGGCCACTCCGGAATCTGCCGAAAAACTTGCGTCCGAGATAAAGGCGATAGCTGAAAAAATCATCAAGGGCTGATGTTCTCGTTCAGGACGACACGGCTGGAGGACCAGCTGGACAAGGCTCTGACGGACGGCAAGGTCGGATGTTTCTGCACGCAGAATTCATGGGACACGGAAAAGGGCCGTTACATGCCGGACATATTCCGGGAAAGAGGCAACCTCGAGGTTGTCTTCTCTCCCGGAGATTCGGAACTGTCGTGTGAGACAATGCGGATAGAAGCCGATGCCGGGAGGCTGCGCGGGCTCAATGCCGTGGTAGTGGAGATACAGGATGTCGGTGCGCGCTATTTCGGCTACACGAAAGACGTGTTCAGACTCATGCGGACGCTGTCGGAAATGGACGAAGCCCCGGCCCTGTATATCGTGGACCACATAAACCCGGCCGGAAGGGTCGTCGAAGGCACGATGCCTGCGTCCGGAGCAGGTGACGGCACGCCGAAAATCGCCCACAGGCACGGGCTCACACTTGGGGAGCTCGCCAACCTGTACTACTGCGAGACAGGAGCGAAATTTCCGCTGCACGTAATCTCCGCCCAGGCCACGGATTCCAACAGGCAGCTACTTCCGTGGACAATAGCTCCTGCACCCGACATAACTGGTCTGTTCACATGCGAGATGTACAGCGGAGGCTGTCTGTGGAACGGGACAAGCATCACTCCAGGGACAGGTACCGCAAGGCCGTATGAGTATTTCGGGGCCCCGTTCATCAGGCATGACACGGGAAGCATCCCGCCTTCAGCACCACAGGTGATGATGAGGCCGTGCACCTTCACCCCGGCATTCGGGAAATATGCCGGGGAAGTCTGCCGCGGCTACCAGATAATTCTGGAACCAGGGGCTGAATACCACTCCCTGATGCACACCCTGCAGATGATGAGGTTCTTCAAGGACAGGTACTCCGCCTTCGAGCTGGCGCCTGACTTCAGCGGCATGCTGGCCGATGATGTGCTTCTGTCATACATCGAAGGAGAGACAGAATGGGAAACGGCGCGCGAGCATATCAAGGTGGAGGAACAGAAATGGATAAGGAAAGCGAAGAAATTCCTCCTGTACGAAAGCCAGCCATACAGGATAAAATGATGACGTAAATTCAGCGGTGCACCGGTAAAATATTTGAAAAAAGAAAAAATAGTGCTACCTTTGCGCGCTGTTCGAGTTAAACAATAAATTTTTATAGCAATGAAAAAAGGTGTTCATCCCGAAAACTACCGTCTTGTAGCTTTCAAGGATATGTCCAACGACGTTGTGTTCATCACCCGTTCATGCGCAAACACCAAGGAGACCATAGAGGTTGACGGTGTTGAGTATCCGGTGGTGAAAGTCGAGATTTCAGACTCGTCTCACCCGTTCTACACCGGTAAGATGAAACTTGTGGATACGGCCGGCCGTGTGGACAAATTCTATCAGAGATACAAGAAGAACAAATAGGGACTTGTCCCGGAATGCCGGGGCGGTTTTCAGGAATAGTTTTCGAAGAAAAAAACCGGGCGGGAGACCGTCCGGTTTTTATTGTTTCAAGATGCTTCGGCAATCAGAAAGTAGCCGTGCCCGAGAAGGTGAGGTGGTGCGTGCCGTCTGCCGTTTCAAGAAGGGCATCTACGGTAAAGGAGCCGCCGCCATTGTTGGTCAGGCTGACAGTACCGCCGTTGAACTTTGTGATTGTCCCGCCTACCGTCAAATATGAATCAAACTCATAGCCACCGTCCGAGCCCCAGTAGCCTGCAGCTGTGCATTCGCCTGAATAAGCATACTCTCCTGTCGGGATAGCTTCTGCAGAACCGGCATCATCTGCCACGATCATGTAGATTGTTATCGAACCTTCATCATTCCCGAATGTCAGATTAGCCGTATTCGGCATAAAAGGAGGGAATCCAGGCATGAATTCAATTGACATCGATGTGGCAGCGAACTCAACGGCATCCGAACCGGAAGTCGCACCCTCCTGTGATATCGCTATCGGAAGTTCAGCAAGCACCTCGTCACCGGACTTGTACTGCAGCTGTATGATGGCGGAACGAGGGTCGCTGCCGGTATTCGCTGCAACCGTGAATTTGACTGTAAGAGGGAGTTCCGTCGTTATCTCCATGTCCGTAATCCAGTCGGTCCCGGCAGGCTCCAGTACGTATGAAAGCGCAGCGCCGTCCACCGGATAGTCAATCGAATAATAGAAAGTGGTATTTCCTCCTTTGGCATCGAATTCGGTTTTTCCTCCAATAGTGGAAATCACCGGATCAGGGGCAGGGACGGCCGGCTGTTCCACGGTGATTTCATCGGAAACAGTCTCGGAGCCGTTGTACGTGTAGACAACGGTCACCTTGGCATTTCTGTCCTCTCCGGAATCGTTTGCATCGGCTGAGAAGGTGACGGTGCCGTCGGCAGCCGAGAAATCGCCGAGCCATTTAGCATTTTCCGCAGATGCTGAAACGGTTCCGCCCTCCACGGCATTTTCAATCGTGTATGAGATTTTGCATGCGTCATCTCCGGCAGCCGGAATCTGCATGTTGTCGTCCGTAGTGATGGTGAGGACAGGAGCCCCAGGAGTCTCCGTCTGCGGGTCCTCCGTTTCACAGCTCACGAGGCAGAGGCCTGCGGATGCCGTGAGACATGCAAAGGCATAGGTTAAAACATTCTTTTTCATTTTAAACAGATTTTAAGGTTTGACATGTGTTCATTCGAAAGTGACCGGACCTGTATAGGTAACGGTATATACGTTCCCGGCGGCATCAGTGAGGGACCCTGTGAAAGTGCAGCTGCCCCCTTCCCCGGACACGGTGAGGGTGCCTCCGGTAAAATCGATCTGGGTGGTCTCGTCATATTCCGAGCCTCCCATGGTGTAGTAATCATGCGTTATCAGGGCCGCAAAACTGAAGGTTCCGGCGGAATAGGCTCCGCCGTCAAGGACATATTCTCCGGCAGGGATTGTATTCTCTGCTGCAGACGGGTCTATGAATATGTCGAACACGTATTCGACAGTCTTCTTTTCAGCGTCGAAGAAGGTGAGTGTGTACTCCCGGCCGTATTCATCCTCAAATTCATACCTTGCGGTGCAGAAGGAAGCATTGAAGTCATTTTCCATCGGCCCTCCGCCATTCCGGCCGGCCTGCTCTATCGTGATGTCATCCGAGACCGTATTGCCCCTTCCGTACGTATAGGTCACGGTAAGGACTGCCGAGCGTGCGTCCGTGCCAGGATTGTCCTCGATTTGAAGCTGGATGTATGCACCTTCGCCGCTCCCGGGTGTCGAATAGCCCACATCCGAAGCTGTGACCCAGTCCGGCTCGGCGCCGTCCATGTCCTTGAGGGAATAGGACACCCTGCCGTCTGTACCCCTTGCTGAAAGGGTATAGTAGACGAGCTGCTCCTGCACACCGGATTCCGATTCTGCATCTGCAGTGATTTTCTCTTCGGAAATCGTTATGGACGGAGTCGGAGCCTCCTGCACGACAGTGAAACTGTCATATACGCTTCCGCCTTCGAAGGAATAGGTGACTGTGACCACGGCTTCGCGTGAAGCGTCCGTGTCGTTCCCGGACACCGAGAAAAATATGGAATTGCCCTCCTTGAAGGAGTTTTCTTCGTCAATCATGACCCAGAACTTGTCGCAGGAAGCAGCAAGTGTGCCGCCGTCTACCGGATTGGATATCTCATAGCGGAGCTCGTTGTCTCCCGAGTACGAAGCCGGAACCTCGAACTCATCCGCATCCGCCCCTTCCACGGACACAATCCTCAGCACCGGTGCATTCTCAACGGAGGGCTGCACGACAGTTATCCGGTCCGATGCGTCCTGGCATGTGATGGTGATGTCCGCCCTTCTCTCCTGTCCGGAGAAATTGGCCTGTGCGGTGAAGGTGACGGTTCCAGGTGTCTCGGTGTCGAAATCCTTCACCCAGGATATGCCTGAAGGGACAGATGCCGACACCGGTCCGGAAACGCCCTCACCGAGAATGTACTCTACCGTATATGAACCGCCGTCAGCGGCGACAGCCATGTTGTCCTCTGTGGTGATGGTGAGCCCTGCGGAGTCCTGCTCCTGGATGTCATCACCTTTACAGCCGGACATGATTGCTCCTGCAAATGCAGCTGCAATCACAAGTGAAATAAGGCTTGATTTCTTTTCCATGATATTATGCAGTTTTGTTTTGAATACGATATTACAGCCAGCCGCCGTTTCCGCTGACGTTTTCACGCGCAATCACCGAAATCTCCCTGACTACAGGCATTCCGGAAGGAGAATCTATGGATTCTTCAGAACTGCCGCCGGAAAGATGGCGGACCGAAAGTTTTGCGGAGCCCGTCCTGAGCGGAGTCAGGGAAAGCACTCCGTCCGAGACCACGGGCTCGTCCCTGAGTCCCAACGCCTGCCTGTCGGTCTCTGAAATGCTCACCGTACAGTCTTTCAGCCATGCTGCATTCCCGCCGAGGTATTGTCCGAGATTTATTTCAGACGTCTTTCCGACAGGGACAGTCACATACGGGGTCCCTTCGATATTCATCAGGAACCTCCATGCATCTGCCACCCCGGTGCCCATGTTTCCCCTGTAGCGGGCAAGGGTGAGCGGACCTATGGTGCCTGTCTGGATATTGGTCATCGTGGTCTTCGTGCCTTCGAGATAGCCGTCGATGCCGTCCACGGAAGACAGGAGCATTGAGATGAATTCCTCCCGGGTGAAATGCCTCCCGGTCTGCAGGGCGTATGAAAGGCCGAGTGCAGCTATGCCCGAGACATGCGGACAAGCCATGGATGTCCCCTGCATGTAGCCGTATTCCGCAGCCGTCTCACCGAGATAATTGTCACCTGAATATAACGGGAAAGACTCCGTAGGCATAGTGGACAGGATGCATGAGGCGTCCTTGTCCTGGCCTCCTGTGTATCTCTCTCCTCCCGGTGCGGAAATGTCGCATCCCGGACCGTAGTTAGTGTAGAATGCAGGAAGGTTGTCGCAGGCTATCCCGCTCACGGACACACATCCCCTGTATGCGCCCGGGTAGTTCGCCATCGGATACATGTCGTTTCCCGAGGCGAATATGGCGATGCCTCCATCCACGGCCTTACAGTTGCTCCTGGAGATGAAATAGTCTATGGCATCAGCCTCCACCCCGCTCTCCCCGTCGCTGAGGAAGGCGGAATCGCTGGTGTATGTCCCTGCCGCGAAGCCGAACGAGCAGGAAAGCACGGAAGCTCCATTAGCTGCCGCATAGATTATGGCATCAGCGCAGGTCAGGGCATCTCCTCCGTCATTCCCGTCGAAGACCTGGCAGGTCATGATTCTGACACCGTCACCGGCACCTGTACCTCCGGCCACACCGCAGACTCCCCTGCCGTTGTTGTTGACGGCAGCTATTGTCCCGGCTATGTGGGTGGCGTGCCCCGAATCTCCCCTTTTCTTCCAGGTGATATTCCCGGCCTGCGACTTGTCAGCGACAAAATTGCATCCGTAATAGTCATCGACATATCCGTTCCGGTCGTCATCGATGCCGTTCCCGGGTATCTCATCCATATTCGTCCACATGTTCTGGCTGAGGTCAGGATGGCTGTATTCTATGCCTTCATCCACCACCGCGACAATCACGCGCGGGTCTCCGCCTGAAATGCGCCACGCATCCGTGACGTTGATGTCCGCGCCGGCACGGATAGTCTGGGCTATCTGGATGCTGCCTATGTTACGGTAGTTCCACTGCGAATTGAGATACCGGTCGTTGAAGTAACCGGAAGCGGCAGCCCTGCTCCGTGACGTATATTGCGGCATGAGGTCACTCGCGACAGGCCATGACCGGCAGTCGGAGGATTTGACAAGCCTGGAGTTGAACTGCACCTTGGCTATGCCGCCGACGGACGCGAGCTTCACGGCCGCCGACTCGAGGTCCGTATCCTTTGGGAAAGTCACCGAGTACCAGCATGCAAGCCTGCCGGAGCCCTCGCCGGAAGACACGGACGGGAATGCCCTGCCGGCAGACAAGGCACCTGTCTCATCCATGGCGGAGCGGAAATCTCCGGACACGAGTATATCTTCATCCTCGGAATAGAAAAGCAGAATCCCGGGCACTGAAGACACAGGCGTGTTCACGATTTTGTCTGCCGCATTCTCTCCGGCGCCGCATCCCGGACCGGACTCCTGCAAGCTGTCCGTACAGGATGCCGCGATGATGGATGCAGCAGACAAGATGAATATTTTCAGACCTGAAGACATACCTGTCAGTCGACCTTTATCAAAGTGATGTCGCTCACTCCGAGGACAACAGGGGACCAGTCACCGTCATATACCATCAGCGACGGATATGAACCGGGAACAGTGTCGCTTATCGTCATCTGGCGGCCGTCTGCGGAGAGTTCCACATTCAGACGCTCCGACTCCGAGACCTCGAACGTTGTCCCGTCGTAGGATTTCAGATAGGCAAGGTACGCCGTGAAATTGTCGTACCGGTATGTGCAGACAGGGGTCTGGTACTGTGTCACGTCGATGGTGATGTTGTCGTCCCCGTCTATCGAGAGGATGAACTTAGGTCCGTACTGCTTCAGGACTTCATTTTCTGAAACATTCACAAGGTCGATGACGCCGTTGTATTCGAATCCGGCATAGCCTTCCAGCTTGAGAGCAAGCTCGTTGTACTGGCTGTAGTCCATCGACGCCTCTGTGGATGAAACGGTGGCCGTGAATTCAGTGACGACCGTACCTGCCGATGTCCTCAAAGTCTGGCGTCCTTCCCAGGTGGTCCCGTCGAGCTGTGCTATGAGAGGGGATTCGGCTGCCGGTTTCTCCCTTTCAGGCATATCAATGGATGCCGTCTCGAGGAACCAGCCTCCTTCCTTGTCATATCCTGCCACGCAGACCATGTACGACTGCCCTGCATCAACAATGCGGCTGTCGGTGTACGAAGCCTCGACGGAAGGTGTGCCGTCTTCAATTACCGCTTCGAACATGGCTTCCTTGCCGTCAGCCGCCATGTTGGCCTCTATCACGGACTTGTATCCCACAACGGTATAGTATTTCCCGACTTCAGGCTTTGCCTCCACCGAGATGTCAAGGTCCCTTGAAGTCCGGCCGTTCAGACTTATGGTTACCGGAGACGCCAGATCCGAAGGTTTGATGTCCGGAGTGGCTATCTCGAGATAAACAGGCATGGAGGTGAAGGTGCCGTCCGGATTCCAGCCATAGACATACACATAGTTCGTGGAGCCCGGCTCAACATAATCCTTGACCGTGATTGTCTGCTCGCCAGTCATGAGCACAAGATTCAGGATGGCCGACAGGCTCTGTCCGGAGGATGTTGCATAGGAGTCGTATTTGTCAAGGTCCGAACTCATGATGGCACTCAGCCCGCCGAGATTATCCCAGTCTTCCCACATCGCCTGCGTGTTCCAGTCGGAATACCAGGTGACTTCGTTGTCTGAAGGCTTTATCCTGTATGTAAATTCGGTCGGAAGCGCCTGGACCTCCTCTATGACGAATGTCGGGGCCGGCCTGTCCAGCGTGCTGAAGCTGAATGCAGCCCAGTCGGAGTCGTAGTCCTCCCCGTGAGGAGAGACGGCCTTCATCTTCAGGACGTGCTGGGATGCGGTGGCCAGATTCTCGAATGTCACTGACGTGGAAGTGACAGTCTCCGCACGTTCCACATCAAGCTGGTATGTGTATGAAGCCGCACCGTCGACAGGTTTCCATGATATGGTGGCTGTGTTCTGCGTAGCCATGTCGAGAGTCATCACGGGTGCGGTCAGTTTCACCGGCTCGCTCTCCTGGGACTTCTCGCATGAAACCGTGAGCAGCACTGCCGGCAGCAGGACAGCTGCAAGTCTTGATATACTGTTTTTCATATTTCCGATAAATTTATTCAGTTGGCATTCTCAATAGTCACCTGGCCTGTCCAGCTTCCGGTGATGGCGTTCCTGTCGTCATCGGTCACATTGAACGTGAACGTATAGTCATCACCCGACCTGGAAACCTCTATGCTTCCTCCGATTACAGGAGCCTGCCCTGTGACCTCCCCTGCGGAAGTGCGCAGCCAGTAGGTATATTCCCTGTTGAACACGGCATAGATGTCGTTGATATCGTATGCCGGCATGAAGGTGAAATCAGTCCTGTCATAGTAATTCCCCACATTGTATGTCCCTGCAGGGATTCCTTCCGACGGGTCATCACTGTCTCCGGTGAGGTCTATGTAGAAATTCTCGACCACATCCGCGGACACGGGCCAGGTTATGGTGATGCCCCAGTTCCTGTCCCCGTAATATCTGGCCGATGCAGTGGAACCTCCGACGGACGGGATTACATAGTCCTCTGTCAGCGAAGTGTAGATATTCTCCATACCCATGTCGCGGACAGGAATCTGACCGCTGAATGTACCGCTCAGTTTCGAGCCGTTGGAGGTGGTGAAATCGAAAGTCACGGTATATTCCGACCCGGTCCTTGTGATTTCGGCAGTCCCCGAGACGACAACCCCGATATGGAAATTGCCTGACTCGTCGATATGGGCAAGATAGGTACCTTCCGGCAGGGACGTCTGCTCCGGCCAGGAACCAGGTCTGAGGCGGCCCTCATCCTTTGACGCATCCCCTACACGCAAGGTGTGGCTGCCGTTCTCTTCAATCTCCTCAAGCACAATCGTCTCCATATCGAGATACAGGGCCTCGCCCGGACCTCTGTAACCGCCTGTAATGTCATTGACGGACATGTTGGCAAATTCCAGATATATGTTGTCCTGCGCCGGATAGCCTGCGACCCTTCCGTAATTCACTCCGGAAGCCGTGGTGAGGCTGATGTCAAGGATGTCTTCTTTGAGCTCGCCGACAGTGACCTGCCCCGGGTCGTCTGTGCCCTCAGGGAATCTGTAGCTCATCGGGCCCGAATAATCCACCTGACGGATTACAGTCCCGGCTGAACCGGCAGCGAACATGATTTCAGTATGGATAAGGCCGGAAATCACATAATCCGAGCCTTTCTTCGTGACGGTCAGGTATGTGCCGGTGCGCGGATAGCATGCCGTCTCGTTTATGCCGTCGCCGTCCGGACCTATTTCTCCGCAGGTGCCTGCAGTGATGGTCCATATCGCCGGGGTACCTCCGTCGGAGAGGTCTTCATAGACGTATGTCCCCTCAGGGAGTTCCGGGTGCTCTCCGTCTGCAGACGTCGGAGCCACGAGAGTCAGCCTGTACATGTAGCTTGAAGGCTTCGACGAACCGTCCTCGTTGTACTCGCGCGTCGAGAGGTTCAGTACATACTCCGACACGCCTGAAATCTGCGTGTCCTGCTCTCCGTAGTACCTGACATACGCACCGGCGATTTCGTCAGTTACATCAGGTATGACAGGCTCCTCCTCGGTCGTGGACATGGAGAGGGTGGCGATGTCACTGTACTCCTCGTCTCTTGCAGCTACAGCATATACGGTGTATTCGGTTTCAGACAAGAGATTGTTCACTGCCGCAGTGAACGGGGCGGTAATGTCGATGTTCGTGCCGGACATGATTATGTCCTGCGCCGTCAGCTCCGCTCCATTGGCTGACTCGAGCACCAGATAGGCGGCACGGTCGCAATGTGAAGCGGTCAATGTGAATGAAATGGAACCGGATGTCGCATGGACTGCCTGCAGCGTAATCTGCGGGGAGGATGTCTCCGTCCCGTCCTCGGACTTCGTGCATGACTGGAACGCCATAAGCACTGTCACGGCAGACAGGATGCATATCCGGAAAAGGCTGTATCGTTTCATAGCTTCCTGTTATTTAAGTTCAATCTATTCTCCCTGGTTTTCTCCGGTTTTCCTGACCATCCTTATGTCTTCATCGAGTGATGGATTGACGCTGGCCAGCATGTAACCGTCTATGTATGGCATCTGTGCCACATATCCCATGGACTTGGCCGTGAACATGGAGCCGTCGTCGAGCTTGAACGGCGTCGCCACGACAGATGCGCTGTTGTTCCCGTCATCGGTGAACCTCGATTCGGCCATGACGAAGTTCTCGCCCGCGATGACATCGTAGTCGGCCAATGCGGCGAAATAGATGGATGCCGAATATCCTATCTCATCGCCCATGTCCACAGGGCCGAGGTATGAGCCTATCCACTGGATGGCACCTGTCTCGTCGTCATAGAGGACTCCGATGTCAGGTACATTGATGTCTTCCTCCATGAGCCCGTCCACCTTGCCGAATCCGCTGACTGTGTAGCCGATTCCAGGGACAGAGCCCTTTATCTCTATGTCGAAGCTCACCTTGTGCAGATAGTCGTCCTGGTCGACATAGTTCGCGGACACTGTCCAAGTGCCCACCCACCTGAGGTAGTCTTCCGTGGCCGAGAGGACTTCCGGCTCGAAGGCATCCGACACCTGGTATTCACCTGTCACCACACCGTCCACATCTATGCCTATCGCAAGTGCATAGTATTTCTCGCCTTCCTCGAGGGCTTCCACCGGACGCTCCACAGTCCCGGTGTAGGAGTAGTCGTACCATGTCGCTTCTATCCCGAAAGCGGCATACTCGTCTATCACCTTCTGCTGGGCTTCGGTCTCCTGGGCTATGACTTCCCTGAGCAATGCCTGGGTAATCTCCCCGGCCTGCGCAAGCCTGTCCTCCTCAACTACGGATATGAAGAATCTTTCCTCGTCTGCGGATGTCACGGTGATATTGTCCACGGCTCGGCCGCTGTACAGACCCTTGCCTGTGTATTCCACAACCCAGTCCTCATGCTCATAGTACGGGAGGTCTCCCCTGTCGGTCTTGAAGGTCATGTCAACCGGAAGCCCGTAGACAGTGCCATCGTCATACAGTCCGGTCACGACAATCCTGTATTTTTTCCCTGGCTCGAGGTCCGGGGTGCCCGGGAAATCGTCAGGCACATTGAATATCTTCCTTCCGTGGTCAATGACCTCTGCAGGTGCATCGAGACTCCCTACCTCCTTCTCTATAAGCCGGTCCACCGGGGTCTCGAGGTCGGTCGTCCAGAATACATAATAAGGGTAGGTGTCGTCGAAGCGGCTGTTGGTCTGGACCTCAACCTGGACGGTCCTGGTCTCGGCCACCACTACATGCATATTGAACGGTGCCGCTCCGGTCTGTGTCGTGAACACGCATGTGTCCCGTGTGCCATATACGGAGAAATCCTCGTCCAGTCCGAAGACCACATACGAGTATTTGCGGTTCGGAAGAAGGCCGGTCACGACATCCGTCGAGGAATTTCCCGAGAAAGTCACGTCATCGAAAGCCAGCATCGCATCTTCCGCAAGGTCCGAACGAAGTTCCTCGATTTTTCCGGCTATGGCTTCATCGATGGAGGTGCCGTATTCGAAAGCACATCCCGCATACCGGCAGTCGGCCGGCCCGTTATGGGTGATGTTCATGGTAGCCCCCTTCTGGGTAGGGAACTCGGATGTCACCTCGAACACCGTCATCTCCTTGCTGACAGACGAAAGGTCGTCTTCCTTTGTGCACCCAGCCATCACTGCTGCAAGTGCGGACACCAGGAGCAGCCCCCGGAGTCCCGTATTCATATTTTCATGCATAGTCATCATGTCGTTTTGGTATTAGAGGAAGCGTGGAGGTACCGTCTCGCCGTCCGCTGACCTTGTCCAGAACGGAGGCACGGCGTCATCCCTGACTTCTGACGGTATCTGAGCCCTCGCATAGACACAGGTCTCGGTGCCGCCCGTCATGATGAGATTGTCATTCTCGTAGCTCACGACATAGTCCGTGGCCCACATCACCCCGTCGCTGTACTGTCCGGATGCCACGGAGCCGGAAACGCTGTACCAGCCGTCGTAGCGCACATATCTGTCGCTGTCCGACAGTCTCTGGAAGGTCTCGAACGAACCCGCCCCGTCGAAAGAGATGTACACGTCAAGGCTTCTTCCGTCCAGTCCGAGGTCCTCGACAGGGACTCCGCCGAGTGTCGTCAGCTTCCAGTCGCCCGACAGCAGGTCGTAATCAATATGTTCCTTCTGGTTGCAAGATACTGCTGCAGTCAAAGCCAGCACAGGCACCATCAGTTTGAATATCAGTTTATTCATCTTATTTGTTTTTAGTCTGTTTCCCAATCGAATTTCCGTACTGTCACCGGCATCAGAGCCATCCGCCGTTTTCCGACACGTTGGCCCTGGCCATTATGGACACTTCCCTTTTCACCCTCTGTCCGGAAGGTGTGTCGGAAGCATTCTCCGAGTCTCCGCCTACAAGGGCCGAAACGGTGATTTTCACCGAACCGATACGTGTAGGGTGTATGTACAGTTTCCCGTATTTCACATAAGGCTGGCCGAGAAGCCCGATGGCGTTCATCTCGTCGATTTCGAGAGGCTCCACCTCAGGGGAGTTCAGCAGGACAGACGAGGCTCCGCCGCCGAAGAATTCCTCGAGGCTCACGCCCTGTTCCTGTCCGACCTTCACTGTCACGACAGGGGTCCCTTCAATCTGCATGAGGAGTCTCCAGGCGTCTATCGTCCCGCTTCCCATCTTGCCCTTGAAAGGAGAAAGCGGCATCTGCGAAATGCTGTTGTTGTACATCGTGCGCTTTGAGCCTGACAGGAGATGGTCTATGTCGTTGACAGAAGTCAGCAGGAGCGACATGAACTGGTCCTGGGTGTAGTGCCTGCCCATCTTCAGTGCATAAGACAATCCGAGTGCGGCCACTCCGGAGACATGCGGGCAGGCCATGGATGTACCCTGCATATAGCCGTACTCCGGTACGGTCTGCGAGCCTGTAGGCTGCCCGTCCGTGCCCACTTCGTCGATAGGCTCGGTAGGCATGGTGGAGAGGATGCATGTGGATTCGCTGTAAGTAGACCCGGTGTAGTATTCACCGCCCGGAGCTGCGATATCGCAGCCATAGCCGTAGTTCGTGTAATTTGCCGGGAGATTGTCGCAGCCGATGGCGGTCACGCTCACAAGCCTTCTGTATGCACCCGGATAAGCAGCCATGGACTGGCTCTCGTTTCCGGAAGCGAATATCGCGATGCCGCCGTCAATGGCGTCACAGCCTGCATTGTCCAGGAAATAGTTGAGTGCCTGTGCCTCTATGCCCTGAGCACGGTTTTCATAGTCCGCATCGTTGGTGACAGTGCCGGCAAGGGAACCGAACGAGCACTGGAGTATCGAAGCTCCCATGTTCGCCGCATATATTATGGCCTCCGAAGATATGTCCGTCGTGCCTCCGTCGGTGCCGTCGAATACCTGGCAGGACATGATGCGTACGCCGTCGGAGCCGTTGCCGGAGGAGCCTCCTGCAATCCCGCACACTCCGATACCGTTGTTGTTCACGGCTGCTATCGTGCCGGCGACATGTGTACCGTGGCCGGAGTCTCCCGGCTTGTCCCATGTTATCTGTCCCGATTTCGCCACGAAGTTGTAGCCGTGGAGGTCGTCCTTGTACCCGTCGCTGTCATCATTGACATCGGGGTTTGTCCACATGTTGGCCGCGAGGTCCGGATGGGTGTACTGCACGCCTTCGTCAAGGACTGCGACTATCACGTGAGGGTCACCTGCAGTCAGTCTCCATGCATCCTTGACATTCACGTCGGCCCCGGCCCTTGCATTGGTGGACAGGGCCATGTCCCCCGGATTGTAGTAATGCCACTGGTCCTTCAGATAAGGGTCGTTAAAGGAAAGCTGAGAAGAAGCGGATGCCATGCCTGCTGCAGGGGCATACGACTTCAGGTCCGAAGTCCTCTTCATCCTGGTGTTGTACTGCACCTTGTCGACCGCATTGAGTCTTGCAAGCGCAGGGGCCACGAGTTCCGGATTGAAATCTGGAGCGAACGTCACCCTGTACCATCTGTCGAGACCGTATTTCCTGTATGATTCCTCATGCCGCACATCGTAAGGGATGACCCTTTCGAAAGAGACCGCGTCATAGGCCGCCAGAAGGCTGTCAATGTCCTCCGGAAGGGCTCCTGACAAGGCTCCGGCAGCACCTTCGCCGTCCAGGCAGACAAGTATGCTGCCTTCCGCGGCTTCCGCAGGAGTGTTTATTATCTTGGCTTCGGCATATCCGGCCGTGCCGTCCGGAGCCGGTGACGGCATTTCCTTGCTGCACCCGAGCACCGCACATGAAAGTATTATTGAAAACGCTGCTGTTCTTATAGTATTTTCCATATCTTGTGTCAATTCTTTGAGTGAATCTCCTTACTCCCTGAAGGTCAGTAGGACAACAATACCATGAACTGGTCCGTAAGTTCCCCGAAGCCGCCGTATCCTTCCACGACATAGTCGTAGGTGAAGGAGAAAAGACCTGTCTCCGGGTCGTATGAGGCATCAACAGCATCGCCCGAAATGATACCGAGGGATGTCCCGCTCTGGTCCTGATATGACATGCCGGTGCTGTATGAGTCTTCCACCATAGTCACATTGAGCCCGCCGTCCCATTTGAAGAGGACATGGTAGCCGTCCTCGAACAGAGACGGGAAGCGGTATGTGTCGAGAAGAGGAGAGTATTCGAGAATCTGCTCCCAGGTGGAGTAGGAAGACTGCATCAGCTCGCTGTGGTACATCCCGTATGCATACATCTGGTAGTCCTCCCTTATGACGGTGAACTCCACCGAGGTGTCGTTGAGGCCGTAGACCCTTGCGTAGCGCGGGTCGGTTATGCTTATCTTTGCGGAATACTCCTTCTGTATCCTGGCCGAGTCAAAGAACACGGTGAAGGATGCGTGCGAGGCTCCGTCCTCGAACTGCAGGGAGGTCATCGCGAATATGCCGCTTTCGCTCGCCTCTATCTTCAGAGGGACCACTATCGCCCCTTCTATGTTCTCGCGTGAGACAGTGAAGGTGACGGACGCCTCCTCCGACTGGTCCAGTTCATAAACCTTCGACTGGCCTCCGTCGAAATAGACATCATAGCAGTCGTCCCTGTCCATTGCCACAGGCTCTTCCTTCGAGCACGAGCATATCGCAAGGAAAGCCGCCGCCGGAATCATGTATCTGACAATATTCTTCATAATGTTCATCATCTGTTTTTGTTTATCCCGTAACGTCATCAGTTCTCAGGAACTTCCAGTTTGCCGGCCGGGCTCGGATTGTTCGTCGCATCGGTGATTCCCGTGTTGGACTGGAACTCGCTGCGCCCTATCACTATGTTCCACTGAGGGGAACGGCCGTCGGTGTTGAACTGCCATATCGACGGATGGTTCGTGCCGGTGTAGTGTCTTGTTATGCCGTGGTCGAGTCTCTTGTAGTCGTAAAAGAGGATACCCTCGCCCCAGAATTCGACCCTCTTCTGGAAAAGCATCTCGTCGAGGAAAGCGGCGAGGTCGCCGGCCTTCGAGGTGCAGTCGTAGGAACCGTCGAGAATCCTGTAATCCATGAATGTGTTGAGGAGATTGCGCGCACTCCCGATATCATAGTGTGCGACAGCCTCCATCTCGATGAAATACATCTCCTCGACCCTCATCAGAGGATGGTCTGCCGGGTTTCCTGCCACGTAGTCCATCATCTCGCCGCCGACAGGGCGGAACTTGATGGCCTGGTAGTTCTGCACCGGTGAAATCTGGTATTCGTCGCTTCCGTTGAGGAAATAGTCCTGCTCGGTCTCGGTTCCGGCCAGCTTGTATTCATAGAAGTTGAAACGCTGCGGGTCGAGCCACGAATGTTTCCTGAAATCCTTGTTGCTTATCTGGTTGTAGAAGCTGATGCTTGCGCTCGGGCAAGACATGTATGCGTAACCCCATAGGGACTCGCTGCTCATGTGCGCATTGAATGCAAGAAGGTTCACGAGGCTGTTGCTGGAGACCGTGAGCCCCCATATCCAGGAGTTGTTGGACGAACCGCTGTTGAAGCCGGTCTGAGGGTCTTCCCACTGGTCCTGTGTGAGAGGTGTCCTGCCGCTTTCATCGATGGCGAGCCTCGCATATTTGGCCGCATTCCTGAATGCCTCCTCATCTCCGGCCTCTGTCCAGTAGCCCATCTCGAGATATGCCCGGGCATAAAGTCCGTAGACAGCCGCAACCGAAGGTCTCGAGAACGAGACTGTCTGGCCTTCGAGATATTCCTCCGCCTTTGAAAGGTCGTCAAGGATGAATGCGTACATCTTCTCGCGAGGCGCACGCGGATTATTCATGGACTGCTCCTCGGTGGTCTCCTCCGTGACTATCGGGACGGTGAGCCCGAGCACGTTGTCAGACACTTCGGTGTAGCCGTTCTCCTTGAATTCATACAGTCTCGCCATGTCGAGGTAGAACATGGCCCGGTACGCGTAGGCAATCCCGAGATAGCCCTTCATCTCACCGCTGGCGGTCTGAGGGTCGACCTCTCCGATGATGTCGTTGGCAAGCTTTATCCAGGCATAGTAGCAATCCCAGAAATATGCGATAGGCCATTCGGTATCGTTCTGTCCGAGATTGTACGGGAACATGTAGAACTGGAATGCATTCACATTGCCTGCTATCGCAAGGTCTTCGAGCATGGATTCCGTCATTATGTGTATTGCAGGGATGCCGAAGTCCACCTGAGTGCCGTATGTGGTGTTGTAGCCGGCGGTACCGGACGTCATCATGGCCGACATCAGGGCATTCGTCTTTGCCTGAAGGGCGATTTCTGATTCGGCGACCTGAGACGATGTCAGGGTGCTGCCCAGAGGGAAGGTCTCCTTGATACAGCCGGAGGACATGCATGCCGCTGCAGATAAAACGAGTATGATTCGTAATGGGAATTTCATAATCTGTCCTGTTTCAAATGAATTAGAATGTGATGCTTATACCTCCCGAAAGTGTCCGTACAGGAGAATTGACAGCCGTGTTCGTCGAGCCGGAGAAACTGTATCTCGGGTCGAGTCCCTTCCTGCGGGACCAGTATGCGATGTTGTCGCAGGTGACATACACGCGCAGCCTGCTCACATGGAACTTTCCGGTGATGTGCGCCGGAACAGTATATCCTATCTGGGCGTTCTGGATGTTGATGTAGCTTGCATCCACAAGGAAACGGTCAGAGTTCGAAGCCGCGAACTGGTCGCCGTACTGCCATCTCGGGAAATCCGAATCCCTGTTCTCCGGTGTCCAGGCCTTGTATATGTCCTTGTGGTAGTTGGAGCCTACGGTGCTTCCGACAGGCGGGGTGACCATGGACGCATATCCGCTGTCATAGGTGAGACCGCCGATTGAATAGGTGAAGGACACCGACACGTCGAACCCGTAGAACTGCATGCTGGTACCGAATCCGCCGTAGAGCTTCGGTGTAGGGTCGTCGCAGAGATAGTCGGTCGCATCCTCATATACGTTTGTGGTGACTCTCCTTGTCCCTGTCACGACTCCGGAGGCATCCTTTATCTCCTCGTCCCTGTACCACAGGGCCTCTCCTGTCTCGTGGTCCACTCCGGCGTACTTGGGCATGTAGAATGTGTTGAATGGCAGGCCCTCACCGATGAACTTGTTGCCTGCCGCATATCCGGCATGGCCCTCGACCACGCTCGTCTTGTTCTTGTCAGGAATCATCAGCACCTTGTTGGTGTAATGGGTGGCGTTGAAATATGCATCCCACCTGAAGTTTCTCCTGTCCATGATGTTCCCGTACAGCGAAAGCTCTATTCCGGAATTTCTCATGTCACCGATGTTGTCGTAGTATCCGGAATATCCGATTGACGGTGCTGTGGAGAAGAAGAACAGCATGTCGGATGTCTTTCTGTAGAAATATTCCACCGTACCGGTGAGCCGTCTCTTCCAGAACTCGAAGTCGACTCCCATGTTGAAGTTGGTGTTTGTCTCCCACGTGATGTCCGGATTTCCCTTGGTGTTGAACTTCACGGCAATCTCGCCGCCGGCATTCTCAAGGGTGTACGTGTCGGTGTAGCGGTAGTCTCCGATGTTGTCGTTACCCTGGGAACCGATGGAAGCCTTGAGCTTGAGCATGTCTATCCACGGCGCCCTGAACCATGGCTCCTCGTTGATGAGCCATCCGGCACCGAGGGACCAGAAGTCGCCCCAGCGATGGTCCGGATGGAAACGCGAGGATGCGTCCCTCCTGTAGGATGCGCTGACAAAGACCCTGTTGCTCCAGTCGTACTGGGCGCGGAGGAAGAATCCTTCGTTGTTGTAGGTCCCTGCCGTGGAGGATGCCGTCTGGCTGTCCACCACCGCACCGTCGAGCTCAAGATTGTCCGGAGAGAACATCATGGACTTTCCTGCGCTCAGGGTGTAATACTTGTCTGTGTAGGTCTCGTGTCCGAGCATCACGCTGACATGATGGACTCCGGCTATGGTCTTGTCGTAGTTGAGGAGCTGCTGCATGTTCAGGTAGAAGGTCCTCTGATGCGCCTTGTCAATCGTTCCGCCGGAAGATGCGAACTGCCCGTAGTAAGGGTTGTAGGAATACGTGAACCTTGTCTCGTCGAGCCCCATACCCACATTGAACTCGAAGGAGAAGTCCTTCAGGAAGGTTATTTCCGCGAATGCAGTACCTGTGACGGCGTTGCCTTCCGAATTGTTCTTGTTGAGTGTAAGGGACTGCAGAGGGTTGGAATTGGTCATGTACGGCCTGCTCATTCCGCCGTTGGTGCCGTTTCCGTAGTCATACATGGCCAGGCCCCTGTCGTCATGGATTATGTTGCCGCTTCCGTCCCTCATGTACAGAGGATAGATGGGAGCTATGCCCGAGGCTATGCCGAACACGTTCCCCGTACTGGATGAACTGCCCTCGTCGGTGTTTCCGTTGTTGAGGTTGAAGTTGGTGTAGGAGAAATTGGCTCCGAGCTTGAACCAGTCCTTGGCCTGATAGTCCGCCTTCAGCCTTGCGGTATATCTCTTCATGTCCGAGGCGTCTATGATACCCTTGTTGTTGAGGTACCCGAACGAGGCGAAGAAGGTCGCCCTGCCTGACATGCCTGAAACATTCACATTGTATTCCTGGCGGAGAGAGCTGCGGTAGGTCTCGTCGAGCCAGTTGTCCGGAGTGAGCCAGTATTCCTGGCCGTTGTAGAGCACCCGCCTCCCGAGGGTGGCGTTCGGATTCAGTTTCCCGTTCGTGCCGATGAAAGCCTCCCCTTCCGGCACGGTGAACACCTGGTAGCCGAGACCTCCGTCGCTGGAACTTCCTGCGACTATGGCGTTCGCCACATTGTGTGCATCAGCCTGGGAATACCCCCTTCCGTTCCTGTAGTAGTTGTAGAGGGCCGAATAGTGCGCCTCGTAGTATTCGCCGGGATCGGTGATGTAGTCGTATTCGCGCAAAGCCTTTGTGTTCAGGCCCCACTTTGCATCTATGTTCACGACAGCTTCGCTCGACTTCGCCTTCTTGGTGGTAATCATTATCACTCCGTTGGCACCTCGCGCTCCGTAGAGGGCGTTGGAAGCCGCATCCTTGAGAATCGTCATTGATTCTATGTCGCTCGGGTTTATATTGTTCATGTCTCCGGAATAAGGCACGCCGTCAACCACGTACAGAGGGGCAGTCCCGGCATTGATGGAACCGGTACCACGTATCATGATGGTAGGTGTGGAACCGAGTGTTCCTGAAGCCGTGGTCATCTGCACACCGGCCACCATACCTTCGAGAGCCCTTGTGACATCGGAAGACTGGACCTTGAGTATGTCGTCGGAGTTGACGACAGTTGCGGAACCGGTGAAAGATTCCTTGGTTGCGGTACCGAATGCAACGACGATGGTCTCGTCAAGCATCTGTCTGTCCGGATGGAGGAATATGTCCGAGACCCCGCCGGCAATGACTTCCGTCTCTTCGGTGACATATCCGATTGATGAGAATACGAGGACAGTGTCACCGGGGACTTCTATGGAGTATTTTCCATCCACATCCGTGCTTCCTCCCGTGAGCGTGCCCTTAATCTGGATGGAGGCGAATGGTATCGGCTCTCCAGTCTCAGCGTCCTTCACCACGCCCGTAACCGTCCTGTCCTGCCCGTACAATGTTGTCACGACAGTGGAGAACAACATCATAAGGAAAAACCTGAAACCTTTTTTCATCTGAATCTGTCGATATTATGTAATTTAAGTATATGCTTCATCAGCATTCTGCACTTGAAAAGGGACATTTTTTTATGCATGGCATGGACATTGCACAATATGCCCGGTTTTCAAGGTTGGCAAAAATAATTATTAATTGTCAAAACTCAAAAGGCATATTCTGCCGCCTTCCAGGGCTCATTTCAGGCTTTCGGAACGGATTTGATTGCAGTCACCCCGTTATTCAGCATTTTTAATTATGTATCGTAACATAATGCCCGATATATTTTACAGATTAGAATTATTTTAAATATTTGACTTTTTTTCAAAAAAAATTTCGCCATTTCAATCAAGTGACTCACGTCCAGAAAGTTACTTGAATTGGCGAAAAAATGGTCCAGCAATTCGGGAATACACTGCCGGATTTCATTGACGGGTCTGCCGGAAATGAAGTCCGGCAGACCTTTTAAATGTCCATTTTTCAATGCATTACCGCTCTCGTTTCAGATGTTCGAGCCAGAATCTGCGGTTCTCGTCGAGGAAGTGCTCCCCCTGATAGCCGGTGTAGCCGTGCATGCCGTCAGGATATATCATCAGCTCGAAACTCTTTCCCGCCCTGTGCAGCGCGTTCACAAGCTGGAGGGTGTTCTGGAAATGGACATTGTCGTCACCGGTCCCGTGTGTCAGCTTCAGGTACACGGGCCTGAAGCCGGATGTGTCCTTGGCGGAAGCCGGATATCCCTTCACCTTGCGCAGGGCGCATGCGGCCGCATAGCCTTCCGGATTATCCTGCGGAGTCCCCATGTAACGCTCCGTATAATGTGAATCATACAGGGCCCAGTCATAGACACCGCCGCCGGCTATGCCGTAATGGAACCTGTCCGGAGCCTGGAAAAGGAGCATGGCCGTCATCGTGCCGCCGAAAGAGAAGCCTTCCACCCCTATCCTGTCCCCGTCCACATACGGAAGGGACTTCATGTAGTCCGCCCATGCGATGAAATCCGCGACCTCATGCACAGTCAGCTGCCGGTATATCATGTCGAGTCCCCTGCGCCCGTCATGCCCTGCCGCCCTGCAGTCTGCCGTAATCTGGATGATACCGTTCCGGGACCACCACTGGTTCTTTTCCGAAGGGGACACCCACCTGTCCCATACCATAGGCGTGTCCGGACCTCCGTATATGTCGAAGTGTACCGGATATTTCAACGAGGGGTCGAAATCCTCCGGATAGACTATCGAGGCCGGAAGCCTGAATCCGTCATCGGTTTCAAGGTATATGATTTCGGGAAGTGCATAGTCCTCCGGGGAAAAATCCTTCCCTGCCATGTCTGCCACGACTTCCCCAAGGGGGCTCCTCCCGGAAGAAGGGAAGACTGCCACCTTGGTCGGGGTGACTGAATTGGAATAAGAGGCGGCGAAATATCTCCCGTCCGGCGAGAAGACCGCGGATGTCACGTGATATGCCGGGTCCGTCAGAAGGCAGGTGCGCATCTTCCCGTCTGTCCTGTAGACCGAAAACCGGACGCCGGAACTGTTGTTGGAAGAGAAATAGACATCCCCTGTGCGGTCATCCACCTTCAGAAGGGATACGTTCCAGAACTGCCCGTCGGTGAGACGCCGGAAATCGCTGCCGTCGTAGGAAAGGAAGCATACCTGCTGCCACTGCTTGTCGAGACATCTGGCCATGTATATGCCGTCCTCCGTGAAGATGGCATCTGAAATCCAGTCCACCCACGTGTCCGACTCCTCCTTGTAGATGAGTCTGCGCGACCCGTCGGAAGCGGATATGCTGTACAACTCGAGAGACTGCTGCGACCTCGGCATCCTCGACACGAAGAACGACATGCCGTCAGGGCTCCAGAACGGTGTGCCGAAATACTGGTCAGGGTTTTCAGCGAAATCGAGCCAGAGCACATCTGCCGGGACATCCGGCCCGGGTTTCTCACGGAAACCGGAGACGTCTGCGATGCCTATGCGCACAAGCGGGTTCGTCTCTCCGGCCTTCGGATATCTGGTGTTGCTGAGTCTTCCGTCCTGGCCGAACGGGGAATAAATCGGGAACAGGGGCACATCCGTGTTGTCGAAACGGTAGAACCCTATTCTGCGGCTGTCCGGAGACCACCAGAAAGCCTTGTACCTGGTCGGCCTGCCGAAAATCTCCTCATAATAGACCCATGAGGCATAGCCGTTCAGTATCAGGGAGCTGCCGTCGAATGTGATGCGATGCTCCGCACCCGTGGCTATGTCCGCCACGTAGAGGTCGTTGTCCCTCGTGAAGGCAATCATTGTGGAATCCGGAGAATACGTCATGTTCACGGCATCCTTGATGTCGAGAGGGAAACCCTGGTATTTCCCCGGAGCCGTCACGCCGTGTCTTGTCCTGCGGGTGAGAACATCGTAGGAAAACGCCGTGGAGTCGGTGTATTTCCCGTTGTAAGTGAACACGACTTCCCTGCCGGAAATCCATTTCCATGCTGACGGCACCTTTTCAAAACATTCAGCATGAGCCCCGGCGGCCGTCACCGCCATAATCAAAATTGCAATTATCCTTTTCATCGTGCGGAACTGTCATTTGAAGAAAGAGTCCTTGAAATTCACCAGATAAACTTTGTCCGTGCTCCTCGTAATTGCCGTGTACAGCCACTTCAGGTCGTCCGGAAGAAGTTCCTCCTGCCAGAAGGGGTTGTCGATGAACACGCATTTCCACTGTCCGCCCTGCGATTTGTGGCAGGTTATGGCATTGGCGTATTTCAGCTGTAGGGCATTGAAGTATTCGTCTTCACGCACCGCCTCATATCTTTTCTTCCTTGACGAGATGTGGGAGCAGTCTTCGTAAACACCCTGGAAAAGCATCTCCTGCTGCGTGCTGTCGAGGGCCGGGCTTTCAGAGACGAGGGTGTCGAGAATCACTTTCGCCGTCAGTTCCTGAAAACCGTAGTCGGGGAACGAGAGCCTGGCCCGGGCGAAGTGCAGGCCGTATCTCTCCTCGTATCCCGAGATGCTCTCCAGACATGCTATGTCCCCGTTGGCGATATAGTCCATATCCTCCATGGAGTCCACGAACTTGTAGCAGTTCTTCACTATCATGAGCCTGTCTCCTCTCACGAGCTGCTCCTCCTTGAACTGGACTGCGGAACGGATGCCGAGATTGTACTTTATCGCCCTTTTGTTGGAACGGCAGATGACCACAGTCTCGTCGTCCCCGTATTCAGAATAGGCGTCGGACAGGGTTTCGATGAGGTCTCCTCCGCTGATGCGCTCCACATCCGGACATCCTGAGACATTCAGGCTGACACGGAGCTCGTCCACCTCGAAATTCTCCGCCTTCCGTATCTCGTCCCTGAGCATGGTGGCGTTCCTCAATATGCCCGAGCCTGAAGCCTGACGCACAACCGTTGTCAGCTCGGCCCACACGGAAGGCCCGAAAACCGAGATGCATTCCTGTGCAAGCGCAGGGCTCATGTCCAGTCCCACGGGAGGAAGCTGGGCCTTGTCTCCGATGAGGACAAGTCTGTTGCCTGGACCCTTCCTGACATATTCCACAAGGTCGCACAGCAAATCCCCCGAACCGAAGAGGCTGGACTGGGAGTGACTTTCCGTACCTATGAGCGACACCTCGTCCACGAAATAGACCGTGTCCCTGTCCTTGTTCGGGCCGAGCACGAAACTGCCCATGCCGGAACCCGAGACAGACTTCTGCCGGTATATGTGCTTGTGCACCGTGGATGCGGGAACCCCGGCATAACCCGAAAACACCTTGGCCGCACGCCCTGTGGGAGCGAGAAGCACGCACTTAACCTTCAGGCTGCCAAGGAAAGAGACCGCGGCGGAGATTGCTGTGGTCTTTCCGGTCCCGGCATACCCGTTCACAACCATGATGTCGCAGTCATCGCTGTCCAGGAATGCGGACATGGTCCGGAAGAGCCGTTTCTGGCATTCCGTAGGCTCATACGGGAAGTATTTCAGGAAACCCGAACAAAGGAAATCCGTACTGCCCATCACTTCGCTCTCCTGAAAATAAGGGAAATGACTATGAACACGGGATAAATCTCGAGTCGTCCTAATATCATGTCTATGGAGTATATGACCTTGGCCATGGCAGGCTGTGCAGAATAATTCCCCATCGTGCTGATGGAGTCCAGCGCAGGGCCGGCATTCCCGAGGGATGAGAGCGCACCGGAAACCGCCTCATGCACATCCACCCCGCAAAGCACAAGCAGCACGATGGAAATGATGAGGACCACCGTGTACAGGACAATGTACAGGATTGCCGAGAATACGGCGTTGTCTTTCAGGAAATGGTTCCCGACCCGTATCTGCATTATCGAGGAAGGATGCAGGTTCTGTTTTATCTGCCTTCCTATGGACTTGAACGCTATGTACATCCTGTCGGACTTGACACCTCCGGTAGTGGAACCGGAGCATCCGCACTGGAAAGCGGCATAAAGCAGCAGTATGTTGGCGAATACAGGCCACCCCGCATTGTCGGCAGTGGCGAACCCGGAAGTGGACAGGAAGCTGCCCACCTGGAAGGAAGAGTCGAGAAGGGCCCTGCCCCACCCGTCATAAGTCCCGGACACCTTGAGCGATATTGTCACGAGCAGAGTGAGTACGGCGAAGGTGGAAAGGAAAAATTTTATCACCGGATGCCTGAACGGCTTGAGCGACCTCGTGACGAACACCCCGAACAGAAGGCCGAAATGCATCGAGGACAGCAGCATGAACACCAATATTATAATGTCTATCGCCGGGGAGTCGAAATATGCCACGGAGGAGTTCTTGGTACTGAATCCTCCGGTAGCCACGGTGCTGAAGGAGTGGTTCACGGCATCGAAGAATGACATCCCGGCAAGCATGAGCAGCAATGTCTCGAGCACGGCAAGCCCCACATACACGAAAGCGATGACATGCACTGTCTTTATGGAGCGGAACCGGTAGCCTTCCCTCGAAAGCGATGACAGTTCCATGTTCGTGAGACGCATTCTGAAAGGGCTCGCGTCAGGAATTACCAGCAGGAGAAAGACCACGACACCCAGACCGCCGATGAAATGCGTGGACGAACGCCAGAACATGAGGCTTCTCGGAAGCCCCTCGACATCGGTGAGAATGGTGGAACCGGTGGTGGTGTAGCCCGAGACGCTCTCGAACCATGCGTTCACAAGGGTAAATTCCCCGCCCCAGAGCACGTATGGAAGCATTCCGAATATGAAGGAGAGCAGCCAGGAAAGCACAATAATCATGAAACCGTCCTGCAGGGATATGGATGCCGACTTCCTCACAAAGATGAAAGGAAACACTCCCACAATGAATGTGATGATGAAGCTGATTGCAAGCGGCCCCATCGCCGAATCCCTCCCGTCGGCAACCGACACCATCAGGGACAGGAACATGAACAGGGAGCTTATGAGCAACGCAAGACCTACATTCTTCGATATTACCTTGATATCCATAGCCCGATACTGAAAAAGAACTAAATCTCCTGTGCAGCGGAAGATGACTCTATGAGCTTTTCTCGCTCCTCCCGCAGCTTCGAAAGCCGTCTTTTCAACTCCGCGTTCTCGTCGGCAAGCTCAGTCAGGTCCTTGTTCAGGGCGACAAGTTCGTCGTCCCCGTCGAATTCATAGCTGTACCGTCTCCCGAAATCGCGGTAGTCACCTATGCCTGAAAGCATTTTCTTGAGAGGCCGGACATAGTACATGAGGATGAACACGAGCAGCAGAAGGACAAGGAGCAGACCGGCCCCCACAGAGACCACCCCGGGGATTATGCTGCGGTAGAACCCGTCCTGGAACGTCTCCGAGTTTTCCTTGAGATGGACATATATCACATCATTGAGTTTCGCGATGTCGGACTTCAGCCTCTGGTACTTCGGCTGCAGCCTTTTGAAATACCAGTCGCGGTTGTCGATGAAGTCGTTCATTATCACCTTCTCGAACTCGAGCGACGTGAGCATGTATGCAGAGTATGAATATATCACGGAGTCCGTCCTCGCCACAGCCTCGCGGCTGGTCAATGTCTCCTTCAGGCTCCTGTACTCGTCCATGAAGGAGTTGCAGTCCACCTCCGGAATGAGGGACGGGTCGTTCTCCCCTATTATGGCAAGAAGCTGGAGATTGTATCTGTCGCTCTCGCCCGCTATCTTCTGGGCAATGTTGATGCAGTTTATGTTGGATGCTATGAGATTTGAAACATAGTCGCTCATCCTCCTGTATTCCATTATGGAAATTATGCTGGAAAGCAGGAGTATCACGGCTATTGCCCCGAGCGAGAAGGTCAGCTTCACGCTCATGGACATCTTCAACGGGAAAATTTTCTTGAAATCCTTCTTCTTGAGCATACGCGAATCCTCTGGCGGCTAACGTCTGCCGCGACCCATGTTCTTCATCATCCCATGCATGTTCCCGAGACCCATCACCGATTTCATCATCTTCCGGGTGCCCTCGAACTGCTTCAGGAGCCTGTTGACCTCGGCCACCGTCGTGCCGCTGCCGTCGGCTATGCGCTTCCTGCGGCTGCCGTTGATTATCTCAGGCTTCTCCCTTTCCGCAGGCGTCATGGAAAGGATGATGGCCTCGACACTCTTGAACGAACTGTTGTCCATGTCCACGTCCTTCAGAGCCTTGCCCATGCCTGGTATCATCGAGGCGATATCCTTGATGTTCCCCATCTTCTTTATCTGCTGAATCTGGTCGTAGAAATCCATCAGGGTGAACTGGTTCTTCGCAAGCTTCTTCTTGAGCTTCCTGGCCTGCTCCTCGTCGAACTGCTCCTGGGCCTTCTCCACGAGGGTGACGACGTCTCCCATGCCGAGAATCCTGTCGGCAATCCTCTTGGGATGGAACACGTCGAGGGCCTCCATCTTCTCTCCTGAGCTGATGAACTTTATCGGCTTGCCCACCACAGCCTTTATGGAGAGTGCGGCACCTCCCCTTGTGTCACCATCCATCTTGGTGAGGACGACCCCGTCGAAATCAAGCCTGTCATTGAAGGCTTTCGCCGTCTCCACTGCGTCCTGCCCAGTCATCGCATCCACGACGAAAAGGGTCTCGGACGGTGTCAGCGCCTTCTTCAGTGCGGCAATCTCGTCCATCATCTCCTCATCCACGGCCAGACGTCCCGCAGTATCGACAATCACAAGGGAGTACCCGTCCTGACGTGCCTTGGCAACGGCATTCTTCGCGATGGAGACAGGGTCCCTGACCCCTTCCTCTGAATATACGGGAACCCCGATCTGCTCTCCGAGCACTTTCAACTGCTCTATGGCGGCCGGCCTGTACACGTCGCAGGCTGCAAGCATGACCTTCATGCCTCTCTTGCTCTTGCAGTTCAGCGCGAGCTTGCCGGAGAAGGTGGTTTTGCCGGAGCCCTGGAGACCTGCCACGAGGACTATTCCTGGATGTCCCTTCACATTGATGTCGGACGACTCGCTTCCCATCAGGGCAGCCAGCTCGTCATGGACAATCTTGACCATCATCTGCTCAGGCTTCACAGCCGTAAGCACGTTCATCCCCATCGCCTTCTGCTTGACATCATCGCAGAATTTCTTTGCAGTCTTGTAGCTGACGTCCGCGTCGAGCAAGGCCCGGCGGATGTCTTTCAAGGTCTCTGCAACGTTTATTTCGGTAATCCTTCCCTCTCCCTTTAGGATTTTGAAGGAACGCTCCAATCTGTCAACTAAATTCTCAAACATTTTCCTGGTTTATTTTTAGATGCTGTCCTGAAATACATCAATCAGCCGATGTAGTATGCCTGCGCAAGGTCCCTGAGATTGTAACGGTTGGCCATGGCCTGCCCGTACGCACCTGCCGAACGTATCGAAAGCAGGTCTCCCCTTCTCCCGGCCGGAAGCGTCCGGCCCTCTCCCCACACATCGCTCGACTCGCACACCGGCCCGACGACATCGTAGGCTGCAGTGTCCTTCTCCCCGCGGGCCGCCGCAGAAAGATTCTCTATCTTGTGGTAAGCCCCGTACAAGGCCGGACGTATGAGGTCGTTCATGCCGGCATCGGTTATCATGAAATCCCTGCTCACCCCGTGCTTCACGTAAAGCACCCTTGTCACAAGGCTCCCGCACTGTGCCACGATGGAACGGCCCGGCTCCACGTGCACCCGCCTGCCCCGGAAAGACCTGAGGTTGTCCGAGATTGTCCTGAACCATGTCCTGAAGTCGGGTATGGGGTGGGCGTCGGGATCCATGTAGTCTATCCCGAGGCCTCCTCCGAGGTCTATGTTCTCGACATGGAAGCCCCCGGACTCGAAGAGGGCCACTATCTCGTCGGTCCTGCGGCATTCGAGGGAGAATACCTCCTCAGGTTCGAGAATCTGGGAACCCACATGGAAATGCAGCCCGTTGAAATTGATGTTCTTGCATCTGCCGAGCAACTCCATGAGCGGCCCGAACTCGTGCTCCGACACCCCGAACTTGTTCTCCTCAAGGCCGGTGGTTATATATTTGTGAGTATGCGCATCGATGTTCGGGTTGATTCTTACCGACACATTGGCACGCTTCCCGAGGCTGCCGGCGATGGCGTCCACCACCTCTATTTCAGGCAGGGACTCGCAGTTTATCGAAAAGATACCGTTCCCGACGGCAATCCTTATCTCCTCGTCCGTCTTCCCGACCCCGGCGAATGCAATCCTGTCTGCCGGGAAACCGTGCTCAAGGGCGCACAGGACTTCGTTCCCGCTCACGCAGTCCGCCCCGAGTCCATGTCCGGCGATGCAGTCGAGTATCCGGCCCTCGGCATTTGCCTTGACCGCATAATGGACTTCTATCCCATATTCCTCCGACAGCCTTGCAACTTCAGAGACGGTGTCTTCGAGAAGCTGCATGTCGTAGAGATAGAACGGTGTCCTAAGTTTTTCAAGTTCAGATATTTTATTGGCAGACAGCATATTCGGGCTACACTTCAAATTTAAAACGAAAACGATTGCAAAAATAGGGAAAAATTCGCTAATTTCGCAGTCTGTTTAAAAATAAAGATGAAAATGGAAAAAGGACCTATTTCTCAATTCATTACACATCACTACCGTCATTTCAACTCCGCGGCTCTCGTGGATGCCGCCAAGGCGTATGACGAACACATCACAAAAGGAGGGAAAATGATGCTGGCCATGGCCGGCGCCATGAGTACCGCGGAACTCGGACTTTCCCTCGCAGAGATGATACGTCAGGACAAGATACACATCGTATCCTGCTCTGCGAACAATCTCGAGGAGGATATAATGAATCTCGTGGCCCACAACCACTATTACAGGGTGCCGAACTACAGGGACCTCACCCCTGAGCAGGAGAAGGAACTCCTGAACAACCACATGAACAGGGTCACGGACACCTGCATACCTGAGGAGGAGGCTTTCCGCAGACTTGAAGACCACCTTGTCGATATCTGGAAAGACATGAAGGCCAAAGGCGAGAGGCTGCTCCCTTACGAGGTGATATACAGGCTTCTCAGAAGCGGTGTCCTCGAGAAATACTACGAAATCGACCCTAAGGACAGCTGGGTGCTCGCCGCATGTGAGAAGAACATCCCTATCGTGGTCCCTGCATGGGAAGACTGCACCACGAGCAACATCTACACCGCGCACTGCATCAAGGGAGAGTTCGACCCGCTGATGATAAAGGGAGGAATCGAGACCATGATGTTCCTCACGGACTGGTACAAGCACAACTCCGGCGGGCAGGGCGTGGGCTTCTTCCAGATTGGGGGCGGCACTGCAGGAGACTTCCCGATATGCGTGGTCCCTATGATGGAGCAGGACCTCGGATGGAAAGGCACTCCGCTCTGGGCATACTTCTGCCAGATTTCGGACTGCACCACATCCTACGGTTCGTATTCCGGGGCTGTGCCTAACGAAAAAATCACCTGGGGCAAGCTAGATGTGGACACTCCGAGATTCATCATCGAGTCCGACGCGACAATCGTGGCTCCGCTGATGTTCGCATACGTCCTCGGCTGGTAAGGACGCAGACACACAGCAGGAAGGGAGGAGAGCGAAACGGCCGCCTCCCCTCCTTTTTTTTTGAAAAGATTCTTTAACCGCCGCCGCACACGGCAGAAACATATTGCTGATGGAATTTTTTGTCAGGTTCGACGACATACGACTGTTCCAATGGATAGCAATGGTAACTGCAGCATCGCTTGCCGTAGTGATGTTGCTCATAAAGGTTCCGCACACGGAGCACGCGACCAAGCTCACAAGGGCGAAAAGCGTGGTCGCATTAAGCTATCTGTTCTGCGCATTCATGACTGGCTACACGCTCAGCCACCATGGGCTTCACGACTACGGGCTGTTCTCGGCCGTCACGATGCTCATCAATGTCGCATTCTCGACGACATCCCTGTCGTTCGCCCTGATTAATCTGCTAAGCTACCGCTATGTCGACTACGGGAAACTGCTGATAAGCCTTTTCGCCATATTCATAGCCAGCATCGCACTTATCGAGGTGTTCTTCAACGGGGAGAGGGACATGTTCAAGGTTGCCCTGCTCACATGCATCTGCCTGTTCGCCTCCATGTGCATATACTATATAATAATATTCGACAAATGGTACAAGCACAGCATAGCCACACTCGAGAAATACTATGACGAGGACGAGGAGCACAAGCTCAAGTGGGTGAAATTCTGCTTCATACTCGCCATGCTCACGGAGATGTTCGTGCTCGTGTATCTGTTGTTCCTCAGAAGTTTCCTGTTCATTTACATAGGGTTCTACATACTGTTCCTGCTGTATTTCGCAGGCAACTTCATTTCTTTCATCGGAAGCCACAAGCTGCTGCTCGACGCTTTCGGGCACTGGAGCATAAGCCAGGCGGAAAAGAATGTGAAGAAGAAGCGGCTCGGCAGGAAAAAGGAAGCTGCGGCATCCCAGGAGGACGAAGCCGACTCCTATGACAAGATAAGGAAGGCTCTCGCCCAGTGGGTGAAGAAAAAGTGCTACAGGGAATATGACAAGAGCCGTGAGGAGATAGCCGACGAGATCGGGGTGAACAAGGACCAGCTGAACTCCTATTTCACACACGAGCTCGGAAAGGATTTCAGGACATGGAGGACTGAGCTGCGGATAGAGGATGCCAAGCAGCTTCTGCTCGAGGACAGGAAGATGTCCACGAACATCATCGGAGAGATGGTTGGGTTCAGCGACAGGTCGAATTTCCACAGACAGTTCACC
>CALVDM010000027.1 GCA_944326335.1 uncultured Bacteroidales bacterium
CGCTTCCTTAGCTCAGTTGGTAGAGCACGACACTCTTAATGTTGGGGTCCAGGGTTCGAGCCCCTGAGGGAGCACCATAAAGGCGGAATCCATGAAGATGGAGCCGCCTTTTTTCGTCGGTTTGCCGCTATGTTTATTCGAGGATAATATCTATCTTTAGCGGAAAATTTCAAATAACGGACATACTGTATGGACAAGATGATTGCCCGGTTTGCGCTTGCTGCAATCCTGCTTTCAGCATGCCTGACAATGTCGGCTGATGACCTTGTGAGAGATGGCTTCTCCTTTGCTTCAGGGCAGCTCAGGACAGCATTGGCGGCTGTGGATTCCGCAGCGGCATCGGAGACTGGCAGACAGGCCTGTGTTGTCTCCCCGAGGACCATGGAAGACGGAAAGCTCGTCATGGTGCCGGCCAAGGACTGGACAAGCGGATTCTTCCCCGGAGAGTTGTGGCTCATGTACGAGTACACGGGGGACAGTTTCTGGAAGGAGAATGCGGAACGCTTCACGGCCAACATCGAGGGCCAGAAGACCAACGGCAGGACGCATGACATGGGATTCAAGATGTTCTGCAGCTTCGGCAACGGCTACCGTCTCACGGGCGACCCGGAGTACCGGGACATCCTCCTCGAGTCGGCGGCTACCCTTGCCACGCGTTTCAATCCTGTCGTGGGCTGCATAAGGTCATGGGACTTCTCCACAGACAAGTGGAAATATCCTGTCATAATAGACAACATGATGAATCTGGAACTGCTTTTCTGGGCTGCCAGGGAGAGCGGAGAGAAGAAATATTACGATATCGCTGTGTCCCATGCAAGGACTACCATGAAGAACCATTTCAGGGAAGACTCGAGTTCATGGCACGTCGTGGACTATGACCCTGAGACAGGGCAGGTGCGCAAGAAACAGACTCACCAGGGGTACAGCGACAATTCCGCATGGGCGAGGGGACAGGCATGGGGTCTCTACGGCTACACCATGTGTTACAGGGAGACCGGCCTCAGGGAGTTCCTTGACCATGCCGAACGGATAGCGGCCTACATGTTCTCGAAATCCCTGCCTGAAGACCTCGTGTTCTACTGGGACTACGACGCTCCCGGAATACCTGACGAGCCGAGGGATGCTTCTGCGGCTGCCGTAGCCGCAAGCGCACTGTATGAGCTTTCGACTTATGATACGGAACATTCTGAAGAATACAGGAAAAAGGCCGGCAGGATACTGGAGAGCCTGAACGCTTCCTACAGGGCGAGGGCAGGCAAGGACTACGGTTTCATCCTTCTCCACAGCACCGGAGCCAGGACATTCGAGATTGACTCGCCTCTCGTATATGCGGATTATTATTTCCTTGAGGCCATGCTGCGCAGGAGGAATATAGAGGAGGCAGGGAAGAATGCTTCCGTGCAAAGCTTGCGCGTGACATTGCGCGACGGCTGGAAGTTCCTCCGGGAAGATGTGGGAAGCCTGTGGGAGCTTGTGAGGCCTGTCCAGGCAGGCAAGCCGGAGGAGCAGCCGATATGGTCGGAGGTCACCCTCCCTCATTCATACAATGCCGAGGATGCTGTGGACCCGGACGTCAACTACTACCAGGGACCGGCATGGTACAAGACTCAGCTGGATATCGACACTGCCAGACTCGGAGGCCGGATTGTGCTCGAGTTCGACGGTGCGGGGCCGAAGACGGACGTGTATGTATGCATGACAAAGGCAGGAAGCCATGTCGGCGGCTATGACCGCTGGCAGGTGGACATCACCGACGAGGTCCGGCATTTCCTCTCCGGACCTTATGCGGAAAGGTTCGGAGGGAAGGTTCCCCTGAGCATAAGGTGCGACAACAGCAGGGATGCCGGGATGATACCGTCTTCCATGTCGGATTTCGTCATCTACGGCGGACTTTACAGGGATGTGGAGCTGCTGTATCTTCCCGAGCTTTCCGTTTCTTCAATCAGGGTCGATACCGGGCTGGACAGCAGGATGCGCATGGGCACCGCGTCTGTCACTGTATCATTCTTCAATCCCGGAGGATTCTGGAATGCCGACCTGTCGCTTACCGTCAAGGGCCCGGACGGGGATGTCATTCTGACCAGGAAACTGGAGGATGTACGCCCTTGCGGAGATATCAGTTTCGGCACCTTTGAAATCCGGAGGCCGAGGCTGTGGAGCCCGGACAGTCCGTCGCTCTACACATTCGAAGTGGATGTCGCCACAAGGACAGGGCACAGCGGGATTTCTTCACGGGCCGGGTTCAGGACAGCGGATTTCAGGGAGAAGGGCCCGTTCTTCCTTAACGGGGAACGGCTTCTCCTGCGCGGGACACACAGGCATGAGGACCATGCCGGGACGGGACCTGCCATGCCCCCGGACATCGTAAGGAAAGAGATGAAGATGATAAAGGACATGGGTGCCAATTTCATAAGGCTCGGCCACTATCAGCAGCAGGACCTCGTCCTCGAGCTTTGCGACAGCCTCGGCATCCTTGTCTGGGAGGAAATTCCATGGTGCCGCGGCGGCCTCGGAGGTGAAAGCTACAAGGCTCAGGCTGAAAGGATGCTCAGGAACATGATATCGCAGCACCGCAACCATCCTTCGGTGGTGATATGGGGAATCGGCAATGAAAACGACTGGCGCGGTGATTTCCCGTCATTCAGCGAGCAGGACATAAGGAAATTCATGCACAGGCTCGACTCGACGGCACATGCGCTGGACCCGGGCAGATTCACCGCCATAAGGAGGTGCGCATTCTGCAGCGACATTCCTGACGTGTATTCCCCGTCGATATGGGCCGGGTGGTATTCAGGAGCCTACAGGGACTACATGGCCAAGACTGAAAAGGAATTCGCCGGGACAGACCGGTTCTTCCATGCCGAATGGGGAGGTGACAGCCATTCCGGGCGGAATGCCGAATATGTCCCGGAGGACATGAAGGTCGCGGACAGGAACGGAGACTGGTCCGAGACTTATATCGTGAAACTCTTCGACTGGCATCTGAAGGAACAGGAGAATATGCCATGGCTCACAGGTTCCGCCTTCTGGACATTCAAGGACTTCGCCACCCCGTTGAGACCGCAGAATCCGGTGCCGTACGTGAACCAGAAAGGTGTGGTCCAGAGAGATTTGACGCCGAAGGAAAGCTATTATGTCTTCCAGTCCCGGTGGTCCGGGAAGCCTATGGTCCATATATACGGACACGACTGGCCCGTCAGGTGGGGAGATGAAGGCGAGGAGAAAGAGGTGCTGGTGTATTCGAACTGCAGCGAGGTCGAACTTTTCCTGAACGGGGAGAGCCTCGGCGTGCGCAGACGGGACAGCCAGGATTTCCCTGCTGCAGGCCTGCACTGGAATGTAGTGTTCAGGGAAGGGGAAAACCATCTCGAGGCGGTGGCCGCCGGGGAGGATGTCTCGGATTCCGTGACTCTGTCCTATCAGACAAGGAAGTGGGGCAAGCCGGCGGAAATCAGGCTCGAAAGCGTCCCGGCAGGAGACGGTACAGTGGAGGTGAGGGCACAGATTACGGACAGCGACGGTGTGCCGTGTCTCGATGCGGACGGATTCTTCAGATTCAGCATTGCCGGCGACGGGGAGCTGATACAGAACCAGGGAACAGTCTCAGGGTCGCGCAAGGTACAGGCAGCGAACGGCAGGGGAAGGATATTGGTAAGGACCTGCGGCGGGAACTCCTGTGTGGGGGTGAGCTATGACGGAGTCGCGACTGCACTGACAGAAATACGTGAACATAGATAAAACTGATAGCCGATATGATTAAAAGAGTTGTAATTGCCGCATTCCTGATAGCATCCGCATTTGCCGCATTGCCGGTGTCTGAGGCAGCAGCGCAGAGCATCTGGGACATGGAACGGCTGGAAGAGGTAAGGTCCGGACGGGACAATCCTTTATATTCAAGGGCTTTGGCCGCTCTCATGACAGAGGCTGACGAGGCTCTGGAATCCGAATCCCTCTCGGTGATGATGAAAAAGAAGACTCCGGCGAGCGGGGACAAGCATGACTACATGAGCCTTGCCAGATACTACTGGCCGGACCCGTCCAAACCTGACGGACTTCCGTACATAAGCCGTGACGGGGTGTCGAATCCTGAATTGAAGGAGCTGGACAGGACAAGACTTTCTGCCATGGCGGACCGTGTGGTCACGCTTTCGCTTGCATGGTACTTCACTGATGACGAGAAATATGCCGCCAAGGCTGCGGAATTTCTCAGGGCATGGTTTCTCGATGAAGACACCAGGATGAACCCGAATCTGGAATATGCCCAGATGGTACCCGGAGTGAACGGAGGGAAAGGGCGTTCTTACGGTGTGCTGGACGCGTATTCATTCGTGGAGATGCTGGATGCCGTGGCCCTGCTGGAACAGTCAGACTCTTTTACGGCGCAGGATTCACAGAGGCTGAAGGCATGGTTCAGCGACCTGCTCGACTGGATGCTCACGAGCACGCAAGGTGTGGAGGAGAGCCGCCATGCCAACAATCATGGAACAGCATACGATGCACAGGCGATTGCCTTCGCCTTATACACTGGAAGGAAGGACCTCGCCCTCAAGCTCATCGGGGAATTTCCGCAGAAGCGTACGTTCCGCCAGATAGAACCTGACGGAAGCCAGCCGCTGGAACTGTCGAGGACCCTGGCATTCCACTATTCATGGTATAATCTCAACCACTATGCAGACATCTGCCTGATGGCGGAAAAGCTCGGTGCAGACATCCATCATGCAGAGTCTCCGGACGGCAGGAGCTTCTACAAGGCTCTCGATTTCCTTGTGCCATACATAGGTACGGAAGGAAAGACGTGGCCATACAGGCAAATCAACAGCTGGACCGAGGTCGAGAAGAAACTGTGCAGGGACCTTTACAGGACTGCGACCCTTCTCGACACTACAAGGACCGGCTATGCGGACCTGTTCAGGAAGTATGGGAAGACAAGCCCTGAAGACCGGTTCTGCCTCCTGTATGTCAGGCCGGAGGATATGCCTCCAGTGTATTCCGATGTTTCGGCTCCTCTCGAGGACAGGGTGGAGGACGCTCTTTCGAGAATGACTCTCGAGGAGAAGATAAAGCTGATACATGCACAGTCCAAGTTCAGCTCCAGGGGAGTGCCGCGCCTCGGCATTCCGGAACTGTGGACAAGCGACGGGCCTCATGGAATCCGTGCCGAGGTGTTCTGGGACGAATGGTCACAGGCAGGGTGGACAAACGACTCGTGCGTGGCCTTCCCTTCGCTGACATGTCTTGCATCCACGTGGAATGTGGAGATGGCCCATCTTTATGGCAAGAGCATCGGAGAAGAGGCTCTGTACAGGGGGAAGGATGTCCTTCTCGGTCCGGGCGTGAACATATACAGGACACCGTTGAACGGCAGGAACTTCGAATATATGGGTGAGGACCCTTATCTCGCCGGGGAGATGTCAGTGCCGTACGTCACGGGCGTGCAGGAGAACGGAGTCGCCGCATGCGTGAAGCATTTCGCCCTCAACAATCATGAGATGAACAGGCACAATACCAATGTGGTGGTGGACGACAGGACACTTTACGAGATATACCTGCCGGCATTCAAGGCTGCAGTTACGAAAGGCCATGCATGGTCGGTGATGGGCGCGTACAACCTTTACAGGAACGAGCATGCATCTCACAACAGGTATCTGCTGAACGATATCCTGAAGAAGGAATGGGGCTTTGACGGGGCGGTGATTTCAGACTGGGGCGCCACCCACAATACGATGCAGGCCATAATGAACGGCCTTGACCTCGAGTTCGGTACAGGGACCGACGGGTTGCATTCCTCAAGCGGGGACAGCTACGACAACTATTACCTCGGTTTCCCGTATCTCGGACTGATACGTGACGGCAAGGTCGGCACGGAGGAACTCGACGACAAGGTGCGCAGGGTGCTGAGGCTGAATTTCAGGACAGCGATGGGAGACCGCAGCGGCTTCGGGAGCTTATGCTCCGACGAGCATTATGCTGCGGCGAGGCGGATAGGCGGCGAAGGCGTGGTGCTTCTTAAAAACGAGGGCGGCGTGCTCCCAGTGGATTTCGACAAGCCTGGACAGAAAATCCTTGTGGTGGGGGAGAACGCGGTGAAGATGATGACCGTGGGCGGAGGAAGCTCCTCCCTGAAGGTGCAGCGCGAGATATCTCCTCTGCAGGGCATTATGGCGCGTGCCGGCAAGGATGTGGAAGTGAAGTATGCACGCGGATACGTAGGTGACATTTCCGGAGAATACAACGGGGTCACAAGCGGACAGGACCTTTCCGAGGACAGGTCTCCGGACGCTCTTTTGGAGGAAGCAGTCTCAATGGCAAGGGACGCGGACTATGTCATCTTCGTGGGAGGGCTCAACAAGAGCCAGACTCAGGACTGCGAGGGCGTGGACCGCAAGGGTCTCGGACTTCCGTACGGCCAGGACAAGCTGATTTCGGCCCTTGCGGAAGTGACCGGCAGGCTAATCTGTGTCAACATATCCGGAAACGCCGTTGCTATGCCTTGGATAGATGATGTGGAGGCTGTACTGCAGGCATGGTACATAGGCTCCGAGGCCGGTCATGTCATCGCAGATGTGCTTTCCGGCGACGTGAATCCTTCCGGCAAACTCCCGTTCACATTCCCGGCAAGGCTGGAGGACTGTCCTGCCCATCTGTTGGGGGAATACTCCGGAGAGCGTGTGAGGGACACCCTCGACATAGAGTACAAGGAAGGCATCTATGTCGGCTACAGGTGGGTTGACAGACAGAAGAAGACAAAGCCTCTGTTCGCGTTCGGCCACGGGCTCAGCTACACGACATTCAGCTACGGCAAGCCTGTGATAGACAAGGACAGCATGGACATGGACGGAAGTGTCACGGTGAGTGTGGATGTCACCAATACCGGTACAAGGGCAGGAAAGGAGATTGTGCAGCTCTATATTTCAGACAAGAAGTCTTCGCTGCCACGTCCCGTGAAAGAACTCAAGGGTTTCCGCAAGGTGAGCCTCGAAGCGGGGGAGACGGCCACAGTGACGTTCAGGATAGACCGTGAAAGCCTGTGCTTCTTCGACCCGGACCGTCATGAATGGGTGGCAGAGCCCGGCAGGTTCGAAGCTGTCATAGCTTCGTCTTCAGATGACATACGAGGCAAGGTCGCCTTTGACCTCCTGAAGTAGGATTCCACGGGGAGTTTCGCTATCATCCACCCGACAGCAGCCACGCTGACTGCGGTGATGATTATGTCCTTGACCGACACTATCACCGGATAGGACTGGACGATGAAATTCCCCGGCATCCTTATGAACCCGAACTTCTGCTGCAGGAGGGAGAATGCAATGCCGGCGGCAAGTCCGCAGGCGAGTCCGCAAAGGGATATGAGCCAGCCTTCGAGCACGAATATCCGCTTTATCAAGGAGTCGTCCATCCCCATCCCGGAGAGTGTGTCCATGTCTCCGCGCTTTTCTATGATGAGCATGGTGAGCGAGCCGAAGATGTTGAATGCTATTATGATGACGATGAATATGAGGATGGCGAATATGGAAAGTTTCTCGTATTCCATCATCTTGTACAGGGCCTTGTTCTGCCTGTATCTGTCGCTTACGGTGAAATCCGGGCCGAGCCTTGAGGAAATCTCCTCAATCAGACGCTCCGTCTCTTTCTTGCCGCAGCCGTCTTTCAACCGTATCTCCACGGCAGACACTTCGTCGTCATACTCAAGAAGTTCCCTCATGGTCTCTATGGGGACAATGACATATTTCGCGTCTATGTCGCTGCTGATTGCGAATATGCCGGACGGCCACACCTTCACCGACTCTACCGATGCCGCCGGGTTGGATACCGAGAAATTCCTTGTCCTCGAAGGGAAATACAGCTCGAGAGGGGTGAGGAATCTCGGGTTTAACCCCAATCCGTAGGCTAATGTGCTTCCGACCGCAGCCAGCGGGACATCTCCCTTGTGCAGCCTGAACTCCCCGGTGCGTATATGTCCTGCAAGAGGGGATTCCTCCTCGTACACCCAGTCCACACCTTTTGCCGTCACCATGGACTGCCTGCCTCCATAGTCTGCGAAGATGTTTTCAGACAGGACGCTGCTCATGTTGAGGACTTCCTCCCGGTCGTATATCCAGTCGTATGTCTCACCTTCCGGGACGAAAACCTTTCCCTTCGCAGGGGTTATGAGTATGTCAGGGTCGAAGTCGCTGAGCATCGACTTGACGAGGGAGTCGAACCCGTTGTAGATGGACAGGATTATTATGAGAGCCGCCGTACCTATGGCCATGCCGGCCGCACTGATCCCGGAAACGATGTTTATCACATTGTGCGATTTCCTGGCGAACAGATAGCGACCGGCAAAGAAAAGCGGCAGATTCATGACTCTACTTTTTCAGGAGTTCCTCGATATGGGCCACATAGTCGAGAGAGCCGTCCACATAGAATGATATCTCGGGGATTATCCGCAGCTGTCTGCCCATCCTGTTCCCGAGTTCTCCTCTCAGGGCCCTGGAATTTTCCTTCAGGATATCCATCACCTTCGGAGCCTTTTCGGACGGGAATATGCTGATGTAAATATAGGCTACGGAAAGGTCCGGGCTCACCCTCACGCCGCTGACAGTGAGCATGGCCCCGTCGAACATCGCCATGCCCTTGCCGCGGATAATCTCGGCAAAACACCGTTGTATCTCACGGGCTACCTTCTGCTGTCTTGTGTTCTTCTCTTCCATATTGCCTATTTCACATTTATTATGAAATAATTCTTCTTCCCTTTCTGGGCAAGGATATACTTCCCTCCGATGAGTTTCCCGGAGTCTATGACCGCGTTTATGTCATCTACCTTGTCCTTGTTGATGCTCACTCCTCCTGCCTGTATCATCTTCCTGCATTCGCCCTTGGACGGGAACACCCGGGTCTCGACGGCAAGGAGGTCGATTACATTCAGAGGGAGTTTCTCCTTTTCAATCTCGAATGTTGCCACTCCGTCGAACACCTGGAGGAATGTCTTCTCGTCGAGGTGTCTGAGAGCCTCGGATGTGGAGTTGCCGAACAGCATCTGTGATGCTTCCACCGCCTTCCCGTACTCTTCCCGGCCATGGACCATCACTGTGATTTCCTTTGCGAGCAATTTCTGGAGAGTCCTCAGGTGAGGTGCCTTCGCATGCTCTTCGACAGCGTCTTCAATCTCCTCTTTTGTAAGCATCGTGAATATCCTGATGTATTTCGCCGCATCTTCATCGGATACATTGAGCCAGAACTGATAGAACTGGTAAGGCGAGGTCCTTTCCGGGTCGAGCCAGATGTTGCCTTTCTCCGTCTTCCCGAATTTGCCTCCGTCGGCCTTCTTTATGAGAGGGCAGGTGAGGGCGTATGCCTCCTTCCCGAGGACCCTCCTTATGAGCTCGGTGCCAGTGGTGATGTTCCCCCACTGGTCGCTTCCTCCCATCTGGAGAGTGCACCCCTTGTGCTGGAAAAGATACAGGAAGTCGTAACCCTGGAGAAGCTGGTATGTGAACTCCGTGAAGGACATGCCTTCACGGGACTCTGACGAGAGTCTTTTCTTGACCGAATCCTTGGCCATCATATAGTTCACGGTGATATGTTTCCCGATGTCCCTTGCGAAGGCGAGGAAGGAATACCCCTTCATCCAGTCGTAGTTGTTCACCAGCTCAGCCCTGTTCGGTGCATCGGAGTCGAAGTCGAGAAACCCGGAAAGCTGGGCCTTTATGCAGGAGACATTGTGCGCGAGAGTCTCTTCGTCGAGCAGGTTCCTCTCCTGGGACTTCATTGAAGGGTCTCCAATCATGCCTGTGGCTCCTCCGACAAGGGCGAAAGGCTTGTGCCCGCAGTTCTGGAAATGTTTCAGTATCATGACGCTGACAAGGTGTCCGATGTGCAGCGAATCGGCGGTAGGGTCTATGCCTACATATGCCGCAGTGGGGCCTTCCATCAGTTTTTCTTCGGTCCCCGGCATGATGTCCTGTATCATGCCTCTCCATCTGAGCTCCTCAACAAAATTCTTCATTTTCCTGTGTTTTCGTTTTGCAGATTGCAAACTTACGCATAAATCTCCGATTTCCGCACTGCACGGGTGAAAAAGTCTTGAAGTCTTGAAAGCAAGGAAGCCGGCCCTGACCGGACCGGCTTCAATGTTCTTAGGTCACAGCTGAATGTCACTGTCTTGCACCGTAGCTGCTGTAGGTGCTGTTAGGGATGAAAATTCCGTTTTTAGGGTCGAATCTGCCGCCGCCGGAGAACGGATTCTCGGTGGTTATGGTGACAGGTTCTATTCCGGTCATCGTCTTGTCTCCGTTTACGGACATCCATCTGAAGTCTCCGCTTGCAGGATAGCTTACGAGATTCCTTTGGATGGATGCCGTTGTCGGTGGCGTGGTGTCAAAAGCATCGATTCTTGCAAGCCCGCAGTTGTTCGTTATGGCTGTGCTGTTGTAGATGAGATTGTCGTTCATTTCTATGTTTGTGACAATATTGGCGTAGATGATACCTCCCGCTGAGTTCGCAACTGAAGGAATCATGTTTACCACAGTATTGTTGTTGAATATGAACTCTGTGACATTCAAACCGTTTTGTCCGTGGAAAGCCCTGAATCCGCCTGACAATGAGCCGTTTGGCTGGAAGAATACATTGTTTTCGAATGTCAGTTTCCCGTATTTCCAGTCTTTAGCAGAAGTGCCGGTGCTGATTATGTAATTCTGAATAGTGCTTGTATTGGCTTCCCATACGCACCCGGTCATATTGAAGTCAGCATATCCTCTTTGCGCATTGACATAACTTAAAGGTCTTCCTTGTCCATTGCCGGTATTAATACCGGTTTTTATATGGCAGTCATTGAACATCACATATTCGAAATTGCCACCCCAATTCTGGACGAGCGGATAATTATCCAAGGTTGTCGCGTCGAAATCTATGTTATAGACTACAAACTGGCCGGAGTGGCTTGAAAGAGAGCCGGATTTATTGAGTTTAATCTGCTGGTTGACGGTCAACTTGCTTCTTGTCCCGGGTATCGTCCCTATGATTACCATGTCCACCACGTTGCCTTTGACGTCATAGGTTGCATTTGCATCCGGGTCGATGAAGTAGATGCGCGCAGTGTTATCCCCACCATCGTATGAGGCGTTGATGCTGCTGTTTGTGGATGTGATGTATACGGCTTCTCCGTATTCGGTCTTGTTGTATGTCCGGTTTCCGATTACGATGTCATTGCCGCTGTCGTATGCCGTGAACAGGTTGTCATACATCGGGGTCGCGCTGTCGCTGGCAGTTATCTGTGTGACTTCACCGTTCTCGTTGTTCACCGCAAGCACGTAAAGGATGTATGTTGTTCCGGCTGCTATGTCGTTCCCGTTGGCGTCCTGGGTGAGTGCAAGTTCGGTAGCATTTCCGTCCGTAGCCCTTTCATTGAAGTCTTCCGCTGTTGCAGGCGCAGTTTCGGAGGCAGGAAGGAGCATGTACTTCCATGAAGTCACGTCATCGTTTGGTGTAAGCGTGTACGATATGCTTTCCGCCGTCACTTCTCCGAGCTCGATTGCGACTTCTGGCATGGCAGCGTCTGAAAGTTCCACTGTCATCTTCGCGAAGATGGAGCGGTCGCTTGCAGCGGCAGTCGCATGGAGTATGATGTCCTTTTCAGTGTCCGCGCTCACCCTTGTCCCCGGAGTGTCCCCCGCAGGAGGTGTGACGGTAAGCTTTATCGTGCTTTCTGTCGAAGGGTCGGCAGGAAGGTCCTCGAGGACTGCTTCCCATCCGGTCGGAGTGACGATATATACCTCAGCCACGCCCCTTACGGTCACATCGAATTCACGAGGGATGCCGGCGGAGAATATCACAGGGCTCTCGGTCGTCCCGATGCTGCACACGAAATCCGTGCTCACGGAGAAACTGTACGAATTGCCGTCGGCAAGGGTGAGAGTGATGGTGTTGCTCTCCTCGTCGAAAGACACGCCCTTGAAGAAACTGTCACCCTCGGAGGACGCAGGTACCGGGTCCGTGGTGTCTGCATAATATACCGGATCGTAGGTCTTTCCTCCGTCGGTGCTGACTTCCCAGTTGCCATCGGCATTTACCCTGAACAGAGGCTTTGCCGACACGTCCATGTCCTGCTCTCCGTCCACCTTGATTCTGTCGAAATTCTCTCCGTTGTCGTAGCTTACAATCCAGTATCCCTCATCGTCAACGGCTATCAGGGGATTGTTGCCGACTTCGCCGGACACTATGTCGAGTTCTTTGCCGTCGGACATGGTGAGTGTGTATCCGTCGGTGGTCTCCTCGATTTTTGTTATGAACAGCATGTCGTTGAGGAGAGTCTGTATGGTCCCGATGGTGGAGTTCAGGTTTTCTGCCTGGTTCTCAAGGGCCTGGACCCGGCTGTCGAGATTGTCGACTCTTTCTTCGAGTTCCCCGAGATCCGTGCAGGCAAACAAGCTTGCTCCGCAGATGAATGCTGCAGTGCATCTTATCAGATTCTTAAAATTCAGGTTCATTGTATTGTCGTTTTTGATTGTTATTGTCTTTGTGTCATTCCGATGGTTATTGTATTGCAGCTACAGCCTTGAGATCTCTCAGCCAGGCAGGGACAGCTCCAAGTCGGTCTTCGAGCTGAGCCTCATAGAGTGATTCAGGCTGCACAGGCGTACCGTTGCTTTCGAGACGCTTGATCTGGGTCGATGCGGTCTCGAAGTCCACCTGCTCTCCGTGGAAGCCTATGACTACAGGAGGCAGGATCTTCCACCAGTCGGAACTGTCATCCCACCATATCCATTTCGGGAGTTCCGTGAATGGAGTAGTGTTGTTGAAGTTCCAGATTATAAGATCGTCCAGATGGTTCGGCATCTGTACGTCGTCTCCGCCCTGTCTCCATCTTCTGAAACTTCCTTCGCAGCAGTCGAGCAAGGTGGCGCGAGGCTGCGTCGCGTGTGATTCGAAACATCCGTCGCTGCCCCAGGTATTTCTCCAGAGCACTGCTCCCATGCTTTCCTTGGACACTCCTACGGCATGGTACTGACCGGTGATTTCATCAGGGTCGCTTCCTGTCACATCATGCCCGAGTACATCCATGCTCTTGCCGTGCGCCTTGTCCAGGACAGCCCCGATGAATACTCTGGACGATGCCTGTGACCTGATGGCTGAATGGCCCCTCTGTCCTGAAATCGTGCAGTCATAGACAGAGACATTGGCCGACTCGATGATGGAGGAGGCTTCGCTCACACTTACGAAGTCTACCCGCCTCATCCATGAATTCACGACTCTGGTCATGCTTATCGGCTTGAAAGCGCCGTCATCTTCCCAGGAGAAGTGATGGTCGAAATCTTCCTTGGCGTTTCCCTTGAAGGCGATGTCTTCCACTCCTACATTTTCATAGTGCTGGTATCCTACTATCTTCCAGCCCCAGTCGGCATCGATTTCGTGCATTATCGGTTCATGGAAGGTCACGGTGTTGCCCGAGACGGACTTGATCCGGTGAATGTCCTTTACGACTACTCCGCCCACGCCGCGGTCGGCATTGCTGATCTGGCTGATCGCCCAGCTGCTTTTGGCTGTATACGGGTAAAGCTCCTCATCGACTGCTTCCTTCGAGTCGTTCTGCATGAAGAGGCATACCCAGTCTCCTGCAGTCAGATTTCCTCCTCCCGTCTCTACCGAGAATGAACCTTTATGGGCATCGGATGTTACCGTTGCGAGAACAGTCGTGTACTGGATTCCTGTGTTGTGTTTGAGCTGTATCATGTCCGGGGATGAATACATTACCGAGGGACCTTGGCTTGGCTGGTTCGGGTCAGCCATTGTGAGCGTAGTCTTGTCCCGGCCGGCTCCCTTCAGGATGATGTTGCTGCCTCTGATGATTACCGACTGGCTTATCCCATTTACGTCATCGGCGGCAGTATGCAGGATGAAATTCCCTTCCGGGAAATAGAATACAATGTTCCTCGGCTGGTTGCTGTGAGGGAAAGTCATCTGGTCTTTGTTTATCGTCGGCTCTCCGAGAGCATCGGTGAGCATTGCTATGAATGCCTCCCTGTCTGTCTGGTCATCTGTGCCGTCCGCACCGTAGCTTTCGATGTTGTAGACCTTGTAGCCGTTGCTGGCCGTATATGTCCCTGATGCATTGGAGATGGTCACTTCAGGCGGGGCAGACTCTCCGTGATCATACCCCGCGTACGAAAAATCCAGAAGTACGTTGTCCTCGTCTCCGTTCACGAATTCCTCCCAGGCTTTGGTGGAGCCGGGAGCCGCATTGTTGACCGTGAATGTGAATCCGTAGCTACGGATGTATCCTTCAGCGGACTGGAGCCATACCGTCACCTTCTCCTCTTTTCCTGCCTGCTGGTCAAGAGAAGATTCGATAATGAATTCCCCTTCTTCGGTAATGCGTACTCTCCAGTTTTCCGGATATTGCATGATGATGGCATCGACGACGTCTTCCGAGAAGGTCACGTCATACTGGAGGGTCCCTCCTGCAGCGATTGTCGCCCCGTCTTCATAGCCGTCCACTGTCATCCTGAGTTCCTGATAGACAGGTATGGTGACAGTCTCTCCTGTGGCAAGCTCCAGCTCAAGCCCGTCCTCCCCGTTGTATGAAACGGATGTGAAGAATGACTCCGAGAACTCCGGGTTGGCCGGTATGCTGTTCCCTTCCGAATCCTCCAGGCTTCTCCAGGTGGCGCCGCCATCCGTACTGATTTCCCAGACGAAGTTTTCGCTTACCCTGAATTGCGGGATTGCGGAGCCCATGCCGTCCTCATCCATTCCGGGGACAGGCAGGAATTCCTCACCGTCCAGCGAGTATATCCAGTCACCGTTCTCGTCGACACCGATGACAGGCGTTATTCCTTCTCCGGTCTCGGATATGTAGATGTCGACGGAGGAGCCGTCGCTGAGTTCGAGACTGTAGACTGTCCCGTTCTCATGTGCCTTCACTTCCATGATGATATTTCCTTCCACCAGCATGGAGTAGATGGCGATTGTGTTCTCATTGACCTTGGATGCTGTCTGCTCCAGAGCCGAGACCCTGTCTTCGAGCCCGCTGAGCTGTGATTCGAGCTCCCCCGTGTCGACGCACGATGCCGCGCAGAGGATTGCCGTCGCAAGGCAGGCTATTTTCAGATAAAAATTCTTGATCATAAGTGTGGTTTTATTTTTTGCCCCTTTCAGGTGCAGGGGATATTTTTTCCATAATGTTTTCCCGGAACCAGATGTCGTCGGCTTCCTCGAGCTTTTCCTTGAGTTTCCCGCAGAGGTCAGCGAAAAGGGCAGGGTTCTCTCCGTATGGAATGCAGTGCATCTGGTATGGGTCGTTCCAGTCATCGAAAAGCAGGACGCGTTTCAGCCTGTAGTCCCTTGTGATGCTTATCTCCATCGTGTATCTGTCCGTTTTCACACCTCTCGCCTCCGGGAAGATGCCGTGCACAATCCCGTCAGCATCTTTTTCTCCGTCGAGATTCCTTATGTACAGAACGGCATCCGGGACGTCGCATCCTTCACCGTTGCCGAGCAGGGCAGGGGCGAGGTTCCGCCCTTCCGCCGAGTCCGGGATTTCCTCACCGAGCCCGGCGAGAGCCAGCATTGTCGGCATTATGTCGGTGGTGCTGAGCATGGTTGAGTCTACCCTGTGGCTTATCCTCCCCGGATATCTTATCATGAACGGCACATTGAACGATTCGGTGTATATCGAGTTCTTCGGGTCGAGGGTGCCCTGACTGCACATCGTCTCGCCGTGGTCGGATGTGAAGACCACTATGGTGTTCCTGTCGAGTCCGAGACGTTCCAGCTCGGCCATCAGTCTTCCGAATTCCCTGTCGACCCCTGTCACATTCGCGAAATAATACCTTGCGGCAGGAGCCTTTGAGAGGGTGGTGTCAGCATTCGGCCTCACATAGAGTTCCCGGTAATCCATGTCTTCGTAAAGGGCGTAGTCTTCCGCCATGCAGTCTTCCGCCTTCTCATACGGGCTGTGAGGCGGATTGTAGGCGAGGGCAAGGAAGAACGGTGCGCCGTCCTTCCTCTCTCCGTTCCTGTTCCTGAGGAATTCTATGGCCTTGTCGGTCTCGTGTTTCACTGAATATTCCCCGGGGTCATGTCTCACGCCGTCCGTATCCCAGTAGTGCGGGTCCTTGTGCACATCGTATGTGCCGTATGAATACCAGTATGTGAAGCCGTGTCTCCTTTCTGGAGGCGTGTAGGCATCCCATTCCGGATTCCTGTCGCTGACATAGTGCCCCGGATTCGCAGGGTCGTTCTTCATCGGAGTCTCCGCGTGCAGCTTGCCTATGTATCCGCAGCTGTAGCCGTTGGCAGCGAGGACGTCCGAGATGCATGTCGCGTCAGGGTCGAGCGTGCTTTCCGGCCTGAGAGCCATGCAGTTCAGGGTGACACCGCTCCTCTCCGGATACATCCCGGTCAGGAACATCCCCCTGTACGGGCTGCTCAGCGGACATGTGCTCACCGCCTTGGAGAGTACCAGGGCCTCGTCCGCGAACTTGTCGAGATTGGGTGTGCTCACCGGGTCCGCCTGCCATTTCACGTACTCTGAATATCCGTCCCTGTCCCAGAAAGCCAGCGACTGGTTACGGAACTGGTCCGGAAAGACATAAATGATGTTCGGCCGTTCGCGGACATTGTCGGTGCAGGCCACAATCGCAAGCCCGGAGACCGGTATCAGATATTTCTTGATATCCTTCATAACAGTGTCGTTCCTTCTTTTCCCAACATGATTCATTCTTCCTTTCTCAACGTGATTTCCTCGGTCCTCGCCTCCCTTGTGGTGAATACAAGCCTTGTCTTTCCGTCCGAGCAGGCTGCATAGACTTCGGAGTCTCCCTTATCCTCTATTTCCCAGTTCCCGTTCAGCACAAGCTCGACGGACACCGGCATGCAAGGGTCATCCACCCATTTCCTGCCATAGATGCTGCGTTCCTTGCGCTTCCCGTCTTCGTCGAAAATCTCGTCGCTGGGGCCGCTGTACAATGCGAGGTCAGGGTTGCATACGCTCAGCGTCATCCTTCCGTCCCGGCAGCTGTACATCACAAGTGAAGGTGTGGCGCTTGCGATGATTCCGTCGTCTCCTTCGTCTATGCCTCCGAATATGGCAAATGCCGTCTCGCCGCTTTCATTGTCCCTGACGATATGGGCCTTGCTGTCGCATCTCACGACTTCGTACGGAGCTTCTTCCACGTATTTTTCCACCCTTTCAGGGGAGGCGTGGACTACTGCCATGTATTCATATCCGCCGTCTTTGACAATGCCGCCGTGCCGGATATACGCTTTCTCGAACCAGCCTTCGGTCGGCTCTGCTGTCTCCTCGTGGAACGAGTGCTGCAGCCCTCTGACCGCTACGATGTCGGCATCCTTCACTATGAAGGCATTGCCGAACCTGTCGCTGAGCGATACTCTGCTGCCGGTGATGTGAAGGGTGTCGCCAGATGCGTTCATGGACACCCCGCTGCCGGCGATTGAGGCCGTCGCAGTGCTGTCCGGCAGGGCATTCTGGAACAGGGTGGTATGAAGTTCAGACCCTTCGAGGCCGTTCTCGAGATTGGAGCCGAGCGCAACTATCCTGTCTCCGAACGCGAAGAAGGATTTAAGGCCTTTCAGGGACCCGTTGTACTTGTCGTGTTCATGCAGCTTCATGGCGTAGAGCCCGTCCTTTCCCTTGTGTACGACTCCTCCTGCGAACCATTCGTCCGAGAGGAGCATCTCTTCATATCCGGAGAATTCGTCCACGTTCAGAACGTTTGCCAGCATGTCTTCCATAGGGATTTCCGCTGCCGTGGTCCCGGGGATGTGGCACCAGTCCCAGCCGTCCACCTGGAAGCCTGAACCTGCGGCCGAGACGTCTTTCTCCGGGTCTGCCATTATCTGCATGCTCCCGTGAGTGAGGTATCTTCCGTAGAGGTTCGCTCCATTGTATATCTCCGCTGACCAGAGGTACCTGCTGTGTCCGGCGATTGTCACAAGCCATTCTCCGCGTCTGTGGGACATGGAGCAGTTGTAGGCGTATGCCCTGCAGCCTTCCGGAGCCTTTTCGGCCGAAATGCCTGCATCCATGAACTTTTTGCCGAGCTTCCCTGACCCGTCAAGTCTGAGGTATGCGGCTGCAAGCTCCCTGTCGATCCCGGACGTCCCGTCCGGAGAGCCGGCGTCAGCGAGAAGTGCGTATTGTCGCGGTATCAGGCCGCCTTTCCCGTCGGGATGCCTTCCGGACATGGCCAGAGGGAAGGATGTCCTGTCGCAGTAGAACCTCATTTCGAGCAGCGCGTCCTTGAGAATCCCGTGGCTTTCTTCCGAGACGGCAAATCCTGTCCCGTGCAGCATCCATACGGCATTCACCGCTCCGTCGAAGCCTCCTGTCGCGTATGCCGGGTAGGCTTTCCTGTGGTGCATGACGGTGCCGTCGGACTTGAAGCACGGATTGAGTCCGTCAGCGTATCTGAACCCGTTGTCCACCCACCTTGACAGGGCCTTTATGTATGCGACCTTGTACGGGGTGTCCTCCATCATCAGCAGGGATGCCACGCGCCCCATCAGCGATGTGTTGAATGCATCTATGTCCATGCCGGGCACTTCAGGGGCGAGCTTGACTTCCCCTACTCCGGAAAACCACTCCATCGCCATCTGCACCTGGTTCCCGAGCCCGGCCTCCTCAAGCACCGGTTTCATTATCACCGGGGCGGTGTAGAAGTTCCTCATGCTGTAGCCGAGGTGGTGAACAGTGCCGAGCCCGCTGCCGGCGGCGAATCCCTGGTCGAGTATGTGCCGTGTGAGGACGGTGTACATCCTTGCAATCTCCTGTTTCCTGCCAGGGTCGGTCTCGTGCATCCATGCTATTGCCGTCTGGAGCATGTTGTCGTTGAACTGCCTGAGCAGCTGGCCGTTCTGCCCGAATTGTTTCGACGCATCCGCAATGCCGAGATTTATGTATGTCTCCCCGTACCTTGTGAAGAATACAGGTTTCCCTTTCACCGAGCCGTCCGGATTCTCCGTTATGCCGTAGCTTTCATACATTTTCTTCACCTTGTCGAAGCTCCACGGTTTCTTCCCGTCGGTCACGAGTTCTATGAACCTGTCCCTGATACGGCCCATGTCGGCCTTCTCCTCTGCGGAAATTCCGTCTTCTTCAGGAATGTCGAGTTCCAGATTCCAGCTCCTGTCGAGCACGAGCCAGTGCGACCTGGTGTCCTTGTTCACGAAAGGCACCTGCCAGTCCGGGGTGTGGTGCCTGACATCTTCGAATGCCGAGGTGATGACCCCGTCGAAGTACAGGACCCCCTTGCGTACACTTTCCGGTGCCGAGATGACAATCCTGTCCATACCTTCCTCCGGAGTCCCGGTCATGTCCCTGTCGAAGGCGACCCATGCGCCGCGCCAGCCTGTAAAGCCGAGTTTGAAGTCGAAGTGGCAGCATTCCTTCCCTTCCTTGAGGAAAGTGAAACGCAGCTTCCCGTCCATGGCCTCCGGAGAATAGAGCCAGAACACGAATGTCGAGACTGAGGTCTCCTTCGGGTTCGGGTTTTCGCGAAGGTACGGGACAGGCCCGTCAAGCGTCAGCGCAGCACCTTTCTTCCGCCATTCCCATCTGAGGGACCTGTCTCCGAGCTTGAAGTGTTCGCCGGATGTGGAAAGTCTGGAGAACCTGTCGCAGACTATCCCTCCGGCCCCGTTCTCGAAAGACATTACGCCGCTTCCGGGAGCGAAGTCGACAACCCCGGCTTCAGCTGCGATACACAGAGCCAGGGCTGACAGTATGCACAAGGTTTTCCGCATATCATTCAGCTACGGGAGCGAGTCCTTTTTCTATGTTGCCTTTCCTTACAAGGGCCTCGAGCAGATAGTAGTCGGCATAGTTGAGAGGTACGTCAATGCTGCTGCCGTGAGGTATGCTGCCGACGGAGTGCATGAGTATGAATCCTCCGTTGGTCCCCTGGGCAGCCCTGTATGCAGGTGACGAGAGCGAGACTATGATTTTGTCGGCCTTTTCCTTGTATGAGCCGTTGTCTGTCATGCCGTAGAGCTCGTAGAGTGCGGAAGCTATGATGGCAGCCGAAGACACGTCCCTGTATGTGTCAGGAATGTCCGGGCAGTCGAAATCCCAGTAAGGCACGAGGTCTTCAGGCATATTCGGATTGTTGAACAGAAACTCCGCAACCTTCTCGGCACGTTCGAGATACTTGGCGTCTCCGGTGAACCTGTACATCACAGTGAAGCCGTAGAGCGACCATGCCTGCCCCCTTGCCCACGCCGAGTCGTCAGCGTAGCCCTGTGCAGTGCATCTTCCCCTGACTTCCCCTGTCTCAGGGTCGTAGTCCACGACATGATAGGTGCTGTAGTCCGGACGGTAGTGGTTCTTCATCGTCTGGTCTGCGTGGCTTACGGCGATTTTCGCGTATGTGGAGTCTCCCGTAAACTCAGTGGCCTTGAAAAGCAGTTCGAGGTTCATCATGTTGTCGATGATTACCGGGCATTTCCATCCCCTTTCCGCCTGCCAGCCTCTGTCCACGTTCCAGGACTGGATTACGCCGGCTTTCGGCCTGAACCTCGTGGAGAGGGATTTCGCAGTGTTCACGATTACGTCCTTGTAGCCGTCGATATTCTTGAGCCTCAGCCCGTTGCCATAGCTGTCGTAAATCATGAACCCGACATCGTGATGCCATGTGAGATACTGTATGGAGTCGAGCACCTCGGTGTGTTTCCTTGCATGCTCTGCCCAGTATTCGTCACCGGTGAGTTCGTACATGTACCAGAGGGTCCCGGCGAAGAATCCGCTTACCCAGTCGTCTGTCGGCACATACACAATCTCGCCGTCCTTGAACGTGGAAGGTATCCTTACGGTGTCACCTGCTTCGGATGCCTCTACGAGCGACTTGAGCTGTACCTTGGCGTTGTCTACATTGTCCTGGATAATGTCTGTCCTGGGAGCGCACTGGGTAGCTATCACTGCCAGTGCGAGTGCACAAAGAAATCTGGATTTCATCTTCAGTTATAGTTTGAGTTATCAATATATCGGTTTCAGGTCATTCTGTCTTGACTGACAAAGACATCATTATGCGAAAATAATCAAAAAACTTTTTACGGCAAAATAATCTTTTCCGGTTTGCAAATAATGGTAAATTATGCTTTTTCCTTTTGTGTCTTAGAAAAATAAGTGGTATATTTGTCAAATGCATTATTACTTGTAACCAGAATAACTTATAACCAGATGAGGCGTATCTTTTTGTTTCTTTTAATTCTGACCACATGCTGTCCTCTGGCTGTACATGCTGCCATCAATCCGCAATATGGTTTCGAGTCCGGTGTTCCCGGTTTCGTGAAGGTGTCCGGCAACGGCAGCGCCGTGTCTTCGTCTGACAGGTTCAAGGACGGCAAGTCATCCATTGAATTCTCCTGGAAAGGGCAGGCGGCGCTCGTCTTCAGCAACTGCACTGACATCGAGGCTTCCATGAAGGTCCAGGGGGCCGGTATAATGGTGTGGATATACAATACGAAGCCGATGGATGCCCCGCTCCGTTTCACTTTCTGGGACTGGAGTGACGAGGAGATATGCCATTTCGACTTCAACATGGATTTCAAGGGCTGGAGGACCGCCTGGATAAAATATATCGACATGCCTTCACCTTACGGACACTACGGTGACAGGAAGGCTGCCGAAAGGGCCACGAATGTGGCGAAGATGACAATCGTGCCTCCGGCTTCGGTGCCGGAAGGGACGATATATGTGGACAGGCTCACTTTCTCCACGAAGAAACTCCACGACCAGATAACGCCGGACCAGCAGATTCCTGACAACAACTACAACCTGAAGAGAAACATGTGGCACTGGTGCCGCCTTTGGGAATGGGAGCAGTATCCGCCTCTGGAGGTGGTCCCTGTGACTGCCGGACAGGAGGAGATGCTCGAACTCGTGGAAGCGAGGCTGGACGAGTCTGTCAGGAGCGGCAACTCCAGTGAAAACTATGTCCGGAACACCTTGCTGAAACGTGCGGACGACACTTATTCCAAGTACAATATCCACAGGCTGCCGGACGGCTCCATATCGGGCGCACCGCTGCTGAGCGACGACGAGTTCAACAATTCCCTCGGCGAGATGCGCATCCGTTTCATCGGGCAGGCCATAAACTACTATGCCCAGGATTATGCCTACACCGGAAACACATCCAATATAGGGAAGGTGATAGACCTTATGGACCACGCCATAGACCAGGGCTTCGCATACGGGAGCGGCCAGGGCACCAACCACCACTACGGATACCAGATAAGGGAGTTGTACAGGGGAATGTGGATGCTCAGGGACGAGATTGCCGCTGCCGGAAAGACCGAGGAATATCTGAAGGTGCTTACGTACTGGAGCGGACTGGCAGAGACCCGCAAGCCGTTCGTGTATGGCAGGGACGAGATTCTCGACAGCTGGCACACCCTCCTCGAGGCCAAGGTGATATCTGCCATGATGGAGCCGGATCCGGCTGCAAGATATGCAAAGATGAAGGCTCTCGGGACATGGGTGTCGGGGTCTCTCAACTACTCTCCGGGGACGTTGGGCGGACTGAAGCCCGACGGGACATCCTTCCACCATGGCGGGCACTATCCGGCATACTCGGTCGGGGCCTTCGCTGCGGTAGGGGAGTTCTGCAGATACACTCTCGGGACTGATTTCGTGATAACCGAGGATGCGAGGCGCACATTCAAGCATGCCCTGCTCACGATGAGGGACTACTGCAACCTTACCGACTGGGGCGTGGGCATCTGCGGAAGGCATCCGTTCAACGGTTTCATACCGAAGGCTGACATAGAGGCGTTCGCATCGCTCGCCCTGCTGGGCGATCTTACCGGGTCCGGGCTCGGAGCCGACCCTGAGCTCGGCGGCGCATACCTTTATCTGGGAGGTGCGGATGCAGGGTCTGTCTCGTCCCTCAAGAAAGCCGGTGTCTCAGCCCCGTCTGCTGCTCCGCAGGGGTTCTTCGTGTTGAACTATGCTGCCCTCGGAATCCATCGCAGGGACAACTGGATGCTTTCCCTCAAGGCCTACAACTCGGATGTGTGGAGTGCGGAAATATATGCGGCTGACAACCGCTACGGACGGTACCAGAGTTACGGTACTGCCCAGCTGATAGGTTCCGGCAAGCCTGTGTCCGCCAAGGCGAGCGGCTTCTCGCAGGAGGGCTGGGACTGGAACAGGGTGCCTGGCGCCACGACTGTCCATCTTCCTTTCGAGATGCTCGACAGCCCTATGAAGGGGACTCTGATGGAGCGCAACGACTCCCGTTTCCCCGGCGTGTCGTCTCTCGAGGGCATGAACGGGATGATGGCGTTCACGTATGTCGAGAAGGACAGGGTGAACTTCTGCGCCGGAGCCACTGCCACAAAGAGCGTCTTCTGTTTCGACAACAGGATAATATATATAGGTAGCGGAATCTCGAATACCAGGAACTACGGCTATCCTACCGAGACCACGCTTTTCCAGGAGCGGATAGACGAGAAGGAAGGCATGATAGTGGACATAAACGACGATTATTTCGGGGACTTCCCGTTCCCGTCCACCTACAGGTTCGCAGGCAGCGGCAAGGCTGTCTTGAATGACCTGTTCGGGAACGTCTTCATCATCCCGGATGCGGTCGGACTCACTGTCGTGAAGCAGGCGCAGACATCGCCTTCCGACACCAGGAAGAAGACAGGCTCGGGTGATTTCCTCACCGCATACATTGACCACGGGGTGTCTCCTCAGGACGCGTCCTACGAGTACATGATGCTGATACAGCCTTCCGGCAAGGATGCCAAGAATTTCGCGAAGAGGCTTCCGTACACTGTTGTCCGCAAGGACAATGCTGCCCATGTGGTGAATGACCATATCACGGGAATCACGGCCTATGCCTGCTACAAGGCCTACGATGCAGCGGCGGCCCCGCAGGCGTTCGCCGCCCTCCCTCAGGGGAAGGATGCAAAGCCGTATCTTCCGATATGCACGATAGATGCCGAGACCCTTGTCATGGAGCGTTCCCTCGAGGACGGGTCTGTCGTCATGAGTATCTGCACCCCGGATCTCGGAATAACCCAGAAGGCATACACCACCCCGCAGCCGAGCCAGCCGCTGCAGAAGAAGGTCGTGATTGAGGGCTCGTGGGAGCTGGCATCGCCGGTGGAGGCCGTGTCCATATCGTCAGAGGGCGGCAGGACGAGTGTCACCGCCACTTGTCTGGACGGGCAGCCTGTCGAGTTCAGGCTCAGGAGGCTCTGACTTTCCGCGCCATTGGAATGAAACTGTTAATCCTTTATAAACAATAATCTTAAACCGATGTATAAACTAACTGCATTATTGACAACGCTGGCATTCCTGACGGCATCAGCCTGGGAAGCGTCGGCTCAGAATACAGAAGTCAAGGGTAGGGTCACTGACACTTCGGGAGAGCCGCTCGTGGCAGTAACTGTCTATGAGTCAGGCAACACGTCCAACGGTACGGTGACAGACATGGACGGAAACTATACCATATCGGTGGCTCCGACAGCGACGCTCGTGTTCTCCTGTCTCGGATTCGAGGAGGTGCAGATGTCTGTGGGCTCCAGAAACACGATAAACGTGTCCATGGAGGCCGAGAATCTTTCGCTTGACGCCGCCGAGGTGGTAAGTGTCGGGTACGGCTCTGTGACGAGGAGGGACCTGACCGGAGCCGTCAGCAAGGTGGACATGGGTGAAATCATGAAGACGCCCGTGACAAACTTCGACCAGGCCCTGACAGGACGTGTCGCCGGAGTGGTCGTGACGACTTCCGACGGCTCTCTCGGTGCTGAAGCGAATATCACCATCAGGGGAAACAACTCGCTGACCCAGAGCAGCGCGCCTCTTTATGTCATCGACGGATTCCCGTCAGAGAGTTCCCTGGCATTGTCCCTGAACTCGGCGGACATAGAGTCCATCGACATCCTGAAGGATGCCTCCGCCACTGCGATCTACGGTGCGAGGGGTGCGAACGGCGTCATTGTGATAACCACGAAGCAGGGTGTTGAAGGCAAGCCTAAAATCAGTTTCAGCGCGTCCTGGACCGGGAACAAAATCTACAACAAGGTCGACCTGATGGACGCATACGAGTTCGTGGACTTCCAGACCGACATGTTCAACCAGTCCGGAAGCACCAACATCTATCTGGCACATGACGGAGAGACTTTGTACACCGTGGAAGACTACCGGAATGCCAGGACCATAGACTGGCAGGACCAGATATACAGGACAGCACTGGTGCAGAACTACAACATCTCCATCAACGGAGGCAGCAAGGAGACAGGGACACGCTATGCTGCGAGCTTTTCCGTGCTGGACCAGGACGGTATCATTGTCAATTCCAATTTCCAGAGATACCAGGGCAAGATAAACCTTTCCCAGGACCTCGGAAAGAAAGTCAAGGCGGATCTGAACGTGAACTATTCGAGGTCTGTCACGAGCGGTACGAATCCTACGGCTGCCCAGCAGTCATCCTCTGCATCCGGGTGGCTGCTCTATTCGGTGTGGGGCTACCGTCCGGTGAAGCCTCTCTGGGATACGACTTCTGACGATGTATTCCTGATGTCGCCTATCGATACGGACATCGCAGACTCTAACGACTACCGGTTCAACCCTGCCCTTTCGGTGAGGAATGAATACCGAAAGACCATCCAGGACTATCTGAATGCCCAGGCTGGCCTTACCTATACCATCATACCGGACCTTGTCCTGAAAGTGACGGGCACGTACACTCTCCAGGAAAGGCGCAGGGAAGAGTTCAACGGTACCCAGACTTATACCGGATATGACGGCTCCCCTTCCGGAAACGGCATCAACGGGGCAATCTACTGGACCAACTGGCTGACCTGGCTGAATGAGAACACCCTTACCTGGACCAAGCATATCCGCAGGACACATCATCTGACACTGCTCGGAGGTCTTACTTTCCAGGGACAGTCCCAGGACTACAAGGGTACGAGGTCTACCAACATGACAACCGAAGAGCTCGGGCTGAACGGGATGCACACCGGACACTATCAGACCGTCACACCTTACGAGTACAACTGGAGGATGATGTCGGGCTTCGTCAGACTGAACTACAACTACAAGTACAAATATTATCTTACCGCGTCGTTCAGGGCCGACGGTTCTTCGAAATTCCCGACTCATAACCGTTGGGGCTATTTCCCGTCAGGTTCCCTGGCATGGAACTTCAACAGGGAGGAACTTCTGAAGAACAGCCGCTGGCTGAAGAACGGAAAACTCCGTCTTTCGTGGGGACTTACAGGTAACAACAGGACAACCACTCCTTATGATTTCTATACCCAGTATGTCGTCCTGCCGGGCAGTTCGGAATCGGGAGACTATGTATTCAACGGCGAGATAGTATCCGGATATTTCCCTGGAAATCTCGGGAACAACGGGCTGAAGTGGGAGACGACAGAGCAGTGGAATGCCGGTATCGACCTCACCTTCTTCGAGAACGACAGGATAAAGCTGACAGTGGACTGGTACAGGAAGCACACTTACGACCTGCTGCTGAACGCTACGATGCCTTCATCTTCGGGATATGAGACGGCCATGATGAACATCGGTTCCATGCGTAATTCCGGATGGGAGATTTCCCTTGAGACCCTGAACATAAACAGGAGGAATTTCCAGTGGACGACATCTTTCAATATTGCCTTCAACAGGAACAAGGTGACGGCGCTCACTTCCGGGCAGCAGTCTCTCCTGACATCCGTTTCATGGGACCAGAGGTTCAACAGCCAGTATCCTTACATCACCCAGGTGGGGAAGCCTTCCGGAATGATGTACGGCTACATATATGAAGGCACTTACAAGGCCGATGATTTCGTCGGAGGCTCCCTGAAGGACGGCGTTCCTTATCTTTCCAGCCTTGCGAAGACTTCTGTCCGCCAGGGCGACCCGAAATACAGGGACATCAACGGGGACGGGATAGTGGATGACAACGACCGCACCATCATAGGTTGCGGACAGCCTCTGCATACGGGAGGTTTCGGGAACTCGTTCTACTTCTACGGTTTCGATGTCAACATATTCTTCTCATGGAGCTACGGAAACGACGTGCTGAATGCCAACAGGCTCATTTTCGAGAACGGTTCCATCTCCAATCTGAACCAGTTCTCGTCCTACAAGGACAGGTTCGATGCCGTGACGAATCCGGACAGCGACATTCCGCGCATTGGGGCAAACGGCATGTTCGTATATTCCTCGAGGGTGGTCGAGGACGGTTCGTTCCTGAAACTGAGGAATGTTTCCGTAGGCTACACCCTTCCTCGCCGTGTACTCAGGAAAATGCATTTCGATACAATGAGGGTGTACGTGTCCGCCGACAATATCTGGACGTTGACCGGATATTCCGGACCTGACCCGGAGGTATCCACGAGAAATTCCGTCCTGACGCCGGGCTTCGACTGGTCCGCATACCCGAGGGCCTTCGGGCTGACTGCAGGTGTTTCATTCACATTCTGATATTGAGGAGGAAATATGATGAATACAAAATTGAATATAATCGCTCTTGCTGCCGCAGCTTTTGCCGGGATTTCCTGCAGTTTCCTGAATGTTGATTCGACAGTATTGACTGATGATACGTATTATAAGTCGGAAAGCGACTTCCTGAACGGCCTGGCAGGCGTGTACGGCTCCTTGAACAACGAGGCGTTCTACGGCAACTATTATTCCCTGATGCTGTCGAATACGGACGACTTGTGCTATTACAACAGGTCGTCGGCCAACAATTATTCCGTCTGGTACACCCATGATGCCAGTTCTACGGAAATCTATGAAGCATGGACGGAAATCTATCGCGGCGTGAACAATGCAAACGTGCTGATGGAGGCATCGGAGAATTCCGAGTTCGACAGCGAGAAGGTGTATTACAACGAGGCGCGCTTCCTCAGGGCATATTATCATTTCATCCTGGCACAGGCATGGGGTGACGTGCCGTTGAGGACAAAGCCGATAAAGACCCTTGAAGACGAGACGAACTGTCCCGCCACGTCTCAGCTGGAGATTTTCCAGTGGGTGACGGACGAGATGAAAGCCGTGCTTTATGCCGGCATGGACAGGACTTCCGACGATGCTTCCGCAGAGCCGACCCTGGAGGAACTGACGGCGTATCTGGCGGCCACGGATTTGACCAATGCTCCGTCGAGGGTGACCAACACCACGATAGCCGGTATTCTTGCCAGGGTATATCTTTTCATGGCCGGAGAGTCCGTGGAGGGTACGACACCTGACATGAAGAGTGATTATTATGCCGAGGCGAAGAAATTCTCAAAGGCTGTGATCGACTGCGGACTGCACCGGCTGTACGGTGAGGATGATCCAAACATGAACGGCTATGCGGAAATGTTCATCAACATGATATCCGACAAGTATGACACGGAGTACCGCGAATCCATGTGGGAGGCGGACTTTCTCGGCAACCGTTCAAGCTCGGACAACTGGAGCAACGGACGTATCGGAGACCTTATCGGCCTGCAGTCTTCGGCTGATGTGGGGACTTACGATATCGTGAACTGCAACTACGCATACGGTCAGTACAACGGCTCGCTCAAGCTCTGGGAACTGTACTGGGAAACGGACAGGACAGATACCCAGAACCGCATTTCAAAGGCGGACAGCGAGACTGCCTCTGATTTTTCGGAAAGCATATTCTGGGAGGAAAACGACGGCAGTTCCAAAGGCTGGGACAAGAGGCAGTTCTGGAACATGTGCCCTTACAACTACGCCGGAGGGACGAGGTCTTCCGGAGGCCAGGTAGTGGAGTCATGGCTCGGAGGTATAGACAAGACCCCGTACAGAGTGTCTTCGAATACTACCGAGACCAATCCTACCATCGCCCAGGGTGTGAGGAACTGCGGAAAATACCGCAGGGAAGTGCAGTATGAAGGCGTGAAGGGAGACAGGGGTTCATATACTCCGGTCAACTACCCTATACTACGCTTCGCGGATGTCCTGCTGATGTATGCGGAGGCTGTTGTGGCTTCCGGCGCGACAGGAGAGCTGCAGGATGCATATGACTGCGTCAAGAGAGTCCGCGACCGTGCAGGTATCGGGACAAGGGATTATTCGGACTATGCGGACAGCGATGCCTTCATGCAGCTTATCCGCAACGAGAGAGGCAGGGAACTTTGCTTCGAGTCGCTCCGCAAGTACGACCTTATCCGGTGGGGCATATTCGTGGATGCCATGCAAGACTATATCGATGATGAGCTGGACCCTGACTGGGGCACAGGCAATACGGCTGCACTGGCCGCACAGATTGCGAGGAATGTCCAGGCAAGACACGTCCTGCTTCCGATTCCGTCCATCGAACTCGGAGTGAATACTGCCCTGAGGCAGAACAGTTTGTGGAGGTAGAATTTTTGACTGATAAACATCGAATATATGAGAAACAGAATATTACCATTCATTGCTGCTTGCGGCATGTTGTCCGTCCTCGCGGGATGCGAGCAGGCCAATGTATATCAGGATGTGGATTTCAGGGTTACTCTTGACCCTTCCAATACATATCAGGCAGGTGACCCGGTCCGTTTCAACATCAGCGGAAATCCTGACAATCTCCTGTTCTACAGCGGAGAGGACGGCCATGAATATCAGTACAGGGACCGCTATCTGACATCCGCGGAAAATGTGGAATCCGTGACGCTCTATCTGCAGATACAGCACAGGGCGGGACTCAGGAATGACGGCTATACCGAACTCGAGATTTACTATAATCCCGATTTTGACGGCCTTAGCGGCGTCGAGGGTACCGACAGGCCGATAGTCGAGGAAATGTCGCAAACGATAGACGAAGGAAATGTACCGGAAGGCTGGACAAGGATACCTTACGACAAGCCGAATCCTGAGCAGGATGTCTATGACATGTTCACGGTCACGTTCCCGGACAACAATGTCATTGCGGAGCAGTTCTGCCTGGCGTTTTACTGGAATCCTCCTCATCCGGAGAGCGGACCTGGTTCCAGCAACATAACTTTGGATACTTTCTATGTGAACGGGGACCTGACAGTCCATTTCCCTGGCGATGTGGAGATGACTTATGACCTGAAGTCCATTATGGGAACGGTGTTCATGCTCGACCCGAGATTCAAGACCTGGTCAGAAAATGTATTGGGCACTCCGTACTATCTTAATGACGGAAACGGAACCATAAGGCTCGACGCAACGCAGGATATCGTATTCGCAGGCGGGCCTTATCTGGACAATGTCTCTTCGCCCGCTGAAAATGACGGGATTCCGCATTATTGCAACGGGTGGATATTTTCCGCTCCGCGCTCTTTCCTGAACATAGATGCCGATTCTCCTGAGGTGGTGAAGAATATCCAGAACTACATGGATTCCTACGAATATACATTCGATGAGCCGGGTACGTACACCGTGACATTTGTGGGGACAAACAGCGGCTATCTCGGAGAGTCACGCCAGGTGAGGGAGATGGTCTTGAATATCGTCCCGGTGATGTAGGCGGTATCATGATTTGATGAGGCCGACCAAAAGTCTCGTTTTCACGAGAATGTCCTGTGGACATTCGAGAGTGAGCAGATAGACAATAGTCTACGGGGGTTAAGATAGGTCAGTCTTTCGGAGAAAGACGTTTGGAGGTGACCAAAAAATACATTTTGGTCGCCTCCATTTCTTTTATGTTCCTTCATCTCCTTTTTTACTTGCGGCATTTTGGAGATTTGGTTACGAAATCTGCAGGTGGCTTGCATGCGACTTTGACGGGACCCAGTGTGTGAAATATACCTTGCCTCCTATCAGGATGCTTGCGCCGGGGAAGTCGGATGTGGCCCCGCGGCGGAATTCGAACGGGATTCCTGCCCACGTCTGTGTGGAACCGCATTCTTTATACAGAAAAGGCATAATACAAAAAATCCTGAAGTCGCATGACTTCAGGATTTTTTCCCTTTCGG
>CALVDM010000028.1 GCA_944326335.1 uncultured Bacteroidales bacterium
GGCTGTATGATTCCCGCTATCAGGGCTCATTAGGGACTTGCACCCGTTAGCTGATACTCATGCCGAGCATACAAAAACTTGTAGGGGTACCCTTCTTTACCCCTACAAGACCACTTGATTAACTTGTTATCAATTACTTGAAATCAATAAGAAAAGACGACAGGCTGACATCCGAAGACAATTTCAACTTCTTCCGCAACCTGTATCTTGCCGTTTCCACCCCCTTCAGGGAAATATTCATGAGAGACGCCATATCCTTCGAAGTAAGATTCATCCTGAGATAAGCGCAAAAACGAAGGTCTGTCGGCGTAAGGTCGGGATACCGTTCCTGAAGATGACGGAAAAAATTCTCATGTATGAAGTCGAAATTACGGTAAAAGACGTTCCAGTTCCCGTCATTGTCAAGATCCTTGTCGATTATCTCTGTCAGTTTGTTGAAACATGCCTTAGGGTAGTTGTTTCCAAGGCTTTGCTTCTGGCAGACGAGTTCTTCACGGATCTTTATCAGGGTTTCGTTCTTGTTTATGACCGCCATTGTAGAAGACGCAAGCTCCTTGCCTTTGATTTTCAGTTCGGACTGGAGGCGCTCGTTTTCCATTGCGGCAGCGTACTCGTCCCTGATGTGCTTCAAGGCAAGATCCTTTTCCCGCATCCGTCTGCGCACATAAGCTCTGAGCAGAAAGATAACGGAGACGGCCGAGAAACAATAGAACAGCTTTGCCCAAAAACAAAAATAGAACGGAGGTGCAATGCTGAACTGATATTCGAAAGCGTCGAGAAGTTCACGGTTCCGTGTTTCAGCCTTTATCCTCAAGACATAATTGCCGTGAGGCAAATAGCTGTACGATATTGCATGACTGCCATCGCACGTGTGCCACACCTTCTCGAAATTTTCCAGCATGTATGAAAAAGTCACATCTCCGACTCCGTAGCACGGGAAGGCTATTTCTGCAGAAACATTCCTCTTCGACCATGGAAGTTTCGGACCGGCATTTTTTCCTCTGCCGGCCGTAACGGAAAGCAGGGTGTCTGCCGAAGAGGAAACATCAACTGCCTTGAATTCCGCAAGACCGAGCCGCCCGCATGTGTCATGTCTTCTACGGCTTCCTCCATAACGGAAGGCCATCGAATTCTCCAACGTGAATATACTCAGCGGCGGCTCCGTCCCGACACAGATGACATTCTGGTTTCCGTCCACTACCCTGCTGCCGAAGGTCCTGTAAGACACGACATCCTCAATTTCATATCCGTCAGGACTGAAACTCACGAGTGCGGCCTCGTACTGGGATATGAACCAATACTCTGCAGGACTGTGCCTGCATATTCTGTAAACCCCGGACGATGGCGGGAAAACGGAATTCAGCTCCTTGAAAGGAATAATTTTCCTGCGGACCATATCATATGTGTAGAACCCTGTTCCGTCCATGAATACTACGACATTGTTGATATCCGACACCCTGACCGGAAACCGGTCCTTCCCGTTCAGCGAATCATACCGGACAGTACCGGATACGTGTCTGAGGTCGGAAGTCAGCCTCACAGCATAAAGCCCTGAATGCATGTGCCCTGCCCATATCGTGCCGGTATGGTCTATGAAAACGGAATTGACAGGATTCATGAATTCCGTAAGGCTGTGGCTGAAGACCCATTTCCCCTTCTCTTTGACATAGACGTCAAGATAAGTATAGGTACCTTGAATGAGGACATCCCTGCCGGCAATCCTGCCGTATGCCATGGCCATGCCTCCGTCTGCCCCCGGAATCCTTTCGAGACGCCCGTCCCCGCATAATTCGAAAGTGGAAGAATTTGTACCTATGAATGTCTGCCCGCCGAACGAGGATATATCCCATACATTTCCCTGGATTTCCGCATAACGGCTGACATTTCCTATTGAATTGCCGCCGTCTGTCAGTTCCGCCCTGTACAGCCCCTGATTGGTTGCAAGATAAATGTACGGCCGCATATACTCCACGTCATATACGGCCCCAACGGAAGGCCGAATGGATTTGACATATCTTATGCCGGCATTGTTTTCCACCATGGCGATTCCGACATCGAGGGCGAGCCATATATTGCCGTCCCTGTCAGGACAGATGCCGAGCACGGTGTTGCTCTGCAGCACATTGGAGGTGTTTACTGTCCATAGTTTTTTCCCGTCCGGATTTACTGCTGTCACCCCGCCGAGGAGGGTTCCAATCACAATAATGCTGTCCGACACGACTTTAACCCTGTTTATACGGGACTTGCGGAGTATATCGTCGGCTTCTGTCCGGAAAGCGGCAAACTTTTTCCCGTCATACAGGAACAGGCCTTCATCATAAGTTGAGACAAGGGCATTGCCACCGGGCAGAGAATCCACGGAAATCGTCAGGCTTGAGAACGGCGTTTTTATTGGTGAAAGCAGACCGCTTTCCAAATCTATCCCGGAAAAACCGGACGGGGATACACCGGTGAAAACCTTGCCGTTCCATTCACTGAAAAACATGAATACCGATGATGAACGGTGCGGCACTACAGACTGTCCGTCCCATACGAACCAGGATGTAAAAGACTGGAATACAATTTTGTCTCCGACCTTCAGTATGCGCCAGATTTCATCATTCTGCATGCGGTAGGTTCCAAGACTTTCAGACAAGGAGACATATTCAAGAGTCCCGGTACTTGTCTTGTCAAAATAGCCGAATTCCTCGTATGAACCGACATAAATACGGTCTTTATCAGCATACAGAGACCGCGCTGTCTTTGCCAGCGGCAATTTATGCAACTGCCAGTGCAACCCGTTGAATGATAGCATCCCACCCCCGTTGCCGAAATACATAACGCCGTCATCTCCCTGGGCAACAGCCCAGTTCTGGTTGTCTGCCGAATAATCGTTTTTCCCGTAGAGATGCACAACGGGAGTAAACTCCTGGGCAAGGCTTGCCAGAGGCAACAAAATGGCAGCAAGAGCTGCGACAGCATGCGGGTGCTTCATGATAGGACTACCGTAATATTGTTTTATTCAGCTGCCGGTGCGGATTCCAATTCGCCGCCGTAGGATATCGGCTGCCGGTTGGTGGAGGTGACGGAAATGTTGGCATTCCCGTTCGGGAAAAGGCTGATACGGAATTCAAAGCGGTCTTCCCTGGTCTGCGCGGAAAATTCCACCTCGACCGTGTCCCTGCGGCCGTGACGGCAGACATAGCTTTCGATTTCCGCCTCGAACATCAGCCCTTCACCGCCTCCATACGGAATGGAATAGGCCCGCCCGAAATACGGAAGGCGGGAGACCACCCTGCCATCCGCCACAGACACCGAATATGTGTCGTTCAGGATGACGCTTCTTCCAGACATGGGATATGCGCGGTCAACCTCTATGACAAACGATGTGTCGGCTACAGCCTGTTCCACGGAGACCGTGTCCGCGACGGATTCAGTTGCATTGTTCCCGGCATAAGCGGCAAAAGGCGCGAAAAGCGCCGTAAACGTAAAGATAATCATACCGAACCGTATCATGACTGCTTCTGAAAAATCTCCTGTAAAAATACGAAAAAGAATGGCAATATGGAAGAACATACAAAAAAGCGGCCCGGAGAAAATTTCCGGACCGCCCAAAAAACTTTGATTCGACAACTGTTACATCATGCCGCCCATTCCGCCGGCCGGCATTGCAGGAGCCGGTTCCTTCTCAGGAATGTCGGTGATTGCACACTCTGTGGTGAGGAACATTCCTGCGACTGAAGCCGCATTCTCGAGGGCGATACGTGATACCTTGGTAGGGTCGATGACGCCTGCCTCGAACATGTTCACATACTCATCGGTGCGGGCATTGTAGCCGAAGTCGCCCTTGCCTTCCCTGATTTTCTGGATAATGACGCTGCCTTCTACTCCTGCGTTCTCGGCAATCTGGCGGAGAGGCTCCTCGATGGCACGTGCCACGATGTGGATACCTGTAGTCTCGTCTTCATTCTCACCCTTGAAGCCCTTGAGTGTTTCTGCAGCCCTGATGTAAGCCACACCGCCTCCCGGTACTATTCCTTCCTCGACAGCGGCACGGGTTGCGCTGAGGGCATCCTCCACCCTGTCTTTCTTCTCTTTCATCTCGACTTCAGTGGCAGCACCTACATAGAGGACGGCCACACCGCCTGCGAGCTTTCCGAGACGTTCCTGGAGTTTCTCGCGGTCATAGTCGGAAGTTGTGGTCGCAATCTGCTTCCTGATGAGCTCGGCCCTTTCCTTGATGGCGTCCTTGTCGCCTGCGCCGTTCACGATTGTGGTATTCTCCTTGGTCACGACAACCTTCTCTGCCTTTCCGAGCATGTCAGGCGTAGTGTTCTCAAGTGTGAAGCCTCTCTCTTCAGAAACCACTACCGCACCGGTAAGGGTGGCAATGTCCTGAAGCATCTCCTTACGACGGTCTCCGAACCCTGGAGCCTTCACAGCCGCAATTTTCAATGTGCCGCGGAGCCTGTTCACCACAAGGGTGGTAAGGGCTTCTCCATCCACGTCTTCAGCTATGATGAGGAGTGACTTGCCTTCACGGGCGATAGGCTCGAGAATAGGAAGCAGGTCCTTCATCGTGGATATCTTCTTGTCGGTGATGAGCACGAGAGGCTCCTCGAGTACAGCCTCCATCTTGTCCCCGTTTGTCATGAAATAAGGGGAGATGTAGCCGCGGTCGAACTGCATGCCTTCGACAACCTTGACTTCAGTGTCAGTACCCTTTGCCTCCTCCACAGTGATGACACCGTCTTTCTTCACCTTGGACATTGCGTCAGCTATGAGCTTTCCGATGTATCCGTCGTTGTTTGCGGAGATGGTGCCCACCTGCTCTATCTTCGAATAGTCGTCACCGACTTCCTGGCTCTGCGCCTTGAGGCTCTCGACAACCTTTGCCACAGCCTTGTCTATACCCCTCTTGAGGTCCATCGGATTTGCTCCGGCAGTGACATTCTTGAGGCCTACGTTAATGATGGCCTGGGCAAGCACGGTTGCAGTGGTGGTACCGTCACCGGCCTGGTCGTTGGTCTTGGAAGCCACTTCCTTGACCATCTGGGCACCCATGTTGGCGAACTTGTCCTCAAGCTCAATCTCCTTTGCCACCGTGACACCGTCCTTTGTAACCTGAGGCGCACCGAACTTCTTGTCGATAACCACATTACGTCCCTTAGGACCAAGCGTGACCTTTACTGCATCTGCAAGTGCATCCGCACCTTCCTTCATCTGGGCGCGTGCATCAACATTGAATTTGATATCTTTTGCCATGATTCTTTTCTCCTATATATTATTAAAGTGTAGCCAGAATGTCCGACTGTTTCATTATCAGATAAGTCTTCCCCTCGACCGTTATCTCCGTACCGGCATATTTCCCGTAGAGGACAACATCTCCGACCTTGACCTCCATAGGTTCATCCTTCTTTCCGGGACCTGCTGCAAGGACAGTCCCCTGCTGAGGTTTCTCTTTTGCCGTGTCAGGAATGTACAGTCCTGCCGCTGTCTTGGTCTCAGCCTCCTTAGGCTCAACCAATACTCTGTCTGCCAATGGTTTAATCATAATTTTATAATTTTAGAATTCAATCAGTCTTGTGGCGGTTTCCGCAGCCGCCGCCAGCCCTTTGGACAAAAGAGATGCCAAAGGCCGGGACTGTCAAATTGTCACAACGGGTATGAAGAATTGTCATGATTCATCATTCTCCCCCTGTTTTTTCAGGGAAGCTCTCCTGAATTTTTGGGAAAATTCAAAACAGCTTCTTACTTTTGTTCCGGCAAGATGCTTTAACGCGAGCCCAATCATACAATGGAAGGAAAGAAGAAACTTTATCCGATGACGTTCCGCCCCGTGACGGTAAGGCACAGTTGGGGCGAAGAGACAGTCGCTCTCGCAGACCTCGGCATCGAGGATTCCGTGGTGTCTGACGGATGGCTGGAAGACAATTCCATCGGAGAGATAATGGAAACCTATCTGGAGAGGATAACAGGAGAGGATGTCTACGGCTATTACGGCCGCCAGTTCCCGGTGACGGTGAAATTCCTCGACATACGCGGGGAAATGCCTGTGCATGTGCATCCTGACGACGAGGTGGCCGAGCAGAGATACGACGCCCTCGGCGGCAAGGAATTCTGGTATGTCACGGAAGCAGGGAAAGATGCGGAAATCAGGCTTGGATTCAGCAGGGAGATGACGGCGCAGGAGCTTTTCGACAGAAGTGCAGACGGCACTCTGAAAGAGGTCATGAACGTGCTGCATCCCGTAAAGGGGGATTTCCTGACCATCAGCCCCGGTATCGTGCACTGTGCGGGAAACGGTCTGAAGGTCACGGTCATCAAGCAGGCTTCCGAGCTGCCGTTCAGGCTGTCCGGGCCGGATGACGACGGGAACTGCGACAATGGGGATTTCGTCGCCGAAGCCATGGATTTCATCAGCTACGCAAGGTACGACACCGCCGAGGCTCGCATGAAGGCTGACGACATGCCCGGCATCGCAGGTGAAAGGCTCGCCGGATGCGCGGAATTCAATATCTCGAGACTCCGGCTGCAGGCTCCAGTAAAGATACATTCGCAGGAGCAGAACGGATATGCGGTCTATGTCTGCATCGAGGGAGAGGCTTCCGTCCAGGCAAGGGTTGCAGCCGCTGACGGGAAGGATACAGAAGCCGCCTTTCCTCTCGGTAAAGGGACGGCCATGCTCGTCCCGGCAGAGGTCACTGATTTCATCCTGCTGCCTGCCGACAGACAGACCACACTGCTCGAGGTGACTCCCGGAACCAGGGAAGACATCGACGGCTACATAAATCCGGACACGGAACCGTTCCTTGAGGGTGAAGACTACGAAGGTCTTGAAAACGATGACGTAAAGGAAAACGATAACGTAAAGGAAGAAGGCAAGCACAACAGGAGCTGGAACTGAAAACGGTTCAATCATGAATGAGGTAAGGATAGACAAATACCTGTGGTCCATCAGGGTCTTCAAGACCAGAAGCGATGCCACAGATGCATGCAAGGGCGGGAAAGTCCGCCTGAACGGGGCTGACGTGAAACCGGCCAGGACAGTCCGGGAAGGGGATGTCATCACAGTCAGGAAAGGTGCGATATCCTACGTGTACAGGGTCCTTGCCCTGATAGACAAGCGTCAGGGCGCCAAACTGGTGCCGCAGTATGCCGAGAACATCACCCCGCAGGAGGAACTGGACAAGCTGAAATCCCCTGTCGAGACATTCTTCCTGAAAAGGGACAGGGGCGCAGGAAGGCCGACGAAAAAGGAAAGGAGACAGATGGACTCGTTGTGGAGCTCCCTCAACTTCGATGTTCCGGACGACGTTTCGGAAAAATTCGCAGCCGAACTCGGATTTGACTGGGATGACGATGAGGACATCGGCGAAGATTGAAAAATTTTCCCTTTTTCTGCAACAAAGCGACGCCTGCCTGCATCTATGTTGCAGGTTTAGGTTTTAGTACACATTTTAAAGCCGGCGATACGGGTATGCCTGTGTTGCCGGCTTTGTCCGTCAATGCCCGGCCCATCACATCTTCCATTAAGCGTACAAGATACCGTAAGGTACGCCACGCCTTCTTTTTCAGACTTCGTTTTCCTCTGTAAACCAACAATATAAGCAGATACTTAACGTATATTTCATACTTTGTTTGCCTTATTTATGCATAAGTCCTAATTTTGTATTGACCACTTGAAATGACATGACAATCGAGACCAATACAGCTATTTCCGTGGACTGTGCGGTGTTCGGATTCGACGGCAGGAGCCTGAAGGTCCTTCTGATAAAGCGCAGATATCCCATAGACGATTTGTCGGCTGAAGACCTCAAACTCCCGGGAGCCATGATTCTCGAGAACGAGACTCTGCCGGAGGCGGCCAACAGGGTGCTTGAGGAAAGCACGGGACTGAGCGACATATACCTGAAGCAGACAAGCATCTTCTCTGCGCCGGACAGGGTGAGCGGAAAGGAGATGGAGTGGATATGCAGATTCCACGGAATCGCCACACGCAGGGTTGTCACCGTCGGCTACTATGCACTCGTGAAACTGAATCCCGGAATCGTAAGCTACACCACCCGAAAAGGAGCCAAATGGGTGGAGGTAGACTCCATCAGAAGCCTGATAATGGACCACATGGAAATTCTCGCGGATGCCCTCGCCAATCTCCAGAGGGAGATTACGCACACTCCGGTAGCATTCGAACTGCTCCCGAGGAAATTCACGATAAACCAGTTCCAGAGCCTTTTCGAGGCGGTCACGGGCATCAGCATCGACAACCGCAACTTCCGGAAGAAGATATTGGGTTCCGGAATAATAACGCCTACGGGGGAATTCGAGAAAAACGTGCCGCACAAGCCGGCACAATACTATATATTCAACAAGACCGTCTTCAGGAAGGCAGAGAAGGACAAGTTCAAGCTGAACTTCATCAACAACTGGACATACTGACGGACGGCGGCGATGAGCTGACATAAACAATGACCAACAGCATGAAGAGTTTAGGTATAGACATCGGGTCTTCTTCCGTGAAAGTCTCGCTCCTTGACATCGGCAGCGGGAAATGCGTGGCATCATCCACCAATCCGGGCACGGAGATGCCGATAAAAGCCGTAAGGAACGGCTGGGCAGAGCAGAATCCCCTGATGTGGTGGGATTACGTATGCCAGGGGATAAGGAAGATAGGAGAGAAAGAATCCCTTTCCGACGTGAAATGCATAGGCATAACATACCAGATGCACGGTCTCGTGTGCATAGGGAAGGATGGCCTCCCGGTGAGGGACTCCATAATATGGTGCGACTCGAGGGCCGTGGAGACAGGCAACGAGGCCATGGAAAGCATCGGAAGGGAGAAATGCCTTTCGCATCTGCTGAACTCCCCCGGAAACTTCACTGCATCCAAGATGGCGTGGGTGAAACGGAATGAGGAAGACAACTTCAGGCGGACCTGGAAATTCTTCCTGCCCGGAGACTATATCGCATACCGCCTCACAGGAGAAATCGGCACCACCGAGACAGGACTTTCCGAACAGATACTGTGGGACTTCAAGGAAGGGTGCAGGGCCGGTTTCGTGGCCGACTGTTACGGGATTCCTGCAGGCATGATTCCGGACACGGTCCCTTCTATCGGAGTCCAGGCGGTGACGGACAAGGCCACAGAGGAGCTTCTCGGGATACCGGCCGGCACACCGCTGTCCTACCGTGCCGGAGACCAGCCGAACAACGCATTCTCGCTGAATGTGCTCGATGCCGGAGAGATTGCAGCGACCGGGGGCACGAGCGGTGTCGTGTACGGAGTGACAGACACGCCTCAGGCAGACCCTCAGTCGAGGGTAAACACCTTCATACACGTGAGCCACAAGCCGTCGGCTCCGAGGTACGGAGTGTTGCTGTGCATCAACGGCACAGGCATCATGAACGCCTGGACGAGACGCAACTTCTGTTCAGGCATGGACTACGATGCAATAAATTCGCTTGCCGCGACAGCTCCTGCAGGGGCCGACGGGGTGTCCGTCCTGCCGTTCGGCAACGGGGCGGAGCGCGTGCTCTGCAACAGGTGCTCAGGAGCATCCATATCGGGGATTGACCTCAACAGGCACAGCCTTGCACACATTCTCAGGGCCACACAGGAAGGTATAGCATACTCTTTCAGGTACGGGATAGACATAATGAAAGAGTTGGGGCTGAGACCCAACGTCATAAGGGCCGGCAAGGCGAACCTCTTCCTGTCACCTCTCTTCAGACAGACACTGGCCACGGTCACCGGAGCCGACATAGAGCTGTACGACACTGACGGAGCTCTCGGGGCCGCGCGCGGAGCAGCCCTCGGAGCCGGGTTCTACACTTCGAGGGAAGAGACTTTCGCCTCTCTCGAAAAACTGGACACCATACATCCGGAGCCTTCAGAGTCGGAAGTCCTCGAAAAGAGCTACCTCTCCTGGAAGACCCGGCTCGCACAGGCACTCGCGCAGAACGGAGAAAATGAATAAATGAACAACATCATAAAAATCGTATATTATGGCAACAAAAGAATTTTTCCCGAATTTAGGCAGAATCCCTTTCGAGGGCACATCAAGCAAGAACCCTTTGGCTTTCCACTACTATGAGCCGGAAAGGATGGTCCATGGAAAGAAGATGAAGGACTGGCTCAGGTTCTCCATGGCATGGTGGCACACACTCGGGGCCGACGGGTCGGACCAGTTCGGAAGCGGCACAAAGAAATTCCCGTGGAATGAAGGAGCTACCGCACTGGAGCGCGCGAAGGCAAAGATGGACGCCGGATTCGAGATAATGCAGAAAATCGGCTTCGAATACTACTGCTTCCATGACGTGGACCTCATCGAGGAGGGCAAAACCCCGCAGGAATATGAGCAGAACATGAAGGAAATAGTGGCCTATGCCAAGCAGAAGCAGGCCGAGACCGGCATCAAGCTCCTCTGGGGCACAGCCAACGTGTTCGGACACCCGAGGTACATGAACGGTGCCGCAACCAACCCGGACTTCGCAACGGCAGCACGCGCGATGCTCCAGATAAAGAACGCGATAGATGCCACAATCGAGCTCGGAGGAGAGAATTATGTGTTCTGGGGAGGACGTGAAGGCTACATGTCCCTTCTCAACACGGATATGAAGAGGGAGAAGGCGCATCTTGCGACAATGCTCACAAAGGCACGCGACTATGCCAGGGCGAAAGGCTTCAAGGGCAACTTCCTCATTGAGCCGAAGCCGATGGAGCCGATGAAGCACCAGTACGACGTCGACACCGAGACCGTGATTGGATTCCTTCGCGCAAACGGCCTCGACAAGGACTTCAAGGTGAACATTGAGGTAAACCACGCAGTGCTCGCAGGCCATACATTCGAGCATGAACTCCAGTGCGCCGTGGACGCAGGGATGCTCGGCTCCATCGACGCCAACAGGGGCGACTACCAGAACGGATGGGACACCGACCAGTTCCCTGTTGACCTCTATGAACTCGTGCAGGCGATGCTCGTTGTCATCCGCGGCGGAGGCTACATGGGAGGTGGCTCGAACTTCGATGCAAAGACAAGAAGGAACTCCACAGACCTGGAGGACATATTCATAGCACATATTTCAGGGATGGACACCATGGCAAGGGCATTGCTGATTGCAGCCGACATCCTTGAAAATTCCGACTACGAGAAGATGCTCCATGACAGGTACGCCTCTTTCGACTCCGGTGAGGGAAAGAGATTCGAAGACGGGCAGATGAGCCTCGAGGAAGCTGCAGAATATGCCCGCACGCATGGTGAACCGGAGATGATAAGCGGGAAACAGGAACTTTACGAAGCCCTGATAAACCTCTACATCAGATAGCCATGGGCGAAGCTAAAGGACAAAACAAGGCTTATCTGTACTCGATAGTGCTGATAGCCGTAATCGGCGGCCTGCTCTTCGGATATGACACAGCTGTCATATCCGGAGCGGAGCAGGCTCTCGACACGTTCTTCAGGGGAGCCACCGACTTCACCTACACGAAGCTGATTCATGGGTTCACTGCATCGAGCGCGCTCATCGGATGCATAATAGGAGGGGCGATATCCGGAGTGCTCGCATCCTCTTTCGGAAGGAAGAAATCCCTGCTCGTTGCCGGGATGCTGTTCCTGATATCAGCCATAGGCTCCTGGAGACCGGAAAGCGGAATCATGCCGTACGGCCATCCGTCGCTCCAGCTCCTCGTGGCATTCAACATATACAGGATAATCGGAGGAATAGGTGTGGGACTGGCATCCGCAATATGTCCCATGTACATTGCGGAGATATCCCCTGCCAACATCAGGGGCAAGCTCGTGTCCTGCAACCAGTTCGCGATAATATTCGGCATGCTGGTGGTGTATTTCGTGAACTACCTCATCCGGAACAGTCTCGCAGACACCCAGGAAGGCATTCTGGCAGCCATGACGGAAATAGGCTGGAGAAGGATGTTCCTCAGTGAAGCCTTCCCTGCCGGCGTATTCTTCCTTCTCGTGTTCCTTGTGCCGGAGACACCCCGGTATCTGGTCATGAAAGGCAACGAAAACTCTGCACTCAGAATCCTGACAAGGATAAACGGGGAAAAGGACGGGACAGCCATCCTGGCCGAAATCAAGAGTACGCTTGTGGAGAAGAAGGAGAGCCTGCTGTCCTACGGGGCCGGCGTGATTGCGGTCGGGGTGCTGCTGTCGTTTTTCCAGCAGGCCATCGGCATCAACGTGGTCCTCTACTATGCACCGAGGATATTCGAGAATCTCGGGGCAAGCGGAGACGCTTCCATGGTCCAGACTGTCGTGATGGGCATAGTGAACATCATATTCACCCTCGTCGCCATATTCACCGTGGACAAGTTCGGAAGGAAACCGCTGCTGATTATCGGGTCCACGGGTATGATGATAGGAATGGCAGCACTGGCTGTGTTCTCGTTCTCTGACATGATAGGAATCGGTGCGCTTGTCTTCATAATCATTTACACCGCCTCCTTCATGATGTCGTGGGGACCTATCTGCTGGGTGCTGATTTCGGAAATTTTCCCGAACACGATAAGGTCGCAGGCTGTGGCGATAGCCGTTGCCATGCAATGGGTGGCAAACTTCCTCGTATCTTCGACATTCCCTTCCCTGAGCGCGTGGAGCGTGGGCGGGACATATACCATATATGCCGTCATGGCCCTGCTTTCAGCGATATTCGTATGGAAGTTCGTTCCGGAGACCAAGGGGAAGACCCTCGAGGACATGTCCGCAGTCTGGAAGAAAAGATAGGTCTTCAGCGGCGGGGTCAATAGTTGAGCCAGGACTTGAACAGTGACAGACGCTCCTTCGAGACGGTGATTATTCCGTGGGAATCGGGAGAAGTGGTGATTATGTAACTGTTGTGGAAGTATGGCTCAACTTTGACTATTGCACTGACATTCACTATCGACTGCCTGTTGGCCCTGAAGAAATAGCGAGGGTCAAGTTCCTTTACAAGGTTGTCCAGAGTCATCCCGAGCTGATGGACAACCCCTTTCGATGTCACGGCATAGGTATGCCTGTTCTCGGAATAGAAGAACGCCACATCCGATGCCTGGACGACAAGGAGTCTGTCTGCCTTCGTTACCATGAACCGCTCCCTGAATGAGTTGCGGTCCTGTGTCAGGGCATCGAGCACCTTCTGCAGATTACCGTAGCCGGAATTGACGGACAGACGCTCGAATTTCGAGATTGCATCTGAAAGCATCTCTTCCTTCACAGGTTTCAGGAGGTAGTCTATCCCGTTCACCTTGAATGCTTCCAGGGCATATTCGCTGTAGGCTGTAGTGAATACGATGAGCCCGCTCGGGCGGACTTCGTTCAAAAGGTCGAAAGCCGTGCCGTCTTCCAGTCTGATGTCGAGAAACATTATGTCAGGCTGGGGATTCGTCGAGAACCATGTCTTCAGGATTGAGACATTGCCGGGGACCATCTCTACATTCCACTCGGGTCTGAGCCGCCTTATCATGGATGTAAGCCTTTTTGCCGTAGGCAATTCGTCATCTGCTATTATAGCCCGTACCGTATCCATATATCAAAGGTATTGAAACTGAAAATTCCTTGTCGTCGCTGACCACCTGAGGCACCGTGCCGAACAGGATGGAATACCTCGCGGAAAGATTCACAAGGCCCTTCCCGGAAGATTCATAGGGAGAGAGCGTGTGCTGTATGTTGTTCGAGAAACGCAGCATGCTGCCGTCCGCCGAGACATCCATCGTTATGCAGAGCGGCGAGTTCACTGTCATGCTGTTGTGCTTCAGTGCATTCTCCATGAGCAGCTGAAGTGTCAGCGGAGGGAGCACGGCATTGTGCGCTGATACAGGGATGTTTTCCCTGATTACGAGTTTGTCGCCGTAGCGGGTCTTGTACAGGAAGAGATACGACCCGAAAAAGTCCAGTTCCTCCTTCAGGGTGGCGGTCTCTTTCGAAGACTGCTGGAGGACATATCTGTAGATGTCGGAAAGATTCTGCACGAAGCGTACCGCATTTTCGGGGTCGCTCTCAATTTCCGCTACCAGAACGCTCAGGTTGTTGAACAGGAAATGCGGATTCAGCTGATTCTGGAGAGCCTGGTACTGCATCTTCATGGCATCCTGCTCCAGACGGCGTTTCTTGTGGTACAGATCCACTGTCCTCCTGGCGGACGACTCGATGAGGAACATGCTCAGCAGAAGCATTTCTATTATCCAGAGCGTAGCGAGAAGAGCGAATCCGGACATGTTCAGGTGCAGAGGGTCAGCATCACCGCTGACAGCCTTCACGGCGATGACCAGGACATAAGTGAGTGCAAGGATTGCCGTGCCGGCACAGAAATAGAAGAAGAGGAAACGGCTTCTGGACCTGAGAGCCATCCGCTGGCTGCTGCCTGCGACCCTCCTGATAATGGCGATGAAGGCGAATCCCCAAGTGTTGAATATGATGATGCTGCCCGCAAGGGCAATCATACTGTCACCGTATGGCGGCACCCCACCCCAGAGGGTATAAAAGAAGGCCACTCCGTACAGCAGGATGCCACAGAGGGTGAAAATACCTGAAAACCAAAGGAAAGACTGCACCTTGTATTTCAAACATGTTTTCATGTTGCAAAGCAAATCAAAAGCAGCAAATATAATGATTTTACAAGATGCAGTCAGGTCATCGGTTCATGGAATCAGCAAAATGCCGGTTCAGAGACTGCGCGTTCCCGCCACTATATCTTCAGGAACGGAATCGCAGCGGGTATAGACTGAAATGTCCGAGCTGTCCCCGTCTACAATCCATGTCATACGCGTCTCGTCCAGAGACGAAATCAGATACGGACTGCTCCAGTAACCGCCTCCGAAAGCATAGTAGCCGTTTGCGTACACATTCCCCTTCTCGTCTTCGGACAGGGTATAGTACGATTCGATACAGCGGGATTTGGAACTGTCCATGTTCTGGTATATGGTGAGCGACCTGGTCCCGGACTCCTCGTCAGGAGTCCTTTCTATCACGAGGTAGCAGTAACGGCCTTCCGTCAGCTGCTCTCCGCACCACTCCGTCAGCTGCCATGTCCCCGAGATGCCGGCATAGTTTATCTCCACCGCAGCCGGGATTTCCACCGTATCCTTCGAGCAGGAGCTGAGGGCGAGGACAGCAAGCATGGATATTGTTTTCAGTATGTGTTTCATTTCATCAGTCGTTTTATGTTTCATGAAGGTGAACAAGTCTGCGCATCAGAGCCATCCGTTGTCGGAGGCTGTCTGCCGGACTGTAATGTATGCTGTCTGAGGCTCGCCGGACGAAGGTTTCACGGTGTAGCGAGTGCTTCCCTTGGCGAGACCCTTTACAGTGACTTCGGACCCGGAGACGGAAACTTCGGCGATATCCTGATTTTCCACCGAGACGGTATAGCTTAGATTCTCCCCGTTGTCGAAAAACCTGTGCACCGCCTGAGTCTTCTTCTCGCCCGGACGGAGATAGATGTTCGGCACCGACAGGGCGACACCGTTCTCCTTTCCTTCCACCAGGTCGAGGAGCTTCACGGCATCGATGATGCCGCTGCCCATGTTGCCTGCATAGTCTGTCGACAGGTCCATGCGCACCGGAATGGACAGGCCGGTCTGGAGCGCATACTTGTGGTAAAGCTTGTATCCGCTAAGCATGTTTCCGCTGAACGGCCGCACCGACTCCAGAAGGAGGGCCTTGAACTGGTCGGCAGTGAAATGCTTGTGGAGCTGCGCCGCATAGGACAGTCCGAGTGCGGCCACGCCTGAAACATGAGGGCAAGCCATGGATGTCCCGTCCATATAGCCGTAATATTCCCCTCCGTTCCAGACAGGCGGCATGGTCGAAAGGACACTTCCCTTCACCCTGTCGTTTCCCTGCGCCACTGAGCCGGTGCCGTAGTCGTAGTCGTAATCCTGGTCTCCGCCAGGAGCGGAAATGTCCACACCTGTCGCGTAATTGGTATAGGAGGCCGGTGTCCCGTCAAGGGCATTGGCAGCCACACAGATAAATTCGCTGTAAGCTCCCGGATAACATGCCGCGGCGGCATATTCGTTTCCGGCGGCGAAAATCACGAGACCGCCTTCAATCACTCCATTCGGAGAGCCTGCATGATGCAGGAAATATTCGAGCGCCTCCCTCTCGAGCGGGTTTGCAGCTGTCCACTCCTCGTCAGTGGCATAGCCCCTTCCCACTGTTGCAGGGTCACCGAGCGGTGACACATTGCCCCAACTGCACTGGAGAATCACCGCACCGTTGTCTGCGGCATACTTGATACCTCTGGCTTCATTGTACGCAGTGCAGCCGTAGTTTCCGGAAAAAAGCTGGATTGACATTATCCGCACCCCGTCATTGTTGCCGGAACCACCGGCTATGCCTGTGACTCCGATACCGTTGTTGTTCACGGCAGCCACGGTTCCGGCCACATGAGTGCCGTGACCGGTGTTCCCGTCACCTTCCCATACGATGGCAGGGGAATCCTCGGCGAAGTTGTAGCCGTAGTAATCTCCCCGGTAACCGTTGCCGTCGTTATCTTCAGCAGACTTGTACGTCTCGCCCTCGTTCACCCACATGTTGGCATTCAGGTCCGGATGCGAGAACATGACAGCCTCGTCCACCACTGCAACGATAATCTCCCGGTCTCCGGTGCATCTTTCCCATGCCTTGCGGACATTCGCACCTCCCTCGACCGGAACGGAAAAATCATCATCCTCCGGGCCGAGGTAATGCCACTGGTCTGCCAGCTTCTCATCGTCGAAAGCGACGGAAGCCGACGGTGCGGCAGCAACCGTCCGGGAAGCCGTCTTGCGCACGGCATCATTCCACACCTGGCTGTATGGCACGGACGGATGGGCAGGCTTGCGCTCTATCCTGACTGAATACTGTATCTTGGAGATATCTCCGCCGAGTCTGGCAAGACTTTCCGCAGCGGTGCGTACATCCGTGCTTTCATCGAATTTCACGACATACCACAGATGGAGTCCCTCCTGACGGGTCAGGTCTTCGCTTCCGTTTACCGGGAAGACTCTTTCAATGCTCCGGACTCCTATCTGCTCGAAGACAGCGTCCACGCTGCTCCGCCCGCTTCTGGTCATGACGGAGGCTCTGCTCTTTGTGGCAGCGGCAACACCGTCCAGGCTCTCGGTCATGCTAGGGGCGAATTTCACGATGAGTTCCCCGGCAATGGCATCCTCGGGAGTGTTCACCACCACCGGAGAATCCGGAGCCTGTACGCTTTCAGTCTCCGTGAGGGCCCGGGTGCAGGAAACAGCTGCAAGAGACAATAAAATGTATATGATGTTTTTTCTTTTCATGTCGGATATCTGTTATCTGTTATCTGTTATAGACAGGGTAATACGTGAAGTATTCGTCGTATGTTGAAGGTATGTTCGTGAATCCCGGAAATATCCCGTCCGAATCCTTGGTATCCTCCTGGTTGTAGACAGACACCTCCGGTGCCCAGATGAACTGGTAAGGGTGATACAGGAACCAGTCAGGGAGCTCACCCCTGAAAAAGTTCCGGCCGATGCGGAAATCCCTGCATTTCGGGAGCACTTTCGGCTTTCCATACAATACCGGTTTTGCGGCCACGGTAAGGGTGTCGGATTCGTCCGTACTGAAATCATCATCCGCATAGACAGGCAGGCCGGCATCTTCCATGTCCGGAATAGTGCCTTCTATAAGGTTGTTCGACAGAATCAGTACCTCGAGATTCTGGAACATCAGCATGCGCTTCAGGGTGCTGCTTTCGCCGTTCGAGTTACCCTCGTTCTCCATGTACAGTCCGCCCCAGTTCTCCTGGCTTCCGCTCATCACATCCCAGTCCTTCAGCATTCCGCGCACATTGCCTGCCGCGTTGAACTGTCTGAGCGCAGGCATCTTTTCCGGAGTGATGAAAGACGGGATTCTCGAGAGATTGTTGAACGAGATATCCAGCACCTCAAGATTCTGCATGAAGCCTGCAAACTCCTCTTCGAGGAAGTCGCTGAACCCGAAGCTGAAAATCTGCAGATTCTTCAGATTCTTCAACTCCGCGATGCCGCCGATTGAAGTATAGTTGTAATTGAACTTGTTGGAGTTGCTGTACAGGCTGAGAGTCTCAAGGTATTTCAGATACTTGAACTCTACCGGGAACTGCTCGGAATCCTTCATGAAAGACTGCGTGAACTGCACTCCCCTTACCCTTCCTATCATCTCCGGATGTTCCTGGCATTCGTCATCCGAAGCATCCCAGAGGTCCACTCCGCTCCAGTAGGACATCGGCTCGTCGTGATTCCACTTGATGTTGATGTTCAGCTTGTTCTCTATGGTCACCAGTGCAAGTGAGTCTCCAGCCGGGTCATCAGTAATGACAGGTGCCCTGTCCTGGCTTATTTTCAGGGCATCGTGCCTTGTCAGGCCGCTCTCGTCTGTCGTGAAGGTTACGGTAGCCTCACGTGGATTTTCCTCGATATTGCCCTGCCAGTTGAATCTGATGACAGTGCTGCGAGGCCTGAAACCCTTGTCCAGCTTGAATGTGTATGTGTCGTATGTAAGCCATCCGGCAGCTTCGTCGGGAACGGTGACCTTGAAATCCACGTTCGATGTCACCTCCACCTCGAAATGACGCTCATCGGGCGAGGCGAAATTCGCGAGAGATATTTCCGTCTCATCGAGAGTCAGCTGTTTGGGGAATCCCTCCTGCACTATGCTTATCAGCCTGCTCCCGCCGCCTTCGCTGTCATTGATGCGGACCTTGGCGTCACGCGTCTCGGCCAGCAGCGTGGAGTCTATGCGTATGTTGCAGACGGTGCTGCCCTCTCCGCTCGAAGGTGATACCAGTATCCACGGCTCCGCCACATCCGCGCTCCAACGTCCGGCCACATCCACCTTGACAGGTACGGTGCAGCCCTCAGGACCGGCCTGGATGCTGTCCGTATCTATGCCGAACTCCACGGTCTCTTCCTTCACGCAGGACGCTGCGGCAAGCGCTGCGGCGAAAGCCGCGCATATAAAATGTATTTTTTTCATCTTTTGCACTATTTATTGAAACAATATGTCACATCCCTGGATATCCTGGTCCGGGTCGCAGAGGACGGAAACCAGTCCCAGCTGGATATACGGACACAGGGTGGAAAGGTCCATGGAAATGTTCGGGTTGTCGGTAATCTCGAAGTTGAACCTTATCCTGTCCAAAGTGCTGTCCGTCACTTTTCCTATATCGTTCGAGCCGAGATAAATCACTTTCAGGGAAGACCAGCCGTAGAGGGCCACAGGCCACTCCTTCATGCAGCGGTAGCCTCTGTCATCGCGCTGTCCCCTGAACAGGAAGTTCTCCATGTTGGACAGGTTGGTCACCACCCATGGGAAGGCATCGAAGGCATTCCATGAAAGGTCGAGTCCTGTCATGTACGGGAATGTGCGGTTGTTGAAATTGGAAGGCAGCTCCCTGATACGGTTCATGCTCAGGTCAAGTGCATTCGTGTAGTAGGTATGCTCCCCTTCCAGGGCTTCTTCGGAGACGGTCTTCATGGCATTACCCTTGAAAACCAGGTAATTCACCTTGGAGCCGCTGTTGTAGATGCATGCCGGGAATTCCTCGAGTGCATTGAAGCTGAGGTTGAAGGTGTCGGCATTGAATCCTTTGTAAGTCCCGTCGTTTCCGTTTTCTACAGAGCTTATCCTGTTGCTCGAAAAGTCCACCGTCCCCATGTAGAAAGGCGAGTTGGAATTGAAGATGTCCGGAAGCACGGTGAGGTCGTTGCCCGAGAAAGACCAGCTTTCCATGCCTTCATATCCGGCGAAATAGCCTTCAGCGTCCCTGACTATGTCCTCGTCACCGAGTTCGTTGTCGGAAAGGTCAAGTGTGGCGAAATTCATTTCCTTGCCGAAAGCCTTTTCGATGCTGCTTATATTGTTTCCTGAAAGGTCCAGCAACTTGAGGCGCTTCATGTTCGTCATATCGGGAATGGTCTCGAGATTGTTGTCCATCAGATACATGCCCTGCACAGTAGGGTTCACGGCCTCGTTCGTGTTGAAAAGCGAGAGTCCGCGGTACATCTCCTGCGCGCTGAGACCGGTGTTGCTGCCGAAGTAAAGCATCTGAAGGTTCGGTATCTCGGTGATGACGTCCGGGAAGACAGTCATCTTGCGGCAATTGAAGACCTCGAGATCCGTCAGGGAAGTCAGGTTTTTCAGACTTTCCGGCAGCGAGGTTATCGGCGAATTAGCTATCACGAGCCTCGTCAGCTCCGTCAGGTTCCCTATCGACTCAGGAAGCGATGTTATGAATGTGGAGTAGTTATCCGCAGGGTCGTACGCAGCCTTCGTTACAGGTGCAGCAAGCCTGCCGCTGTTTTCCTTCAGCCTTGCCTGTTTTTCTGCAGGCAGTACCGTCCACAATTCCGGGGCGAGAGTTTCAAGTCCCGTTTCAGGGCATGCGAAGGCTTTGAACATGCTGCGGAAAGTCTCGTTGTCCACGGCCGCAATGTCTTCCTCCGGATTCTGAGGCGTACCGGCAGCGGATTCATCATGCCGTCCGAGCGTGAGGTTTTTCAGTTTTTCCAGATTGCCTATGCACTCGGGGATGTCTCCCTTTGCGCCGAAACCGGTGAAATCGATGGACGAGACATGCCCGTCATTCAGTATCATCACACCGGGCTGGGCCACCCAGAGGTCCATCTCGCGGGAGAAATCCCAGTTGCAACCCTTTTGATGATATATGCCGCTATAGCTCCAGTTCGGACCGTCAAGGGCGTCCCATATCTGCTTGAGGATGATACCGTCCTTGATCTGAGGCGCGCTTTCAGTGAAAGTAACGGGGATGGAGACTGTCGCGTCCGTATTGTCTGCCACGGTGAACGCACATGTTTCCGCAGGAAGATTGTCGCCTTCAAGCGGCTCCCCGGCATCGTCATACATGATATAGCCAGCCACCTCATAGTTTCCGGCAGGCATGTTGACAAGGGTGTCGCAGACGAGACGGCTGGAGGTTATGTAGTCGCCTCCCTCGGTCTCCGGATCCTTGTAATAATACTCTACGGCGACATCCATGCCCTTGAATTCAAGGTTAGCTCCCGATGCGAGATTCTTCACGGTGACATCGGCTGTCTCCACGTTCTCGAAACGGTACATGGCACCTGTATTCGCCTTGGTGGTAACCTGCATGGACTTGGAAAACTCGAACTTCACATTGCCGCGGTTCCTGACGCTTATGCCGAGTTCCTTCACGACAAGCCCTCCCGGGACCACGCTTATCTCGAAGCGGTCCTCCGGGGCGGACGTGAGGATGGTCTGGTCGAGGTTGCCGAGGACTTCATAGCTCAGCAGGCGGTAAGTGTCTGCATAGAGCTGCAGTTTCTCGGTCCACATTCCCCATTCGGTATTTCCTCCGGCAGCAGGTTCCAGAGTAAGTGTCTGTTCCAGAACCTCGTCCGAGCCTTGCAGGGAAAGCCTTATCTTGCTCGCATCGGCAAGGGAATCGAGAATCGTCACGGCATCTCCGTCCCCTGCCTTGCTCAAGACCTGAAGCGTAGACTCCGGGGCCTTGACCAGCTTCAGCTGGAAATAGCCGTACTGCGATGTCTTTTCCTCAAGGGATTCTACGCAGCCTGCCACAAGGACAGTGCAGAGCGCCGCCGAGAAAACTTTTGTAATATTTCGGATTATGTTCATCTTTCAATTAGTGTTTGATTACGAATGTGCCGATTTCGTCCCCGTATTCGGAGCCTTCTGCCGGTTCTCCATAGAATACTATAATCAGCTGTTTGCCTGCAGGCAGGCTGTCGAATGCAGTACGGCCGCTACCGATACTGAAAGCGAAGCGGCGTGTGGAACCGGAGTCGTATGAGTACAGGCTATAGCTTGTGAACCACTCCTTCATTTCATCTCCGCCAAGCTGGATATTCACATAATTGGAACCGTCATAGACCCAGAGTTTTACGGTACCCATTTCCGGTGAGACGGTATTGTTCTTCGGGATTATGGCCCTTGTACCGCTGCCGCCCCACGTTTCGGCGGTAAACGTGGCTTCGTATATATTGTCCGTCACCGTGAGGCCGAGAGCCTCTATCATCTGCGACGGATCGTCGACAGCCTTGATTTCGACATCTACCTGCTGTATGGTAGCTCCGTTCATCACCTCGAATCCTCCCGGCATGGACTCCTGCACGAGGGCTACGCCGTAGCCGTCCTTTTTGAAAGCGAACTCTCCTGATGAGAAATACCCTTTATAGAAAGGGCCTGAGGCTATGCCCACATCTTCCGAAATATAGTCGTTCGGGAAGACAAAGACGTATGCCGTCCTTTCCGTATCGGTCTCATTCGGCTGCGCCGAAACGCTGATGTTTCCATTGCCGTCATCCTTAACGTCAACCCACAGGCCTTCATCCCCAGGGCGTGCGGTATCATCGAAAGTGCGCCCGTCTTCGGTTGTCACTATGCGTACATGATAATTGTGGTCCTTCACCAGGAAGGAAATGACGGCAGGTTCGTCAGTCACGGAAGTGGAGCCGTTCTGGGAAACGGTCCTCTGTCCCCTGGAATTCCAAGTGATGCCGTTCTGCAGCGAGCGGTAGTCTATCCACTCCAACGTCTTTTCTGGCACTCCCGCAGCCTTTACGGTGAACGGGAAAGTATGCTCCCCTGAAAGGTCGCTCACCACGAACTGGCCTTCGAGGTCCCTGTATCTCGCTGTGTAGTCCACGGAAAACAATTCCATGTTCTCGAAAACGGCCTTCTCCCCGGCAGTCCCGGCAAAACTCTTCAGCCTGTCCTCTCCGGTGACGTTGTCCGGATTCCCGGCAATCCATTCCTCTGGATAGGACAGGAGTTTCCAGTCGAAATTCGCCTCGAAGCCGAAATACATCATGGAATTTTCATCGAACGGGAATCCGATTTCCGTCACCTCTCTGATTTCGCCGTTGTCATACGTGTACATGTGGAGCTCCCTCTCGACAGGCGTGCGGGACACGGCAAGCACGACCTGCGACTTGCCGCCCATGGTCATTTCCACGTTCGCGGTCTCAGGCTCGAAACTCTGCGAGTCTCCGGAAACAATATAGGTGACGGTATGGCTGCCTGCCTTGCCGGAAAGGGAGGATACCTCCCCTATCTCATCCTTGAACCGGAGCCACTGGCGGTCTGAAACCAGGGTCCAGTCCATGTTGGCCTCGAACGAAAAGGTCAGGTCCTTTCCCAAATCTTCGGTCAGTACAGTCACATCTTCCTGCTCCGGAAATACCGGAGTGATATTTTCTTCTGCTTTCTCCTGGCAGGAAACAAGGCCCGCAGCAGCGAGGAGCACGGCCAGGACAGTCTTGATATTTTTCATGTCGGTTGTCTATTTAAGTTTTGTCAAAATCCGTTTTTCAATATGTCTTCGGCTTCCGCATCGCTTATCCACTGTATGGAAGTCAGGAAATAAGGGTTCACAAGGTAGCCGACGTTTTCCACATAGAATGTGGCGTAGAACTCCGCAGTCCTGTCTCCGGTGTCGAAAACGGACTCGTACGAAGGATAGGAGGCCAGACGGATGAGGTTGTCTCCGTAAGGCGCACCGGCAAATTCCCTGACATCGCCCGCCGGCATACCTTCTTCGGCAAGACTCAATGCCGGTTCCAGCGGGTCTGAAGCATCGAAAGTCAGCCTGATGTCATACCCGTCGGAGAATGCATCCATGACACGCACCGTATTCGGCTCCGTATCATCCGGCTCCGTAAAGACGAGCCTTTGCCCGTTCAATGAACCGAGGAAAGTTCTGAGGAAATCAGACGTCATCACGGCATACCGTGTGAAATTGTCAAGGCTGAAAGGTACGACTTTCTGCAGGCGCACCTTTGTAGCCGAGCCTTCACCGATTTCGTCGTTCTCGGGCGAAACCAGACGGAGCGACACCACGAGTGAATCGTCCAGGTCCATATTGTCGTAGATTCCCCTGAAGTCGAAGGTCGCAGCCTGCTGCCCGGCAGGAATGGTCACCGAATAGGACTCGACCGTAAAATGTCTGCCTTCAACGGCATTGCTTTCCTTCTGCACGACCTCCACTCCCACCGTCCTGTCATAGTCGGCCGCATAAGTTGCCGCCACATCTATGGAGAGCACCTCGTCGGAGCTCTGGACCGGAACCGTGGTCAGTGTATCCGAAAACATTATCAGCGAAGGGCCGATATATGTCTGCCGCTCCTGCTCGCAGGAGGCGAAGACCGCCGCAGAGAGCAATGCGGCCAGTAAAATATTCCTTTTCATACGCATTTCTCCTATCTGTTGCTGTCGTTTGGTAATATTTCGGAGCCCGGCGCATCCAGCTCATGCTGTGGAATCGGCCACACGAAAAGCGGATTGTCGGCTTCGATTTTCAGGGTGTTTCCGGAACTTACAGTATTGAGCTGCTCCTCCCTCTCGAATCCCCTGTGGAACCGTTTCAGATCCTGAAGGCGGAAACCTTCCATGTAGAGTTCCCTAGCACGCTCGTCAAGTATGGTCTGCTCCCAGTTCCCGGCATTGAGGGACATTCCCGCATAGCTGCTGTACCTGGCACGCCTGAGAGTGGTCAGGTCGTCCGTAGCTTCGGAAAAGCGGTCGAGACGGCAGTAAGCCTCGCTCCTGATAAGATACTGCTCCGAAAGACGGAACACCTTCGGCATGTTCACATGACGTATATTCACGCTCAGGAACGTAGGATTGCCGTAATACTTTATGAGCAGAGGGCAGGTCAGATGGTGAGGATACCCCGTCTGGACAGTGGCGAAAAATACCGAGGCCCTGAGGTCATTGTCGTCGTACAGCTCAAGAATCGGGTCGGCAGGCACATAGTCCGGATAATAAGCCGAATAGTTGTATCCGAGGAAACGCTGCCCGAGTGCCCCGCCGTATGAAGTGGTGGTCATACCCACCTTCCATATCACTTCCGTACCGGCATCGTAGTTCCACATATACTGATAGTCGGACATTTCGGAAGTGACATAATTGTTGTTCGTGCTGGAAAGGGCAAGGTTCTCGTCATCAATGACCTTTGTGGCATATTCAGCGGCCTTTTCCCAGTCTCTCATGTAGAGATAGACCCTCGCATACAAAGCGTTTACCGTACTTTTCGTAAAATACGAGGAATTGTTCGTCTCATCGAGGGTTATCATATCCGAGGCCTTCTCCAGGTCCGAGAGCACGAAGTCGTACGAGTCTTTCAGGGTGGCCCTCACCATACGTCCGGGATTGTAGTAGCTGGAAACAAGAACCACTCCGAGCTCGTCTCCGGCTGTATCCGGGTCGTAATCCTTGCAGAAGCACTTTATCAGCTCCGAATACGCAAGGGCACGGGCAAAATGAACTTCTCCCTTAAGACTTTCAAGTTCCGAAATCTCGTCATCATCCGTCAGGGACGCTTCCAGATCCGCGATGCAGTCGAAGAAGTAGTTGCATTGGCCGATGACACCGTACAGGCTGCCGTAGACAGCCTCAATCTCTCTGTCCGTGGACAGGATTTCCCATCTCCAGATGTTGCCGAGCTGGTTCGTATATCCCTCGACAGCCTGCACGAGGTCAGTCTGGATGTCCGGAAGAAGGGTAAGATTTCCTGAATAGAGTGCACTGCTCTTGAAGCTGGCGTAAATGGCCGTGACGACCTGTGAAGCGACATCCACGGACGTGATGGCTTCCCTGCCCGGAATCGCATCGGTCGGATATTTCTCCAGACAGGCGGTCCCGCTTGACAGGAGCAGCACGAATGACAATATTTTTATAATCGTGTGTTTCATCTTTGACCTTTGTTAAAAAGTAAGTTCCACCCCGAAAGTAAACTGCTTCGACATAGGGTACTGGGCCCTGTAGACATTAGCCACGTTTTCAGGGTCGAGACCGGTAAATCCGGTAAACGTCAGGAGATTCTGCGCCTGTGCATAGATTTTCACGGCATTGAATACTTTTGTCGTGGAAAGGAGCTTTTCCGGGAACGAATATGCAATGGAGAGATTCTTCAGCCGCAGGAAGGAGGCATCCTCGAGATAGCGGGTGTCCAGCTGCGGAGTCTCGCCGTATTTCGGGATATCCGTCACGTCTCCCGGTTTCTTCCATCTGTCGTACAGCATGCGGCGGGACTGGTTGTATGAGTCGAAAAGCGAGTTTTCCTCATAATACCTGTCGTTGTTTATCACCCAACGGTCAGCCACCCAGCTGAACTGCGCGGAGAGCGTCAGTCCTTTCCAGGAAAGGGCCGTGGAAAAGCCGCCCTGCCACGGGGCTATATAGCTGCATCCCGTCATCACCTTGTCCGAATCATTGTACTCGTCGGTGACGTTGCCGTCCTTGTCGAGCCAGCGCTGCTCACCGTTGGCAGGATTGACGCCCGCATAGCGGTTCATGAAAAATTCGCCGAAAGGATGCCCCACGACAAGTTTCGTCCCGGTTTCAGACATCACATACTCCTGGACGCCGTTGTACAGTTCCGTGATTTCATTGTGGTTGTAGGATGCATTCGCAGCCACGTTCCACACGAAATCCCTTGTCCGGATTATGTCCGCGCCGATATTGAATTCGACGCCCCGGTTCAGCATCGCACCTACATTGTCCCAGCGAGCGCTGAACCCGCCGTTGGCATAGGACTGGGGAACTGCCATGAGCATGTTGTAGTTGTACTTGTTATACAGCTCAATGTCGAGACCTATCCTCCCTATGAAACCGAGGTGGAATGCGAGATTAGTGGTCCAGAGCTTCTCCCACTCCAGGTTTTCATTGCCCTGGGAAACCGGTGAGATACCGGAATTGCCGAGATAGTCCGAACCTCCCCCGACCAGGTCGAGATGGTCATAGTTCGGTATGGATGAGTTGCCGGACGTACCCGTGCTGACAGCTACCTGCGCCATGGTGAGCCACGGGGCGACGCCTCTCATGAATTTTTCGTTGCGCAGGTCCCACATGAAGCCCAGGGACCAGAACGCCGCCCAGCGGCCGCTTTTCCCGAAACGGGAGGAAGCGTCGGCCCTCACGGAAAAATCGGCATAATACCGTCCGCCGTAATTGTACTCGCCTCTTCCGAAGAATGAGAGATAGCTGTACGACGAAGTGTTGTCCACCCATGAGCGGGCCACGGTTCCGGAGGCTATGTTCGTGAGTTCGTCATGCTGCTGACCGGAAGTCGCGATTGAGAAACCGTCTGAAGTATAGTCGACGGCTTCCTGCCCCACAAGGAAATTGAAGTCATGGACATGCTCCAGGGCGAAATGGTAGTTCACCGTGTTGGTGATTGTAAGGTTATAGGCTTCCGAATAGCTCTTGGTCGCGGAGCCCATACCGTTGTTCGGGACGTAAGAAGGCATCGAGGAAGCCATGGAATATATCCCGGAGTAGTCGACGCCTCCCTGGGAGCGTATCGTCAGCCCCTCTATCGGGGTGAACTCCAGGAAAAGGGAGCCGATTATCTTGTTCTTGTCGTTCGATGCAGGGTTGTTCTCCATCCACTCCAGAGGGTTCTGGTCCGTTCCCTTCCATGTGCCGTCACTGACAGACGCATAGGTCTTCCCATCAGCCTTGTAAGGGCTCCAGTACGGGAGCATGAAGCGGGAGGCGGATATAGGGGTGACGGTGGACGGGGCTCCCTGTTCGGATATGTTTATGTCCTCGTGCGTCAACAGCACGTTCGTCCCGATTTTCAACCATGACTTTGCCTGCGCCTCGACATTCGCACGGACGTTGTAGCGTCTGAAATGCGAGTCGAGCGATATGCCCTGCTGGTCATAGAAATTGCCTGAAACATAATAGCGGACCTTGTCAGTGGAGCCGTCGACCGACACATCATAGTTCTGGAGCAGGGCGTCGTTGCGGAACACCTCCTCCAGCCAGTTGTAGTCTATCTGGCTCAGAGCCGCATAGTCCTTTCCGTCAGTCAGGCCGACTTCCTTTTCATAGGCTATGCGCTCAGCCGTATTCATCATGTTCCAGTTGTTTCGGGCAAGGCTCGAGAAGCCCACCTGCGCACGTGCCGTCACCTTGGCTTTGCCGAGGCTGCCGCGCTTTGTGGTGATGACCACGACGCCGTTGGCTGCGCGCGCACCGTAAATCGAGGTGGATGATGCATCTTTCAGCACTGACACCGATTCGATGTCCGCCGGGTTGATGGCATTGAAATCAGAGCTCGAGACAGGAAGCCCGTCGAGAATGAAAAGGGGGGATGTTCCCGAATTGATTGAGTTGATTCCCCTGATCTGGAAAGTAGCGGCGGTGCTGGGTTCACCTGAACTCGACAGGACGGTAAGTCCCGGAGTCTGCCCCTGCAGCGCCTGGTCGAAGCTGGCGGCCGGTACGTCTGCCAGCTTTTCGGATTTCACCGTCGATACCGAGCCGGCTATGGTTCCCTTCTTCCTGACTCCGTAGGCTATCACGACCACATCGTCAATGGTGTGCGTCTCGCTCTCGAGACCGACATTCCACACGGCATCTTCCGTGGGGACAGTGAACGTCCGGTCCGAATAGCCGAGACAGGAAGCCGTAAGCGTGGCCCCCGCATCGACGGAAATAGAGAATTTCCCGTCAATGTCGGTAATGACGGCATTCAGCTCATCCGCGAGGACAGCCGCTCCGGGGAGAGGCTGCCCGTCTTCTGCAGAAAACACGGTACCGCTCACCGTCACCTTGTCCTGCGCAAAGACAGGCAAGTCACAGAGAGTCAGCAGCACGGTCAGCAGAAGAATCGGATTTTTCAAGTTCGTCTTCTTCATACGTTTTACTGTTGTAATAAAAAAGTCATAATCACCTGCTAAAGTATCAGGTATGACGATTTTATTCAACGCGTAAACGCAGGAAGTGCCTAATTACATGACTGAAACCGCAAAATCAGCTGCTGAAACAACCTGGCCCGGCTACATCTCCACTTTCACGTTGTCTATCCACAATATGTTTCCGACACCTCCGTAGAACGCCCTCTCGCTGCTTGCGATGAAGGTAAGTATGAGATAGTTGGGCTCCTCGTCAGGGGCAGCCCATCCCTCCTCCTGTACCATCACCTTTTCTCCTTTGCCGTTGATGCAGTAGAATGCCGTGTCAGGGTCGGTTTTAAGGCCCATGTAGTCCTTGTAGAACGGCTCGGAAGTGATGTCTCCGTATTTCACCTCCACCCGGAATCCGTCAGTCCAGTCCGTGGTGCTCTCCTCGAAACGGTGTATCGCGGAACCCACGCGCAAGGCATGCACGTTCCCGTCACCGTCTTCCCAGCGTTTCTGCAGGACCATGTAGACGAGCGGATAGTCCGGATAGCCCTGCGGCTTCAGCGGGGAGAATCCTGTCCCGCGCACCACCTCATGCCCGACTTCAGCCTTGTAGTCGAAAGTGACGGCGGACGGGCGTCCTTCAAACGGCACACCGTAGAGGACCTTCGTCATGGGAGCCTTCGTGTCCTTTATCGGCTCCTCGAGAGCCCCGATGAACATGGCGCCCTGGCATGTGACATCCATGTTTATCATGCCGAGCACCTTGACAGCCTCTACATGTGTCTCGAGCCTCGCGCAATAGCCGTCGCCGCGCTTCTCGGGATAGACTGTGTTGTTGGTCTTGGTGACGCCGGCCACGATGGCCAGCACATTGTTGGTGCGCCAGAGATAGCCTTTCGGAGCCACATACGGCTCTTTGGTACGGACAGACCCGTAGTCCCCGTAAAATTCGAAAAGTTGCCTGACATTTCCTCCGATAAGTCCCGACTCCTTCACTTCACGCACAGACCATCTGTCGAACGTGCCGTATGAATTGATGGCCTCCACGACATTCTCCTGTGCAGAAGAAAATGCTGGAGAAGCGGACATTGTAAAAAAAGCGGTCAAGAATAAAACGATTGTCCGTCTCATTGTCTCATATTTGTGTTTGCAGCACAAAGTTAGAAACAGTTTTTGATTTTTTGTAAAGAATACTCCCATAAAAATTTTCAAATACGGATTTTATGAAGTATTTTCGAAATTTTGAAACCGTCGGTTTCCATGTCCGATATTACCAATTTAACGTGAATTCGATGAAATGAATGGAATGAATTTAAGAGAATTACCTCTATAGAGGACGAAGTCCGGCGTAAGGAGGCCGACTCAAAAGCCCTAACAAGTCCCGCAGGGACCGAGCCGGAGGCTCGAAGCGCCCCTAATAGGGGCCGTAG
>CALVDM010000029.1 GCA_944326335.1 uncultured Bacteroidales bacterium
AAAATTGCAGCCGAAGATCTCTCCTCTCGTTATGCTAAAGAAGCCGACCTCAAAATCTCTTTTGGGTCGGCCTCTTTCGTTCCGGTCCTGTCTGTCAGGCCAGGGCGAACGAGAGGTCACCCCTGCAGCAGAGCTTGCCGTCAACCTTGAGGACGGCTTCCGTGAAGAAGATATTGCCCCTTCTTCCGGTGAGTTTCGCCGTGATTTCGCACAAATCCCCCGGACGTACAATATTCTTGAACTTCACATTGTTTATGCCAGTGTAAAGGGTCGTCTTCCCTTTCACCTCATCTTTTACGAGCAGGACGCAGCTCTGTGCCATGATTTCACACTGGATTACTCCAGGCACAATCGGATTGCCGGGGAAATGTCCCCTGCAGAAAAACTCGTCTTCCCTGATGCGGTACCTGGCATGTGCCACGCCCTCTTCATCTATCTCGACTTCGTCCACAAGGAGCATCGGCTCCCTGTGGGGCAAATATTCTTTCAGTTCTTCTCTGTTCATCACTTTAAGGTTTAGATTTCAGTCAGCAATGATTATTCAGCCTTGCGGAATGCCACGCAACCGTTGTGCCCGCCGAATCCGAGAGAGTCGGAAATCGCTATGGTGATGTCCACCTTCTCTGCCTTGTTAGGCGTGTAGTTCAGGTCGCACTCCGGGTCAGGAGTGTCAAGGTTGATGGTCGGAGGAACGATTCCGTCCCTGAGCGCAAGGACAGAAGCTATGGCCTCGACAGCTCCGGTCGCTCCGAGCATGTGTCCGGTCATCGACTTTGTGGAGCAGATGTGGGCCTTGTAGGCATCATCCCCGAGCACGAGCTTGAATGTCTTGGTCTCGAGAGAGTCGTTGAGAGCCGTGCCCGTACCGTGTGCGTTGATGTGGAGCACGTCGTCCTTTGTATATCCGGCCTCGTCGAGCGCCATCTTTATTGCCGCAGCCTGTGTCTTGCAGTCTGTCCTCGGAGCAGTCATGTGGTATGCGTCGCAAGTGTTTCCGTAGCCGCAGATTTCAGCAAGTATCTGTGCCCCTCTTGCCTTTGCGTGCTCATACTCTTCAAGGATGAGCATGGCAGCACCTTCGCCCATCACGAAACCTCCTCTGTTGAGGTTGAACGGAAGGGAAGCATAGTTTGGATTTTCACTTCTCGACAGGGCCTTTGCGTTTGCGAAACCTGCGATTCCGAGCGGAATGGTCGCTGCTTCAGAGCCTCCTGCGATGATTGCATCAGCATATCCGTGCTTGATTGCCCTGTATGCTTCACCGATTGTGTGTGTCGATGTGGCGCATGCAGTGACGACAGGTACGCAAGGTCCGCAGAGATTGTTCCTGATTGCGATGTTCCCTGCTGCCATGTTGGCAATCATTGTAGGGATGAAAAGCGGTGATATCCACTTCGCACCGTCGCTGATCATCTTCTCGCTTTCCTTGTACTGTGTCGTGAAGCCTCCGATGCCGGAACCTACGTAGACACCGAACCTGAGCGGGTCGATGTTCCCGTCCTCAGCCGTGCTGAGTCCGCTCTGCCTGATGGCCTCGGATGCAGCTGCCACGGCGAATATGGAGAACTTGTCCTGTTTCCTTGCAAAAGCCGGCTCGATGCCGTAATCGGCAGGGTTGAAGTTCTTGACTTCTCCTGCGACTTTTGCAGGAAGGTCTTCGGTAGGGAATTCCGTTATGAGGCCGATGCCGCAGACACCGTTCACAAGGTTCTTCCAGAATTCCTCCACATTGTTTCCGACAGGGGAGATGACTCCCATTCCTGTCACGACTACTCTCTTATTCATCTTTATTCAGTTTTTCGATTAGTTTTACATAATTATGACGCCGGTCCGACGCGGCTGTCCCCTTGTCGGGGGATTCAGGCAAGAAGGTCGCCTGCATGGGCGAGGATTCTTTCAGCCCCGCCTATGATATCTTCTATTATGGCCTTTGCCGGTTCTATCTTCTTTACCATTCCGGCGCATTCTCCTGCCATGTAGCTTCCGTTAGGGTCGCCTTCCTTGACAGCTTTGCGGAGAGCGCCTGTCCCGAAGGCGAGAATCTCGTCCGGCTTCACTGAAGGGTCTGCTTCCATCTTCGCAAAAGTCTTGGAGAACGGGGTCTTGAGCGACCTCACAGGGTGACCGAGAGTCTTGCCGGTGACGATTGTAGAGATGTCCGTGGCCTTGAGTATCTTGTCCTTGTAGTTCTGGTGCACCGTGCACTCCTCGGCTGCGAGGAACCTCGTGCCGACCTGCACTGCCTCTGCCCCGAAGATGAATGCGGCTGCAGCACCTCTGCCGTCGCATATTCCGCCGGCAGCCACAACCGGGATGTCAAGCGCATCCACCACCTGAGGGATGAGCGACATTGTGTGGAGTTCTCCGACATGTCCGCCGGATTCCGCGCCTTCAGCCACCACTGCAGTGGCCCCTATTGCCTGCATCTTGAGGGCGAGAGCTACGGATGCCACCACCGGGATGACCTTGACTCCTGCCTCCTTCCACATATCCATGTACTGTGCAGGGGAGCCTGCTCCGGTAGTGAGTATCCTGACCCCTTCCTCGACTACCATCTTCGCGATTTCACCTGCATTGGGGGCCTGAAGCATGATGTTCACGCCGAAAGGCTTGTCAGTCATCTGCCTGCATTTCCTGATTTCATTACGTACGGCTTCCGTGCCTGCATTTATTGACGAAATCAGTCCGAGACCGCCTGCATTGGATACTGCGGCTGCAAGCGAAGCGTCAGCTACCCATGCCATGCCGCCCTGGAATATCGGATATCTGATGCCCAGAATATCGCAAATTCTGCTTTTTATCATATAGATTGGTTTTAATACTGTTCCACTTTTATGCCGAAATTACCATTCAATGATGGCTGCACCGGAGATGAATCCGGCTCCGAATGCGCTCAAGGCCAGGATGTCGCCTTTCTTGAGAAGCCCGTTCCTGTTGCATTCGTCCAGAAGTATCGGGCAGCTTGCCGACGACGAGTTCCCGTGGCTTTCCACATTGTGCGGGAATTTCTCGTCAGGCTGCTCGAGCTGGTCCTTTATGGCGTTGATTATCCTGATGTTGGCCTGGTGGAGAAGATACTTGTCCACATCGTCCGGAGTCATCCCGAGTTCATCAAGGAGTTTCTTTATGTCGCCGCTGGATGCCTTGACTGCGAATTTGAACACATCCTGTCCCCTCATCTGGAGAGGGATGTCGACCTCTTCCTTTGTCACGTAAGGTGTAGGCTCGAGGGTGCGTATCTGGTAGAGCTTGTCGGTGGCGCTTGCAGCGGAGAGCCTGGTCCCCTTGATGTTGTCTCCTTCGCTGAGCACTGCGGCTCCTGCCCCGTCCCCGAAGAGTACGCAGACGTTCCTGTCCTTCCAGCTTGTCATTCTTGTAGGCTCTTCGGCGCAGACTATGAGCACGTTCTTAACCTTTCCTGCCTTGCTGTATGCCTCCGCAAGGTCGAGGGCGTAGACGAAACCGGCACATGCGCAGTTTATGTCTATGCACGGGCAAGTGGCACCGAGCCCTCCCTGGATTATACAGCTTAGGGAAGGGGTGACATATTCGTTGACAACATTAGAGCAGATTATGAAATCCAGTTCCTCAGCTTTCATCCCGGCGTTGTCGAGAGCCTTCCTTGCTGCCTCGATGGCCATGTCCTCGAGTTTCTCGTCCGATATCACGTGACGGTATTTTATACCTGTTCTCGGATATATCCACGCATCGCTCGTGTCGAGGAATTCTGAAAGCATGTCGTTCGTTACGATTTTCTTAGGAATTACACTTCCTGTTCCAACAATTTTCATAGTATAAAATAAACAAAATCTCAATAAAACCGCACAAAAATAATCGGTATTCTCGGAAGAATGAAATAATTGTGGCAATTCCTCTGAAATTGTGGCTTATAACCACGGATTGTGGCGAATTTTTACTATTTGTGGCAAAATTCTTATATTTGCAGGGTAAAACAGATTTGTGGATGCAGCGGAAACTTCCGTCATATTTTCTCGGCAAGAACCAGCTCGTCGGCACGGTGATTTTTTCCGTGCTGTTCGCCCTGATTTTCCTGAACATATACATACCTTTTTCCGACACGGCGTGGTTCCGTCTCGGCAATTCCCAGATGTTCCTTTTCACCGCCGGATTCGCCTTCATATCCATCCTCATACTTGTGACGAGCCGGGTGGTGATGTACAAGGTTGGCAGGATTGTGGAGATGACATATCTCGGCTATGTGCTCTGGTGCATACTCGAGCTTGTGCTGATATGCCTGTTCTATACTTTCGTGACAACGGACATCGTGAACCCGGCGGAAAGGCAGCCGTGGCTGCCGGTGTTCGCAAGGGCGGTGCTGTACGGCTCCATATCCCTGATCATCCCGTACATACTTTCTGGAATGTATTTCACGATTATGGACAAGGACAGGACGATTCGCCTGATGAACTACAGCAATGTGGTCTCCGACGACACGAGGTCTCCTGCTCCGGGCGACAAGATAACCCTTTTCGACAACAGCGGCGCCCTGAAGCTGTCCGTGTCAGCCTCCAACCTGTATTATATAGAGTCTGACGACAATTACATCAAGGTCTGGTATGAGGATGCCTCGGGGCAGATGAAGACATACATGCTGCGCTGCCGTCTCAAGACTGTGGAGCAGAGTTTCCGCGGCAGCCCTCTCGTGCGCTGCCACCGCAAGTATATTGTCAACATGGACAAGGTCAAGGTGCTCAGGAAGGAGAAGGATATCTACTGGCTCGACCTTGACAGTGATTCGATCCAGCCGCTTCCGGTGTCGAAGACATACGTCGACCCGGTGCTGTCGAGATTCATGGAAAGCAGGTCGGACTCAGCGTCTGCGGGCCCTTCTCGAAGCCCTGATGCGTGAAGCCGACTGCACCATCGCTTCATCGAGGAGGATGTTCCTTGAAGCGAGTATGTCGAGCACCATGCATATCGCGGGGAATACCGCGGTTATCGAGAACACCATTTCCTTCATGTGCCTGAAGTAGTCGACGCCGAGCCATATCTGGAACGCCAGCAGCACGAGTGCCGCTATGATGCATAGCCTCATCTGCGTGAGCCTGGCCTTGAAAAGGAAAAGGCAGGTGAGGTGTATGACCACGAGCAGTATGAGGAACAGCAGGTATTCTACCTTTTCATGGTACATTATCTTTTCCACGCCTCCGTCAGGAAGCACGATTCTGGCTACGCTGCTGAACAGGAGCGAACCGATGAGTATCGTAGCTATCGCCAGGTACAATGTCTGTATTCTCTGCCACATGGTATGCGAATTTGTCTGTATGGTTTTTTACTGCGCAAAAATAGGAAAAATCATCGGAAAAAACTATATTTGGAAGTGTATGCGCACTGTCCGGAGCAGGCGCGCAAGGTGTTGTTTTAAATCCGCTGGCTTATGATAGGTGAATCAGAATTGATAATCAACGATGACGGGTCCGTATTCCATCTTCACATCAGACCTGAGGAACTTGCAGACGACATAATCCTCGTCGGCGACCCCGGACGCGTGGACATGATTTCCGGGTATCTGGATGACAAGGAATTCCGCCGCCAGTCGAGGGAGTTCGTTACCGTGACCGGAAAATACCGCGGCAAAAGACTCACCGTCCTTTCCACAGGCATAGGCACGGACAATATTGACATAGTCATGAACGAGTTGGATGCCCTTGCCAACATAGATTTCAGGACAAGGGAGATAAAGCAGGACAGGAAGTCCCTGAACATACTCCGGATAGGCACTTCCGGAGCGGTACAGCCGGACATTCCTATAGGTTCGTTCGTGTTTTCGCACATTTCGGTGGGCTGCGACGGCCTGATGAACTGGTATGCCGGCCGTGACTCCATCTCCATCGCGGATATGGAAGAGGCCTTCAAGAAGCATACGGGATGGGCCAGACATCTTCCTGACCCGTATTTCGTCAAGGCCGGTCCGGAAATGATATCGAGATTCGAGGACTGCACAGTCAGGGGCATGACAATCGCGGCTCCAGGCTTTTACGGTCCGCAGGGAAGGGTGCTCCGTATGCCTCTCGCAATGCCGGACATGCTTGACACTTTCGGCTCATTCAGGTACGGAGACTGGAGAATCACCAATTTCGAGATGGAAGGCTCCGCAATCGCGGGAATCGCGGCCCATCTCGGACATAATGCAGGCACTGTATGCTGCATTATAGCCAACCGCTACCTGAAGTCGAGCAACCCTGACTACAAGCCTCATGTCAGAAGGCTGGTGGAACTTGCCCTCGGGAAGCTGACCGCCTGACACTCTCCGGCGGTTATTCCCCTCCGAAAAGCTCTTTTCTGGACACTGTGCCAGACCTTTCTATGGAAGGGTCTTCCACCGTCATGTCCACTATGTACCGTTTCCCTCCCATGACATTGGTCTCGAGGAACGCGAACTGATATGCGCATGTGTCGTTCATCAGCCCTGCTATCTCGTGCCCGCAGCCCTCATATCTTATTATATTGTAGTTGTATCCGAATTTTGCGAACCTGTCAGCGAGCTTGTCCGACCCGAAGAATCCGAGGTTGAAGAACTGTATCTTGGTGTAGTTCACAATCCTGTCTTCGGTGCCATGGAGCATCAGGGTGGGGGCCGGCGTCCTTGCGTAGTCGGGAAGACCCTCCCTCGAGAGGATTCCTCCGGAGAAGGACATCACGCCGGCATATCTGAAATCCTCGGGGAGTACGGAGGTGCAGCCGGTCCTGTTGCTGAGCTCGTAGTCCGCCTGGAGTACGGTGATGGCTCCGGCGGAGGAGCCGCTGATGACTATGTTGTCCGGATTTATCCCGAGGGCGTCCGCATTGTCAATCAGGAACCTGGTCGCGCTGAACAGGTCTTCCACAGCAAGATGGATTGCCTTGTCTATCGCGTTCACCTGGGCTATGCCCACCCTGGTCTGTCCCTTCAGCCCGAGGCGGTAGTCTATGGCCACGACACGGTACCCGTTTCCCGTGAGCTTGCCGTACCACGGGAAGTAGAATGGAAGGTCTCTCTGTCCTGAGATGAAGCCGCCTCCGAACATGAATATGATTGTCGGCTTCTCTTTTCCGTTCAGCGTGGTCTCGCTGCCTGCAGCCGGTTCATAGACATCCATGAACAGTTCGCAGGTGTCCCTCTGTGCGAACATGTAGGTTCCGTCCGGCCTGATTCCGGACTCTCCGGCAGGCGACTCCGCCGCTGCCGCGAAGGAGATGACGAATGCTGCAAGTGCAGCGGATAGCCTTTTTCCCATATCTTTCATTGTCTGGTTCATTTCCAACCGAGTATCTTTTCCTGCAGCTCTGCAGGGTCGCTGCAGATGAATTGAGGATTCCACGCCTCGAGTTCCTGCCTTGTCCTGAATCCCCATAGCACCCCTGCCGTGACGACGCCGGCCCTGAGCCCTGTCTCCATGTCCACGTCGGAGTCCCCCGCATAGAAGACTTCTCCGGGACCTGTCTGTCCGTATGCGCGTTCTATCTCCCTCACGATTTCCGGGTCCGGCTTGATAGGGCTTCCATCCCTCTGGCCGAGGATTTTCAGGAATTTCCTTTCCCCGAAATACTGTCCCACTATGGCCTCTGCAGCTTCCTGGTACTTGTTCGTGGCGACGGCAAGGGCTATCCCGTTTTTCTCGAGTGTTTCCAGAAGTTCCGGAATGCCCGGGTAAGGTTTCGTGAAGTCCGTCTTGTGGGCATTGTAGTAAGGCACGAAGAAACCTTTCATCCTCATCGTCATGGAGTCTGTCCTCCTGTCTTCCGGAAGGGCTCCCCTGAACAGGTTGTATATCCCTCTCCCGACGAGCATCCTGTATTCTTCTATGCCCCGTTCAGGACAGCCGCACATCCTCAGCGCGTGGTTGCATGCCCTGCCGAGGTCCTCAATCGTGTCCAGAAGTGTCCCGTCCAGGTCGAAAATCGCCAGTTTTATTTTTGTATGTGCCTTACTTTGGTACATTGCCGCTTTATCTTTGCATCATAATCGAAAACAAACAAAAGGAGTATATCATGAAAAACACTGAATTTTCCCTCGAACGCATCGGCTCTTTCGTCTCTTCCGGGCAGTCTCTCGAGAATGTCATCGATTTCATGCAGGAGTTCGACCTCGAAATCACCGGAGTCAGTTTCTGATAGTCACCTCGATTCCCTCACCGTCCTTTCCGCAGGAGACAAGGAGCCTTTTCTTCCCGTCCCCGCCTGCAGCCCCTTTCCCGGACCGCACGGAGAGTATGGCTTCCGACACAGGGTCTTCTATGAGCCTCTGTATCGCACGTTTCAGCGGCCTTGCACCGTATGACGGGTCGTAGCCTGCGTCTATGACCTTCTTCTTGGCGGAGGCTGTGATTTCGAGCCTGTAGCCGGCAGCTGCAACCCTTTCCCTCAGTCCCTTCAGCTCCATGCCGATGATTTCTGCAAGGTCGTCCTTGGTGAGAGACCTGAAGAATATCTTTTCGTCTATCCTGTTCAGAAATTCCGGAGGGAACATCCGTCTGACCGATTTCTCGAGGATGTTCTGCTTCCTGCCTTCCGTTGAGGCGGCGGAGGTGGTGAAGCCGAGACCTCTGCCGAATTCCTCGAGGTCCCTGCTGCCTGCGTTGGATGTCATGATGAGTATGGTGTTCCTGAAATCCACAGTGCGCCCGTTGCTGTCCGTGAGCCTGCCATCATCGAGGACCTGGAGCAGCAGGTTGTAGATGTCCGGATGAGCCTTCTCTATCTCGTCCAGAAGCACGACGCTGTAAGGCTTCCTCCTTACCTGTTCGCTCAGCTGTCCACCTTCCTCATAGCCGACATAGCCCGGAGGGGCTCCTATGAGCCTTGATGCCGTGAATTTCTCCATATACTCGCTCATGTCGAGGCGTATCAGGCTGTCTTCCGAACCGAACAGGTATTCCGCTATCGATTTGGCAAGCTGTGTCTTGCCGACACCGGTAGGGCCCAGGAACAGGAAGGAGCCCACAGGGCGGTGTGGGTCCCTGATGCCTGCCCGGTTCCTCCTGATGGCTCCGGCTATCTTCCGTATGGCCTCATCCTGCCCTGCAACATGCGCCTTCAGCATTTCCTCCATCCTCGACAGTTTGGACTTCTCGGATTCGGCGACCCTGCTGACAGGAATCCCGGTCATCGTGGATATGACGGCCGCGATGTCGTCGGCAGTCACTTCAGGCAACCCTTTTTTCCTTTTGCCGGAATCCTTCAGCCGGACCATGGCCCCGGCTTCGTCCATGGCGTCTATGGCCTTGTCCGGCAGGCACCTGCCTGTTATGTACCTGTCCGAGAGACGGACGCAGGCCTCGATTGCTCCGTCGGTGTATGTGACGAGGTGGTGTGCCTCGTAATTGGCCTGGAGGTGTTTCAGAATGTCTATGCTGCTGTCCACGTCCGTCGGCTCGACGGTGATTTTCTGGAACCTGCGGTCGAGGGCGCCGTCCTTTTCCACGATTTTCGTGAACTCGTCGAGCGTGGTGGCGCCGATGCATCTTATCTCGCCCCTTGCAAGGGCCGGCTTCAGGATGTTGGCGGCGTCAAGGCTTCCTCCTGCGCCTCCCGCACCTACAATAGTGTGAAATTCGTCTATGAACACAATGATGTCCCGGTTCCCCTGTATCTCCTTGATTATCGACTTGAGCCTTTTCTCGAAATCGCCCCTGTATCTGGTCCCGGCCACTATGGAAGCCATGTCGAGCGAGACTATCCTTTTCCCGCGGAGGACTTCCGGGATGTCCCCGTCGGCTATCCTCTGCGCAAGCCCTTCCACTATGGCGGACTTGCCTGCACCGGGCTCTCCGACCAGCATCGGGTTGTTCTTCTTCCTCCTCCCGAGTATCTGTATCACTCTGCGGATTTCTTCATCCCTGTCGGCTACGGGGTCCAGACGGCCTTCCATGGCGGCTTTTGTCATGTCGTAGCCGTATTTGTCGAGGGCCGGCTCGTCCTGGGACTCCTTCTTCTCTTCTCCTGCCTGGCTCCTGCCTTCTTCAGGTCCGTTCATGTCCATGGTCCATTCCTGCTGGTCTCCGCTCAGGATGCCTGCGGCCTCCATGTAGTTGTGGATGTCGTGGTAACCGGTCCCCCTGTCGTTCAGCCATGTCTGGCCGTAGCCTCCTGCGCTGGCCTTGCACAGGGCGAGCAGGAGATGTTCCGGGCGCACTATCCCGGACATGGCCATCGTGGCCTCGAGTATCGTGAGACTCAGTATGTTGTATGCTCCGCGCGAGAGGGTAATCTTCTCGAATTCCGAAAAAGGTATGTATTTGTCGGTCCTTATTCTCTCGTCGATGAATTTCTTGAATTCATCCAGGTCCACGCCGAGCGCCCGCAGGGTGTCTGCGGCTCCGTTGTCCCCGTGCCGTATGATTCCGAGGAACAGGTGGTCCGGCGAGATGCCGTAGTTCCCTGTCCTCATCGCCTCATCTCTTGCGAAATTGATGATGACGTTCAGTTCTTTCGATATCTTGATTTCCATGAGGATTCGTTGTCAGTCCGGAAACTGTCCGGAAATCCCGAGGCAGTCCCCTTTTGCAAAGGTACTAAAAACTCGGAATAAACTGTACCGTCCATGCGGCTGAATCGAATTTTTTTGTATCTTTGCGGACTATCATTTAAAGAGGAAATACAGGAGAGACCATATGGATAATGAAATGAATCCGACAGGGGCGGAGACACCGTCTGGAAGGATAGAAACGGTGAATATTGACAGGCAGATGAGGAGTTCCTATATAGACTACTCCATGTCTGTAATCGTTTCGAGGGCGTTGCCGGACGTGAGGGACGGTATGAAACCGGTCCATAGGAGGGTGCTTTACGGAATGACAGGACTCGGGCTGAGCTATTCGGGGCAGACCAAGAAATCCGCGAGGATAGTCGGCGAGGTTCTCGGTAAGTACCATCCGCACGGAGACAGCAGTGTCTATGACGCCATGGTGAGGATGGCCCAGAGCTGGAGCATGAGATACCCTCTGGTGTTCGGCCAGGGTAACTTCGGCTCCATGGACGGGGATTCCCCGGCGGCTATGCGTTACACCGAGGCCAAACTCGAGAGGCTCACCGAAGAGGTGATGGCGGATATCGACAAGGATACCGTGGACTTCCAGAACAACTTCGACGACACTCTCCAGGAGCCTACCGTGCTTCCTACAAAGGCTCCGCTGCTTCTTCTCAACGGTTCTTCGGGTATTGCTGTCGGAATGGCCACCAACATGGCTCCCCACAATCTCGGCGAGACCTGTGACGCCATCTGTGCATATATAGACAATCCTGACATCACGGTCGACGGGCTCATGCAGTACATAAAGGGCCCGGATTTCCCGACCGGAGGCATAATCCAGGGCCATCAGGGCATAAGGGACGCTTTCGAGACCGGCCGGGGAAGGATAGTCATAAGGTCGAGGACGGAAATAGAGGTGAGCGAGTCGGGAAGGGAGACCATAGTGGTCACCGAGATTCCTTACATGGTGAACAAGAGGGAGCTCATCGAGAAGATAGTTGACCTCGTGGAGAACAAGAAGATAGACGGAATCGTGTATGTGAACGACGAGACCACGAGGAAGGGCATGCGCATAGTGATAAAGCTGAAGATAGGCGCGAACTCGAATGTGGTGCTGAACACCCTGTTCAAATACACCCCGCTCCAGTCCAGCTTCTCGGTGAACAATGTGGCTCTTGTGAACGGCCGTCCGAGGACTCTCAGCCTCAAGGACATGATAAAATACTTCGTCCGCCACAGGCATGACGTGGTGGTCAGGAGAACCAGGTTCGACCTCGAGAAGGCAAAGAAGAGGGCGCACATACTCGAAGGCCTGCTGAAGGCTCTCGATGTCATCGACGAGATAATCAGCATAATAAGGTCGTCGAGGGTGGTGGATGAGGCGAGGACCACTCTCATGGAGCGTTTCGGCTTCTCCGAGGCCCAGGCTACCGCTATTGTGGAGATGAGGCTCAGGCAGCTGACCGGGCTCGAAAGGGAGAAGCTCCAGTCCGAGTTCGACGAGCTCATGAAATTCATACATTACTGTGAGGAAGTGCTTGCAAGCTACGAAATGCAGATGGGAGTGATAAAGGACGAGCTCCAGGAACTGAAGCAGAAGTACGGCGACCCGCGCAGGACGGAGATTGCCCTGTCTGCGGAGGAATTCAATCCGGAGGACTTCTATCCGGACGAGGATGTCGTAATCACGATCTCGCATCTCGGTTACATAAAGAGGACCCCGCTTGCGGAATACAGGACCCAGAACAGGGGCGGGGTAGGCATGAAGGGAAGCGCCACGAGGGACGAGGACTTCATCGAGTACATTTACGTGGCCAACATGCACAGCACGATGCTCCTCTTCACCAAGAACGGAAAGTGTTTCTGGCTCAAGGTCTACGAGATACCTGAAGGTACAAGGACTTCAAAGGGGCGCGCCATCCAGAATGTCATCAACATAGACCCTGACGACACTGTGAAGGCCTTCATAAATGTCCGCAACCTCAAGGACGAGGACTACATCAACAACAACTTCATAGTTCTCGTGACCAGGAAGGGAATCATAAAGAAGACCTTGCTCGAGGCATATTCGAGACCGAGGACGAACGGTGTGAACGCCATAACTGTCAGGGACGGGGACGAGCTCCTCGAGGCTTCCATGACAAACGGCCGCTGCCAGATATTGCTTGCCGGCAGGAACGGGAACTGCGCAAGATTCAACGAGTCGGATGCAAGGCCTCTCGGCAGGACGGCTTCCGGAGTGAAGGGCATGAACATCTCTGACGACGACGAGGTGGTAGGCATGATATGCTACGACCCGCAGGCGGAAGACGCCTCAAGGAGGACAATCCTCGTGGTCAGCGAGAACGGCTACGGAAAACGCTCGGACTATGACGAGTATCGTCTCACCCACAGGGGCAGCAAAGGCGTAAAGACCCTGAACATAACGGACAAGACAGGAAAACTTGTGGCCATAAAGGATGTGACGGACGATAACGACCTGATGATAATCAACAGGTCGGGACTCACAATCAGGATGAATGTCTCCGACATAAGGGTGGCCGGAAGGGCTACACAGGGAGTCCGTCTCATCAACATAAAGGATGGCGACTCCATCGCTGCGGTGTCTGCCGTCAGCAGGAATGAAGACGAAGAAAACGAAACCCCAAATAATATTTGACATTGAAATTATCAATTAATCAAGGAATCATGAAACGAATTTTTATGGCATTGGCTGTACTTCTGACCATCCAGATAGCCGATGCGCAGGTAAAGACTCCTGCCGATGCAAAGAAAGCGGTCGAGGCTGCAGTTGCCGCCACAGAAAATCCGAAGAAGGCAGCCAAGCCTGCTACATGGCTGAAGCTCGGCAATGCCTACATGGATGCATACACTGCACCTATGGGCAATGGCTGGATAGGGGCGAACAAGCAGGAACTGACTTTCATCATGGGGAACGTGAAGCCGACTTCCACCCAGAATGTCACTCTTGCAGGCGAGACCTACAGCAAGGAGACATACAAGACGATGAACTATTACTTCAACGCCAACAACCAGCTTGCCATCATAGAAGTGACGAAACCTGTCTACAAGGATGTGCTTGACAGGGCTCTCAAAGCATATATCGAGGCCGGGAAGACCGACCTGAACGGCAAGAAGGCAAAGGATATAGATGCCGGAATCAAGAATGTGGCATCGAAGTATGTCGAGCAGGGCATGAACGCCTACATGTTCTCCGATTTCAAGGGTGCGAGCGCAAACTTCGAGAAGGCCGCTGCAGCTTCAGAGGCCGCACCTAACCCGGTAATCGACACCATGGCCATCTATAATGCAGGTTTCACGGCATGGATGGCTCAGGATTTCCAGAAGGCCGAGCCTTTCTTCAAGAGATGCCTCGACCTCGGATATGCTGAAGACGGGGAAGTGTATGCAAAACTTGCCGACATCTACTCCAAGCTTGACAGGCAGGAAGATTCAAAGAGCATCCTTGAGAAAGGTTTTGCTGCATTCCCTCAGAACCAGAGCATCATCATCGGTCTCATAAACTACTACATCAGCAGCGGCGAGCAGCCGGACGAGCTGTTCTCCCTCCTGGATGTGGCAAAGAAGAACGAGCCGAACAACGCATCGCTCTATTATGTCGAGGGAGATATCCACAGCAAGCTCGGACACAAGGACGAGGCTATCGCTGCATATCTTAAATCCAATGAAATCAATCCTGACTACGAGTTCGGCCTCATCGGCATAGGCATACTCTACTATAACGAGGCTCTCGAGATTCAGGAAAAGGCTGCCAACGAATTTGACGACGCCAAATACATGAAGCTCATCGAAGAGTTCGAAGCTGCCCTGATGAACGCCATCGAGCCGTTCGAGAAGGCATTCAACATCACCAAGGACAACCAGATTAAGGTAAGTATCGCAGAGTACCTGAAGAACATATATTATCGTTTCCGCGATAAGGGCACCCAGTACGAGGAAGGCTACAACAAGTATTCTACGATAGTGGAGAACGGTCTCTAACAGAGAGCGGTTCCGACAGTACGAAGGAGGGCGACCCGAAAGCCTTAAAAAGTCCCGAAGGGACCGAGCCGTAGGCTCGAAATGCCCCTAATAGGTCGCGAACGTTTTCGCGAGAATGTCCTGTGGACATTCGAGAGTGAGCAGATAGACTATTGTCTACGGGGGTTAAGATAGGTCAGTCTTTCGAAGAAAGACGTTTGGAGGTGACCAAAAAAATACATTTTGGTCACCTCCTTCTCTTTTTATCCGTCCCCCCCCCCGACGGAGTCCGGGCACATCGACTATTTCTCTATCGTCTCGAAGGCCTTCACTATCTTGTTCACGAGAGGGTGTCTCACGATGTCTTCCGGCTTGAAGAAAATGCACTCCACGCCCTTGATGTCTTTCAGGAGCCCGATACCCTTCATGAGTCCGGATTCCCGCTTGTCCGGAAGGTCAATCTGGCTCGCGTCACCGGTGACGATGAATTTCGCGTCGCATCCCATCCTCGTGAGGAACATCTTCAGCTGACCGAGGTTGGTGTTCTGTGCCTCGTCGAGAATCACGCAGGCCTTGTCGAGGGTCCTGCCTCTCATGTATGCGAGCGGGGCTATCTGTACTGTCCCGTCTTCCATGAAATCGTTCAGTTTCTTTGCAGGAATCATGTCCCGGAGCGCATCGTACAGCGGCTGGAGGTATGGGTCGAGTTTGTCTTTGAGGTCTCCGGGCAGAAATCCGAGTCTTTCTCCGGCTTCCACGGCAGGTCTTGTGAGGACAATCCGCTTTATCTCCCGCCTTTTCAGAGCCCGGACAGCAAGGGCTATGGCAATGTATGTCTTGCCTGTCCCTGCAGGCCCGACGGCAAACACCAGGTCGTTCCCGAAATATGCCGACACCATCTTCTCCTGAGTCTTGTTCCTTGCCCTTATCGGCTTTCCGTCCAGCCCGTGGACTATCACGGCATCAGCGGCAGGGGCGAACCTGTCCGAAGTGTCCCCGTCGAAGAGGTCTTCCACGTCGTACGGGGTCAGATTCCGCTTCTGGAGCCTTCTCCCGATAAGCAGGCTTATCTTCTCCGCGAACCTGTCACAGTCCTGTGCGGAACCCTCCAGCTGTATCTCATCTCCTCTTGCCACCACCTTGAGTTCCGGAAACCATCCGCACAGGGCTTCGAGCACCCTGTTCCCCGAACCGTATATTTCAATCGGGTCTATATTTTCGAGTCTTACGGTCTTCTTCATTTTTCTGGACAATTTTTGTCAGTCTTCAATACCTGTGAGAGTCTTTATGTTATGGTATGTGGACACCATCTTGTCGTATTCGTATCCCATTTTCCAGCATCCTTTCCTGCCGATGTAGTCCTTCACTTTCACGACAGTGTGCGAGTCCGAGAGCCTTCCCGGAAGCGAGGACCAGAGGAATGTGAAACCCTGCTCTGCAGAACAGATTCCGCCTGCCCCGTCCGTGTAGAGTTTCATTTCATACATCAGCCCTATCTGGGTGTCCGGCGCGCTCATGTTGGATATCGCATTGCCGAGGGAGTATATGACAGGCACATGACGTGTGCCGCCACCGTCGTCCGCGACACTGATGCATCCGGTATCCTGGACCACATGGGGATGTGCGCCGACCACAAGATCCACCCCGTTTTCCGCAAGCCATACGGCAAGCTCCTCCTGGGCTGCTGAATGCCTTGTGTCATATTCCTCACCCCAGTGCGGCAGGGCGATTACATAATCCGCCCCGAGTTTTTCCGCCCTTTTTATCGAGGCCAGAATCTCCTGCCTGTCAGTGAGCCTCGTGCCCGGATATTTCTTCCCGAAAGCGGCGTTTGTCCCGTAGGTGAAGTTGATGAATGCAAGGCGGATTCCCTTGACTGACACCAGCAGCGGATTGCAGAGCCGGGACATGGCCTCGTTCTCGGCGCTTCCCGTGATTCGTATGCCCGTCTCCCTTTCGAGCCTCCTGTATGTGGACAATGTCCGTTCGAGCCCTTTTTCGCCTTTGTCGAGTATATGGTTGTTGGCTGTCAGGAACACGTCTATGCCGCATGCGGCCATATATTCGGCATATTCATCCGGCGCGCAGAATGCCGGATAGCCGCTGTAAGGCTCGCCGGCGAGCGTGAATTCCATGTTGGCAACGCTCAGGTCGGCTTCTGAAAGGTCTTTCCCGATGGACTTGAAGTATCCGGAGAAATCGAACATGCCGTCCTCTCTCCTGCAGTTGTCTATCTGGGCCTGGTGGAGCATCACGTCCCCGAGGAATCTGAGCACCACGGAGTCCTTTTCATGCCTGGATGCCGGCGTGTCCTGCATGGCCTGCCACAGAAGCATGGAGTCCCGGACATGAGACAAATGGTCTCCCATGCATGGAATTTCCGGTGCCGAGGTTTCAGAATGGCATGGGACCGCGGCGCATAGCACGACCGCTGCCGAGACCGCCAGGCATGCAAAAAAGTTCCGTTGTCCGTTGTCCTTGCCCAATTCGTCAGTTTGTCTTTGTCAGGTTTCCTGTCTTTTCATCCAGCTCGTACAGCTTCAGGTTGTCGGTGCCGAGCCGTATCTTCATCCAGTCGGCAAGCCGCGTCCTCTGTCCGTCGTCAAGACGTCCGGATGTTGTGGCAAGCACCACGACACCGTCTGTCTTTCCCAGGCTGTCAGCTGCCACTTCCGCCCCTCTCGCGATGCACAGAGACACGACGGCAGGGTACTGGCTCGCCACTTCCCTCGTTATCTGCACGTAAGGGATGTCTGCGGAGTGCAGTTTCCTGAGCTCATCCTCGAGTTTCTTTATCTCGCTTTCGCGTCTTACTATCTCGCTGTCGGTCCTCTCGTATATGCCTTTGAGGATTTCCGCCTCGTCGGTGTTCTCGCCTATGGTATGCTCCTTTATTATTATCTGCTCCGGCTTCAGTCCGAATTCCTTGGCGGATTCCATGATGTTGTTCTTGTCGGATGCCGACAGCGGTTCCCCTGTGAAGTATATCTCGGCCCTAGAGCCCTTCCTGTGCTCCGTCCTGTAGTCCATGATGTAGCCGTTGTACAGATTCTTGTTGGCATTCACGAACTCCGCCACATTCTCGTTGAAGGTGTTCTCGCGTATCATGAGTATCGCCGACCAGATGCTCGGCACCACAACAATCACGGTGATTATGGTTATGAGCCTCCTTGCGCGTTTGCCTGCCTTGGCATCCTTGTATTCAAACTGTTCGAACTTCATGTACTTCACGGTGATGTAGGTGGCGAGTATTATGAAGATACAGTTTATCGTGAACAGGTAGAGCGCGCCTGCGAAGTATCCGAGATTGCCCTTGGCGAGGCCGAACCCTGCGGTGCAGAGAGGCGGCATCAGCGCAGTCGCAATGGCCACACCGGAGAATACGGTGCCCTTTTCCTTCCTGCTGAGCTCGAAAATGCCTGCAAAGCCGCCGAACAACGCTATAAGGACATCGTACATGGTCGGATTTGTCCTCGCGAGCAGTTCGGTAGGGTTCGACAGGTTCAGCGGCGTTATCAGGAAATAAAGGAATGACGCCACCAGGCTTATTCCCATCATCACGAGGACGTTCTTCAGCGAGGATTTCAGCAGCCCGGTGTCGTTTATGCCGAGCCCGAGCCCGATTCCGAACACCGGCCCGAGCAGGGGGGATATCAGCATCGCTCCGATTATTACCGGAATCGAGTTCACGTTCAGTCCCACGGATGCGATGATTATGGAAAAGAACAGTATCCACACGTTCGGCCCGCGGAAATAGATGCTGGCCCTGATATTCTTCTCTGCTGCAGCCGTGTCCACATGCTCCGAAAGGCTTGTTATCATGCGCAGCTGCGACTTTATGTTTTTCCAGACTGACATCGCGAAAAATCATGACAAATTCCAATGCAAATATATGCACTTTTATTTTGAGTAGGCGCAAGAATTGGTTAAATTTGCGCCGATGCGCTAATTGCTGATGAGATGAAAATCAAGAACAGACTCTTCCCTTTCCTCCTTGCCGTACTGCTTGTTATGCCGATGTCAGGCTGTGACATGTTCCGCAGGCTCGCCGGCCGTCCGACGGCTGAGGAGATAGAGCTGATGCGTATCGAAAAACTGAAGCAGGAAGAGGCTGAACGCAGGGCTGTCGTGGACTCTCTGGCGAAGGTGCAGAAGGAGAAGGAAGATTCCATAGCCATCATGGACTCCCTCGCCCAGCTCCAGGGGACGGTGCTGAACCCGTCTGCCCTCGGAGGGCTGTTCACCACCAAACTGGATTCGAAGTATTACATAGTCGTGGGCTCATTCAGAAGCAGGCACAATGCCGAGTCCCTCTTCAGGGAAGTCGAGAAGAAATCCTACCGGCCTGTCCTGATAAGTTTCAGAAACGGCTTCAATGCTGTGGCCGTATGTCCGTCCTGCACTCTCAGAGAGGCTTTCCAGGCTCTCAAGCATGTGAAAAACGAGCCGTTCTGCCCTGATGACGTGTGGATTCTCGTCAATGAATAACAGATTATATCTTATGAGTGCAAGGATTTTGGCTGTCTTGCTCCTGGCTGCCTGCCTCAGCCTTCCGGCAGGAGCGCAGTTCTCCGGAGCGGCTGATGCATATTCGGGCCTGTATGACAGCGAGACTGTGGCCTCTTTCAAGGAACATGTGTCCTACATCACTTCCGCAGCCTTCGAAGGCCGCAGCCCGGGCTCGGAGGGTGAAAAGGAGGTGGCCGCGTATGTGTACGGGAAACTGAAAGACTACGGGGTGGAGATGCTCACTCCTGAGGAAGGGGAGATTTTCGGCATCTCGAGGCATCCCGGAGACACCCTGACGTCAAGGAATGTCTACGGGTTCGTGCAGGGGTATGACACGCAGCTCCGCAACCGCTATATCGTGGTCGGTGCAAGGATGGACAATCTCGGGACCAACGAGCTCACGGTGGACGGGAAGAAAGTCACACAGATATACGCCGGAGCGAACGGAAACGCATCCGGGGTGGCGATGATGCTCGAGCTTGCGAGGATGGTCTCCACCAACTCCCTGATATTCCGCCGGTCTGTCCTTTTCGTCGGATTCGGCGCCTCCACCGATACTTTTGCCGGAGCCTGGTATTTCCTTAACAGGTCCTTCGCTGATTCGGGACTCATAGATGCCATGGTCAATCTCGACATGCTCGGGACAGGGACGGACGGCTTCTATGCATATACGGCCTCCAATGCCGACCTGAATTCCATGCTTGCCTCGCTTTCCGGGCAGCTGCAGCCCGTACATCCGGAATTGAGGTCCGACGAGCTTTATCCTTCCGACCACAGGGCTTTCTATTCGAAGGGGATACCGTCGGTGCATTTCACCACGGGCAGATACTTCGAGCACAACACCCCGAGGGATGTAGCCGCGATACTCGACTACGGGATGATGGAGAGGGAGCTGGAGTACATCTATAATTTCGTGCTGGAACTCGCTGACACGGACCGCGAGATTTCGTTCTCAAACGACCCTGTGGAACTGTCGAAGCCGCGTCACGAGGATGTCGTGGCATACTACGACTGCGATGTGCGTCCGATGTTCCTGAACAGCCCCGACCCGAGGCAGTTCCTCGAGAAATGGGTTTACCAGTATCTGAGATACCCTCCTGAAGCTGTCAGAGACGGAATACAGGGCACAGTCCAGGTGAACTTCGTGATAGACAAGGACGGCAAGGTGAGGGATGTGAGCATCGCCAAGAGTGTGGACCCTCTGCTTGACGACGAGGCGGTGAGGGTGATAAGCGCTTCGCCTAAATGGCGTCCGGGAAGGCTCCGCGGGGAGAAGGTGAACACCTCGATGACCATACCTGTGGAGTTCCGCCTCATGAAGAAGTCCGGGAAGAGTAAGTTCGGCATCAGGTGACGGCCTTGACCGGAGCGTCCGCAGTCGAGAAATTTATTATATTTGTGCACTAATTTTCTGGATATGGATTACGATTTCAAGAGAATAGAGAAGAAATGGCAGACATGGTGGGCAAGCCATGAAACCTTCAAGGTGACGGAATGCCAGGACAAGCCTAAATATTATGTGCTCGACATGTTCCCGTACCCGTCCGGTGCGGGGCTCCATGTGGGACATCCGCTGGGATATATAGCAAGCGACATATACAGCAGATACAAGAGACTTTGCGGCTTCAATGTGCTGCATCCGATGGGATATGACGCCTTCGGGCTTCCTGCCGAGCAGTATGCGATACAGACAGGTCAGCATCCTGCGACCACCACGATGAAGAATATAGCGAGGTACAGGGAACAGCTGGACAGGATAGGTCTTTCCTTCGACTGGTCGAGGGAGGTGAGGACATGCGACCCGGAATACTACAGATGGACGCAGTGGGCTTTCCTGAAGATGTTCTCATCCTACTATGACAATGATACACAGTCCGCAAGGCCCGTATCAGAACTCGAGAAGGCGTTCTCGGAGCACGGTACGGCGGGGGTGAACGCGGCCTGCGGCGAGGAGATGGATTTCACTGCCGAGGAATGGAATGCCATGGACGCACGTCAGAAATCCGATGTCCTGATGAATTACCGCATAGCCTATCAGGGTACCACCTCGGTGAACTGGTGTCCGAAACTCGGGACCGTGCTTGCCAATGACGAAGTGAAGGAAGGGTATTCTGTCCGCGGCGGGTATCCTGTCGAGCAGAAGAAGATGACCCAGTGGCAGCTGAGGGTATCCGCATACGCAGGCAGGCTTCTCGATGACCTTGAGGACCTCGACTGGACAGACTCGCTGAAGGACATGCAGCGCAACTGGATAGGGCGTTCCTACGGTGCCGAGATTGTGTTCAAGACATATAACGGCTCCCGGGAATACGACATGACCATATTCACGACAAGGGCCGACACCGTGTTCGGGGTCACATTCATGGTGCTTGCCCCGGAAAGCGAATGGGTGGAGAAACTCACGTCCCCTGAGCAGAAGGAGGCGGTGGAGGCATATCTCGTACAGGCGAGGAAGAAGACCGAAAGGGAGAGAATCGCCGAGACGAGGAAAGTCACGGGAGTGTTCTCGGGCTCGTATGCGGTGAATCCGCTCACCGGAGACAAGGTGCCTGTCTGGATTTCGGAATATGTGCTCGCCGGCTACGGGACCGGGGCCATCATGGCAGTCCCTGCACACGACAGCCGCGACTATGCATTCGCAAAGACATTCAACCTGCCGATAATCCCGCTCATCGAAGGGTGCGATGTGAGTGAAAGCAGTTTCGATGCCAAGGACGGCATCATGTGCAACTCCGGCTTCCTGAACGGGATGACGGTCAAGGAGGCGATTCCGGCTGCGATAGAGTATGTCGAGAAGACCGGAATCGGACACAGGAAAGTGAACTACAGGCTCAGGGATGCGATATTCTCGCGTCAGAGATATTGGGGAGAGCCGTTCCCGATATATTTCAAGGACGGGATAGCTACCCCGATGCCTGAGGAAAGTCTGCCTCTCGAGCTTCCGGAGATAGACACATATCTCCCGACGGAGAACGGGGAGCCGCCTCTCGGAAGGGCTAAGGACTGGACCTACAACGGTTATCCTCTCGAGAAAAGCACGATGCCTGGATTCGCAGGGAGCAGCGCATATTATCTCAGATACATGGACCCGCACAACGGAGAGGCCCTCGTAGGCGAGAAGGCGGACAGGTACTGGCGGAATGTGGACCTTTATGTCGGCGGCACCGAGCATGCCACAGGACACCTCATATACTCGCGTTTCTGGAACAAGTTCCTCTATGACCTCGGGTACGTGTGCGAGAAGGAACCGTTCAGGAAGCTCATAAACCAGGGCATGATACAGGGACGTTCGAATTTCGTGTACAGGATAATAAACACCAACACCTTCGTGTCCTGCGGGCTCAAGGATGCATACGAGACCACGGAGATACATGTCGACGTGAATATTGTGCATAACGACAGGCTCGACATCGATGCCTTCAGGAAATGGATGCCGGACTTCGCCGACGCCGATTTCATACTCGAGGACGGGGAGTACATCTGCGGTTACGCGATAGAGAAGATGAGCAAGTCCATGTTCAATGTCGTGAACCCGGACATGATATGCGACACATACGGGGCCGACACACTCCGGCTCTATGAGATGTTCCTCGGACCTGTCGAGCAGTCCAAGCCATGGGATACCAAGGGAATAGACGGGGTCAACAGGTTCCTGAAGAGGTTCTGGAGACTTTTCTACGACAGGGACGGCTTCATTGTCACGGACGGCAAGGCCTCGGCAGCCGAACTGAAGACACTCCACAAACTCATAAAGAAGGAGAAGACCGACATCGAGAATTTCTCGTTCAACACAACTGTCAGCGCGTTCATGATAGCCGTCAACGAGCTTTATGAACTGAAGTGCAACAAGAGGGAGATACTCGAGCCTCTCGTGATACTGCTGTCGCCGTTCGCCCCTCATATCTCGGAGGAGCTCTGGGAAGCTCTCGGCCATACCACGAGCATATCGTTTGCCGCCTTCCCGGAATATGTCGAGTCCTACACCGTAGAGAATACATGCACGTATGCCGTCTCGTTCAACGGCAAGACGAGATTCACCGTCGAGCTCTCCACAGACATGCCGAAAGAGGATGTAGAAGCTGTCGTGAGGGACAATCCGCTGACAGCCAAATATGTGGGGGCTGCCAGCATCGTCAAGGTGATAGTTGTTCCGGGAAAGATAGTGAACATCGTCGTGAAATAACCTATCAAACTTATATATGCTGTCAGCAAAACGTATCTTATCTGTAATCTGGGACTACGGGCTCGTGACCATAGGTACGGTCCTCTATTGCATGGGATGGACATCTTTCCTGATTCCGAACGGTATTGCAAGCGGCGGGGGAACGGGTCTGTGCACGATAATCGAGTTCGCCACACTGGGACGCATCCCGGTGGCATACTCTTTCTTCGTCCTGAACGCCATATTGCTGATACTCGGATTCCTTGCACTCGGCAAGGGCTTCGGGTTCAAGACAATCTATGTGATACTTCTTGCCACTGTCCTGTTCAAGGTGCTGCCTGAATACGACTGTCTCGTGGCCCATTTCGACGAGCGTCTTGTCGTCGCCGTCGTGGGAGGCATCGTGGAGTCCGTAGGTATCGGCCTTATCCTCCTGCGAGGGGGAAGCTCAGGCGGGACGGATATCGCAGCCATGATTATAAACAAATACTGGCCTGTATCCCCGGGAAAGGTATATCTGTATTCCGACATGGTCATTATCGCTTCCGTACTTCTGATTCCTGGCAAGACCATGGAGGACATGATATACGGCTATGCCACCATGATAACCTTCTCGTTCATGGTGGACGCGATTCTTCTCGGAAGGAAGTCATCTGTCCAGATACTTGTCTTCTCATCCAGATACCGCGAAGTCGCGGATTTCATAATAGACGAGATGGACAGGGGTGTGACTGCCCTTTATGCACAGGGGTGGTATTCGAAGGAAGACAGCAAGGTGCTCCTCATAGTCGCGAGGAAGACACAGCTGCACCAGATTGTATCTGCAATCAAGCGTATAGACAACAAGGCCTTCGTATCCGTTTCCACCGCGACAAGCGTCTATGGGGAAGGTTTCGAGGAAATCAAGACAGGTCTGCATATTAAGGGCAAAAACGATACTGGAAAAAATGTCTGAACTGAAAAAGTCGTTCTGGATAACTCTGAAGGAGTATTCCCTGATTTCACTGGGTCTGTTGTGCTACGTGGCGGGCTGGTCCATATTCCTCATCCCGAACAATCTCATCGGAGGCGGCGCTTCAGGTCTGAGTGCCATCATATTCTATGCGACAGGAATCCCCATGGGATATTCCTATTTTGCAATCAATCTGGTACTTCTTCTGCTTGCGTTCAAGATAATGGGCACCGGGTTCGGCAGCAAGTCGATTTATGCAATCATCTTCACTTCAGTTCTCCTGAATGTCGTGCCGCCGCTAATCCCGGAGTATATCTCTCAGGAACTGGCGGTATCCAACGGCAAGATGCTGTGTACGATAATCGGAGGCGTGATGACCGGAGTCGGGATAGGCATGTCGATATCGCAGGGCGGAAATTCCGGAGGGACAGACATACTCGCACTGATAATATCCAAGTACAGGAACGTGTCTCCGGGCAGGCTTATACTGCTTATGGATGTGGTGATAATCCTGTCTTCCCTCATATTCCCGTCATACTATGTCGGTACGGAGGATATGGTGCCGTTTCCGGAGAAGCTCGCGACTTCCATATACGGCCTGATACTCATCACGGTGAACGGATATGCCATAGACCTCTACATCTCCGGCACGAAGCAGTCCGTGCAGGTCTTCATCTTCTCTAAGAAGTATGCCGAGATTGCGGATGCAGTGACGAAGAATATGGGCAGAGGGGTGACGCGCATCATTGGCGAAGGCTGGTACACCAAGTCCGAGAGCGACATCCTCATGATTCTCGCAAGGAAGACGGACCTGAATCTTCTCCTGAGATACGTGAAGTCGATAGACCCCAAGGCGTTCCTTTCAGTGTCCAACGTCATGGGTGTGTACGGCCTCGGCTTCGATGCCCTCAAGGGTGGCGAAGGCGGAAGCCGGAAAAGGAAGCACACCGGAGACGGCCAGTGACATACGGAAAAAAGAGAAAATTTCAACAGAAAGAGAAAATCTTTGCAATAGCCTCTCCCTGAACGTTTTTCAAGGAGAGGTTATTTTCTAAATTTGTACCGCGAAGCACATGAATTTAAAACCGTAACTATGAAATCCACTATTTTGATTCTCCTGACCGTGACGGCCCTGGCCCTCATTATGGTTGTCGCGGCAATCCTGAAATTTCTCCGTAACAGGAAGTCCGGAGAGCCTCCTGCCTCCCCGGACTTCCAGGATGGCGGCAGTGCCGCCGGAATGCAGCCGCAGGATTCCGTCCATGCCCAGTCGAGGCAGGAAGAGACCATAGCCAACATATACATGAGGCTGGAGCAGTATTTCGAAGCGGCCAAGCCGTATCTCGACGGGAATCTCACGATAAACGACGTGGCCGCCAGACTGTACACAAACAAGGTATATGTGTCCAAGGCGGTAAACAGGTATTCAGGACTCAATTACTGCCAGTACGTGAACCGTTACAGGATAGGCTATGCTGTCGAGAGCTACAAGAAAGACCCCGGATTGCGTATAAGCGAACTTGCGCAGATGTCGGGCTTCAATTCCATGGCCGCGTTCAACATTTCCTTCAGGACCTTCATGAACGAGTCTCCGAGGGAATGGTGCGACAAGGTGAAATGTTCCCCGCCTGCGGACATGTAGTTTTGCCGGATGTGTCATTTTTGCTAATTTTGTCCGGTAATCAAGAAGAATGTCGAACCGATGATTTATTGTTATGGCTGACGAGAAGATAATTTTTTCCATGAACGGGGTGGGCAAGGTGCTGCCCCACAACAACAAGACGATACTCAAGGACATATACCTTTCTTTCTTTTACGGTGCGAAGATAGGCATCATAGGACTGAACGGATCCGGGAAATCCACATTGCTGAAGATAATCGCCGGAGTGGAGAAGTCCTATCAGGGTGAGGTGGTCTGGGCTCCGGGGTACTCGATAGGGTATCTGGAGCAGGAACCGCGGATGGATGACGACAAGACCGTGCTTGAAGTGGTGCAGGAAGGCGTGCAGGAAGTCATGGATTTGCTGAAGGAATATGAGGAGGTGAACATGAAGTTCGCCGAGCCGATGTCTGACGAGGAGATGTCCGCTCTGATAGAGCGGCAGGGTGAACTGACCGAGAAGATTGAGCACTGCGACGGCTGGGAAGTGGATTCCAAGCTGGAACGGGCCATGGACGCCCTGCAATGTCCGCCTCCAGACGCAAGGATAGGCACATTGAGCGGAGGCGAGCGGAGAAGGGTGGCCCTGTGCCGTCTGCTCCTCAGGCAGCCGGATGTGCTTCTGCTCGACGAGCCTACCAACCATCTCGATACGGAAAGCATCCAGTGGCTCGAGGCGCATCTGCATCAGTACAAGGGGACGGTCATTGCCGTGACGCACGACAGATATTTCCTCGACAACGTGGCCGGATGGATTCTTGAGCTGGACAGGGGAGAGGGCATCCCGTGGAAGGGGAACTATTCTTCATGGCTCGAGCAGAAGAGCCGCAGGCTGGAGCTGGAGGAGAAGCAGGAAAGCCGCAGACGCAAGACTCTCGAGAGGGAACTGGAATGGGTGAGGATGGCTCCAAAGGCACGCCAGGCCAAATCGAAGGCAAGGTTGGGCGCGTACGAGAAGCTTGCCGGGGCGGACAGCCGCGAGAAGGAGTCCTCCCTCGAGATATATATCCCGAACGGACCGAGGCTCGGCAACAAGGTCATAGACTTCGCGGACGTGTCCAAGTCATACGGTGACAAGCTCCTTTTCGAGCATCTCAGCTTCGTGCTTCCTCCGGCAGGAATAGTGGGCGTAATAGGCCCGAACGGTGCCGGGAAGACCACATTGTTCAGGCTTATAATGGGGTATGAGAAGCCCGATTCCGGGACCATCAGCATAGGGGAGACAGTGAAAATCGCATACGTCGACCAGCAGCACAAGAGCATAGACCCGGACAAGACAGTGTATGAGACCATAGCAGGGGATTCGGAATTTGTCCGGCTCGGCAAGAGGGAGGTGAATGCAAGGGCATACGTGTCGAGGTTCAATTTCTCAGGTGCCGACCAGGAGAAGCTCTGCGGAGTGCTTTCCGGAGGCGAGAGGAACAGGCTGCATCTGGCTTTGACACTCAAGGATGAAGGGAATGTGCTTCTGCTCGACGAGCCTACGAACGATGTCGATGTGAACACTATCCGGGCATTGGAGGAAGGCCTCGAGAATTTTGCCGGATGTGCAGTGGTCATTTCGCACGACAGATGGTTCCTTGACAGGATAGCGACACACATACTTGCGTTCGAGGGAGATTCGCAGGTCTATTTCTTCGAGGGGTCCTATTCAGAGTACGAGGAGAACAGGAAGAGGCGTCTCGGTGACGACACTCCTCACAGATTCAGGTACAAGAAACTCATCTGAACAATTTTATACCTTATTTTGTATTTTTAAGTCCCTACATGAAATCTGTTATCAGGTAAATTCGCAATAGGAACAAACACTATGACGATAACCGATGAACAGATTTCATTTTGTCTTGACACTTGTCATCACGCAGCTCCTTTTCATAAACTGTGATGCAGCTGCCGTGTCCGCGACGGAAAAAGAACCTGGGAAAGAGGTTCCGCCCGTACCGGACTCAGGATTCGAAACCGCCCATCCGAGAATCCTTCTTTTCGAGGATGAGGAAAAGGCTTTCAAAAAATTCATCAACTCGGAAAGGTGTTGGATAAATATCCACAACACTATCATCAGAGGCAGTGAACGGCTTCTGAGCGAGCCTCCGATTGAGCGGGTGCTTGTGGGACGCAGGCTCCTGGAAACCTCGAGAAAGGCTCTGAGGAACATCTTTTTCCTGTCGTACTCCTACCGGATGACCGGCGACAGGGTATATGCCAGCAGATGTGAGAAGGAATTGCTGGCTGTATGCGGCTTCGAGGACTGGAATCCGAGCCATTTCCTCGATGTAGGGGAGATGTGCCTCGGAGTGGCTATCGGATATGACTGGATTTACGACGCGCTTTCGGACGAGTCCAGGGCAACAATAGCCAGAGCCCTTCTGGAAAAGGGAATAGAGCCGTCGTATAACAGCGAATACAATTTCTTCATAGATTCCAAGAACAACTGGAACCATGTGTGCCACGCCGGAATGCTGTATGCGGCCATAGCGGTTTATGATGTCTACAGGGACACTGCCAGGCAGGTGATAGACCGCTCGATATCGCATCTGTACACAGGAGCATTCGCACCGGACGGGACATACGCTGAAGGTGCCGGGTACTGGAGTTACGGTACATCCTACCTTGCATTGTTCATAAGTGCACTCACGAAACTCGCAGGTAGCGACTGCGGCCTGATGGACAGCCCTGGTCTGCGCCAGACTCCCGTGTATGCCCAGCAGATGATAGCTCCGGACGGAAAAATCTTCAATTACAGCGACAGCGATGCCTTGAAGAAAGTCGGGCTGAACACCACTTTGTTCTGGTTTGCCGACCAGCTTGATGACCCGACCCTGCTCTGGATGCAGAAGCCGATTCTTGACGATGAAAGTATCAGCCATATCGGCAACAGGATACTGCCGGCCCTGCTCATCTGGTCCAAGGGGATGAAGGTCTCTGACATAAGGACACCTCCCGGCAGGATGTTCGTGGGGCACGGAGTCAATCCTGTCGCACTTATGAGGACTTCATGGAACAGCACCAGGTCCCGCTATCTCGGCTTCAAGTCGGGGACCGGACGCTGCAGCCATGCCCATCTTGATGTCGGCTCGTTCGTTTTCGTCTCCGATGAGGTGCGCTGGGCTGAAGACCTCGGGATGCAGGATTATTTCTCACTGGAGGAGGCCGGCCTCGACATCTGGGACTATTCCCAGGGGTCCGACAGGTGGAAGGTATTCAGGTATACAAATGTGTCGCACAATACCTTGACTTTCGACGGGAAGCTCCAATATTCTTCAGGCAAATCGACCATAGACAGATACGGGGAACGCGACGGGCTGATGTTCGCAGTTTCCGATATAAGTGCCTCTTATTCAGGGCAGGCTGAAAAGGTGGTGCGCGGAGCAGCGATAGTCGATGACGAATATGCCGTTATCCGCGATGAGATAAATTCAGGCGGGATGTCGGAATCCGTAACATGGAATATGGCGACTAAAGCCGAAATCGGAGAGTTCTCGGAGCGGGAAATCATCCTGAAGAAGGACGGGAAGAAACTGATGGTGCGTCTCGACTATCCTGCGGATGCGGTTTTTACCACTGTCCCGGGCACTCCGCCTGCCGGCTGGGATGCCGCAAATGACGACGTGACTTTCATAAGGGTGGAATGTGCCGTTCCGGCCGACCGTACGCAGGTCATCCAGATAAGCCTTGTCCCGGACTGGAAGAATTCGTCAGACTACAAGTTCGACCGGGAACTTTCCGGGTGGGAATAGCCGCAGACAGGCAAGGCCCGGGCTCGTTACATTAAAACGATAACCTTAAAATTAACGTGAGTTCGATGAATCATCGAACTTCCACTGAGGAGCAGAACGCAGGTTCTGCGACGAG
>CALVDM010000030.1 GCA_944326335.1 uncultured Bacteroidales bacterium
CTAGCCGGGCCTTCTTGCCGACATTGTGGTCCGAGCAATACTGCTCTATCTCTATGATTTCTTCCCGTGTCATCATAACATTTCCGTTTTTATGCAAATGTAGCCACGAGAAATCCCGGCTACAATATGCATTTTATCGGAGGGTTACCATTACGTCAGGACGGGATAACATTTATTTTACAAATATTTTACGTGTCGGAAGCCGTCCGATTGTTCTTATTGAAGTAATTTCGCCTTGAAATTTTTCCTGAACATGAACTCTGAGAAAAAATATTCTGACACTCAACTCATTTCGGACCTGCAATCTGTCAGGGGGGGGGTAGGCGATTCAGACATCAAGGCGTTCGAACGGATATTCCATAAATATTATCCGATGCTGCGCAATTTCATCACCGGACTTCTTAAAAACCAGACCGAGGCGGAAGATATTGCGCAGAATTGCTTCATGAAGCTTTGGTTCAACCGTTATTCTCTTAATCCGGGCCAGTCCCTTAAAAACTGGCTTTTCGTTCTGGCGAGAAACGAGGCGCTGAATGTGCTCCGGTCCCGCCGTTCCAAGGGCATATCGCTGGAACCGCAGCATGATTCGCTTTCTCCGCTCAGAACAGTGGACGACTGGCTCAGCTATTCGGAAACGAACGCCAGACTTAAAACGAAAATAGATGCGCTGCCGTCGAGGCGGAGGGCGATATTCATGATGAGCCGGTTTGTGCACATGAGCAATACTGAGATTGCGGTGAAACTAAACCTTTCGGTGCGGACTGTGGAGAAGCATATCGAACTCGCGCTCATGGATCTCCGTAAGGGAATGGATATACACAAGACCAACTGATATGAAAAGAAATCTGACATTCGTGTGCGCTGCAGCCGCCTTATGCGTTCTTGCAGGATGCAGCCGGGAACCTGAACCCGTGAAAGTCCTCTACTGGAATATCCAGAACGGGATGTGGTCCGACCAGGGCAGCAACTATGACAACTTCGTCGAATTTGTAAAGGCCGAGGACCCGGATATCTGTATCTGGGCTGAGGCGGAGTCGAGATACCGCACCGACACTGCAGACAAGATGAAAGGCTGCGAGGAACAGTATCTGCCATATAACTGGGATCTGCTCGCACGCCGTTACGGCCACAAATACGTGTGTCTCGCAGGCAAACACGATACTTTCCCTCAGGTGGTGACATCGAAATATCCTGTGACCACTCTTGAAAGAATCAACGGAAACGGGAAAGACACTGTCGTGGTTCACGGAGCCGGCTATGTGCAGGCCGATATCAACGGAGAAATAATCAATATCGTCACGGTTCACACTTATCCGCAGAAATATGCATATCTTGCTGAGGACAAGGAAAAAAGCGCGGCTGAAAACGGTGGAGACATTTTCCGTGCCGCTGAGATGAAATACATTTGCGGCAACACAATCCTGAAATATGATCCGGAAGGAAAAGACAGGTGGATGATGGTGGGCGATTTCAATGCCATATCCCGTATCGACAATCCGTATCTCGGCAGGCCTGATGACGACAAGGCGTTTCTGTTGCACGACTATGTGCGCTCGGAGACCCCTTATATCGATATCGTCGGGCATTTCTATCCTGAAGAATATCAGCCGAGCACTTTCTCCGGGCGCAGAGTGGATTACGTATATGTTACCGAACCGCTGCTCAAGGACATAACTTCTGTCCGCACCATCACTGACGGTTTCGCTACGGCGTCGAGAGACTCACGCGGGCTGAGCAATTTCTGCCATCCGTCCGACCATTATCCTATAGAGTTCACCATGAAAACGGGCGACTGACATCCGGAAGGATAATGCGTGATTGCCGATGCTGTCGGGAATGACAAGGAAATAATCGAAAAAATGAGCCAGGTCTTACGTAAAAACGGGACCTGGCTTGTTCTTATAGTGCAAGGATGATTTTTGACAAAGCCGGAAATGGATTTTCTGAAAAAATATTTCTACGGTCTTCTTTCACCCGAGGAGGAATCCCAGGTGCAGGACTGGCTTGCGGACCACATGGAAGAGCCGCAGGTTCAGGAAATGCTGCTGGAGATAATGTCCGAGATGGAGAAAGAAGATGAAGAATTGTTGTCCAAAGGCTTTGCCGAGATGAGCAGAAAACTCGGGTTCGACAGGAAAGGCCGCACGGCCGGCCGTGTCAGACCTGTGGTGAAATTCTTTGTCAGTGCAGCCGCATGCCTTCTTCTGATGGTAGCAGGAGCCACGGCATACAGATTCCTCGCACCTTCGCAAGAGACGGAATGGCTCGAAAAGAAAGTTCCGTTCGGGCAGACCGAGGAAATGCTTCTTTCGGACGGCACTCGCATTCGTCTTAATTCCGGCAGCCGCATCACTTACCCGTCGGAATTCAGGGGCAAGGAACGCCGCATATTCGTCGATGGAGAAATCTTTGCCGAGGTTTCCAAGGACCCGAAACATCCGTTCTATGTCAATTCCGGAGACGTTGATGTGAAGGTTCTGGGTACAAAATTCAATTTTAAGGCATTCGATGATGCAGAATGTGTAGAGCTTCTCCTTTTTGAAGGCTCTGTCCAAGTGGATGTCGAGTCCGGTACTAAAACAAAACAGGTCGTGCTGAGTCCTGGGGAGATGCTTCAATTCGACCGCACGAGCGGCAAAATAGACTACAAGGATTTCAATCCTCAGATATACAAGGGATTCTATGATGATAGGGCAATTCATTTCTTCAACCTGTCATTGGAAGATATCGCAGGAGACCTTGAACGGCTGTTCGGAACCAGAATAGTCATACTCGACGAGTCTCTTGCGCACAGCCGCTATTTTGCATGGTTTACAAACGATGAGAACCTTGACCAGATCCTGAACAGCCTGAATGTGAACAGGAAGATGGAAATCACAAGGAAGGACGGAGTCGTTTACATAGCAGGAAGGTAGCTTTTGCAGACAATACCAACAACTAAATAAACCAGTTCATGAAAATCAATCCTCTGAAAAAAAGAGACCGTCTGGTGCGGTTTCTTTTGATGGCATTGTTCTGCGGACTGATGGTCCCTTTGCCGATGTCTGCACAGACGATCAATTTTTCGGTACAGAATGTGACTGTGCAGGAGGCGATTACCGCCTTGAACAAATCCGAAAATTATTCGGTAATCCTCAATGCAGATGACATCGATCTCGACAGGAAAGTGAGCATATCCGTCAAGAATGCCACTATCGAAGATGTCCTCGACCGGATTTTCGCCGGGCAGGAAGTCTCTTACAAGATAGACGGACGCAGGATTTCCGTGACTAAAAAAGTCCCGACGGCAAAAACTCCTGCAAGCGATGACAGCAAGCCCCGGACAATAACAGGAAAAATAACGGATTCCCGCGGAGAGCCTCTCCCTGGAGCGTCAATCATTGCCATGGGAACCAATCAGGGCTTTGTCACGGATATCGACGGAAACTATTCCTTGACAGGACTTGCGTTCCCGGCGCGTGTGATTGTCTCTTATATAGGTTTCAGCGATATCGAACTGAACCTGACCGGAAACGAGAAATCCCCGTACAACATAATCCTGGACGACTCTCAGAATATTCTGGACGATGTCGTGGTCATAGGTTACGGTACCCAGAAACGTTCCAATCTCTCCGGTGCGGTTGGCATAGTGAGCGGTAAGGAACTGAACGCACGACCTGTCGTGTCGGCGGCCAATGCGCTTCAGGGTGCGGATCCTTCCGTTAACATCACTTTCGGAACAGGATCTCCGGAGTCGAGCTACAACATCAATATCCGAGGTGCGCTTTCTCTCAACAGCGGTTCGCCCCTGGTGCTCGCGGACGGAGTCGAAGTCAGCCTCAGCCAGATCAACCCCAACGACATAGAGTCTGTCACGGTTCTCAAGGACGCCTCGACTTGTGCAATTTACGGAGCGAAGGCATCGGCCGGAGTCGTGCTCATAACCACGAAGGCCGGAAAGAGGGGCGACAATGCGAGAGTGACTTACAACGGACGTTTCGGCTGGCAGACCAACACGACTTCCACCGATTTCATCTCCAACGGATACAAGCACGTCACTATCGTGAACGAATTCATGAACAACTCTTCCGACGCTACAAAAAACATCTTCCAGTATACCGAGGAGAACGGAGGCCTGCAGAAACTCTGGGAACGCAGGAATGACGTCACTGAAAATCCGGAGCGTCCGTGGGTGGAAATCGGAGATGACGGGAAATACTATTACTACGGAAACTTCGACTGGTACGGCTATTTCTACAAGAGAGTCCGCCCGCAGCACGAGCACAATATTTCCGTTTCCGGAGGCTCCGATAAAATTTCATATTATGCAAGCGGCCGCTATCTTTCCCAGGACGGTATGTTCAATGTCCAGAAAGACAATTATAAAGACTATGCCTTCCGTGCCAAATTCTCGGCACAGATGTTCAAATGGCTCAAATATTCCACGAACATTTCGTACGACAACTCCATATACACTTACGGAGGATACTACAACTATGAAGGCACCATCCACGCGCTCCAGTCCAATATCTGCGCTGCATTCCTGCCTTACAACCCGGACGGCAGCATCGTCCAGTATGTAAACCAGCTGGCGAAGAACTCCCCGATAGGAGCAGGCCGCGGCGGACACATGACGGCCGGAACGGGACACAACTCCAAGTCGAAGAAATATATCACGATATCGAACCAGATAGACATCACTCCGATCAAATCCTTAGTGCTTACCGTCGCATACGATTTCCGCTATCGCGACATCCTGAACAAATACAGGAACAATACGTTCGAGTATTCGAGACAGGAAGGCGTGTACGAAACCTTTACTTCAGGCTCCGTGGCAAATACGTATCAGGAAGTCCACGGCGACTATGCGGGACACAACCTGAATATTTTCGGTACGTATTCCGACAGCTGGGACGGACACAACTTCAAACTGACTGCCGGAGGCCAATACGAGACCTACCGTTCTGCCCAGGTGGACATAAGCAACACCGACCTGACGAATGACGATCTGAGTTCCTTCGTCGTGGCTACCGGTATTCCGGTCGTCAGCCAGGATATTACGGCCTACAAGACTTTGGGATTCTTTGCCAGGGCCAATTATGACTGGAAAGGCAGGTATATCCTCGAAGTCAGCGCCCGTGCGGACGGCTCTTCACGGTTCTCGCCTGGCAGCCGCTGGGCATTCTTTCCGTCCGCATCCGCCGCATGGACCATTTCGGAAGAAAATTTCTTCACCCCTGCGAAGTCTGTCATAAACAACATGAAACTGAGATTTTCCGCCGGAAGCCTCGGAAATCAGCAGGTAAGCAATTATGCATGGATCGAGACCATCACCCCGAACAGGGAAATGTCGAATTATACATTCGACTACATAGAGACCGGCAAATATTCCAGCATATCGGATCCGATTTCATCCGGACTTACATGGGAGACGGTCACTACGTATGACCTCGGTCTCGACATGTCGTTTTTCGACAGCCGTTTGAATTTCACGATAGACGGCTATATCAGAGATACCAAAAACATGCTTACCACATCTCTGACGCTTCCTGACGTGTACGGTGCGAAGACACCGAAAGCCAACTGTGCTAACCTCCGTTCGAAAGGGTGGGAGCTGACGCTGTCATGGAACGACTCTTTTCCTCTGCTCGGACGTCCTTTCACCTACAATGTTTCGGCTACTCTCGGCGACTATGTGACCCATATCACCAAATATCACAACCCTGACGGTCTGATTTCAGACCACTACGTGGGTGAAAAGCTCGGAGACATCTGGGGATATCATGTGGAAGGTCTTTTCAAGACGGACCGCGAGGCTGCGGAATATCAGGCTACCATAGACGATACCGCCGTGAATAACAGGGTATACCAGTGTACGGGACCTGCCGGAAACAGGCTTCGTGCAGGAGACGTGAGGTTTGCCGACTTGGATGGGGACAAGAAAATCACGGAAGGCTCCGGCACCCTCGACGACCATGGCGACCAGATCATCATAGGCAATACCAATCCGCGTTACAACTATTCTTTCCGCCTTGGCGTGAACTGGATGGGGATAGACATTTCCGCATTCTTCCAGGGTGTAGGCCACCGCGACTGGTATCCTGCCGCAGGCCAGGCGTCGTTCGACTTCTGGGGACCGTATGCATTCCCTCCGACCTCGTTTATCCACAACGATTTTTACGACAATGTATGGACGGAGACAAACCGCAATGCATATTTCCCGAGGGCAAGAGGATACAATGCGTATGCGAGCGGCTCTCTCGGAACTCCTAACGACAGATATATCCAGAATCTGGCATATCTGCGTCTGAAAAATCTGACGGTAGGCTATACTGTTCCGCAGAAATGGACCCGCAAGATAAAAATAGAGCAGGTCCGCATATATTTCTCCGGAGAAAATCTCTGCTATTGGTCGCCGGTAAAGAAGTATTCGAAAACGATGGATCCCGAGCTTGCAGGCTCGAGCAGTACGAATACTGCCAACTCCGGTGTCGGATATGCTTATCCGAGAACATTCTCCATAGGACTCGATATTCAGTTTTAATACGGGAGGACGTAAAAATGAAAAATATATTCAGAACAATATCGGCTGTAACTCTGTTTGTGGCGGTGGCCGGCTGCGATCTTACCCTCTACCCGGAGGACGCCGTCAGCCCGGAAGTCTACTTCAAGAACGAATCCGACTTCGAACAGTGGACCAATTATCTGTATGTCGGCCTTTTGGACGATGCGAACACCGTATCGCGGTACAATGCGGACGATATGGTCGACAAGAGCATGGGCAGCATAATCCAGGGGACACGCCTGGCTTCCGATGCGATGAGCGGCAACAACGAATGGGACTGGGACATGCTCCGCAGGATCAACTATCTGCTCGAACATTCTTCCAACTGCGAGGATGAAGCTGTCAGGACCAAATATGAAGGAATAGCCTATTTCTTCAGAGCTTATTTCTACTACCAGAAAGTGATGCGCTTCGGCGACGTGCCGTGGTACGACAAGGTCCTCAACTCCACGGATGACGAATTCCTGAACAAGGCGAGAGATGACAGGGGCTATGTGATGGACAAGGTCATGGAGGATTTCGACAATGCCATCGAGATGATTCCGGAGACAAAGGATGCCTATTCCGCCCGCGTTACCAAATGGGTGGCGCTCGCCATGAAGTCGAGAGCCGCACTTTTCGAGGGCACCTGGAGAAAATATCACGGGCTTTCCGATCCTGAAAGATTCCTGGAGCAGGCCGTGACGGCAGCAAAGACATTCATCGACGAGAGCGGTTACGTGCTTTATGATCAGGGCGAACAGCCGTACAGGGACCTTTTCAACTCAGACAGGGCCAAGACCGAAGAAGTCGTTTTCGCCCGCCTTTACCAGTTCGAGGCCCTGAACGTGTCCAACTCGGTGCAGTTCAACATCCGCAATGACGCCCAGGGCTTTACCCGCCGCTTCATGAACCACTATCTGATGGCCGACGGCCGCCGTTTTACCGACATCGATGGTCATGAAACCATGTCTTATCTCGAGGAAACGAAGGGCAGAGACCCGAGAATGGCCCAGACAGTGCTTTGCCCTGGCTATGTCGCAGTAGGCGAGGAAACTCCGACTCCTAATGACATGACTTCGCTGACAGGTTACGAACCTATCAAGTTCGTGGCATCGGCGGACCAGAGCGGCGCGTCCAAAGGCACCTGCGACTGGCCGCTTATACGTGCCGCAGAAGTCTATCTGAACTACGCCGAAGCATTGGCGGAGCTCGGACGGATAGACCAGACTGCCTTGGATATTTCCATAAACAAGATTCGCGAAAGGGCAGACATGCCGGATTTGGTATTGACGGAAGTCACCGTAGACCCTTTCCTCGAATCATGCTATCCGCGTGTAGAAGACGGTCCTGACAAAGGCGTGATCTTAGAAATCCGCAGGGAACGCACCATCGAACTCGTGAACGAAGGCTTCCGTCAGTGGGACATGCTCCGCTGGAAGGAAGGAGAGCAGATGGTGAACAAGGACAAGCCTTACTACGGAATATATTTCGACGGACCTGGATTGTACGATATGGACGGAGACGGGAAGAACGACCTGGAAATCTACTATGACGTGCAGCAGAGCAAGCCGGCCGACGGTCTGACAGTGAAAAAGATAGGCTCCGACTTCGTGCTTTCCGAGGGTGACCATGGCTATGTCGAGGCGTGGTCTACCATCGAATGGGCATGGAATGACAGAGAGTATCTCTGGCCTGTACCGGCAGATCAGAGAGTGCTCACTGGCGGCGCTCTGACTCAGAATCCGGGCTGGACGGACAGTACGAACTTTAATTAGACTGAATTATGAAAATCTACAATATGATTTGTTTTTGCGTTTCTGTGCTGATGATTCTGTCCGGCTGCGGCAAATTCGATGACTCGGCACTCTGGAACGATGTGGACAAGGCCTACAACCAGCTGGATGAAATCAAGGCCTCGCTAACCGGGATGACCTCGCAGATAGAAATGCTTTCCGCGATAGTCGAAAACGGCGCCATTACCCATATCTCAGAAAATCAGGACGGGGGATACGCCGTTCGCTACAAAGGGGCTGACAACGAAGAAAAGACCGTAGTCATAGCCGGAAAGGAAAACGTCACGACAGCCCCGCTGCTCGGTACGAAAGAAGAAGACGGTGTCCTTTATTGGACAATGACGGTGGACGGGAAAACGACGGACCTGACCGATATCGACGGCGAAAAGATACCGGTAGCGGGAAGAACGCCGCTGTTCACCATCGACAATGAAGGATACTGGTGTCTGAACGGCAACCCTCTTAAAGATGCCTCCGGCAACAAGATCAAGGCGGAAGGCAAGACCGCATCCGTAATCTCGAAAATAGAACAGGATGCCTCCGGCAATGCCGTACTGACTCTTGCCGACGGTTCGAAGGTCACAGTACCGGTTTTCGATGCATTCAACATCAGCCTTTATTATTCCGAAACGGAATTCATGAACGAACTCTCAATAGAAAGTTCGGCAGCTCCAGTCACGGTATCATACGTTATCGGAGGTCCGGAAGCTGACAATGTCATCATCAAGGCCATGCGTCAGAACAGTCTGGCTGTCGCCATCGATACCGATGCCAAAACCCTGACCCTGACTTTCGATGAGGGATTCGAGACCGGAAGTTTCGCCCTGATGCTGGCTGATGCGCAGGGCAATGTCATCATCCGTCCGGTTTATGTGACGGATTTGTCCGCAGTGCCTGAATACTATGGGATCATGACTGCCGAAGACCTGCTCGCCTTTACCGCAGCAGTCAACTCGGGCGCACCTCTGACCCGCTACAAGAACGAAAAAGGAGATGTCGTACTGCTCTCGGATGTGGACATGTCAGGAGTGGAGACATATATCCCTGCAGGTACGGACGACAGACCGTTCGAAGGAGTGTTCGACGGGCAGGGATTCTCGATAAAGAACATAAAACTGAGCACCGATGTCTCCTCTCAGCTCAATGTCGGCATTTTCGGGGTGTTGAACAATGCGACCGTGAAGAATCTGACAGTGGGTGCAGAGGGCGATACCTGGACCGTGACCGGAACGGCGGCAACGAAAACCGCGATAGCAGGTGTGGCTGCCAAGACGCTGGGAAACGTTACGGTGGAAAACTGCAGAAACCATGTCTCATTCGATTTCAAGGCGACTGACGGCGCAAAAATCGTGATAAGCGTGGCCGGCATCGTGGGCGACGCGACAGGCCTGACTGTCACAAAATGTATCAATGACGCTGACATTCATGTCGCTTCACTTCAGAATACCGAATCGGGCGGAAACGGTTTCCAGCTTGCCGGTATCGTAGGGTATGCAAGGGCGGATCTGGCCATGTCAGACTGCGTGAATAACGGTGACCTTTCAGCTCCTACCGGGCGCGGAGGCGGACTTGTCGGTACAATGGGTGCCGGAAGCATAAAGGACAGCGAGAACAACGGTACCATAGAAGATGACCGTGACGGACAGTTCGGCGGAGCAACGACAGAATACGGCAAAAAACGTATGGGCGGTCTGGTCGGAGGAACTTCCGGCACCGGCACCATCGAGAACTGCACGAACAACGGTACCGTAATATCCCATACAGGTTGCCGTACGGGAGGCTTTGTAGGACACAACAACAAGGGCTATATCATAAAAGGCTGTGTAAACAACGGAAACATCTTCTACCTGAATGCCCACAAAGACAATGGAGCAGGCTGGGCCTGCGGTTTCACCGGCGGGACTGCCGAGATTACCGGCTGTACAGGTTACGGGCATGTGGGCGACATCTCCCTGGTAGACACTCCTGATGCTGCCCCTCATGCCACGCATTACAATGCTGTAAAATATCTGCCGCTGGAGAGATACAACCCGGAAGACAACATGATAGACTGGGAGGCCGACTTCTACTACGAGATGACCGAGACAGCTTCCGCACAGCTTGCGGACGGTCTGAAATGGACTTCATATCAGTGGACGAACGTTCCCCGCAAGATGAATGTCCTCGAAATCGACCTTACAAGCTCCGCGATAGAGCTGACCACAGCTATGGCTGACGATATCGTGCCGAATCCGAATGCGAACAAAAATTCCAACAACGGATTCGTCATCCGCGAGACCCTCTCACAGCTCTGCGAGCGCAAACGCAGCGAAGGCGAGAACGTGCTTGCAGGTATAAATACCGGATTCTTCGATTCCAATGACGGTTTCCCGAGAGGAATTCATATCGAGGAGGGCGAGCCGGTATTCGTGAACAATCAGGGAGTCAGAACAGCTCTTGAAAATCATTCCTGGGCCTTTACCGTATTTGCCGACGGTACCGCAAGCTGCGCGAAGAAAACGTTCAAGGGCACATTGGAAATTGGCGGAAAGGAATACGAGTATTTTTCCATCAACGATACCATTGTCCGGCACGGACACCCTGGCCTTTATACCGCGAACGTCTATACTTCGAGGTACAGGGAAGTCCCTCACGCCGATCATCCGGAAATCACGAATCCTTTGAGCACCAGTGCATTCTATGTGGTGGCGAAATATACGCGCGAAGCCATGACCGTGAACGGAGGCTATGCCGAGGCTACGGTTTCCGCCGTTTATGACGGACGTACGACACCTCTGGACAAGGCTCCGTACCTGACTGCGGATGATGAGTTTGCGATTCAGATGACTGGTACGCCTGCCGGTGAAGTCGCAGCTGCCGTAAAGGTAGGAGATGCAGTGAAAATCAAGGCGAATGTGACTGTCGGAGGAGAGACAAAACCGGTTTACACCCAGAATTCCACCATGTACCAGTTCATGGTAAACGGCCGGGACGATACGGGCAGTCTTTCTGAGACTAATACGAACAATACCAAGTATGACCCGATGACCTTTGTCGGAATCGATCAGGCAGGCACGAAAGTATGGCTTTTCGAGGTAGACGGACGACAGATAGATGTTGCCGGGGGAGTATGGACATCGATGGGTGTCAAGGCGTACGAGGCATACAGGATAGCTGAAATGTTCGGAGCATACAATATGACCCGTTTCGACGGAGGCGGCTCGTCTGCGATGTGGGTATATGCCGACGGAGCAGGGAAACTTGTAAACACTCCTTCCGATAGCAAGGGTGAGAGGAGCTGCATGAACTACATTTATATCCGGACGAAATAACATATAAACAGAACTACGATGAAAAAAATATCGCATATATTCACATTTGTTGCCGGACTTGCCGTCATGGGCTCCTGCTCGTACGATGATTCCCTGCTAAGGGAGGAAATCGGCAAGGTGGACGCGGAACTTTCCGGCTATGAACAGCAGATGCTGTCTATGGAGGGGCAGATGTCATCCCTGACGGCATTGATAAACAGTTCGTTCATTTCCTATATCGGTACTGACGAGGCAGGGAACTATGTCGTCAGCTACATGGAAGACGGAGGCGATGTCAAGACTGTTACTTTGGCAGTCGACAGCGATGTCATCACGTCTCCGCTGATCGGTACCGGCGAATATGAAGACGGAAAGCTCTACTGGCAGCAGACCGCCGACAACGGAGAGACCTGGAACTGGATTCTCCAGGGAGGCGAAATGATGCCCGTAGGAGGCGAGGAGCCGGAAATAAGTATAGATGCTGACGGTTACTGGACCGTCAATGGCGAAAAGGTTTCGGGTGCCGACGGCAATCCCGTCCTGGCAAACGATGTCTCCAATATCCTGTTTTCCGGTGTGGAATATGACGAGGAGACCGGACTGGTGGTATTTTCCCTGGCTGGAGGCTCGTCTTTCAGCGTGAGAATGTTCGAGGCTCTGAATATTTCGTTCGATACTCCGTCCATCATTGCTGTGCCGGATCCTGCCGTTCCTGCGAAAATCGCCTATACGGTCACGGGAACTCAGGCGGACGAAGCTGTAGTGGACTGGTTTACAGCCTATAATGTGACAGTGGAAATCGACAAATACTCGAAAACCATCACTGCCACCCTTGCCGGGGATGTCGAAGAGGGAAATGTCGTGGTAATGGTTTCGGCAGGGGAGAATGTCGTGCTCAAACCACTGTACTTCACTGCAGGCACAGCGGAAATCCAGAAGCCTGTCTGGGATGACCGGTATGGCACAGGTACTGAAATCCAGCTCGATGGGGAGCTGACCGAGTTCGACCTGGAAGTATCGCACAATATCGACTATACGATGAGCATATCCGAAGACTGCTCCGACTGGCTCAGGGAGGCTCCGTCTACCAAAGCCGCAATGGTGACTACCGTTCATTCATTCGTGGCCGACTACTATGAAAGCGACCTCGGAGTGGATCGTGTCGGCACGATAACGTTCCGCAACGAACTTTATGACGTGACAGTCGAGGTGAAGGTCCGCCAGTCTCCTGTGGTACCGGAGGGGCCGGACGTGCCAGGTATTTCCACGGGAGCCGACCTGAATGCCTTCGTCCAGGCCGTGAATACGGGCTCAAGCACTTCCCGCTGGGAAAATGAGGCTGGAGAAGTGGTGCTGCTCAACGATATAGACATCTCGGCGATGACCGAATGGACTCCGATAGGTACGGGTACCGCTTCCGGAAACCCTGCATATACTCTGACAAATCCGTTTACCGGAGTTTTCAACGGCCAGGGCTTTGCCATCACCGGCATCAACTGGACGTATGATGTCACCAAGTCGCATCTGTTCGGTTTCTTCGGAGCCCTGCAGGGAGCTACTGTGAAGAATCTCACTCTCGGAAAGGAAGGGGATCAGATCACTGTCGTGGGTGCGACAATGGATATCGTATCCGTGGGAGCCCTTGCGGGATATGCCGAATCTTCTACAATTACCGGAGTGACAAACAATGTAAGCGTCATTCTGGCTGACAAGAATGCCGCCGTGCCTGGAGACTGCAATGCTCTGATGATGCTCGGAGGTATCGCAGGTACGGTCAAGGCTCCGATGACGATGGGAGGCAGAGGCGACGATGCCGTGAAGAACTACGGCAATGTCAAGACAGGCACGATTACCAATACTGCCAACGGCGGTACCGGAATGCAGGTGGCGGGAATCGTGGCGTTTACGGTAGGTGTGAACGATGTCGAACTCAAGATAGACTATTGCGACAACTACGGTGAAATAAGCGCCCCGGCCGGACGTGGCGGCGGTCTCGTCGGAACTCTTGGCGGAAGCACTTCGGAAGTGGCTGTCACCGTGGTTTCGAACTGTACGAACTACGGTCTCATCCAGGATGACGAGGTAGGACAGTTTGCGGGTGACAAGAGCCAGTATGACAGAAAACGTATGGGAGGACTTGTCGGAGGTACAGTGACAAACAACAAGGGCATACGCATAGAATACTGTACGAACAACGGAAATGTGTTCTCGCATATAGGATGCCGTACGGGAGGATTCGTAGGACACAACCAGGCTACCATCACCGGATGTGTCAACAAAGGTGTCATCTTGTCGAATATAACTGCGAATGACAAAGGCGAGCCTCAGCACGGACCGGGCTGGGCCTGCGGCTTCAACGGCAACAAGTCCCTCATCACCAACTGTGCAAAAGGCGGACGCGTGGGTGACTGGGATACCTATAAGGACAACCCTTCTGCTGCTCCTGAAGCATCTAATGACAATGCCGTCTGCTATATGAGCGCAGACCGTTACGACCCTTCACTCAACAACTAAACCGACTTGTTTATGAACAGAATTTTCAAATATGCTGCAATGCTGGCGACAATGCTTCTCCTTGCCCTGTCCTGTGCCGACGTGGAATCGGAACTCCAGGGCCAGATAGACGGGATCAAGGACCGCATAGAGAAACTCCAGGGCAGGATAGATGCCATGAACGGCCAGCTGACTTCATTGAGTCATATCACATCAGGCAATGTCATCACCTCGGTAGAGCAGAATTCCGAGGGCAAGTATGTGATAACATATCTCGACAGCAATGACGAGACCAAGACCGTTGTCATTGCTACCATGGATCAGATGGTCAATGCTCCCGTCCTCGGCGTACAGCTCGATGAGACGAACAACCTCTACTACTGGACTGTGACCGTAGACGGGCAGACAGACTACCTTATGGACGGAGACAACAAGGTGCCGGTGAGCGGCTACACTCCGACAGTTTCCGTGGATTCGGAGGGTTACTGGACAGTGAACGGCCAGAGGGTGAATGACGGGTCGGGAAATCCGATTCAGGCCAATGACGGAGAAAGCTGCGTGTTCAAGGCTGTGGAAATCACAGCCTCCGGCGACCTCCAGATCACCCAGGGCGATGGCTCGGTCATCACATTGCCTGTGCAGAACGCTCTGAATCTGACCCTTTCTACCGCCATCAACACCACTGTTTCCTTTTCAGCGGAGTCTCTGCCGATTTCGTATGAAGTCACCGGGACCAACGCAGACGGCGCAATGGTGGCTATAGCCGAAGTTTCCGGTGCCGAAGCTGAAATAGACCGCGACAAAAAGACCGTGACACTGACTTCCATGGAGGATTCCGGATACATCATCATTTTCGTCAATGATTTCGGCGAGCACACCGTTCTGCGGCCTGTGTTCTTCGAAAGGGCTACAAATGACAACCTCGAAATCCGTACGGCCGAAGACCTGCTTCTGTTCGCGCAGAACGTCAATGCCCGGACCGGTGCCGAGAAGATGAATGTCAAGCTGATGAACGATATCGACATGAAGTCTGTCGCAGACTGGACTCCGATAGGGAACGGTACGTTCAACGGTACGGCATACGAGGGTGCCGCCTTCTCTGGAACATTCGACGGCCAGAATTTCAGCATCAGGAATCTGAAACTCGTATCCGACCTTACAGGCGAGAATGTTGTCTACGGTCTTTTCGGTATCCTCGACGGGGCTACGGTGAAGAATCTCACCATAGGCGCGTCCGACAGCGATGCGAGTGAATTCACATTCTCCGCCGACGGTGTGGCCAGCGCAGGGGTTTTTGCCGGAGCCATGATATCATCTACAATGGAAAACTGCGTCAACTATGCTCCGATACATGTCAAGGGAAATCTGACCGACAACAAACGGACTGCCGTGGGCGGTTTTGCCGGCTATGTATATGGCGCGGAAGCCCTTTCGACACTCAGAAACCTGACCAACTACGGCACTATCAATGCCGAGCCGGGCAACAACGCTAAAAACGGCGGAACTTCGGTCATGGTGGGCGGTATAGCCGGTTTTTCGAATGCCGCTTCCGTCATCAATCAGTTCTACGGCTGCGTCAACTATGCAGACATGACTTCTGCATGTCCGCGCACCAGCGGTATTGTAGCTACCATGCAGGGGAACACGACACTGGAGCTTTGTACGAATTACGGAGACCAGACGAACAGCAGCGCTGCCAGAGCCGGTCAGATCACATGTATTACGGCGAATAACTGTCTTCTCAAAGACTGTGAAAACTACGGTGACCTCGTGATATCCGGAGCCTCATCCGGCGGAGGCGGAATGGTATGCCTGACGAACAGTACGACATCTGTCATTACGGGAGGCGGAAGCTATGGAAACATAGTTTGCGATAATGTAAATTATAGAGGCGTCATTGCCGGACAGTTCGGCAATATCGGAAGAGTGGATAATGTGAAAGTCGGCGGCAGCGTCGGCAGCTATAACGGCGGTGACTGGCAGATGGAAGTTCTGACTGAGGACAATTATATGGACCATATCGGAGCCAAGGCCGATGCCAATGCCGATAAAATCTCGAATATCATATTTTATGCGGAAGACAGACCTAACGGAATCTACACGGCAGCCGACCTTCTGGAGTTCGCCCAGGCCGTGAATTCGGGAGCCTCCATCGAAAAATGGCAGGCTGAGGACGGCGGCGTGAACATGTACGCCAACATTGACCTGGCTTCTGTCAACGACTGGACGCCTATCGGCAATGCCGTTTGCCCTGCCGGCCCTAAAGATGCTGAAATTACCGGATATGCCTGGACTGGCAATTTCAACGGCAACGGAAAGACCATCAGCAATCTGAAATTGGTCTCCGACGGTACTCAGGCCGGACAGAATTACGGATTCTTCGGTGTACTTGCTCCGGGAGCGACAGTGCAGAACATCAATTTCGACGCTTCCTGCTCATTGGAAGTCACGGCTACGGCTTCCGTAGCGAGCGGTGTAGTAGCAGGATATGTCTATGATGCTACAGTGCGTGATATTACGAGCTACGTGACCATGACTTTCAAAGGCCAGGCAGGAAACGCATTTATGGGAATGGGCCTTATCGGACAGGTCTATTCTTCCGAAAACGGTGTGATCATCGACAGCTGCCACAACTACGGGCGTATCACTGCTGAAAATCTCGACGGAAATACGCAGAGCGGAGCCAATGCATATCATATAGCGGGTGTCGTATCGTTCGCCCATGCACTTGCAAGTGCGACCGGGGTCAACGCCATTTCAGACTGTTCGAACTATGGGGACATGACTTCCGCTACGGGACGAACTTCCGGTATCGTGGCAGCCTGCAACAGAAGCACCGAACTGACTAACTGCGTAAACCATGGAGACCAGCTGAACACCTTTGCCGTTCAGGGCGGCGGAAGGCTCGGCAACATCACATGCAATCCTGGCTCGAAGACTTTGACCGGATGCGTCAACTACGGCAATCTGACTTCTACCACGGGGGCATGGGTCAGCGGAATAGCCTGCATTACCAATTCGGCTATTTTCCAGAACTGCGCGAATTATGGTGTTATTTTGTCGGACAGTGCGAACAGAGGATTGTTCTGGGCTTATGAAGGCAGTGAATCTCATTGGATCAATTGCACAGCCGGAGGCAAAGTGGGCACGTACAATGCCGGAGAGCCGGTTTACGATTCGTATACCGATGCGGAGAAGGAGAAATATCTCGGAACAGTGAAGTCCGGAATAGCTACTGACCTGCAGGGCACGACCTGGCTTGTCGGGACTACTAACCCTGGAGCAGGTGCCGGAGATGCCGAACTCAGCATACTTTTCATAGGAAACAGCTTTACCAAGGATGCCGTGGAGCATCTGCCTGGTATATTGAAAGCGGCCGGTCTCGACAAGATACAGCTTACGCACATGTATTACGGAGGCCATCTGGTATCCCAGTACAATGCGGAGTGGAGTTCTTCGACAGGTTACAAGAGATATGACTGCGGTCCTGGCGCTTCCTCCTGGACAGAGTCATCCGGTTACAGTATCAAGGACGTGGCGGAAAGCCGCAGCTGGGATATAGTGACCATTCAGGAACATACCGGCAATTCGGCTGCATGGCTGTGGAATGCCGACGCTCAGAACAACATGCAGAGCCTCGTGAACAAGGTCATGTCGTCCCAGACAGGTGCCATGCCTAAGTTCTATTACATTCTGTCTCAGGCGTATTATGACATGAACAAGATAGGCTCGACATCCAAGCCGTATATCACCTGGACCGATCAGGCTGGAATGTGGGAGGTTATCGCCGAGTTCGGAAAGAACGTGATGGACAATGTGACGTTCGACGGTATCATTTCCACGGGTGCCATGCTCCAGAATCTCCGTTCTTCGTCGATAAACATAGACAACGGCATGGACCTGACCCGGGACGGCTATCACATGGACAACGGCATCTCCCGCTATGGTGCGGCATGTACTGTTTTCGAAACTCTGATAACCCCTCTCTACGGTGTCACGATGGACAACAATTCATATCGTACGACTCTTTCAGGAACATCGACAGGCAATTACACGACCCCGGTGACAGACGATAATGCTCCGATCGCCATCAAGGCCGCGCGATATGCGATAGAAAAACCGTACGAAGTGACCGACATGTCGGATATGTAGGTATATTTGTCATGTCGGGCGTAGTCGAAACATCTGCCTTGTTGTCGTGTCGGGCGCAGTCGAGACATCTGCTCATAGATCGAATTGTAATATCGGCAGATCTCTCGACTGCGCTCGAGATGACAAAGAAAGGCGCTCGAGATTGACAATAAATGAACAAATTACTACCGATATGAAAAAGTCATTGATTTTTTTACTGCCATTGATGGCAATGCTGTTGTCCTGCGCGCAGGACAATATGGAAAACACCGTCCGTACGGATAAAATATTGGCGGAGCTCCGCGATCCGGCTTCGGACTATGTGGCTGTCGTTTCCCATCGCGGAGACTGGAGGAATTATCCCGAAAACTCTATCCCGGCCATAGAATCGGTCATCCGCATGGGAGCGGACATGGTGGAGATTGACGTCGCTATGACAAAGGACAGCGTGCTTGTGCTTTGCCATGACAAGACCATAAACCGCACCACCAACGGAAAGGGGAAAGTCTGTGACATCACTTATGATTCGCTCATGACATTCAATCTCAGGAGAGCACATAATGTCACGACTGATTCCCTGAAAATGCCGACATTGAGAGATGCGCTTCTTTGCTGCAAGGACAGGATTCTCGTGAATGTCGACAAGGCATACGAATACTATGACCGGATTATCGCTCTCACGGAGGAACTTGGGGTGACCGGGCAGGTGCTGATGAAGGGCAAAAGCAATATTGACAAGATTGATGCGGACATGTCAAGGCATAAAAGCAATCTTCTGTACATGCCGATAATTGACATAAACAAGCCTTCCGGCCAGGCCCTGTTTTCCGAATATCAGGAAAAGCATGTCGTGCCTCTTGCATACGAGGTCTGCTGGAACCATGCCGGGAAAGAACTTGACGACTGCGTTGCGACAATCCGCAAGACCGGCTCGAAAGTCTGGGTAAACACCCTGTGGTCTTCGCTGTGCGGAGGCCCTGGAAATGATGACGATGCTGCGTTTGAGTCCTCAGATCCTGCTGAGGTCTACGGCAAGTATCTTGAAATGGGCGTCTCGATGATTCAGACCGACCGCCCTGCGATGCTACTGGACTATCTTCGCTCTGTCGGACGGCATGACTGACGTTTGTCTGCCCCAAAATTAAAAATCGGATAATATGAAGAAAACGATCTTTGCGATACTTGGCTGCCTCCTCATCTCGTTCACTGCCTCGGGATGGGGTCGGGAAGGCCATGAAACGGTTGCCAAAATAGCCGAGAACAACTTGAAACCGTCAGTGAAAAAGAAAATAGAAAAATATCTCGGCGGAAAATCCATTGTCTATTACGCCAAATGGATGGACGACTACCGGCATACTCCTGAATACGGATTCACTACCGGATGGCATGTTAACTATGCCGATGCGGACGGGAATTATGTGCACGACGAAAAGTCGGGAGATGCAATTTATGGCCTTGAGCAGGCGATAGGCAATCTTGAAAACTATAAGGAACTTTCGGATTCCGCAGTAGCAGTGAACATAAAGTATGTGATTCATCTGGTTGGAGACATGCATTGTCCGGCCCATGTGAAATACGCTGTCCATGACCAGAAATACAAGGTGCGGATAGGGTCTGAAACTATGCCTGTGCATACGGCCTGGGATGATGGCATTATCAAGGCTACCCGTTACTTTTCGGCGACCGAGTGGGCCGGCGAACTTGACAGGCTTGATGCCAGGACTTCCAGAGCCATTGCGGAAGGAAGTCCCCGGGACTGGTTCCGCGATTGTGTCGGGACATGCGCCGTACAATTTGAAATTACCCGTCCCGGCGAACAGGTGACGCAGGATGACCTCAATATCGCCGTACCTCTTATTGAAAGTCAGATACTCAAGGCCGGACTTAGGCTGGCGGAACTTTTAAACGGCTTGTTCTGATTTTGAAATCATGGGATTTGCAGCCAAGATAAAGGATTTTTACCGTGTCAGTGCGCCTTCGCCGGGGAAACTTTCTTCCGGCGAAGTGCCCGGGCGGTACAAAAGGTTGAGGTTACAGGCGTTCGTGGCGGCGACTGTCGGCTACAGCCTTTATTATGTGTGCCGTACATCGCTCAATGTGATGAAGCAGCCCATCATCGACTCCGGCGCACTCGATGCCGCCCAGTTGGGAATGATAGGCGCATGCCTTTACTGGACGTATGCGGTGGGGAAGTTCGTCAACGGATTTCTGGCCGACTACTGCAACATAAAGAAATTCATGGCCACAGGACTTGTAATTTCGGCGTTTGCGAACGGTGTGATGGGTCTGCTCGGCCTTTGGGAGGGTCTGGCCGGGATTACCGGGGCTATGTTGTTCGTTATGTTCGCGATAATGTGGGGCTTGAACGGCTGGTCGCAGTCAATGGGGTCGCCGCCTGCCATAATTTCGTTGTCCCGATGGTTTCCGCTCAGGATAAGGGGGACATACTATGGATTTTTCAGCGCATCCCACAATTTCGGAGAGGGCCTGGCTTTCATTTTTGTAAGCCTGATTGTCTCGGCTGCAGGATGGCAGTTCGGGTTTTTCGGAGCGTCGCTTGCAGGTGCTATCGGCGTGACACTCATTGCCCTGTGGCTTCACGATACTCCGGAAAGCAAAGGCTTGCCTCCTGTGGAGATTCTTGCGGGGGAAAAGACGCAGGAACAGTTCGATGCGGAATCGCAGGAAAAAAGTTCCGGCAAGGAAGGTGCTGCGCTTGAAACGAAGCGTATCCAGAGATCTGTCATACGCAATCCCGGCGTGTGGGTGCTTGCCCTTTCCAGCGCTTTCATGTATATGAGCCGCTATGCCGTGAATGAGTGGGGAATGTTCTTCCTTCAGAAAACAAAAGGATTCGAACTTCTTGAGGCATCGTCAATCATAGCGGTGAATACGATAGCCGGCATCATAGGTACGGTCTCCGCTGGATGGATTTCCGATTCTGTTTTCAAAGGAGACAGAAAATTGCCTGCTCTTGCTGCCGGAATAATGGAAGCCTGCGCCCTCGCACTTTTCCTTTACGGAGGGGACAGTTGGGGCGTGAACATTGCCGCGATGGTGCTGTTCGGCATTTCCATCGGGGTGCTCATCTGTTTTATCGGGGGTCTTATGGCAGTTGACCTTGTGCCGAGAAAGGCCACAGGGGCCGCTCTCGGCATCGTAGGTCTTGCTTCTTATATCGCTGCGGGACTGATGAACATCATCAGCGGATGGCTTATCGACGGACAGGCTGTGCGGGATGCCGCAACCGGAGACATCATCCGGTATGATTTCACATACGTCTCGATTTTCTGGATATGTTCCGCTGTCATTTCTTTCCTGTTGCCGCTCCTTAACTGGAAGCGGAACAGGCCTGCAGATTAAAGATTATCCTTCTCGATATCCTTGAAGTACCGGTAGGTGTTCACCTTCAGCTCCCCGGCAGCGAGTTCGTCGCATACTATGATTCCATGCCTGTGGGCCTGCAGCGCGGAGAGTGTGCATGCCTGTGAGTATGCCCCCTCCACTGCCTGCTGGAGCGCACGTGCCTTCTTGTGTCCGAATGCGAGCACAAGCACCTCCCTGGCGGACATCACCGTCCCGACACCTACTGTCAGGGCGAGTTTCGGAACCTTGGTGATGTCGTTGTCGAAAAACCTCGAGTTCACGAGAATCGTGTCGTAGGTGAGTGTCTTCACGCGGGTACGTGACACCAAAGACGAGAACGGCTCGTTGAATGCCAGATGCCCGTCTTCTCCGACACCTCCCATGAAAAGGTCTATTCCTCCGGCCGCCTCTATCCTCGCCTCGTAGGAAGCGCATTCAGCTTCGAGGTCAGGAGCGTTGCCGTTCAGGATGTTTATGTTTTCCTTCGGAATGTCGATGTGGTCGAAGAAATTCTTTGCCATGAACGAGTGGTAGCTCTCCGGATGCGACTCCGGAAGACCCACGTATTCATCCATGTTGAAGGTTATCACGTTCCTGAACGAGACCTCTCCGGCCTTGTTCATGCGGATGAGTTCCTTGTAAGTGGCAATCGGGGTCGAGCCTGTCGGAAGTCCGAGCACGAACGGCTTGTCTGTCTTCGCCGCCTTTTCCTTTATCCTCGACACTATGTAGTGCGCGGCCCATACAGAGCCTTTGGCGTCATTTTCGTTGATTATAACTCTCATTTTTCCTTATTATTATGTCTAAAACAATTTGACGAATACCTCTATCGCCTGATATTCGGCCATGCCCAGTTCGTCGTAAAGCCGGGCCGTGTTCTGTGTCCTGTCTTCCGCCCTCTGCCAGAATTCCCTCGAATCGTCTCCAGGGAACGGCACGATGTCCTTCTGCGACACATGCCTGTATATCGCGTGACGCTTCTTTATGAGTTCATCCGGGCTGAGAGGCACGGCCATGTCCACCTTGCCGAGTTCCCACTCCATCCAGGCCCCTCTGTAGAGCCATACGTGGCACTCTTTCAGCCAAGGCTTGTCCTTGAGCTGTTCCAGAGCCTCGAGCACCGCCTCGGTGCATACCCTGTGGGTTCCGTGAGGGTCGGCGAGGTCTCCCGCAAGATAGATCTGGTGAGGCTTCACCGTCTCGAGCAGATTTATTATTATGTCTATGTCCTTCTGGCTCCTCTGGCCTTTCTTTATCCCGCCTGTCTCGTAGAACGGAAGGTTCAGGAAGTGGGCGTTGGTGTTCTCGTTCAGTCCGAAAGACCTCACTGCGGACCTTGCTTCAGCGCGGCGGATAGCTGCCTTTATGTCAAGCAGAGGCCTCGGCTCAGGCTCTCCCGGCTTCTTCGTCGCGATTATGGCCTTCACCTCGTCGAATTTGTCGGCGAAGCCGAGCTCGTGTGCCGTGTCCATGTGCTGGAGCACCACATCGTCATGGACAGCCACGTTCCCCGATGTCTCGTAGGCGACATGCACATCGTGTCCCTGCTCCACGAGCCTGATGAACGTACCGCCCATCGAAATCACGTCGTCGTCCGGATGAGGCGAGAAGATGACCACCCTCTTCGGGAACGGCGACGAGGACACAGGACGTGTCGAGTCATCTGCGTTCGGCTTTCCTCCCGGCCACCCTGTTATGGTGTGCTGCAGGTCGTTGAACACATCGATGTTTATCTTGTCGTAAGCGCCCTTCTGCTCGAGAAGTTCTCCGAGCGAGTTCTGGATATAATCCTGGTGGGTGAGCTTCAGGATAGGCTTGTGCACTGTCTCGCAGAGCCATACCACGGCTTTCCTTATGAATTTAGGGGTCCAGTCGCAAGGCCCTACAAGCCATGGAGCCACGACCCTCGTGAGAAGACTCGCTGAATTGTCGTCCGTGTACATGGATATGTTCTCGTGCTTCTGCAGGAATGAAGCCGGGCATGCGGAAGACACCGGACCTTCCACGATATCCTTCACGGCATTCGCCTTGTCTTCGCCCCAGGCCATGAGGATGATGCGCTTTGCACTCATGAGAGTGGCGATTCCGACGGTTATGGCAGTCTTCGGAGTGTCGGCTATGTTTCCGTTGAAGTTCCTCGACTGCGTCTTCCTCGACTTGTATGAAAGCAGCACTGTCCTTGTGCGGCTCTTTTCTGACGAGCCTGCCTCGTTGAATCCTATCTGGCCCTGCTCGCCGACTCCTATTACAAGAAGATCGAGTCCGGATATAGCCTTGTCGTATCCGGCGCAGTATGCCGAGACCTTGTCCTTAGGTATGGCGCCGTCAGGTATATGGATATTCTCTTTCCTCACATCGACATTGTTCAGGAACTCCTCATGGAGCCTGTGGTTCCTGCTCTGGGCCTCTGTCCTGCCTACAGGATAATATTCGTCGATGCTGTAGACTTCCACATCCGCGAATGATATCTTGCCTTCCTTGTACTGGGCCGACAGCTCCCTGTACAGGCTTACCGGAGTGGCCCCTGTGGTGAGCCCGAGCTTGAACTTGCCTCCTGTGTGGGATTTTATGGAAGAAATGATGATTTCCGCGATTTCCTTGCTCGCGTCTTCCTGGTCTTCATAGATTTCTGCAGGAATTTTCTCGTAACTGTGGAGAATGTCTGCAGGCAGGTCCTTCTCGATGAGCCCGCCGTCTTTTGGTAGAGTAAAGTGTTTCATAACCATTATGTGAGTTGTTTTTTTTCTTTGAATATCTTGACAAATGTAACAAAAAAATGTATTTTTAAAGAACATAAAAGACCTTTAAATATTAAGTTATGATTGACTTGTTCTATCTGGTGCCGGCGGCGGCAGTCGTCGCCCTCGGTTTCGCATGGTATTTCTTCCGTCAGATGATGAAGGAAAGCGAAGGTTCCGCCACCATGAAGGAAATTGCCCTGTTTGTCCGCAAGGGAGCCATGGCCTATCTCAGGCAGCAGTACAAGGTCGTGACGATAGTGTTTGTCATACTCGCGCTGTTTTTCGCCTTGCTTGCATACGGGTTCGGTGTCCAGAACTCATGGGTGCCGTTCGCATTCCTTACTGGAGGCTTTTTCTCCGGGCTTGCAGGGTTCATAGGCATGAAGACCGCCACCTATGCCTCGGCACGCACCGCCAACGCGGCCATGCGCTCGCTTGACGCCGGACTCAAGGTAGCGTTCCGCTCCGGAGCCGTCATGGGGCTCACCGTAGTCGGTCTCGGACTTCTCGACATTTCCCTCTGGTATTTCATACTCGACACCTTTGTCGACGCCGACGGTCCCCAGAAACTGGTCATGATAACCACCACCATGCTTACTTTCGGCATGGGAGCATCCACCCAGGCCCTTTTCGCGAGGGTCGGCGGCGGGATATACACCAAGGCTGCGGACGTGGGGGCAGACCTTGTCGGCAAGGTCGAGGCGGGGATACCTGAAGACGACCCGCGCAATCCGGCCACAATCGCGGACAATGTCGGAGACAACGTCGGTGACGTGGCAGGGATGGGTGCGGACCTGTACGAATCGTACTGCGGCTCCATACTCGCGACAGCTGCCCTCGGGGCTTCTGCATTCTATGCCGCAGGGGCGGACATGCAGCTTAAGGCGGTCTTCGCCCCCATGATAATAGCAGCGGCCGGAGTCATATTGTCCATAATAGGCATATTCACTGTCAGGACAGAGGAAGGGGCTGGCATGAGCCGCCTGCTCAAGTCCCTCGGATTCGGCACGAACCTCAGCGCGGTCCTCATCGCGGCTGCCACATTCGGAATCATGTACCTCCTCGGTTTCGAGAACTGGCTCGGAATCTCTTTCTCGGTGATAACCGGGCTCGTGGCGGGAGTGATAATCGGGCAGTCCACAGAATACTACACTTCGCACTCGTACAAGCCTACCCGCAAGCTTGCGGAAAGTTCCAAGACAGGGCCGGCTACTGTCATAATCTCGGGTGTCGGGCTGGGCATGATATCCACCGCAATCCCGGTTGTGACGGTGACGGCAGCCATCCTCCTGTCATATCTTTGCGCCATAGATTTCGAAATATCGTCCTTCCTGTCGGCTGAAAACCTCGGCAAAGGCCTTTACGGGATAGGCATCGCCGCAGTCGGCATGCTTTCCACCCTCGGCATCACGCTTGCCACGGACGCATACGGTCCGATAGCGGACAATGCCGGAGGGAACGCCCAGATGAGCGGGCTCGACCCCGAGGTGAGACGGCGCACGGACATACTCGACGCCCTCGGGAACACGACCGCGGCTACCGGAAAGGGATTCGCCATCGGCTCTGCCGCACTTACCGCCCTTGCCTTGCTCGCATCATACATGGAGGAGATAAAGATAGGTCTTGTACATACCGGTCAGACATTGATAGATGTGGCCGGACGCACAGTTGAGGTGGCTTCTGCCGGCATTCCTGACCTTATGGAATATTTCCAGGTGAATCTGATGAACCCGTCCGTGCTCGCCGGGGTCTTCATAGGGGCCATGATGTCCTTCCTTTTCTGCGGCCTCACAATGAATGCTGTTGGCCGTGCGGCGCAGAAGATGGTGGCCGAGGTGCGCCGCCAGTTCCGTGAAATCAAGGGCATCCTGACAAGGGAAGCCACTCCTGATTATGCCCGCTGCGTGGAGATTTCCACAAAAGGAGCGCAGCATGAGATGCTGCTCCCGTCGGTGATAGCCATAGTCGTCCCCGTGGCGGTGGGGCTGATTCTCGGTGTAGCCGGAGTCATGGGGCTTCTTATCGGAGGCCTCGGGTCCGGATTCGTGCTCGCTGTCTTCATGGCCAATTCCGGAGGCGCATGGGACAATGCAAAGAAATATGTCGAGGAGGGGAATCTCGGAGGCAAGAATTCCGACTGCCACAAGGCAACCGTGGTCGGAGACACTGTCGGAGACCCGTTCAAGGACACATCCGGCCCGTCCCTCAATATCCTGATAAAGCTCATGAGCATGGTCTCCATTGTCATGGCCGGACTCACAGTCTGGATTCATCAGGGATAGTGCCGTCCATACGGTTTCTTCCGTCCGACTCTGCCTCCAACCAGGGCAACCGCATCAAATTTTAGCATTCAACAACACATCGAAGAGATAATGCTGAGATAGGGCAGCACTGAAGAT
>CALVDM010000031.1 GCA_944326335.1 uncultured Bacteroidales bacterium
TTCGAACCCCCGGTACGGTAATCCCGTACGGCAGTTTAGCAAACTGCTGGTTTAAGCCACTCACCCATCTCACCTTTAACCACAGTGGCTGCAGTGTTGCCAAATAGGTCTGCAAATATACAACAAAATTATTGTTTTGCAATATTTTTATCATGCCGATGTCCTTTCGCAAGGGACTGAGGGAATGACATGCTCAGAATTCATCCGAAACCGGCTTGACATATACCTTGCCATCCTCCATGAGGACAACCTGCACTTCGGTTCCGGACTGGATGTCGCCTTCGAGCGAAATCATCTCATACTCCACGTTCCTCACAGACACCCTCCCTCCCGGAGACAGGGCCGTGACAGCCTTTCCAAAATCTCCCACCTGCAGGGCCGTCTCATCAAAAAAGTTCTTGGAGCCGCGGCCGGGTGCGCCGGAAGACAGTTTCCTGCGTATTTTAACCATAACTGCAGCCACTGTCAGCAGGACGAGCAGAACCACATTCACGACAGATACGATGGTGGCGGAAGCGGTGCCGAATTCGGAAAAGGCGCAGAAGCAGGACAACACAAGGGAAATCACCCCGAATATGCCCGCGACACTCCAGCCGGAGACAAGGAAAATCTCGGCAAGCAGAAGCAATACGCCTGCGGCTGTCAGAAGTGTAACGAAAACCATCTCAGACTCATTCTTTTCGCGTACCTATGACCACCGGGAAGACTTCATCCACGCCTGTGGCCTTGATTGCCACTACAACCTTGTCAACCAGAGCCTTGTCATCCACAGGCCCGACAAGATACACCGTCTTCCCGTCCCTGTCGGCCTTTGCCACATCCACATTCCCGCAAAGCTGGCGTATGGCCTTCAGTGCAAGATCCGGAAGATTATCCCCCTCCGGGAACACGTTAATCTGATACAGGGAAACCACGGCGGCTTCCTTCTCGAGAGCTCTCGCCTTGTTCACGGTGACCGGCTCCCCGTCGTAGAACGCAGTTATGAAAGCCGTCCTAAACCCGAGTTTCTTCACCCTGTTCAGATTGGCAAGGACATCATTGTATTTCCGGAACACCCCGACCCTGTATATGTAGCGTCCTGATGCGGATGCCTCCTCGAAAACAGGACTCAGACCCTTGATGGAAGCCACGGAAGCCTTTGATGAAAGACTGAATATCTGAATCTGATAGACCACCCCGTCAGGAATGTCGTTGTCTTCGGCAAAACGCCCTTCCGGCAGAATCATGAATGTGTAGTCGAACTTGACCTGGGGCTTCTCCAGCACCATGTCGAGCGGAGCCCCCGGTGACATGCGGGCAAACACGTAGTTGGAAGACACACCCTCCACTTCCCTGTCCGCCTCCACCATCAGCTTGTCGGGGTCGAGTACAATGCCCTTGAACAGGAAATCCATCTCAATCTGCTGGAGTATCTCCGAGGCGCGGCCGAGCGAGTCCTGAAGCTGCGGTATCAGTGCTTCCGCAGCCATAATCTCATCCGTCAGCGCAGCCCTCTCACTGTCATCGGAACTTGCGGCAAGAAGGTCTCTCCTTTCGGATATCCGCGCGTTGCAGGCCTGTATGGAATCCCTAAGGGCCATGACCTCCGACACCTTGTCAGTGTACCGTCGCGTCTCATCGTTCTGCGGAGCTATCTCCTGCGACACCACGGTGCTGCTGTCGAACTTCGTCATGTCATCCACAGGTGTCAGAGACATCGTGCTGCGGAGCTGCCACACATTATCCATGCTCTTCCTGACCGGCATCGACTCATGCTCCACCACATAGACATCCACGCTGTCCGTACCGGCGCAATCCCTGTCCGAGGCGAAGACTGAATACTTCCCGTCGGCGGTGTCGATGAAAAGGAAATCGTTGTACGGCGATGAATACGGCATCCCCATATTTGCAGGAGGGCCCCATTCCTGCTGATCCTCGTTCCATGTCGAGACATACAGGTCGAATCCTCCCATCCCGTAGAGACCGGAAGATGCGAAATACAGACGCTTGCCGTCCGGGGAGAGCATCGGGTATATCTCGTCTCCTGAAGACACCAGATATTCGTTGAGGAGATAAGGCACGCACCAGGTGGTGTCCTTCCTGTCCGTACGGTATATGTTCACAGCCCCGTCCTGGTCATGGGAAGAATAGTAGAGGGACGACACCTCCCCCGGGACATAGACAGCCTTGTAGAACGGATGGCCTCCAATGCTGTCGAGAACGTTGGGAAGGCTTCTCCAGCCCGCATCCTCGAGCGGATAGTAGAGATAGAAATCCTCGAGGGAGAACCTGTGCCTTGCCACCACCGTGGGCTGGAGCACGAAATCCGTCATGCCGAGGCCGTTTTCGGACAGCATCTTGGCATCCTCTATCCCGATTCTCGCCACGGAGTCGGTCTCCAGGGCAAGAGCTTTGTCATACAGGTCTATCGACTTGCTGAACTGATATGCCTTTCTCAGGGAATCGGCACGGAACAAAAGGCTGTCGACATCCGCCGCCGCAGACAAATCCACGCAGGAAAGTGCCATAAGCAGGGCAGAGACAGCACCATACGCCATCTTGAAATATACCGTCATCTTCTATACATCTCCCTTTCAGGGACACAAAAATAAGAAATACTTTATTTATAAGAAAAAAATAGTAAATTTGTGCCCTATTTTGTGCCTGTATGGCCCTGAATGAAAATATTAATTTAAATTTTCCTATAAGACTATGCAAAGTAAAGGTGCTATCAGATTCGTAGCGATACTGCTTGCCCTCGCATGTATCTGGCAGCTCATGTTCACAGTGGTGACGAAAGTCTATGAGAACAAGGGTGTCAAATATGCGGACAAGGCAGTCGAAGCCTTCAAGGCGAGTGCCGCCTACGAAAACATTCCGGACGTGGACAAGGCTTATGTCCTCGATTCCCTCAGAGAAGACAGGAACAAATGGTATCTGGACTCCATTTCTTCTCAGAAAGTTTACTTCGGTTACACTTTCGATGACGTAAGAGAAAAGGAAATCAACCTCGGACTGGACCTCAAGGGAGGTATGAACGTGATGCTTCAGGTACAGCTCGAAGACGTGGTGCAGGCTCTTGCCGAGAACAACATGTCTCCCGAGTACCAGAACGCGCTGAACCTCGCCCTCGAGCGCAGCAAGACTTCGGGTACGGATTTCATCACCTTGTTCGCAGAAGCCTGGAAGGAGACATCCGGAGGACAGAGACTTTCCAACATCTTCATCGGACTTGACAGGAAGAACAAGACCGAAAACAAGAAGCTCGAGTCCACCGACGACGAGATTATCGCCCTCATCCGCCAGGAAGCTGAAAGCGCAATCGCCAACTCGTTCGAGGTGCTCCGCAACAGGGTCGACCGTTTCGGTGTGACCCAGCCGAACATCCAGAAGGTCGGGAACACCGGCCGAATCCTCGTGGAACTTCCGGGCGTGAAGGACCCGGAGCGTGTGAGGAAACTCCTCCAGGGAACAGCATCCCTCGAGTTCTGGACCACCTACGAGACTTCCGAGATTTTCCAGTACATGACCGAGGCCAACAGCCTGGTGGCTGAGCTGAACGCAAACCAGGAAGGTGCAGCCGAGACTGAACCGGCAGAGGCTCCGGCAGTTGCAGACACAAGCGACATCCTTGCAGAGGAGCTCCAGGCACAGTCCGCAGATGCGGCCGACCTCGAGAACTACAGGAAGGAGAACCCTCTCTTTTCCATACTGATGCCGCCTGTTGACCAGACAGGAAGCGTGATGAGAGGTGCCACAATGGGATATGCACATTTCAGCGACACCGCCAAGGTCAACAGGATACTCAACATGCCGGAAGTCAAGGCGCTGTTCCCTGAAGACCTGATTCCGATGTGGTCGGTGAAACCTTTGGACGGCAACCAGTATGAACTCGTGGCCATCAAGTCTTCTCTCAACGGCGAGGCTGCCCTCCGCGGGGAAAGGGATCAGAAGTTCATAACCGACGCAAGGGTGCAGTACAACGGTGCAAGTCCCGAGGTGTCCATGTCGATGAGCGCTGAGGCTGCCAAGGTATGGGCAAGGCTCACAAGGGACAACATCAACAGGCAGATAGCCATCGTGCTCGACAACATGGTGTACTCGCATCCTGTCGTAAACACTGAAATCACAGGAGGAAATTCGCAGATAAGCGGAAACTTCACTCTCGAGGAGGCTGAAGACCTCGTGAACGTACTGAAGTCAGGTACCCTTCCTGCTCCTGCCAAAATCGTCCAGGAACAGGTTGTAGGTCCGTCACTCGGAGCCGAGTCCATCAACGCAGGTTTCATATCGTTCGTGATAGCGTTCCTGCTCGTGCTCGGATACATGGTACTCTTCTACCATGGTGCAGGTCTCATCGCCGATGCCGCATTGCTCAGCAACGTGCTCCTTCTCTTCGGGACACTGGTGTCGTTCTCGGCTGTGCTCACATTGCCTGGTATCGCAGGTCTCGTCCTCACCCTCGGTATGGCGGTGGATGCCAATGTGATTATCTATGAGCGAATCAAGGAGGAGATACGTTCCGGCAAAGGCCTGAGCAAGGCAGTGTCCGACGGATATTCCAACGCATATTCGGCCATCATAGACGGACAGATAACCACAATCCTCACCGGTATCGTGCTGTTCATATTCGGTTCCGGTCCGGTACAGGGCTTCGCGACCACCCTCATCATCGGTATCATCACATCCGTGTTCACGTCGATATTCATCTCGAGGATAATAATCGACGACAGGCTTGCGAAAGGCAAGAACATTACATTCGACAACAAGTTCACAAGGAACTTCCTGCAGAACACCACGATAAACTTCCTCAGCAAGAGAAAATACACTTACGTGATATCATCCGTGGTCATCATAATCTGCATCGTGTCGATGTTCACCAAGGGCTTCACATACGGTGTTGACTTCGCCGGCGGACGTACGTTCGTCGTAAGGTTCGACCAGCCGGTATCCGTCGAGGATGTCAGGGCTTCTCTCGTCAAGGAGTTCAACGGAGGTGTCGAGGCAAAGCAGTTCGGTGGAGAGAGCCAGATGAAGATAACCACCCAGTACATGATAGGGGACAAGTCCTCAGAGGCTGACGCAGCCGTTGAGGAGAAACTCTTCAATGCTGTCAAGGACTTCTACGCAGGCGAGATGAATCTCGAGCTGTTCACATCCACTGCAGTGAACCCTAACGGTATCATCAGTTCAGACAAAGTGGACGCATCCATAGCCGATGACATGAAGCGGGATGCCATCATAGCTGTCGTAATAGCCCTTCTGGTGATATTCATCTACATTGCCATAAGGTTCAAGAAATGGACCTGGGGACTTGGAGGTACGCTCGGTCTTGCCCACACGGCCATCATCGTAGTCGGCTTCTTCTCCATCTTCTCCGGAATCCTGCCGTTCAGCCTCGATGTGGACCAGACGTTCATTGCGGCCGTGCTTACAATAATCGGTTACGCGATAAACGATACCGTGGTCATCTTCGACCGTATCAGGGAATACAAGACGCTGCATCCTAAGATGCCGTTCGACGTGAATGCCAACCAGGCCCTCAACAGCACCCTGTCCCGTACGATGAACACCAGTCTCACGACCCTTATCGTGATGATTGCAATCGCCATTTTCGGCGGTGAGGTCATCAGGGGTATGGCTGTTGCCCTCTGCGTCGGTATCGCTGTCGGAACCTACGCTTCGATATTCATCGCCACGCCTATCATGTACGACGTGACAATGTATGCCGAGAGAAGGAAGGAAAAGAAACTCGCCTCCAGGAAGTAATATCCTGAGTGCAGACTGTTGAAAAAAGCCCGGAAGTTTTTTTCCGGGCTTTTCTTATTTTTAGTACCTTTGTTCTCCACTGAAAAATCCTTGATTTCCCATGTCATTCGTTCATCTGCACGTACACACCCAATACTCTATCCTTGACGGACTTTCATCAATCGAGAATCTCTTCAGAAGGGCAAAGGAACTCGGTATGCCAGGCCTTGCCATCACTGACCACGGAAACATGTACGGCGTGAAGGAATTCTTCAAATATGCCGCGAAATATCCGGAGGTGAAGCCGATAATCGGGTGCGAGATATACGTTTCCAGATACGACCACACCATAAAGGACAAGGACCACAGGGAATACTACCACCTTATCCTGCTTGCCAAGAACTACAACGGCTACAGGAACCTCATGAAGATAGTGTCCACCGGGCATATCGAGGGCAAATATTACGACAAGCCGAGGGTGTCGCACCATGTGGTGGAGAAATATGCGCAGGACCTGATATGCTGCTCGGCATGCATCGCCGGAGAAATACCCAAGAATATCATAGCCGGAGACATGGATGCCGCAGAAAAGGCTGTTGAATGGCACAGGAAAGTGTTCGGGGACGACTATTACCTCGAAGTCCAGCTGCACAAGACAGAGGTGCCGGGGCTTTCAATGGAGGTATATGAACGGCAGACCGTGGCGAATGCAGGCATATTCGAACTTTCCAGGAAGACCGGAGTGAAGGTCGTGGCCACGAATGACGTGCATTTCGTCAACAAGGAGGACGGGCCTGTCCACGACAGGCTGATATGCCTCACAACCAACGCCAACATCGACGACCCGAAAAGGCTCCGGTACACGCAGCAGGAATACCTGAAGAGCGAGGAGGAGATGGCCATGCTCTTCCCGGACCATCCTGAAGTGCTGGAGAACACGATGGAGGTATTCAACAAGGTCGAAAGCTACAAGATAGACAGGGGACACGTCCTGCCGGTGTTCAAGATAGACGACAGCTTCCTTTCCGAAAAGGAGAAATATCTCGATAAATACAAGGATGTCATAGATGTGGGGCGTACCAACAAGGACGGAAGCGACAGGGGCGAGGATTTCACCTATTCCGTGGCATATCTCTGCGAACTCTGCTACCAGGGGGCGGAAAGGAGATACGGTGAGCTTGACCAGGAGCATGCGGAGCGTATCGACTTCGAGTTGAAGACAATATGCAGGATGGGATTCCCGGACTACTTCCTGATTGTCCAGGATTTCATCGCGGCAGCTCGCAGGCAGGGCATCTCCGTGGGGCCAGGACGTGGCTCCGCCGCAGGTTCGGTCGTGGCCTACTGCCTAGGAATCACCAACATAGACCCTATCAAGTACCAGTTGCTGTTCGAGCGTTTCCTGAACCCTGACCGTATATCCATGCCGGATATAGACATTGACTTCGATGACGACGGCAGATACCGTGTATTCAAGTATGTCGAAGACACCTACGGAAAAGACCATGTCTCCCACGTCATAACATTCGGCACCATGGCGGCGAAGATGGCCATAAAGGATGTGGCCAGGATAAGCAACATGGGCATAGACGAATCCAACAGGCTCACCAAGATGATTCCGGACAAGCCAATCAAGGTGACGGAGATACAGGAACTTCCAATGGACGAGGATGAAGAGCTGGAGCCGGGATTCAAGATAATAGAGAAAGAGGTGGAGGTGCCGGACCCGGAGCATGAAGGCGCGAAGATGAAGGTCGTCCGTAAATTCAGGAAAGGCCCTGTGGATAAAGACTACAAGATCACCCTGAAAAACTGCCTGAAATACATCGACGAGCTGAAAAACGAATATGAAAACGGCTCCCCACTCACCAGGGAGGTGCTTGACTATGCTCTTAAACTTGAAGGCAGCATCAGGCAGACCGGAGTGCATGCCTGCGCGATGATTATCGGAAGAGGAGACCTCACGGACTACATACCGATTACTGTGGCCGCAGACAAGGCGACAGGCCTCGACGTGTGGGTGTCTCAGTATGAAGGCAGCTTCATAGAGGAAGTGGGAATGCTGAAGATGGACTTCCTCGGGCTCAAGACCCTGTCCATCATAAAGGAATGTCTCGAGACCATACGGAAGACCCACGGGATAGACATAGACATAGAGAAAATCCCGATAGACGACGAGCAGACATACAAGCTGTACGGACGCGGAGACACCAAGAGCGTGTTCCAGTTTGAATCGGACGGAATGAAGGAATGGCTCCAGAAGCTCCAGCCGACCAGGTTCGAAGACCTCATAGCCATGAATGCCCTCTACCGTCCGGGACCTATGGACTACATACCTTCGTTCGTGGCAAGGAAGCAGGGCACGGAAAAAATCGAATACGACCTCCCGGAGATGGAGGAATTCCTGCAGGACACATACGGGGTCACCGTGTACCAGGAGCAGGTCATGCTGCTTTCCCAGAAGCTCGCAGGGTTCACGAAAGGCCAGGCGGACAAGCTGAGGAAGGCAATGGGAAAGAAGCAGCTCGACGTGCTCGAATCCCTGCACGACAAGTTCATAGAAGGAGGAAAGGCCAACGGGCATCCGGAGAAGGTCCTGAAGAAGATATGGAAGGACTGGAGGAAGTTTGCACAGTATGCCTTCAACAAGTCGCACGCCACATGCTATGCATGGGTAAGCTACCAGACAGGCTATCTGAAGGCCCACTACCCTGCTGAGTTCCAGGCAGCCAACCTCAGCAAGAATCTCTCCAACATGGACGAAATCAGGAAAATCATGGACGACTGCCGGAAGTCCAGAATCAAGGTGCTGATTCCGGACATCAACGAGAGTGAGGCAAGATTCTCCGTGAACAAGGACGGGAACATCCGTTTCGGTCTCGGCGGCATAAAGGGATTCGGCGACAACATAGTGAAGATTCTCATAGAGGACAGGACGCAGAACGGCCCGTTCAAGGACATCTGGGATTTCGCAGAAAGGCTTGCCGGTGTTGTGAACAAAAAAGCCTACGAATCCCTGCTCTACAGCGGGGCATTCGACAGTTTCGGCTATTCGAGAAAACAATATACCCTGCCGGTGTCATCAGGAGACACTTTCCTCGACGCCCTCGTGAGATATGCCGACCTCTACAGCAAGGACAAGATGAACACGGCCTCATCCCTGTTCGGAGAAATGGAGGAAATCAAGCCAAAGAGGCCTGAAATGCCGGAAATGAGGGTTTCCTCGCAGGAAGACGATACCATGGAGATGCTGAAAAGGGAGAAGGAACTCGTCGGGATGTACCTTTCGGCGCATCCGCTCGACAAATATGCCTTCGAGATAGAGGAATTCACGACCCACAAACTGGCTGACATCCCGGACCTCATCGCCGAATGCGACAAGAAGAAGACACCGGTAAAGGTAAATGTGGCGGGCTATATCACGAACGTCCAATCCCTCACGAGCAAGAACGGGTCCCCATGGTCGAAGACCACGATTGAAGACTTCAGCGGAAGCTACGAATTTGCCCTGTTCGGAAAGGACCACGAACAGTTCATGCAATATCTGCAGCTTTTCACCCCTATCTACATTGAGGGAGCTGTAGAGGAGAAGTATTTTGTCCGTCCGGAAGACAGGAAGACGAAGGGTAACCCTCCTTTCACATTCAAGATAAAGAAAATCGCCCTCCTGGGGAACATCTCGGGAAGTCTTCTGAAAGGATTCGTCCTGAAACTGGACACGACAATGCTGAACACCGGATTCAGGGAGAAGCTCATGCATATTGTGCAGAGCAACAAGGGAAACATACCGCTTTCAATGCTGCTTTACGACCCTGAGACAAAATACAAGATAGAATTCATGTCGAGGAAATTCAAGGTTGCAGTGAGCAATCCTTTCATAAACGACCTCCAGGACATGAATATCTCATACTACACGGTCCAGAAATAGGGACTGTGGCGGGCTGTCCGTCAGAACACGAGGACAGCCTTCACCGGATAGTGGTCAGAGATGAACTTCCTGCCGGCATACGGCTTCACTACCGTCTCGAAAGACGTGCAGGAGCGGAATCCTGAATAGAATATATGGTCTATCGCCCTTGAAGACTTGCCCCAGCCGTTGAAAGAGCCTTCAGAATCCGTGTCCGCGGCTATCTTCCTGGCGTTTTTCATGGAAGAGCAGATTTCCTCGAGGGCAGGGTCTGAAATCTGTGCATTGAAATCCCCGAGAAGCACCACAGGGAGGTTGTCCTTGTTGATTGCCGCTATCCTGGACATTATCATCGGCCCGCTCTCCTCCCTGGCTTTCTTCCCTGCATGGTCGAAATGCGTGTTCACGAAAAGGAATTTCTTTCCTGAAGCCTTGCTTTTCAGAATGGCCCATGTCGTGGTGCGGCGGCAAGCCGCATCCCAACCCTTGGAAGGCTTGTCCGGGGTCTCGGAGAGCCAGAATGTACCCCATTCCACCAACGAAACGGTTTTCCTGTTGTAGAATATGGAGACATGCTCCCCGGCATTCTTTCCGTTGTCCCTTCCCACTCCGACATGCCTGTAGTCGCGGCAGGTATCCTCTATGAAAAGAATCTGGTATGACATGGCCTCCTGTATTCCGAACACATCGGGCTTCTGGTCTTCTATCATCATGGCGGTCGCAGGATAGCGGAACTCCCATGAGTTCGTGCCGTCGTTGGCACTGCCTTGCCTTATGTTGTAGGACATAACCGTGAGCCTGGACAGCTGGGCAGGTTTTGCCGCCCCCGGGAAGGCCTGGAGCAAAGCCAGCAGAATAAGGAATTTTGTCAAAAATTTCATGACGCGTCAAATTTGACCAAAATTAGTCATTATTTTCCTGTTGTCAAACCATATCGGCATGGGATATTCCGCTTCCCGGATGTCTTGATAGACAGGAAACAGTTTCTAAAACTGTCAAAATTTTAAAATATGGATTTTATGAATTATTTTCAAGGAGAAATTCATGGCAAGATGAAACATTTTATCCTATGTGCATTGACGGCGGTGTCGGTACTCATTCCCGCCATACAAGTGTCCGGACAGGACTACATTGTCAGTTCCGGGAATCTTTCCTTAGCCGTATCGGCTCCTGAGGGAGGGCGGCTCGAATTCCTTTATTTCGGTCCTGCGGCAGGTCCGGAAGACATTGACATGCTCCGGGAATCCGGTGCTCTTTACGGGAAATCCGCCTATCCCGAGTTCGGGGTGGACAATGTCACGGGGGTCAAGGCTCTCGCGGTGAAACATCGGGACGGGAATCTCACGACGGACCTTGTGGTGGAAGATGTCCTGCAGGACAGCAAACCGGAATACGACCTGCTGAAAGTCCGCCTGAAAGACAGATACTACGATTTCCATGTGTCTGTCTTCTACAAGGGCTGGAAAAACTCCGATGTGATAGAGACATGGACAGAGTTCGAAAATCTTGAAAAAAAGCCTGTCACCCTCATTAGATTCGATTCGGGATGCCTTTACATGCGCCGTGGAGACGTGTGGGTGTCGCATTTCAGCGGAAACTGGGCTGATGAAGCCAGGCTGACCGAGGAACCGCTTAATCCGGGAATGCTGGTGATAAAGAACATGGACGGGTCCAGAAACGCGCATTTCTCCCATGCGGAAATCATGTTCTCCCTCGACGGAAAACCGCAGGAGAACCACGGAAGGACAATAGGGGCCGCACTGTGCTGGAGCGGGAACTATGAGCTGAGGGTAAGCACGCACGACAATGTGAACCATCTGTTCACGGCCGGCATCTCGCCTGACATGTCGCAATACACCATAGACTCCGGAAAGAGATTCACCACCCCTCCGCTTGCCCTGTCCTACAGTGACGAAGGTCTTGGCGGAGTGAGCAGAAACTTCCACAGATGGGCGAGGAACGGGATGATACACAACGGCTGGGGGACAAGGGACATCCTGCTCAACAGCTGGGAAGGAGTCTATTTCAATGTCACGGAGCCGGGAATGAAACAGATGATGGAGGACATCGCGTCCATGGGTGGAGAGCTTTTTGTCATGGACGACGGCTGGTTCGGGGAGAAATATCCGCGCAACAACGACAGGACATCCCTCGGAGACTGGAAAGCAGACCCTGCAAAGCTTCCTGACGGACTGGAATCCCTCACGGACGCCGCTTCGGAAAACGGCATAAAATTCGGGATATGGGTGGAGCCGGAAAGCGTAAGCAGAATAAGCGAACTCTTCGAGAAGCATCCGGACTGGGCCCTGCAGGTGAAAAACAGGGACCTCATCTTCGGACGCGGAGGGACACAGCTCCTTCTCGACCTGTGCAACCCGGAGGTCAGGGATTATGCCTTCAATGTCATCGACACCCTTCTGGTCAGATATCCGGGCATAGCATACATAAAATGGGATGCGAACGTATCGCTTTGGAACTACGGGTCAACATGGCTTCCGGACGACAGGCAGTCGCACATCTACATAGACTATCACAGAGGGCTTGAAAGCCTCATAAAGCGCATCAGGGAAGCCCATCCGGATGTAGTGATACAATCATGCGGCGGTGGCGGAGGAAGGGCCAACTATGGAGTGATGCCCGGCTATGACGAATTCTGGGTGAGCGACAACACTGACGCTCTCCAGCGCATCTTCATCCAGTGGGGGACCTCCTACTTCTACCCGTCGAATGCAATGGCACAGCATGTGAGTGCGGACAGGAACCACCAGACAGGAAGGGTGCTTCCACTCAAGTTCAGGTTCGATGTGGCCATGACGGGGCGGCTCGGGATGGAGATACAGCCTTCTGACATGAGCGCGGCTGACAGGAAATTCGCGGCGGAGGCCATATCCGGATACAAGGAAATCCGCAGCCTCGTGCAGACCGGGAACCTCTACAGACTGGTTTCCCCGTATGAAGGGAAAGGGGTCTGCTCTCTGTCCTACATAGACGACAGCAGGGACAATGCCGTGCTTTTCGCATATAAGTTAGAACATTTCCGTAACCAGACAGTCCCGATGTTCAGGATGTGCGGACTGGACCCGGAGAAAGTGTACCGGTTCCGCGAGCTCACTGTCCCTGACGGGGAATCTCCGAGCAGTCTCGACGGCAAGGCGATATCCGGCAGGATACTCATGGAGACGGGAATCGCGATTCCTCTCGAGACAGAATATGCAAGCCGCGTGTACGTGCTGACGGCTGAATGATATTTTCATTAAATTTGCATCGGTCATCACTCAAAATCATTACAGGACATGGCAGAAGAAACATTTTCAGATATCGGGAAGATGGAAGCCTTGCGCAGGCTTTTCGAAGGGACAGGTTTCACAATGAAAGACAACTGCTCCCTGAAAATATCCAAAGAAGCAGGGAGTGTGGTAAATTCCTCGGTTATGATGACCGAAGGAATAGATTTCGACCTGACCTATTTTCCGCTGAAACATCTCGGCTTCAAGGCCGTTACAGCCGCTACCGGCGAAATATATGCTGCCATGGCGCATCCTGGGGCACTCGCCGTCAGGCTCGGCATTTCATCGAAAATAGATTTCAGCAGGATAAAGGAGCTGTGGGAAGGCATGGTGACAGCCGCAGGGAAATATGGCTACACGGAATTGTCACTTGACCTCCTTCCGTCTGTCAACGGTCTGTTAATCGGCATTTCGGCAGTCGGGGTAAGGGCCCTGCTCACTGAAAAGCGCAGACTGGCTGCAAAGAGCATGGACCTGATATGCGTGTCAGGAAATCTCGGAGGGGCGTTCATGGGTATGCAGATTCTCGAAAGGGAGAAGCAGAAGTTTCTGAAACGCAAGACAGACCGTTCCCAGCCTGACCTTTCCGAATTCAAGCATCTGGTCGGAGAATATCTGAAACCGGAAATAAATCCTTCCTGTGTCTCCCTGCTCGAAGACGAGGAGATAATACCGTCACATGGATATTTTGTTGACAGAGGGCTGTCTGATGCCGTGAAAAGACTTGTAAGGGACAGCGGGCTCGGAGCGAAGATATATGTGGAACGCCTTCCTTTCGCCAGCGGGACATTCGATTTGGGAAAGAAATTCAACATAGACCCCATTTCAGCAGCATTCAACGGAGGGGACGACTTCAGGCTCCTGTTCACAATCCCGATAGGCAGTCACGACAAGTTCCGCCATGACTTCCAGACATTCGACATCATAGGTCATCTGGCAAAGCCGGATGTCGGGGCGGTATTGGTGACACCGGAAGGGGTTGAGCTGCCGATTACGGCGCAAGGCTGGGTTACCTTATGAAATTTGTCCTTACCGGAACTTCCGGCTCCGGTTCGGGCAGATTTCCTGCTGCACGGCTCTTAAGCATCCAGGCCATGTTCCTGCCGAGAGTACGCATACTTGTTAAGCCGGTCGAATGTCGCACTTGCCCCTCCTCTGCGACAGACGGCGACAGCTGCCGCTGGCTTGTATTTGAGGAATCCTGAGGATGAATAGAAAAGCCTGTCGAGAAGGGCGCACAAAGAGCCGTTAGGCCCTGCGTAGTACACCGGCGAGCCTACCACAAGCCCGTCTGCAGTCTCTATCTTCTCCCTGATTTCATTATAGAGGCTGTCATTGAACACACACCTTCCTGTCTCGCTGCATTTTCCGCATGCGATGCATCCCTGGACAGCCTTTGTCCCTATGGAGACGATTTCCGTGTCTATACCGTTTTCCTCCAGAGCTCTTGCCACTTCCGACAATGCTATGCCCGTGTTACCGTTCTTCCGCGGACTTCCGTTTATAAGCAATACTTTCATTTCCACCTGTACGATTTATCCGACATTACCCTGCACAATAGCGGCCTGTTCCTTTCCCATGCCGCCGGGCTATGCAAAATTACTAAAAGATTGAGAAAAGGACATCCGTGCAGATGTCAGCAGGGAACACGATACTCCGAAAGAAGGCTGAAGTGAACGCCGGCACGGTGACAGCTCCGGCACAGGACATCGCACTTTTCCCGGTAATCTATTTCAAGACAGACAGATACAGTATTGACAAGTCTCAGGAAGGGAAAATAGTAGATATCGCACGCTACATGGATGAGTATCCGGATGCCGTTCTGCTGGTGAAAGGATGGACAGACGGAAAGGGGTCTGAAGAAAGCAACGTAAGGCTGTCGCAGCTGCGTGCAGACGAAGTAAAGGAAAGGCTCGTCATTTCAGGAGTCGGTTCATGGAGAATCATAGCCATAGGCATGGGTGAATCCGTAATAGGCTCCGATGCAGACACATCCAGACGTGCGGAAAGCGAAGTTCTCTGCTACAGGTAGGCAACTTGACAAATGAGAAAGGGATGAACGGAGGTCCAAAAGTTTTTTGGTTACCTTCTTTCATCCCTTTATGCTGTCGTAGTGCAACGGCTCAAGATGAAGACAAAGGAGCCTACTTCAGCTTCTTCAGAAGCGAGGTCATGCTTACCTGGCTGTCTATGATACTGTGCAGGTCCTCGATTTTCACCCTGTCCTGAGCCATAGTGTCGCGGTAACGTATCGTCACACAGTGGTCTTTCAGCGAATCGTGGTCCACAGTCACGCAGAACGGTGTACCTATGGCATCCTGACGGCGGTATCTCTTTCCGATACTGTCCTTCTCGTCATACTGGCAGTTGAAATCATATTTCAGCTCATCCATGATAGTCTGTGCCAGCTCAGGCAGCCCGTCTTTCTTGATAAGAGGAAGTACGGCCACCTTGACAGGAGCCAGCGGAGCAGGAATGCCCAGGACAACACGGGTCTCCCCGTTCTCCAGGGTCTCCTCCTTGTAGGAATTGGAGAGCACGGCAAGCACCATCCTGTCCACGCCGATTGATGTCTCTATCACGTAAGGAGTGTAGCTTTCGCCGCTTTCAGGGTCGAAATACTGTATCTTCTTCCCTGAGAATTTCTGATGATTCCCGAGGTCGAAGTCTGTCCTGGAGTGTATTCCCTCAAGCTCCTTGAAGCCGAACGGGAAATTGAATTCTATATCCGTCGCAGCATTGGCATAGTGGGCAAGTTTTTCGTGGTCGTGGAACCTGTAGTTCTGCTCACCCATGCCCAGGGCCTTATGCCATGCAAGCCTTGCCTCCTTCCATTTTGCGAACCAGTCGAGCTCAGTCCCGGGCTTGATGAAGAACTGCATCTCCATCTGCTCGAATTCACGCATCCTGAAGATGAACTGGCGTGCCACAATCTCGTTCCTGAAGGCCTTTCCAATCTGCGCTATCCCGAAAGGTATCTTCATCCTCCCGGTCTTCTGGACATTAAGATAATTGACGAATATGCCCTGTGCTGTCTCAGGACGGAGATATATCACATTGGTGTCGTCCGACGTGTTGCCGAGCTGGGTGCTGAACATCAGGTTGAACTGGCGCACTTCCGTCCAGTTCTTAGTGCCGGAAATCGGGCACACGATATCGCAGTCGATTATAATCTGGCGAAGTTCCGCAAGGTCGTTCGCATTGAGCGCGTCAGCCATGCGTTTCTTCACTTCCTCCATCTTTGTCCGGTGACGGAGCACATTCGGGTTTGTCTGCCTGAATTTCTCTTCGTCGAAGGCCTCTCCGAACTTCTTCCTTGCCTTTTCGACCTCCTTGTTTATCTTCTCCTCGAGTTTGGCCAGATAGTCTTCGATAAGCACATCCGCCCTGTATCTCTTCTTGGAGTCCTTGTTGTCTATAAGAGGGTCGTTGAAAGCACCCACATGGCCTGAAGCCTCCCAGATTTTCGGATGCATGAAAATGCACGAATCTATTCCGACTATATTTTCGTGGAGCCTCACCATGGCATCCCACCAGTACCTCTTTATGTTGTTTTTCAGCTCGGAGCCCATCTGACCATAGTCATAGACAGCGGCAAGACCGTCATAGATCTCGCTCGAAGGAAAGATGAAACCATACTCCTTGCAATGGGCGACAAGCGTCTTGAAAAGTTCGTCCTGAGTCATAATAACATCTGTTTTATGGAAATGAACAATGTTTCTTCCGGCCTTTCCGACCGCATCCTGCAAAAATAACAATATTCTTCCAAAAACTGACTCTTATTTGAATGATATTTTTCTCATGGACAAGGTACGGATTCCGTCAACCATATCAGTGGAATAGTAAATTCTTATATCCTGACCACCTTCCACATCTCCTTCAGGGCCGATCAGATTAGGGTACATTGAGCCACCCGGTTCCATGTCAAGAGATATGATGACATCGGTATTCTCCCATACTATGCCGTCATCACTATAGGATATGACTATGAACCGCTGCCAGCAATGATATACCATAATCCATTTCCCGAGCCACGTGTTGTACATCACGGACGGATTGCCTCCATGATACTGTGCAAGCCCCTTGATGCTGGTGTTTATGCCTCCAAGACCGGTACTCTGGTCGCAACCCTCGACTGTAAATCCGGAACCATCCCATTTCTTCCATGTCCCGGCCCTGCCTTCCAGATCCTTTGACTCGGCCATGGTTATCATAAAATCTCCACCGTCAGGTGGAGGACAATACCCCGAATAATAACATATCCATGACTGCCTTTCCTCATTCCAGACCACACATCCGTCTCCAAGTCCGTATGAGCGGCCGTCATTCGCGCTGACAGCCGGTTTCGGTTCATTGCCTGACAATATCTTGTCCCCGGCAGTCCATGTCATTCCGAAATCGTCCGAATATGCCACGCCGATTGACTTGTACGTGCAATTTTCACCCGGCCAATGGCTCTCGGAATGGAAAAAGCCGACGAGACTCCTGTCGGGCAATTCATGCACGCCTATGAACCATTGTCCTCCGTCCGAAAAATCTGGCGTAGGATTCTTTTCCTTACCGATGACAACCATTCCGTGAGTGAGGTTGTTTATATTGTCTTCAAGCCACGGTGTCCTGCAATAGCTTTGCATGAGCGAATTGGCCGAAGGCCAGAAAGTCGTGAAGTACGACGAACCGGTCATCTTCCGCACTGTGACTTTACCATCCAGCCAGTATCCGCGGTCAGGTATGCCAGGCTTTTCTTCGATATCTGTCCTGTCTGTCATCAGATAACCGCCATAGTCCCTGTAGATTTCCTTGGGAACATCTCCAGTAGTGTCATCGTTCCCGCCGGGTTCATGCCTGTCCTTCGTACATGATCCGAATGCAAGGACAGGCACAGCCCAAATCATAATAAAATAGCTGTATAGTTTCATTTTCCTGAATTTTGGTTATTGGTCCTGTTGTTGTCGAATATATACTGACGGAGATACTCCGTACTGCTCTTTGAAAAGCTTGTTGAAATACGAGGTCGATTCTATTCCGATTGCCGTCATGGCATCATTGCATCTGTCACAACCGTTGTCGAACATGCTTCTGGCAAATCTGATCCTTATCACATTGACATAGCCTGTCATCGACAGCCCGGTAAGTGCCTTTATCTTGCGATGCAGGGACATCCTGCTGAGAGACAGCTCTCTTGCAATCATGTCGACATTGAAATCAGACTCTCCCATTCTGCTCTCAATCAGAGTATTGAGTTTTTCTATCAATTTGCTGTCATAAGATGTGTATTTTTCGCTGACATCCGAAATTCCCATATTCTTCAATATTGCCTGCTTCAGGACATCCTGCTGGTTTATGACATTGGTGATTTTCCTGAACAGGACATCGGAATCGAAAGGTTTCAGGATATAGTCAAAAGCTCCTTCAGCAAGCCCTTCACGCTGAAACTCGATATCCGTTTTAGCTGTAAGCAGAAGCACCGGTATGTGAGAAAGAGAAGAGTCCGCCTTCAATGTCTTCAGCATCTCGATGCCATCCATCTCAGGCATCATGACATCGCTCAAAATGAGATCGGGATTCGATTTCGACGCACATGCAAGGGCTTCCTTGCCGTTTCTCGCAGTCTCGACTCTGAACGTGTGTTTCAATGCATTCGACAGATAGTCCCGCAAATCCATATCGTCCTCTACAAGAAGGATTTTCTTTCCTGACATCTGTACTGCAGGATTGTCATCCTTCATGGCTTGCAGCATCTGTTGATCCTGCCCCACGTATGAAGAATGAGCATCGCACTTCCCGCTGTCTAACTCACTGTCACTATATGAAGACCTTCCGACCGGAAATTTTATCACAAATCTCGACCCCTGCAAATAGGTGCCGTCAAGACTGATTTCACCGTGATGCACACGGATAAGCATGGCACTCATATTCAGACCGATACCAGAGGAAGCCCTGTCAGAGCCATGATAGAACCGTTCGAAAATATGCTGTCTCTGTTCAAGAGAAATGCCCGGGCCTGTGTCCTCTACGGCAATGACTGCGACATCGGGGACTGCCCCGTCTTCTTCAAGAGAAAGTCTCACACGTCCGTCAGGAGGAGTATAATGAAAGGCATTGGACAAAAGATTGTAGAGAATTTTCTCTATAATATCCGGATCGAACCAGCAGATCATTGACTCCGGAGCATTGACAGGAAAATCTATCCTTCCGTTCCTCGCCTCCCACGCAAAAGCCCCGGACATCCTTTTTGTCAAAGCCGCAAGATCATCCCTCTCCACACGCAGATTATACCTGTCAAGATTGATTTTTCTGAAATCAATCAGTTGCGACACCATGTAGGACATTCTACGGACGTTTCTGTAAATCACACCGAAACAGAATTTCTGCCGTTCATTCGCCGGACCCATCTTCACCAAGTCGTTTACCGGCCCGACAATCAGGGAAAGAGGTGTCTTGAACTCGTGCGTAATGTCCGTAAAGAACCTAAGCTGCATATCATTCATTTCCTCTTCCTGAATATGTTTCAGTCTTTCAATTTCCACCTGTCTTCGCAGACGTTGCTGCCGCAGAAGCTCCATAATACCTGCATATATTGCCGACAATGCGCATACGACATAAAGCATCCACGCCCACCATGAAAACCACGGAGCCGGAATCATCCTTACCTGAAGAGTCCTTACAGCTGCCGGAACGGAACCCTCGGCAGGTCTGCTTTCTATTTCCAGCCGATAAGTTCCGGCTTTCAGATTCTTGTAGGATATCTGCTGGAACGGATTATCCACATGAATCCAGTCCTTGTCAAAACCGTTCAACCGGTATCTTATGTCACTCTCATTGATGCTGTCGTATGGCAGGACTGAAAAATCAAAGGAAATGTCATTCTGCCAATATCTGAGCTTCAGTACTGATTTCGCATTTATGACACTGTCCGCACAGGCATTCTTTTCATTGACACCTTCTCCGGGCTTCACTTTTGTTCCGTTGATGTAAAGTCCTGATAGTATTATCTCCGGAGGACAATCTTTCCGACAGATACTTTCAGGAAGAAACCATGTGATGCCCCCTGCTCCTCCGAAGTACAGCCTGCCGTCAGGTGCCGCGGATGCAGCTTCAGAAAAACTCGAAGACAGAAGCCCGTCCTTGTATTCGTACACTTCAGAAAGTCCGGTTGCCGGCTCATACCTGAACAATGAACCGGAACTGCCCATCCACAGGTCTCCTTTATGGTCTTCTATGATTGACAGTATTTTTCTGTCGATTATATCACTGTTGTCAACCTGTATGAACCTTTCCGAACCGCTGCATTTCCGTAACAGTCCGGCATCCGTACCTATATACAGGGTCGAATCTTCTGCGGCATGTATCGCCCAGATAGAATTGCTCGGAATATAATTTTCGTCAAATCCGCTTAAATTGTAAATTTTCAGGGATTCAGGCTCTCCTTCCGTTCCGAGTTTAAGCCTGAACAGGCCGGAAGTGACTGTCCCTATCCAAAGACATTCTGCCCCTGACTCATATTCAAGGGAATAAATATCGGCTCCGGCAAGAGAATGGCAGATTTCCGAAAGGTATTCGATCCAGTCTGTGACTCCTTCCTTCTTTTTTACGACAAGTCCGTCCCACGTTGAAAAATACAGGTTCCCGAAATCATCCTGTTCAAAGGAAGTATAACCAGTCGCCTTGTCTGGATTATGGGCGGGCGCTACAGGGTACGGAACATAACGGTGCCGTGAGCCTGTACCGCTGACATATATCCCGGAAGAGGCCGCCAGCAATTTCCTTCCACCATACTCCTCAACCCGTTTGATTTCTTTTGGAAGGGATGCCGGAAGCTCTCCGTACGGAGGTTCCGTGGAATAGCATCTGCTGTACAGATTCCTGACACTGACATAGATATAGTCAATACCTGCATGGATGAAACCGACCGGTTCTCCGAGACATCCTGCGAATCCGCGGAACGGCAAAGCATCAAGATAAGAATAAGCCACTCCTTCATCCGTTCCGACCCAAAGCACATTCTGCCTGTCGATATACAGGCTCGTGACGTAATCTGTCGGAAGCGCCCGCAATTCGGTCATGCCGCACCTTATTTCAGCGTATACTGAAAGAGTATCAACATCAACAATTATTATTCCCCTGTTTTCCGTCGCGACAAGCAGTCTTCGGGTGCTGCTGTCATAGAACAGATCCCTGATAATGACAGGAGATTTCAGTGTAACCTTTTCAACTTTATAGGATCTCCCCACCCCGTTTACGGAAACACGGTACAGTCCGGAAACTGTCGCCGCGAAAAAGACAGATCCGTTTTCCGGGCCGGCAGCGGCCACGAAAACCCCGTAAGGAAGATTCCTATCCTGTATGTATTCTCCGTTTTCGTAAACACAGATACCTAAATCCGTGAGGATGAAGAGTCTGTCACCGCAAGGAAAGAACTCGTTGACCCCTATGCCATAGACCACGGATTCCAGGACAGGCTTGCTTTCCATGGAAACAGGATCTACCATAAGGATGCCGTTCGACGTCGCTGCAAGAAGACGATTCCCGCCAGTCTCGACAATGGCATTCACTTTCCGATAATTTTCCGGCACTTCGAGTCTGGTTATCTTTCCGGTAATCTGAGAATAACCGTTGATTCCGTTACCCTCTGTCCCTATCCATATCCTGTCCTGCGAATCTTCATAGAGGCAGATGACCCTGTTCCCCGACAACGAGCCGGAATCGGAAGACATGTGTCTGAACACCTCAACCGACTTTCCGTCATACCTGTTCAGTCCGTCGTATGTAGCAATCCAGACATATCCTGACCGATCCTGGATTATGTCGGTTATATCGTGTTGCGACAGACCTTCATTCACGCCGAGATGCCGGAATCTGATCGACTCCACGCCTGAAGTTGCCGTCATGGACACAGCAGACAAGACCGATACAAGAAGCGTTATTCCGAATTTGCCCATACAGATGTAATCTCATGCAGGAAACAAGGTTGCACACTACTCTGCAAATGTACTGCTAATCACGCCTATGTCCAAATAATGCATTCCTGCACCATGCTCAAGTCCGACCGCTATTGTATTCCGGCCGATCCTGAACGCATCTCGTGACACTGGAATTGTCAGATATTCAAGAGGCTCGCCATCTGCCTTATAGACACTGACCCCGTTTATCCATACCTCGACTTTTCCGGAATACCTCAAAAACAGTTTCGGAGATGACGGAACAGTTTCGGTATCGAATGTCCTGCGAAGATATATCCGTCCGGTATTCCATCCGGTACCCACATCCGATACTGAACCGACGTTCATGATTTCAGGATTACCGAAGCCGGCTTCTCCTTCCTGCCATCCGGAATCATCGTATTCAGGCGAAATCCAGACATCCTGCGGCTCTTCGAGACAGAATTTCCATACCGGTCTCGGATAAGAACGCTTTACGCTTATGATTCCGTCTTCCGAAATTTCCACCGGAAGGATTGCCGGCTCTATGGCCTTGTCCATGAATGGCTGCGGATGAAACTGGGTGGACCAAAGGTTACCTTCCTTATCTTCGAAGATATTGTTGTGTCCGGCATACGGAATGGCTCTGTAACGGTTTGTGTACGGGCCGTAGACGGAAGCTGATATCGCCGAATAACAGTCGTATGTCCTTTCTTCCTTTCCGTTGATGTTCACTATGGAATTCCCGGCTCCGTACCATACGTATCTGTCACCGACCTTCATCATGGTGATACCCTCTGCCCATGGTGCGTCTGGAACAAAGTCGAGTTCTCTCGGTTCTTCCGCCAGACCGCTCATGTCGGATTTCATTCGGGCAATACTATAGCCGTCAGTCAGATAATAAACCGTCCCGTCACTGTCTTCGAACAGATCGACATCTATCCCTCCAGGCAGAGGCCCGTCCTTCTTTATATCCTCATACGGTCCTTCGGGTTTTCCTGAAATGCTTTTCAGAATTCCTATACCGTCATAGTTCATCGAATAGACAATCCAATAAGTGCCTTTCATGTAATGAATTTCAGGAGCCCATACAGCACGTACCGGAGATCCGCCGTCCGTTGCCGTATGAGGGGAAAAACTGTATTCCCTGGCCCATGTGGCATCCTTGTCAAGATTCCAGACATATCCCATTGTTTCCCATTGCACCAGATCCTTCGAACGCCATAGCGGGACACCGTCATTGAACCACCATCCGTTGGCATTTGCGCTTACCGGCACACCTCTCGGAAATGACGTACGCTCTGTCGTCCCGACCATGTAATAATATCCGTCAGGTGCATTCAGGATGTACGGGTCTCTGACCCAATGATTGAAAAGCACCCTGATCGGAATCCCGTCGCACGAGAACCAGTCCCGTGCAGCAGGCAGAAGAACTTCTCCCTGCCTTTCCTTCTGCACCGGCGGATCCACAGGATACCATACAACATCATTGTCCGTTTTTTCATTCCCTGTCCCGGCATTGTAAGCCGAACAGAAAACCGACATGAATGAAACCATTATCAGTATAGCGTATTTCTTCATCATGGCATTTGTTTTTTTATTGTAAGCGGACCGATGTCGCAGCGGTCGCAATGTTCGATTCGGCAATAATCCTGATTGTTGCGGATAGCCGGATAATCATCAGTATCTTCAATGATATTGTCCTTCCATTCAAGTCCGTCGACGCAATAGGCATTCAGCAGAAGCGGCCTGTCGAAAAGCCTGAAAGTATTTCCTGTCACACGGATATTCTGGTTGTATCGGCTCTTTTCCCTGTCCTTATAGATTCCTGAACCGACATCGATCACGGCTTTGCCCCAGACTCCGTAAAGACAATTGTCGAATACGTTGTTTTTGATTAGGCAATCGGAAACCCCACCCTGTTCATACCAGAAGCAGGCATCTCCTTCGAAGAGAATGGCGGCTCCCGGAACGTGGAAATAATTGTCTTCAACGACAGTCCTGCCACGGCTGTCAAGAAGCATTCCCCGTGCCCTGTTCCCTCTTACCGTATTTCCATAGATATGGACTTCCGGATATGAACCGCATTGCGCAACGGCATCTCCAGGAAGCACACCTAAATCCCTGTCCATTTTCAGAATGGTCCTGGTCTTGTTTATCCTTTCTGCCGACACGACCTTTGCGCGGAATTTTTCAATCAGACTGTGGCTGTCGATTATCTCTACATCCATCCCCGGCTTCAGGAAATCGAACCCCTGCTGTTGTTTGTGCATAAGATCAACGACAACACAGTCCGGAGCCAGGACTTCCGACACCCTTACGTAGATACCGTGGATATTGGTGGCATCATCTATCTGATTCTCAAACAGATTATTATCCAGGACAAGATTTCCCGAACAATTGCTGAAATGTGTGGCGTCTGCCGTACAACTTACAATCCGACCTTCCGAAGGAGTCACTGTACAGCCGGACACCCGGATATCGGATGTTCTTTGTCCGACTATTCCCATGCCCCCGGTGTGATATATGGTCACATTTTCCACAAGACAGTCGCTGCAGTCAGAAAAGACAATGGCAGGATAATTCCTGTGAGACGGGGCAAATAACATGATATTGCCAGGAGTGCCGTGAAGTCCGTCAAGAAAGACTCTCACCCTGTTCCCTCCGAGACTTTCTGCGGGAAGAGGGTTACCGTCAAGATAAAAATCACGAGCCATAAAAGCCGTCTCCCGCCTCACAGGATCGAACTCCAGCAACGACCCGTAAGGGTAGCCGGGCTTCATGCCGACAGTCGTCTTCCTTTCCTCCTCCGGTTCTCTACCGGTAAACACCAGCACGCCGTTGCTGATTCTGAAAGGAAATTCATCGGAAATCTCGATATCTATTCCGCGGGCATGGTTCGCGATTATTCTGCCCTCTGAATGGAACGGTCTGTCAAAATCCATAGAGAAGTTTCTGAAAACCACATTCTCGGAATTGTCGATGACAAAAGGATTCAGATGACCGTGGAAAACGAACCTCGAACCTCCGCCGTCGATTTCTATGTTCTTCATGTCTTCCATCAGAAAAACGACCCGTTTCAACCCTTCGTCATTGTTGCTGACAAAAAGATATTTGTCCTTGCCGTTATCTCCGTAGAAATGGTACTCTCCTTCCGGAAACACTATTCTGGAAGTTTTTTTACCGAGGCAATCCTCCAATGCGGCAGTTACGGCACCTGTACAGTCCGCCCCGCCGGAAACGGCACCGTAATCACTTATATCGGCAACGAAATGCTCGCTCCCGCACGAGGAAAACACAAGTGCTGCAAGGCAGGAAAATGCAAGCTTCCTGATTCTGTCCGGCATTCTATTCCACGACAATGTTGTTTTCATACTCGATATTCCTGTTGTTCATCATCCATACCGGCCTGCCTTCCTGTCCCGATTCCAATATCTTGCCGTGAGACCTGGCGATATCTCCGCTTATTGTCATGATGTTGTCCGTCACAGACGAACTGTCCATCGAAGCGAGTATCATGGCCGGACTGGGACTGTTTATGATTTTGTTGTAGCGTATCTCTATATTCCTGAAACCTCCGGGCGGCACCACTTCGTTATCCGCATTGATTGCCACGACACAGAGAGGAGCCGCCTGCTCTATACCATAGGAAGAATTTACGAACATGCAGTCGGTAATGGTGTTGTTTTCGATTCTCACATTCCAGGAAAAGGTGGCTTCCATCCAGGATAGTTCAGGAGCCAGTACTATTCCTCCCAACTCACAACCGATAACCTCGTTGTTCTCTACTATTCCGTCAGAGGCCTTTAAAAGGATTCCACGGGCTCTCGTATAGCCCAGAACATTGTTTCTGAGAACAAAACCGTTCCCGCCTCTGGTTATTGAACTGACCACTCCGCCCTTGTCAACGGACACAGGCCTGTCGAAAACGAGTCTTGTCTCTTTCTCCGGGCCGACCGGTTCAATCTTTTCCAATACCGCATCGCCGGCAATCGAGCCTGCACGGTTCACGAACCGGAGTGTGTCTCCCGGTTTCATCTTGACATGCCTTGGGTGCGACATGAAGTCGCATAGATAATTGTTGGAATGATACTTACGGGTATCAGCTTTAACCCGCTGTTCCGTCAGCGGTAGCCTACCGACCGATGCACCTTAATGTTGTATTAAGCGGTCGGGACAAAGTA
>CALVDM010000032.1 GCA_944326335.1 uncultured Bacteroidales bacterium
GAACTGGACGAATACACAAACGATATGATGACGGAAAATGATCGCAGGAATGCTATCGACTATGCCAGGAAGCAGGGTCGTGCAGAAGGCCGGGCCGAGGGTCGTGCTGAGGGAGTAATTGCGGGTCGTGCCGAGGGAGAGATGGTCGGAAAGCTGTCTGTCGCACAAAGGATGCTTGCCGCAGGTCTCGACCCGAAGATGATATCTGAAATGACAGGTCTGACGGAGCCGGAGATCCGCGGACTCTGAATCAGCGATTTTTGTTCACCCGCTTTTGCATAAAATGCCTATCCACAAAGGTGCTGCCTCGGAGTCGTGCCGAGAGGGAGCAATGTTCTCCACTTCGGGTTTATGCCCTTAAGTCGAGACAACGCGATTTCCTCAGCCGACATCGAGCACCTGACACAATTCAGCCATGGCTTTTCTCGGGGACTTGTTCCTGTACAGAACCTCATAGACCATGTCGGCAATAGGCATGTTGACCTTGTGCTTCAGGTTGATATGCCTTATACACTCTGCCGCATAGTATCCCTCCGCTATCATCGTCATCTCGTTCAGGGCACTCTTGACAGTGCAGCCGTGACCAATCAGGAGTCCGAGTCTCCTGTTGCGGCTGTAGGACGAGTAGCATGTCACAAGCAGGTCTCCGAGATATGCCGAAGTGAATGTGTTGCGGCTGTCCGGGTAGCTTTCCTCTATGAACCTCGTCATCTCGTTCGCACAGCTTGCCACAAGGACGGCGATGAAATTGTCCCCGTAGCCGAGCCCCTTCGCCAGACCGGCAGACAGGGCGTAGATATTCTTCAGGATAGATGCATATTCAACGCCGTAAAGGTCGCTCGAATAGCATACGTGCACGAACTTGCAGGACAGCTTCTCCCCCACTGCCCGTGCATTCTTCTCGTCTGCGCTTGCCAGAGTTATGAAAGACAGTTTTCCCCGAGACACCTCCTCTGCATGGGTAGGCCCTGCAATTATGCCCATCTGTTTGAAACTCAGGTTATAGTTGTCATGGAGATATTCGGCAACCGTCTGCCAGCTTCCCGGTATTATTCCCTTTATGGCAGAAATTATGAACTTGTTCTCAAGGGATACGGTAAGAGGTTCGAGGAAGTCTTTCAGGAATGCCGACGGGACGGAGATTATCACCACGTCGGCGTTCTCCACCACCTTGTCTATGTCTCCGGAAGGATGGATATAGTTCCTGTCCAGTTCCAGTTCGTACAGATATTTTGGGTTTCTGCCCTCATTCAGAAGTCCGTCCAGCACCTCATCGTTGCGGACATACCACCCGACTTCTGTCTTGTTCCTGGTCAGCATGCCTACAATGGCTGTGGCCCAGCTTCCATATCCGATTACCGCATAGCGGGCATCGTTGCCTATTTGAACCTCCATAAAAAGCGATTTGCTTCCATCCTCAACAGCGGAGATGGTAAATGTGAGACAAAATTACATAAAAGCAGGGTGCAATGCAAGTTTACTTGCAATGTCCGGCAGAGACAGGACCGGAGGCCGATGCCACATCCGTTTCGGACCTCGGCGGTTTACCGCAAAAAAACGGTCGGCAGCGCCCGGAGCCTCTCCGTACACCGCCGACCGGCATTGCATTATGACTTTCCGCAGCCTTACCGCTTCCTCGTCACCTTGTGAAGTACATTTCCATCGGAATCCATCATGTAGAGGTCGAGTTCATGCTTGTCCACGGTCAGAAGCGAGAATCCCTCTTCCGGACTGCAGAATACCGTGCCGTCCACCGGTTTCACGTCCCTGCTCAGGGAAGCCGATGAATTCACCACATAGTCTATGTCGCAGCCGTCCTTGCGGATATGCTGGAAAGTGTGGATGTGGCCGCAGAGATACATGTCCACGTTGTCGTGCCTGAGCAGGATTGAATTGACCCTCTCCTGCATGTCGAGCCTCTCCTTGTCGGACTTGTCGGTGTCGGCATACACCGGATGATGCCCGACCACAAGCACCCAGTCCTCATCGGCCGCAGTGAGCACGCTGTCCAGCCATTCGAGCTGAGGCTCGATTTCAGACTTTGATGCATCAGGGTAATCTTCGGTGTCCTTGCGGTACTTGTCGATGAGAGGCGTGGTGTCAAGCATCACTATCCTGACCTCGACGCTGTCCTCGGATGCCGTGAAGGTGTAATACCGTGACGGCATGTTCCATCTTGCGCTCACACCGGAATAATCCACCGGTGCCTGAGTGTTGCCGCGGTACTCGTGGTTGCCGCATACGGCATACCATGGAATCATGAGGTCGGGGTGCGAATATATAAGTTCGTAGTTCGTCATCCAGAGAGGGTCGTCAACACTCCTCACCCCCTCGAAATGATGCACGTCGCCTGCAGCCACGACAAACTCTATGTCTATGGTCTCGGCCATCTTCCCCATCGTCTCGGCAACAGGTTTCTGCTCATAGTAGCCGTTTCGTCCGGAGTCGTTGATAAGGTAGAAATTCAAAGGCTTCTCGAGTGCCTTCCAGCTGTCTGTCAAAGCATTGTCAGTCCTGCAGCACGAAGACAGGAGTACAGCTGCAAGGATAGTCAGAATCGTTGTCTTTTTCATGTGATTGATGTTTTTCCTGCTGTCCGGCAGACAAAAATAATGAATTATCTCGTTCCGAACGCCCCAAACCAGCCCTGCACTGCAGGCGACCTGTATTCGGTCCCGTTCACGGAAAGGCCGGCAGATGCGAAATATGGAGCCTTGTCCTGTGCCGTATATGCCCCTGAAAGCACCGGAGAGCCTGCATTGACATGGAAATCCCAGTTGTCGTCGTATGCCGTGAGGGACGGGTCGGAATTGATGTCATAGTTCACGAAATCAGGATTGAGTTCAGATGCCTTGATTTCGCTGTCCGCAATGATGCTGTTCTCATCCACTACCCCGACATAATAGTCCTCATGATTGAAATCATAGCCCTCATACGCCAGCCTGACACCTGAATATGTAAGGGTCTCGCCGTCATCTTCATACGTCCCCTCCCATATTATCGTGCTCGGCACATTGCCGGAAGCATAGAAGTTATAGTCAATCATCGAATTTGCAGCATCATACCCTCCATCCACGTTGGCGAGGTTGTCCAGGGACGGGGTCATTGCCCTGAACTTGCAGTTCACCATCAGGTTGTTGAACACGTTCACGCGGGCGTTTTCCTCCACATAGATGGAACCGCCCTTCTCTCCGTCACGTCTCCAGCCTGAATTAATTATGGTGTTGTTGTAGGCATTGATGAGAGCCTGCTGACGGACTTCCGACTGGTCGGAGCTTGAAAGCTTGAGTCCGTTCGTGTTCGGACTGAACATTATGTTCCCGGCAACGTCTACCTTGCATCCGGACTTTACATTCACAGCCTCTGCGCCGTCATATCCGGTGCAGCTGAAGATGTTCCCTGAAATGATGGCATTACCTCCCATCATGTAGATGCCGTCCGACCAGCCGTTGCGTATGATGCTGTTGGTTATGACATACTTTCCGTTCACGTTGTTGGTGGTAATCTGCGGATATGCATCGTCACCTGCCGTATAATAACCGTTTTCAGAGGCAGGAGAGCCCTCGACCACCTGGCCTCCGGTGTACTCTATGACAGTGTGGTCAATCAGCATCTCGCCACAGGTGCTCCCGGCGACGATACCGCCCCAGAATCCGTCCATCTTGTCTTTTTCCTCGATATTCTCAGCTCCGAAAACTGTAAATGTCACAGGATTCCCCTCGACACCGCAGCAATAGAGGTTCCCATCCACAGACACTTCTATCGCGGCATGGTTGGCTCCGACGCCGGCCCTGTCGAAAATCACCTTCACACCTTCCTCTATCACAAGGCTGCTACCCTCCGGGACTATCAGATGGCCGTTGACATAGACGGTGGAATTTGCCTCCCAGGTACCGCTCACATCTCCAGATATGGCCTCCTCGTCAGGGAATGTGTCGTTTACGGGCTCCGAGCCCCCGTTCCCATTCATCTCATCGTCAAGATTGCCGCATGATGCCATGGCAAGGGCTGCTGCAGCCGTCATGGCTAAAAAATTCTTGATTTTCATAAAATTATGATTGGTTATAATTGTCATTTCTCTGTAAATCTGTATCTTATGCCTATCATCATTGTCTGCGCATTCCATTCCCTCCTCTCTATGACTCCGCCATTGTACCTCTCGTATGATGTAAGCGAAGCCGTCTGCGGTCCCGGGCTTATGAACCTTATTACAGGCGAGTCGAGGAGATTGGATGCCTTTGCGAAAACCGCTATCCCGTTCCTGAAACTCTTCTCGACAGATGCGTCGAGCTGCACGAATCCGGCCTCCCAGATGTCGTCGTTGAACCAGAGTGAGACATCGCTGAGCCTCTTGCCAGTATAGCACCCGGACACCTGGGCCTCGACACCTGCCTTGGCGAACTTGAAGAGCAGGGACAGGTTCGCCACATGGGCTGCCTGCCCGTACAGCGGTCTCGTCTGGGTGACAGTTATCACCTGGGAATCCTGCATCATGTTCTTCACAGTGGTAATGCCCGAGTGAGTGTAGGTATAGTTGGCCTTTATCCCGAACCAGTTGAAGTATTTCATCACATCCACCTCGACGCCGAAATTTGTGGCATCCCCGAAGTTCATCGGGGTGAGGAATGTGGCCTGCCCCTCTGTTATCAGCCCGTACTCTATCGGATTCCGGAGTTTCTTCCAGAAAAGGCCCACCATGAACTGTTCGGAAGACCTGGGGAAGAATTCGTATCTCAGGTCGAGATTGTCAGCTACGGTATGCAACAGGTCCGGATTGCCCTGCTCGTCATAGTCCTCGTTCAGGATGGTGTACGGCACAATCTCGAAAAATCCCGGTCTGTTTATGGAACGCCCGTACGAGAATCTCAGGTTCGCATTCCTGTGCACATTGTATTTCAGGTGCACGCTCGGGAGGACATCCGTGTAGACCTGATGGCCTTCCGAATCCGTCTTTCTCGGGAAATCCAGCACATATCCCTGGTCGGTATGCTCCATACGCACACCTGCAATCATCTCCAGTCTGTTCCAGGTGTATCTGGCCATGAGATATGCGGCCCCTATCTTTTCCGTCGCGTCATAGTTCAGAGGGTCTCCGATGTTCCCGTACGGTCTCGGTTCAAGGAGGAGCTCATCGAAATTGGTCCAGTCCTCACCATAATACTGAGGGTCGCGTATGCCGGTCGGAGAATCAAAGGTGAATTCATTGAAAAAACTGTCCCTGAACTTGTCCCGGTACATCCCGCCGGCTTTCAGGAGAAGACTCGAGCCGTTGCCGCCGAAATCGGCCCTGTAGGAAATGTCGACATACCCGGCAAAGTCCCTGTCGGAATTATGTTCCCAACGTCTCTTTGCGGAATCAGAATTGTACAGATGGTTGCCGTTCAGGAAGATGTGCGCATTGTCAGGTGTCATGCTGTATGCCTTCGAGAACACTCCGGACCAGTCGAGTTTCAGCCTGTCTCCCTCAAGGAAAGCATGTGAGCCCTTCAGCGTGGCATTCAGGATATACTGTCTGTTCCATTTCATCCTCACGGTGCGCTCCCTGTCGTCTGCTGCATCCCGGACCTCGCTCTCTTCCATATTCATGTAGCCGGCATAGAACATCAACTTGTGTCTTCCGCTGAACTTGTAGTCGAGTTTTGCATGCAGCCCCAACCGGCTCTGTTCCTCGGAATATGCACGGCTTTCAGTTCCGTATATGGAGGATCCGGGCTTGTAGTAGAGGTCGCTGTCCTTGCCCCTGAAAAGGTCCTGGTAGCTTATTCCGGCCATTACCCCGAGGCGGTTTCCGAAATACCTGTCACCGAACGACACACCTCCGATTATGTCCGGTCTCGGGCGGCTCCACTTCATCCTGAGGTTCTCTGTAGTGAAATCATCCGCAGTCACCGCATAATCCTCCGGTCTGCCCATCCTCTCATAAGGGGACACCTTCCGGATAGCCTTTCTGTTGAAAGACTGGAAATCCCTGTCGAAGAAAAGGGCGTTGTACCCTGTCGAGAGATTGGCTGTCACTTCCATCTTCTCGGGAGCATCCTTCATCACGAGATTGACCGCGCCTCCTATCCCGTCCCCTTCCATGTCTGCCGTCAGGGATTTGGTGACCTCCAGCCGGTCAAGCATCTCCGAAGGGAATATGTCAAGAGGAACGAAACGGTTCTTGTTGTCGGGACTCGGGATTTTCACCCCGTTCACAAGAGTGTAGTTATATCTCTTGTCCATCCCCCGGAGAATGGCATAGCGGCCTTCCCCGCTGCTGTTCCTCTCTATCGTCACCCCGGACATCCTCCTGATGACATTCGCCACAGTCACGTCCGGTGAAAGCTCCATCGCCTTTGCGCTCATCACGTTCACCACATTCATGGACGCCTTCTCGATTCCCCTTGCGGCGGCTTCGGTCCTGCCTCCGTTGGTAGCTGTCACCACCACTGCTTCAAGCGCTATGTTGTCCGGTATGAGGTTCACGACAAGCTCGCCCGCACCTGACCAGGTGATTTCCATGTCCTTGTAGCCGATGGACGTGCACAGGAGGGTGCAGTTATCCAGGTCAGTATTCAGGACGAAGCTGCCGTCGAGCCCGGACACCGTCCCCGCCCCTGTCATTTCTTTCAGTATGACTGCCGCTCCGATGATTTCCTCCCCTGTCGAAGCATCTACGATTTTTCCTTTGATGATGGTCTCTGCCGACACTGCGCCACAACAGAAAATTGCCGCCATGAAGGAAAGCCAAAAGATAAATCTCATCTTCTTCCGATTTGGCGGCAAAAGTAGTCCGGCAATATTTCCAATTTATTGCCCGGATGTTTACAAACGGTTACAAAAACGCAAAGGGAACGTGAAGCTACTCCACGGTGACGCTCTTCGCGAGATTCCTCGGCCTGTCCACGTCCTTGCCCTTGCACACTGCAATGTGGTACGCAAGGAGCTGCAGCGGTATTGTGGTAAGAAGCGGGTCGAAACATTCAATGGTCTCAGGGACCTCTATGCAGATGTCGGCCATACGGCTTATGGTGTCGTCGCCTTCCGTGACTATGGCTATCACCCTGCCCTCGAGATTCGCCTTCAGCACCGCGTAGTTCTCTATGATTCCGTTGTGCACTATGGCGAACCGCCCTGAAGACGACTGATGCGGATGGGCGTTCGTCTCGCTCGGCTCACCGTGTGTCGCCCATCTGGTATGAGCTATGCCGATGGTGCCCGACCTGTCCTTGTCTGCGGCATGTCTTTCGAGGTCGGCCACCTTGCCTTTCGCCTTGTAAATGTTGAGTTTCCCGTCTCCGCCTATCAACGCCACTCCGGCGCTGTCATATCCTCTGTACTCGAGCTGCCTCAGACCTTCCATGGAAACTTATCAGAGTCTAATTTATGAAGTATTTCCGTGTTTTTTACCCATTCTGTCCGAAAATATCCGTTTTTAATAATTTTTTAACAGGAAAATGCTTATTTTACAGAGTTATTGACCAAACCACGGCATAATCTGAAAAATGGCAACGAAAAACAAGAAAATCCCATACGTGGAGCGGGACATCAGCTGGCTGTATTTCAACAGGAGAGTGCTGCAGGAGGCCTGCAGGGACGATGTGCCGCTGCTCGAAAGGCTGTCATTCCTCGGAATCTACTCCAACAACCTCGACGAATTCTTCAGGGTCAGGGTCGCCTCCCTGACAAGGATAGCGGAATGGGACGGAAAACAGGGCGCGAAGGAAGCCGCCCTTGCGAAATCTGTGGTGAAGCAGATATCCCGCCTCAACGCAAAATACCAGAAAGACTACGAGGAAGGAGTGCACAAGGTATATGATGACCTCAGGAAAGAGAATATCTGCATCATATCCGACAAGGACGTGACGGAAGACCAGTTGGAGTTCATCCACTCCTATTATTCCGAAAGGATAGACGGACTCATCGTACCTGTACGCTTCTCGTCGGTGAAGCACCTCGACTATGAATCCGACCAGAACATATACCATGCTGTCCGTGCGGTAAGGACCACGGCTTCGGGAGGCCACGCATACGAATACGCCTTTTTCGAACTGCCGGTCCAGAGCTGCGGACGCTTCGTGAGGCTTCCGGACAGGGACGGAAAGAGTTATATAATGTATCTCGACGATGTGGTGAGGTGTTCCCTGCCGAAAATTTTCGCAGGGTCGGGATGCACATCCTTCGAATCCTATGCATTCAAGTTCACGAGGGATGCCGAGATGGAGATTGACGACGACCAGAGAAGCGGGATACTGCAGAAGATATCCAAAGGGCTGAAAAGCAGGAAGAAAGGAGAGGCTCTCAGGGTGGTGTACGACGGCAACATGCCTCAGGACCTGCTGAAACGTGTCATAGGCAAGCTGGACCTCGGGCTCAGCGACACCGTGATAGAGGGCGGGCGGTACCAGAACCACAAGGACCTGATGAAGTTCCCGGACTGCGGGAGAAAGGACCTGAAATACGCGCCCATGCCTCAGATTATCCAGGACTGCTTCACTGAGCCGGGCACGATACTGGCGAAGATAAGGGAGCAGGACAGGTTCCTCCATGTCCCTTACCATAACTTTTCGTCATTCATCGGACTCCTGCATGAAGCTGCCCTCGACACCGGTGTCAAGAGCATAAAGATAACTTTATACAGGCTCGCAAAGGACTCCAAGGTCATTTCCGCCCTCATAGGCGCAGCGAGGAACGGCAAGAAGGTGACGGCAGTGATAGAGCTGCTCGCAAGATTCGACGAGGAGTCCAACATGGTGTGGGCGCAGAAGCTTCAGGATGCAGGAGTGAAGGTGATATTCGGTGTCGAAGGGTTGAAGATCCACTCCAAGGTGGTGCACATAGGGATGAAGAAAGGCCCCGACATCGCATGTGTCAGCACCGGCAATTTCCATGAAGGGAATGCAAGGACATACACGGACTGCATCATGATGACTGCGTCCCAGAGGATAACCTCGGATGTGGACCTGCTCTTCTCCTTTATCGAGAAGCCATACATGCCAGTGAGGTTCAGGGAACTTCTCGTGTCCCCGAACGGGATGAAAAAAAGGTTCATAAGCCTCATAAACGCCGAAATCAAGAACAGGAAGGCGGGGAAACCTGCATACATAAGGATAAAGATAAACCATATCACCGACAGGATAATGGTCGCCAAACTGTATGAGGCGGCCGAAGCCGGAGTGGAAGTGGATCTGCTTGTCAGGGGAAACTGCTCCCTCGTCACCAAGGACCTTCCGGAGAACTGCCATCTCAGGATATGCGGCATCATCGACCGGTACCTCGAGCATTCGCGGATATTCATATTCGCCGGCGGCGGTGTGGAGAAGGTGTTCATAGGCTCTGCAGACTGGATGCCGCGCAACCTAGACAACAGAATCGAGGTTGTGGCCCCGGTGTATGACCCTACCCTGAAACAGGAGATGAAGAGGATTGTGGAATACGGTCTGCGGGATGTCCGCCAGGGTCGGGAAGTGGACGGCACTGGAGAGAACATGCCTTGGACGTGCGACGACCCTCTCGGGAAAGGCTCGCAGCAGGAACTGTACGATTATTACAAGGGCAACAGATAATATAACGTGAATTCGATGAAATGAATGGAATGAATTTAAGAGAATTACCTCTATAGAGGACGAAGTCCGGCGTAAGTTCTCCCCTACGCAGGGGAGAATTTAAGAGGGGTGACACGAAAAAGGAAAGGGATTTCGAAGAAATCATAACGTCAGTTCGCCGGAATCTCTGATATTGAACAGAATAATTCGTCGAACTGACGTTAATATACGACATGGACGAAGAATTTGCAGACTACAGGGAAAGTGCAGTGACTTATGCTGCCATTGACATAGGTTCGAACGCTGTCAGGCTCCTGATAAAGCAGCTTGAAAGCCCGGAGGCCCCGCATTTCACGAAGGTGCTCCTGCTCCGCGTGCCTCTGAGACTCGGTTTCGACGTGTTCTCGACAGGAAGGATTTCCGAGAAGAAGGAAAAGAACATGGTGCGTCTGATGAAGGCATACCGGAATCTCATGAGGATATATGACGTGTCCGACTACAGGGCCTGCGCCACTTCCGCGATGAGGGATGCAGCCAACGGTCCGGAGATAATCAGGGCGATAGAGAAAAAGACCGGTATCCGGATTGAGATAATAGACGGGCAGGAAGAGGCCAGGATGATATACAACAACCACATCGAATACATGAAGGGCAGGAAAGGCAATTTCATGTATGTGGATGTCGGAGGAGGAAGCACGGAGATAAACCTCCTGTCGGACGGAGAACTCGTGTGCTCACGCTCATACAACATAGGGACTGTCCGCATCCTGAACGAAGCCGTGAAGGAAAGCGAGTGGCAGAGGCTCGGTAAAGACATGAAAGACCTCGTCCTGTCGTATCCCGGAATCAATCTCATCGGTTCCGGCGGCAACATAAACAAGCTCATAAAGCTGGTAAGAGGCAAGGATTCACGCTACTCGAGGATGACGGTCCAGTCGCTGCACGAGCTTTACGGCAAGCTGAAGGAGATGACCGTGGAGCAGCGCATGGAGGAATACGCCATGAAGCCGGACCGTGCGGACGTGATAGTGCCTGCAGCCAGGATTTTCCTGACAATAGCGGACATAACCGAAGCCAGCTACATCTATGTGCCTGTCATCGGACTTGCGGACGGGATAATAGACGGGCTGTATGCCAGAAATATAAGGAAAGGGTGATACGGCCCTACACGAGTTTCTTCGTATATACCCTGCGCCTCTTGTGTATCTTGTTCTCGAACGCGCTCCACAGGGTCTGCACCCTGAGATTGGTCTCGAGTTCAGGATTGCTTTCTGCATACTTGAACCCCAATTCTATCAGAGACGGAATCAGGTCGTAGAACATTATGGAATTGAGTCCCTTGTTCCTGTATTCAGGCTTGGTCGCCACAAGAAGGAGGTCGAGAGTGTCGGACCTGTTCAGATAGAGGGCGTTCAGCAGATGTGCCCAGCCGAAGGGGAAGAGTCTGCCGTGCGCCTTCCTGAGGGCCGAAGCCAGGGACGGGAGGGTGACTCCGCAGGCCACGAGCTCCCCGGCCTCATCCTCGATGAATGAGACCATCCGCAGGTCTATGAATGTCAGATACTGCTTCACATACTGGTCCATCTGCTTCTCGCTGAGGAGAGAATAGCCGTAGAGGTCCTTGTAGCACTCGTTGATGAGCCGGAACATTTTCTGCCCGTACTTCTCCCTCCTGATATCCTTCATCGTAAGTTTCCTTATCTTCAGCCGGTTCTTCTCCATCACGAGCTGTGCCATCTTCTCATAACGCTCCGGAAGCGATTCCGGCAATTTGATAAGGTATTCCACCCAGTCCACCTCTTTCGTGAACCCGAGCCTCTCGAAGAAGGCGGGATAATATTCGTGGTTGTATATGGTTATCATGGTGCCCATCCTGTCGAACCCTTCCACGAGCATGCCTTCCGGGTCGAAATCCGTGAATCCGAGAGGTCCCGCGATATCCGTCATCCCTCTCTCGCGCCCCCAGTCGGCGACAGCACTGACAAGGGCCTCGAGCACTTCCATGTCTTCTATGAAATCGATCCACCCGAAACGGACCTGCCTGACATTCCAGGCGGCATTCGCCTTCCTGTTTATTATGGCAGCCACCCTCCCGACGACATTCCCGTCCCTGTATGCGAGGAAATAGTCGGCCTCACAGAATTCAAACGCGAAGTTCTTCCTCCTGTCGAACGTGGCGGCATCATCCGAGACAAGGTTAGGCACATAACAAGGATGGTTCCGGTATAGCTTATTGGCGAAAGTTATAAAAGTGCGCATCTCTTTCGAAGACGTCACTTTCCTTATTTCTACTGGCATGGTTTAGGTCTTTGGTTTCAATACTACCTTGCGAAGATAGTGTATCCTCCCGTTTCCGCCAAAATTTTTTTTCAGAGTCACCGGCAGCATCCGGAGTCCCCGCATGGATTTCCTGCGATTTCGCACTCCATCGTGACATGGCTTACGCCTGCAGTCCTGAAAAGTTTCCGGACCGCGGACTTCACCTGCTCCATCTCCCCGATGTCTTCCAGCACGAGATGTACCGTAGCAGCATTCTCGGTGGTGCTTATGGCCCACACGTGGAGATGATGCCAGCTTTCAAGCCCTGCGGTGGCTGACAGGCCTTCCTCTATCATGCGCAGGTCTGCGGATTCCGGGACTGCGTCGAGGGAAAGGAAAAGACTCTCCTTCAGCATGTTGAATGTGGACACGAGAATCACTGCGGCAATCGCGAGGCTCACGGCCGCATCTATCCAAAGTATCCCGGTCAGGCTTATCACTATGCCGGAGACCACGACCCCGGCCGAGACAAGGGTGTCCATGGCCATATGCAGGAATGCCCCTTTCACATTGAGGTCCTTGTCCTGGTCACGCATGAGCAGCCATGCGGTGAAACCGTTTATCAGTATGCCGGCACCTGCTGTCCAGGATATGGCCGCGCCGGAAACCGTCTCCGGAGAACCCAGCCTCGATATGCTTTCTATGATTATCGCACCTACAGCCACGAGGAGTATCACGGCATTGGCGAGGGATGCGAGTACAGTCATCCTCCTGTAGCCGTATGTGAATTTCCTGCTGGCCTTCACCATAGCCATCCTTATCGCAAGCAGGGCTATCAGAAGGCTGAACACATCGCTGAGGTTGTGTCCGGCATCAGACAGCAGGCTCACGGAATTGGTCCGGAAGCCGACTCCTGCCTCTATGAATACGAAAAGCAGGTTCAGCCCTATGCAGAGAATGAATATCCCGCTTATGGATGCAGGTATGTGATGATGGCCGTCCGCCCCGTGACGGACATGCGGCCCGTTGTTCGCAGTTCCCATTGTGCCGGTTTTCTTATGACACGCCAAAAGTATGGACAATCTTCCGCAAACAGGTTGTAAATTCAGTCGGCTGTCCTGGCCACGGGAATATCCACAGGGCCTATCCTGAACCCTGAAGACTCCTTGTCGAAGGAATGCCTGTTCAGCTCGACATGAAGCACGGGGTCGAACGAACTCGACAGGACATAGCCGCCGCCAGGACGCTCAGGGTCGTTGTCGCTGACTGTAATCCTGAATTTCCAGCCGTCCGTCATGGATACCGTGTTTATGCTGTAGGAACCGTCCGCCCCGGTGCAGGCCACGTCTTCAGAGATCGGATATTCGAATGACGTGTCACCGGACTCATAGGCGGTAAAGACAATTTTCATGTCGGCCACACCGGACCTGTCGTCATAGTCGAAAACCGTCCCTGAAATGATTACGTCTCTCATGTGCCCCGGGATGTCGGCATCTGACATGCAGCATGACAACGATGGGACAACTGCCGCGAGGAACACAAACCTGAGATATGATAAAGAAATCTTCATCGGGTATCGTATTATAATCCCGGCTCAGGTTTGTAGTCACCCGGCAAAAATAGGAAGAAACAGAGAGCAATGCAAATGAATTTCAGGACTGGTGCGCCGGACGCAGCAGGTCGAGGACCACCTTCACAGGATTGAAGGTCTCGAGAGGCACTTCCACAAAAAGCGTGTTCCAGTCACTCATGGAACCGTTCCAGAGACCAGGAAGCTCGAGAGCCTTCAGTTCCCTTCCCTGATAGCTCTTGGAGCTGATGAACCCTGTCTCGTGGTCCACGTGCTTGAGAAGGTCGAAGCTCTCGCCCTTGTAGTTATGCAGGCAGCAGACTATGTCCACAGGATTGAAATGGGTCGCAGCCGAAAGTGCGGCCATCGCCTGACTGTCCTCCTTGTTTATCTGAGCACCTTCGAGAATCTGCAAGGATGTGGACCCGTCCTTCTCCTGGATGATGAAAGGACCGCCGCCAGGCTCCCCCTGGTTCTTTACCATGCCGCAGACGCGGATAGGGCGGTCGAGCTTTTCCCTGAGTTTCCTGACCCTTGTCTTGCAGTCCCCTGCATACGGCATCCTGATGCACAGCTCCTTGAGAAGAAATTCCTCTATGTCGTTGCACAGATTCTGCACCTCGGGAGTCATGTACTTGTCGTCGTATCTCTGCGTAAGGCTCGGGATGTATGGAGGCAGAGCCTGGGACATCCCCTCGCCAGTGACGGCATCGAGCTCCTTCAGGTATCCGAAAATCTTGTCCCTGAGCTCCACGGCCTTTCCGAGAAGCACCTTCTTGTACTTTGCAGTTACTGGCAGGAACCTCTCGTTCGCGACATTGTCTATATTCTTTATGGAAACCACCTCTTCCTTGAGGTTGTTCAGGTTGTATATCAATGCGCCATGTCCTGCAGGGCGGAACAGCAGCCTGCCGTCGTCCGTGCGGAACGGCTTGTTTTCGGCGTCAACGGCTACAGTATCCGTGGCCTTGTCCTGATATGTGAAGGTCACATTGTACTTCACCCCGTACCTCTTCTCGTACACGTCCTTGACGGCAGCGAAGGCATCCTCGAAGAGCTGCCTGTGCTCAGGGGAAATGGTCACCACCACATTGGCCGTGCCGTCAGGGTTCCGCATGTAGTCCTGAGCCTCCACAAGATGCTCTGCGAAGGCGGTCCTCACCTCGCCGTCCGGATAGCGGTGGAACTTCAGCACCCCCTTAGGCTTGGAACCGTAGTCGAGTCCCTCTCCCGTGAGCGTCCTGGAAAGTATCTTCATGCGGCTCTGCATGGTATCTTCCGGCTCCCCGAACAATTCCTTGTCGTAGAATGCGAAACGGGCGATTTCTGCAGCGAATCTGGCGGCCGGCGAGTCCGCAGGCACATCCTTCCCGGACTTCAGGGTGTCAAGTCCGCTGAACAGGTCCTTGAACATCCTCGAAGCGGCACCTGATGCCGGCACGAACTTGCATTTCCCCGCTATCTCAGCCCCGGCATAATACTCCGCAGCCTTTTCCGCGGCTGCATCGTCGAGGACACAGATACCGTTCCCGGGAGTCGCCGGGGCAATTATCTTCATCCACGGGAAACCTTTCCTGAACAATTCCACCTGCGACTGCACAGTTGCCACAGACGAGCCTCTTGACTCAATCTGTCTGATGTCTTCCTTGTCAAACATATTTATCAGTTTTAGTGTTGTCTGCCATAATATGCCGGTCAGTCCACATAGACCTCACGGCGGTACTTGTAGCCGGAACGGAGCTGCTCGAACCTTTCGGGCGCCATCCTCAGCATGAAATCGTCTGTAAATATAGGATAATTATACTGAAAAACCGAGGTTATCTCACCCTGATTCCTGCCTTTGAGGTCGAGCCGCACCGGAGCGTACTCCTCCTTGTCGTATTCGGGGTAGAAACCGTACAGCTGGCTTATCCCGAAATGGCGGGCCACGGCCTGCACGGCCGAGGCGGTGCCGTTCAGCTTTCCCTGGAAGGAATACCCTGCTATATGCGGCGTGGCTATGTCCACCCTGTCCATCAGGTCGATATTGATGTCCGGCTCATGCCTCCACGTGTCTATTATGACCGGGCCGAGCTTGGGGATGGCCTCCATCAGGGCATCTTCGACCACGATTTCACCCCTCGCGGCGTTTATGAAGAAGGTGCCCGGCCGCATCAGGCTGAAGAACCGCTCGTCAGCCATGTCGCGCGTGGTCCCGTCGAGAGGGGTATGCAAGGTGACTATTGTGGAATGCATGAGGAGGTACTCCAGGGAGCAGAACCCTTCCGGGCCTTCCTTCTCGGCCCTCGGCGGGTCGCACCGCAGCACCTTGAAGCCGAGATACTCCGCAAGATGCTCCACCTTCCTCCCGACATTGCCGACCCCCACTATACCCATGACGGGATGGTCCAGCTTTATGGACTTCCTGGAGGCTGTCCCGTAGAGGGCGGAGAACACATACTGCATCACTCCGCCGGCATTGCATCCTTGTGAATTGTGGACCTCGATGCCGTGCGAGGCACAGTATTGCAGGTCTATGTGGTCCGTCCCGATTGTCGCGGTGGCTATCATCGAAATGCGGGACCCCCCGAGCAGAGCCTCGCCGCACCTGGTCCTTGTCCTTATGACAAGGGCATCGGCATCCGTTATGTCCTCCCTCGTGATGTTGCTGCCGTCGATGTAGGCCACTTCCGCATAAGGCTCGAACACCCCTTCAAGAAACGGGATGTTGCTGTCTGCCACTATCTTTATCCTTCTGTCCATCATTTCAGTATGAGTTGCTTCACAAGTCCGGTCCGGGGATCGTCCTTCACGAAAAGGCCGTCCCCGAGCAGAAGCTCGTTCATTTTCCTGACTATCTCGCCCCTGTGCGGGAAAAGCCTGCTCCTGACGACAGAGGAACTGAGGGAACAATACAGCACACCGTTCTTCAGATATCTCGAGACAGTGTATTCCTTCACGCCGGAGACCTTGTCCCAGGCGTCGAATATGAGCTGCTCGTTCAGTCCGGAAGCTATCTTCATGCTCCGGATATATTCCCTTACGAGCTCGTCCATCGGCTGGGCGTTTTTCCTGGAGAACCTGTTCATGTCTTATGGGTATATGGCTCAGGGCATCTTCGAGAACGTGCCGGCAGAGGTCTCGAAATAGGCCCTGTCCCGCGTGATGGTATCCACGATGCCTGCCATCCTCACCTTGTTGCTGTCCGTTATGAATATCTGACCGAACTCATTGCCGGCCACCATAGAGAGCAGGTTCGATATCCTCGTCATGTCCAGCTTGTCGAACACGTCGTCGAGCAGCAGCATCGGAGGGAAACCGTATCCGGCCTTCATTATCTCGTACTGGGCGAACTTCAGTGCCACGAGAAACGATTTCTGCTGCCCCTGCGAGCCGCATCTGCGTATCGGATGCCCGTCCATTGTGAAGACGAAGTCGTCCCTGTGGAGTCCGGCCCCGGTATATTTCAAGGCCCTGTCCCTGTCCATCTGCCTTTTCAGCACAGCCGTGAGGCTTTCTTCCGACATATCCGACCTGTATTCCATCCCGACCTCCTCCTTCCTGTCGGACAATATCCCGTAATATTGCGTGACGGCAGGCAGGATGTCTTCCACGAAACGCTTTCTGGCTTCATGCACCGGCCTTGCCACCTGCTCGAGCTTCATGTCCACCACCTCCAGGAGGGAGGGGCTGAACGTATCCGACTTGAGCAGCGCGTTCCTCTGTGAGACGAGCCTGTTGTACTGCTGCAGGGAATAGAGGTACTCCCTGTCCATCTGGGACAGGACAGAGTTGACGAAACGGCGTCTCTCCTCGCCCGATTCGCTGACAAGGGCTATATCAGACGGTGACACCATCACCACAGGAAGCACGCCTATGTGCTCGGATATCTTCCTGTAAAGCTTGTCGTCGCGTCTCAGACGCTTGTCTGCCGGGCTCTGTACCGTGGCCGAGAAGACGCTCCTGAGGCCGTTCTCCATGAGGAATGTGCCTCCGAGGGAAAATTCCGCAGTGCCGTACCTGAAATTGTACTTGTCCGACGATGAAAACGCGCTTCTTGTCATCGACAGGTAATATATGGCATCGAGGAGATTGGTCTTTCCCTCCCCGTTGTTCCCTGAGATGCAGTTCACGTTGGGAGAAAACGACAATTCCTGAAATCCTATGTTCCTGAAGTTGGATATGACTATTTTCTCGAGTACAGGCATGGTCCGGCGGCCGATACGGCGGTTACTTGTCAGGGAGCAAAGATATTAAATTAATTGCGGATTTATACAATTTTTTATAAATTTGCGCCCTGCTCGGATGAGCGTATGATTATTGGAAATTATTGTAAAATTTAAACATCTTCGGAATATGGCAAAAGAAATCCAACAGGAGAAAAACACGTCTGTCGCAGAAGCGGTGTCAAAGACGGAAATTTTCTTTTCATCCAACAAGAAAGCGATTCTGACAGTTGTCGCTGTGCTGATTGTGGCATGCGCAGGTGTCTTTCTATATCACAAGTTCGGCTACGCCCCTGCAAGACAGGAGGCCCTCGGACAGATGTTCCCTGCTGAAGCCAACTTCCGGAACGGAGAGTACGAGCTCGCGCTCAACGGAGACGGCAACGTGCTCGGCTTCGCACAGATAATAGACCAGTACGGCGGAAAGGCTGGAAAGGCGGTATATCTCTATGCCGGCATCTGCGAGCTGGAGCTCGGGAACTGGAACGAGGCCATCGGCTACCTTTCCTCCTACAAGGGCAAGGACAAGATAATGAAGGCAAGGGCGACTGCCTGCATCGGCGACGCATACACCGGCCTGAACGACTATGCAAAGGCCGTGAAGTATTTCGAGAAGGCCGCAGCCGTGGAAGACAACGTGTTCGCGGCAACATATCTCCTCAAGGCAGGTGCAGCCTATGAGGCCCTCGGGGACTACGCAAAGGCTGTCGGAGCCTACAAGACTATAAAGGAGGACTACCCTATGGCAATGGAGGCCATGGAGATAGACAAGTACATCTCGAGAGCCGAAACATATCTTGACAAATAAAACTCTATATATGGGAAGAGCATTCGAATTCAGAAAGGAAAGGAAATTCAAGCGTTGGGGACACATGGCCCGTGTCTTCACCAAAATCGGAAAGGAAATAACGATTGCCGTGAAGCAGGGAGGCCCGGATGTGACGGGGAACCCGAGGCTCAGGGCGCTGCTCCAGACTGCACGCAGCGAAAACATGCCCAAGGATAATATAGAACGCGCGATAAAGAGGGCCAGCGACAAGGACCAGAGCGACTACAAGGAGGTAAACTTCGAAGGCTACGGCCCTCATGGCATAGCGTTCCTCATCGAGGCGGCCACAGACAACAACAACAGGACGGTGGCGAATATCCGTTCCTATTTCACAAAGAGCGGAGGCTCCCTCGGGACATCCGGCAGCACGGAATACATGTTCGACCACAAGTGCGTGTTCCGCATGAAGAGCGGCAAGCCGGTTGACATCGACGAGCTCGAGCTCGAACTCATAGACTACGGTGCGGAGGAAGTGTTCGAGGAGGTGGACGAGGACGACAACAGGACCATTGTAATCTACGGAGAGTACACGGCCTTCAACAGCATACAGAAATACATCGAGGACAACGGCTATGAACTTGTCTCGGGAGAGTTCACGAGGATTCCGAACGTGGAGCTGAAGGAGCTTCCGGAAGACCAGCGCGCGGAACTGGACAAGCTCATCGAGAGGCTCGAGGACGACGACGATGTCCAGAATGTATATCACACAATGAAAACAGTTGACGAAGAATAATATTTGATATCATGAGTATCCAGCAGGAAAAGATCAAGGAACTTGTTGAGCGCAGGGCCAAGGCCCGCATGGGCGGCGGACAGAAAAGAATCGACGCCCAGCACGCCAAAGGCAAATTTACCGCAAGGGAAAGAATAGCCATGCTTCTCGACGAGGGCAGCTTCGAAGAATACGACATGTTCGTCCAGCACCGCTGCACCAACTTCGGCATGGACAAGACCAAATATGACGGGGACGGTGTGGTGACAGGCCACGGGACCATCGACGGACGTCTTGTCTATGTGTTCGCGCAGGACTTCACCGTTTCGGGAGGCTCACTCTCCGAGACCATGGCGCAGAAAATCTGCAAGGTCATGGACATGGCCATGAAGAACGGAGCCCCATGCATAGGCCTCAACGACTCCGGCGGAGCACGTATCCAGGAAGGCATCTGCGCCCTTGCAGGCTTCGGCGAGATTTTCCAGAGGAACATCATGTCCTCGGGAGTGATACCTCAGATTTCCGGAATCTTCGGCCCGTGCGCCGGCGGTGCGGTCTACTCCCCTGCCCTCACGGACTTCAACATCATGGTCAAGAACACCTCCTACATGTTCCTCACAGGCCCGGCCGTCGTCAAGAGCGTCACAGGCGAGGTGGTGACACAGGAGGAGCTCGGAGGCGCGAGCGTGCATGCCACCAAGAGCGGTGTGGCGCATTTCGCGGCAGAGAACGAGGAGGAAGGTATCCAGATCATCAAGGACATCCTCAGCTACATACCTCAGAACAACATGGAGGAGCCGCCGGTAGTGCCTACGGACGACCCTGTAGGAAGGGTTGACGACAGGCTCAACGACATCATTCCGGACAATCCGAACAAGGCTTACGACATGTACACCGTCATAGGCAGCATAGTGGATGACGGGAAATTCCTCGAGATACACAGGAACTGGGCAAAGAACATCATAATCGGGTTCGCGAGGATGAACGGCAAGTCCGTCGGAATCGTCGCCAACCAGCCGAAGATACTTGCAGGGGTGCTCGACATCAACGCTTCCCGCAAGGCTGCGCGCTTCGTAAGGTTCTGCGATGCGTTCAACATCCCTCTGGTAACCCTCGTGGATGTGCCGGGCTTCCTCTGCGGGACACAGCAGGAATACGGCGGAATCATCGTCAACGGCGCGAAGCTGCTCTACGCTTACGGCGAGGCCACAGTGCCTAAGGTGACAGTCACTCTCAGAAAATCCTACGGCGGCTCGCACATCGTCATGAGCTGCAAGCAGCTGCGCGGTGACATCAACTATGCGTGGCCGTCAGCCAACATCGCCGTGATGGGTGCCGACGGGGCTGTCGAGATTCTCTACTCGAAGGAAATCAAGGCTATCGAGGACCCTGCTGAGAAGGCAAGGGTGACCGAGGAGAAGAAGAAGGAGTACAACGACCTCTTCTGCAACCCGTACAATGCAGCAAGCTACGGCTACATCGACGATGTCATCGAGCCGAGGAACACAAGGTTCCGTGTGATAAGGGCGTTGGAGCAGCTTGCCGACAAGAAGGTTACGAACCCTGCGAAGAAACACGATAACCTGCCAATGTAATGAGAGCTATGGACAAGTTGATGACACCTGAAAAGGCAGGCATGCTTGCAAGGGCAATGGAGCAGACGCTCGCCGGGGAGACCTACGCCGCGATTGCCATGGCCTTGCACATGAACGCCTGCGGCATAGTACACGACCAGGAGAGCTTTGTCCTCACCATAAAGCCGACTTTCAGCTCATGGGCAGACAGACATTCGACACTCAGGCAGCTTACAAAAAGAAAAAAATAACTTAAA
>CALVDM010000033.1 GCA_944326335.1 uncultured Bacteroidales bacterium
ATACCTTTATGTGAAATTACCATATCATCGCTGTCTGTGTATCAAGCTAAAGCCGGAAATGGATATGACAAAACTGATGGAACTCGTTGAAAATACAAAGGCGATTGATGAGGCATTGAAGAAAATGGGCAATATTTATCTGAAAGTAAGGAATTACGGGAATGACATAAAATGGAACAAGTAAATTGTTTGGCCGAATTGTAAAGAAGACAGGCTGGGAATTATGTGAAATTTGAACAACTTCTTAAACTTGTGCCACGATTTGGCATACCATTGCGCTACCTTTGCACCGGTAAAACAAAAAAGCCATGAAGACAATAGAGAACCACGACGTGAAGATATTCACCGACAACATTGAAGATACTGCAATGGAGCAAATAAGAAAGCTCCTGTCGATAGACGTGTTCAGCGGCTGCAGAATCAGGGTTATGCCGGATGTTCATGCCGGTGCAGGATGCGTGATAGGCTTTACGGGCGACCTCGGCGACAAGGTGATTCCGAACATAGTGGGTGTGGACATCGGCTGCGGCATACTTGTGCAGCCGTTCAGGGCAAAGAAGGAATTGAAATTCCATTGGCTGAATGAGTTTATAACGGAAAACATCCCGGTGGGAAGGAATGTCCGGGACAAGAATTTCGCCCAGCTGAAGCATCAGTATATGGAGGACTATTCCCGCTCGAAATCCCTTGTCAAGGAACTGATGTGCTACCGTGAACTGAAAGACCCCAAACGGGTAATCAGCGGAATAGGCTCTCTTGGCGGAGGCAACCACTTCATTGAGGTGGACACTGATGCCGACGGGATGTCATACCTTGTTGTACACACGGGCAGCCGCAATCTCGGCAAGCAGGTGGCGGATATTTACCAGAAACTTGCCATCAAGAACATGTCCGGCTGGGACAAGCTTCTTGAGGAACAGAACAGGATGATAGCGGAATACAAGGCTGCAGGAAGGAAGGCGGAGCTTCAGGATGCCATAAGGGAACTGCACAATTCATTCAGGATGCAGAAACCCTCCATTCCGCAAGACCTGTGTTACCTGGAAAGTGTCCATAGGGACAATTATCTCCACGACATGCGACTGTGCCAGGAATGGGCGGTCATCAACCGCAGGATGATTGCTGCCATGATAATGGAGCATTTGCGCTGCTATGACGCTGTCGGAGAGGCAGGAGAGGCATTTGAAAGCGTCCACAATTATATCAGTGAGGGCAATCTTATCCGCAAAGGGGCTATATCTGCGGAGAAGGGGCAGAAGTGCATTATCCCGCTTAATATGCGGGACGGTTCGCTGATATGCACAGGAAAAGGCAATCCCGACTGGAATTGTTCTGCGCCGCACGGTGCGGGACGCATAATGAGCCGCTCAGAGGCATTCAGACGACTGTCCATAGAAGATTTCCGTACTTCAATGTCAGGAATATACAGCGAGACCGTGACCGAATCCACAATAGACGAGTCCCCGATGGTTTACAAGCCGAAAGAGGAAATTATGGCAAACATCACCGATACCGTCGATGTCGTCAATGTCATCAGGCCAGTATTCAATTTCAAGGCTGCGGAATAATTGGAATCATATCCGGAATCCTATTTTGCCTTGACGGAATCGGAAAAGCGTTCGTTCCGGCAAATTTCGATTATCGACTGCATTTTATTAATTTTACGGGACAGTAATGATAACTTGTATAAAATGATTGACAATGCAGGATTTTGCAGCAATAGATTTTGAAACAGCCAACGGACGGCGTTCCAGCATATGCAGTGTCGGAGTAGTGGTAGTCCGGGAAGGAAAGATTGTCGATAAGTTCTACAGCCTCATCCAGCCGACACCCAATTATTACACTTATTGGACAACGGAGGTCCATGGGCTTACGCACGGGGATACAGACAATCAGCCCAGGTTTCCTGAAGTCTGGGCACAGATAGAAGGACGAATTGCAGGACTTCCCCTTGTCGCCCACAATCGTCCCTTTGATGAAAGTTGCCTGAAGGCTGCATTTGAAGAATATGGGATGGAATACCCCGGATACGAATTTTATTGTACTCTTGCGGCTTCACGCAGATGCCTTGACATTCCGAGTCATCAGCTTCATCTTTCGGCAGCCGCCTGCGGCTACAACATGAAGAACCATCATAATGCGCTCGCCGACGCGGAAGCTTGTGCAGCCATTGCCTTGAAGTTATTGTAAGGTCAACATTTTTCAAAAAAAATATCTAATATGCCATATTTTGGCATAACTTTATGTCATATTTGCAGGAACGAAACTACGATATTATGGCAAAAGACTTGTTTAACAGGTATATATGGCTTGTGGACACCATATACCGGGCAGAAGGGATTACATTTGAGGAAATCAATGAGAAGTGGACACGCAACAGCATGAGCGGGGGCGAAGATCTGCCGCTCAAGACTTTCCACAATCACAGGAAAGCCATTGAAGACATATTCGACATCAATATAGTATGTGACAAGAAGAACGGTTACCGGTATCATATTGAAAATGCCGACGACATGAAAAGGGGAGGGGTGAGGACATGGCTTCTCAATACCTTTGCGGTAAACAATCTTATCAATGAGAGCCACCATCTGAAACGTCGCATCATATTTGAGCAGATTCCGTCAGGACAGAAATATCTGACACCGATAATTGAAGCGATGCGTGATGGCCGGACCCTTGAAATGACATACAAGAGCTTCTGGAGGCAAAGCCAATATGACACGGAAGTGGAACCTTATTTCATCAAGGTCTTCAAGCAGAGATGGTATATGATAGCGAGGGATGTGAACAGGGATTCATTGAGGATATATGCGCTAGACAGGATCAAGGGCCTTTCGCAGACGGATAATGCTTTCGAAGTTCCGGCCGATTTCAGCCCCGATGCATATTTCTACAATGCTTTCGGTGTGATAGTGGAAGATGCCTGCCCGCCGGAAATCATTGAGCTGAAGGTATATGGCACGCAGCGGGAGTATTTCAGGACTCTGCCTCTCCATCATTCCCAGGAAGAGATTGATTCCGGCGATGACTATTCCGTGTTCCGCTATTATCTGGCTCCGACATATGACTTTATCCAGGAAATCCTTTCCCACGGCTATAATGTGGAGGTCAAATCCCCGGTACATCTCAGGGAACAGATAAAGCGACATGCTGAGGTCATCCTGTCAAGGGGGTAGTATTTTCAGTTTTTTCCGGTAGAAAAACGCGATAAAAGTTACTATCTTTACGCCAAATCCGATATGTTGAAACTGTTTGATAAAGAATTGCAGCCATGAAAGCATTCCTGTATGTGATACTCGCAGTCATTATATTGGGCGGGATATGTGTTGCTACCTGCCCGGATCAGGACGCCCATTCCGAAGCCTTGAAGAATCTGCTCAACAAGACCATTACGGCCGAGTTGTCCAAGGATGTCTCGACAGAGGAAGATGCCGGCTGGGCAATGTTCGGCTCAATGATCGGCACAGGTCTCGGGGGACTTGTCATAGACAATATCCTGAATGTCGAGAATTATTTCGTATGCAGTGTCGGCACAATCACCTATGGCGGAGAGACCAGAATCGTTTCAGTGGGGTTGCTTAATCACGTGTTTACTGCAGACGACGAAAAAGTGCTTCAAGGCGCCGAGGAAATACTGTACTGATTTTTGCATGTAGCGGGAGCTTTATTCCTCCTTAGGCAGTCCCTCCGTTCCATTGTCGGATTGGCAATGCCGGGAAGGGGCGGCCGCCCCTTCCCGGCATGAAATCGTCAGAACCTTGAACTGTCCTCAGTCGGCAGTCGTTCCCCAGCCTTCGGTCTGCTCAAGGTTGCTGTTCTTGTTCAGCGCGCTCTGGGAAACCGGAAGCAGCAGGAAATTCTTGTTCAGCTTCAGATTCTCGGCAATGACAGGGTTGTAGTCGCTTATCTCGTCCAGACGTATCAGCGCCCACCATATTATGCCTTCGTGGACAAACTCTATGAAATACTCATCCGTCAACGCCTGGAGTACGGCCTCCTTTGTGGCATCCGTATAATAGTTGCTGTCTCCGTATGCCCTGCCGGCTATCAGGTTGAGGGCCTCGTTGGCTTTCTGATAGTCCTCCTTGTAATACATCAGCTCGGCATAGAGCATCACGGCGTAGGCATACCTGTAGTAAAGCAGGTCCGTGTCGTAGATGTAGGTCTTGCTTCCGGCCTCCAGTTCCGGAAGGAACTTGTTCACCCATGTGATGTATTCTCCGCCGGGCCCGTAATTCCCGCGCCCGAATATGCAGTCGACCCTGATGTCATTGTTGTTATTGTAGCTGTCCAGAAGTTTCTGCTGGAAAGATTCCGACAGGTCGAGGAACTGCCCGGAAATAGGGACGGGATTGGACCAGTATTTCTCGTCCACGTCAGTATAGTACGGGTACATGTTGTGGTAGTAAGCGGACCCGGTATTGCCGTCGCCTTCGTCGTTGTTGATTGCGAATATCACTTCGTCATTCACCTTGTTGGTTCTGCTGAAGATGGATGCGTAATCATCGAGAAGACGCTCTCCTGATATCCCGATGGCCTCGAGGGCTGTCTGGGCCTTGGTGAGATATTCCTCGTTTCCTCCCTGTGTCGCATACATCCACAGGCTGAATTCCGCCATCAGCATGTGCAGTGCATCCGGAGTCGCGTAATACTTGTTGTCTCCGAGATACGAGATATACCGGTACGCGGCTTCTATGTCGGACTCTATCGTCGCATAGACGGTCTGCTTGTCAGCCCTTTCAGGATATGTCTCCGGCTGTGACGGCGACTCGATAGGCACGAGGTTAAGAGGGACGTCGCCCCATATCCTTACGGCCCAGAAATAGCAGAATGCACGTGCAAAATAAGACTGGCCGTAGGCATATCCGGCTTCGCTTTCCGTCATCTGAATCTGTGGGGCATATTTCAGCACGGCATTGGCCTGGTCGATGGTCGTGTAGAGCTTCTGCCACGAGCATGATGCCGTACTCGATGACATCGAATTGTTGAGCATGTCGGTACAGTCCTTCTGGGAGATGTCCGTCTTCCGCGGAGTGTCCCACATGCATTCCCCGACACGGACTTCCGACCAGTAGAACACGCTCGTGTACCTGTTCATGAAGTTTTTCCTCATAAGGTAGTAGATGCCTCTCGTTGATGTCGTGACATCATTGGCGTCCTGCCACATGTTGCTGGCAGTCAGCCTGTTGTCCTGCGTTATGTCAAGAGCTCCGTTGCAGGAGGAAAATGACACTGCAGCTGCAAGAAGAACCGGTATGCTGAATAATATCTTTCTCATAATCCTGAAAATTAGAAGGTTATCTTCACGTTGAAAAGAATCTTGCGTGCGGCAGGCGCGATGTTCGAGTTGGCGTTGTCGCTCGTGTTCACTGCCTCGAACCATGAACCTGAAGAAGAAGCTCCGATACCTATCTCAGGACTGATTGTTCCGGAGACATTGTCGATGTATGCAAGGTTGTTGCAGCTTACGCCGACAGTCAGTTTCTTGAGCCGGAGTTTCTTTATCCACTTGTCCGGCAGGTCGTAGCTGACGGAGACATCCCTTATGCACAGATAGTCGCCTTTCTCGACACAGAAATCGGACACCCTCTGGAAGTTCGAGTTGCCGAAGTCGCAGTCGTTCGGCAGGAAGCGGGCATACTTGTAGTCCGTCTTCCCCGGCTCCCAGCAGTCGTACACATCTTTCACGAGGTTGCCGTTGCAGTTTCCGTAAGTATTCATGAAAAGCCTTGCCTTCATGTAGTTCACGATGGAATGCCCGAGGGCGAAGTCGCAGTATATGTTGAACGTGAGCCTTTTCCACTTGATGGTGTTGTTGATGCTTCCGGTGTGTTTCGGCAGCACGTTCCCGAGCTCGAACATGTCTTCGGCATTAATCATTTCCTTCCCGTCGGAAGTCAGTGCGGAGCCCGGCCTGTTTTTCCATTCGTAGTCACCGACAGCCTTGCGGCCGGCAATCTGCAGGCCGTCGCTTCTCCTGTAGCCTTTGGACAAGGCATCATACAGGGCGTTGTCCGCGCCTTCCTCAGTGGTTATGATATGGTCTATCTTGTATCCGTATATCCTTCCGAGCGGCTCTCCGACAGCTATGCCTCCGAATCTTTCGCCGGACTGCGTCATTGTGTATCCTCCGATTCTCCACGCATCTTCACCGTTGATGTCGGTGTACTTGTAGGAATCATGGAGAGAGAGGACCTTGTTGCCGCTGTACGCGTAGGTCACGTCGGTTCCCCAGTAGAAGTTTTTCTTGTCGATGTTCACGGTGTGTATGGCAAACTCGAATCCGTAGAAACGTGCGCTTCCGACATTGGCCATCACCGAGTCGAAGGCCCCTGTGTCAGGAAGGGTGATGTCGAAAAGCATGTTCGACGTCACCTTGTCATAATAGTCTGCGGTTATCCTTATCCTGTCATTCAGGAAGTTGATGTCAAGACCGGCATCGAACTGTGCAGTCTTTTCCCATGTAAGATCCGGGTTCTGCATTGTGGAGGCGATTGCCACCGTTTGCCCGTCATACAGGTTCGTGGTGGTGTAGGAACCGTATGCATCATACAGCCCGATTCCGTTGTTTCCCGTAAGACCGTAGGACAGCCTGAGCTTGAAGAAGTTCACGGCCGAGGACGCCTTGCTCCAGAACGGTTCTTCCGAAATTATCCAGCCAGCAGAGGCTGCCGGGAAATATCCCCATTTATGGCCCTTGGCGAATTTTGAAGACCCGTCGGCGCGGACTGTCAGACCTACGAGATATTTGTCGTCATAGTCGTAGTTGACCCTCGCGTAATATGAGACAAGAGCCTCTTCCGTGTCAGTGTTGCTTGCGGTGAAAGTGGTCCCGGAAGCAAGAATCGGAACTTTGTCCGAAGTGGAGCCGGTGGATTTCGCATAAAGGTAGAGATTGCGCCACTTCGAGAAGTCATAACCTGCCATGGCGCTGAAATCGTGTTTGCCCTTGAACACCTTGTTGTAGCTGAGGTATGCGGTGAAAGTGTCCCGCAGCATTCCCCATCTCTTCTCCTGGGTACCCTGGGATTTGCCCCTGTAGTTCGGAAGCCCGTCCACGTTCACCTTTTCATACATGCTGTACGAAGTGTTCGTGTTGTAGAGTCCGTACTGCGCTATGGCGGAAAGACCGTCCACAATATTCCATGTGAGCTTGAAAGTTCCGGCGAAATTGTTTTTCGCGTTCTCGAAATCGTATGCCTTTTCCCAGTAGTCAGGGTCCTGGAACCATCCGTTGCCTCCGTCGGTGATATGTCCGTCATCGGTGTACTGCCTTCTTGTAGGTCCCATAATAAGGCCTCTTCCCAACACGTTCCAGTTCGACGCGTACATCTGGTCGTAGGAGATTCTCGCAAAGTCGAAAGTCGTGGACGCCTCCAGTTTCTTCGTAATCTTGAAGGTGGTGTTGGTGTGCATGGACAGTTTGTTGTATGATGTCATCTCCACCACGCCGTCATCGTCAAGGTAACTTATGGAAGCCACGTATTTTATCTTGTCGTTGCCTCCGTTCACCCCGACATAGTATTTCTGCCAGAGAGACGTCTTGAACCATCTGTCCTGGCTGTCGTATTCCTGATATATGAGAGTCTTTGACGGGTCTATCGGGTCCGGCATCGAGAGCCAGCCGTCAGGGACACTCTGTCCAGGCTCGAGATACCTTGTGGACCAGTTGGCCGATGGCGACAGGTTGCCTGTACCGGCAGCCGACGCACCTTCGAGGATAGACTGGCCGTTCAGCCCTTCGAGAAGCTGCGGACGGACGAACTGGAGAAATTCCGTACCGTTCATCAGATTCCATTTGCTGACCGGATTCTGTATTCCCACCGTAAGGTCGAAAGTGATTTGCGGCCCCTTCGAGGCAGCCCCCTTCTTCGTCGTCACGAGTATTACACCGTTGGAAGCCCTGGCTCCGTAGATGCTGGCGGAGGCGGCGTCCTTGAGGACCTCTATGGATTCTATGTCGTTTGCGTCCAGGTCGCTCATGCTTCTGTTCACTCCATCGACAATCACGATAGGGTCATTGCTCAGGTTTATCGAAGATCCGCCTCGTATGAGGAATCTCGGTTCCTGCCCCGGTATGGTGTTGTTCGAAGCCGCATACAGTCCTGAAACCCTTCCTTTCAAGGCTTCTCCCACACTTGTCACCTGCTGGTCCTCGATAATGTCGGAGCGCACTGTTGAAATGCTGGATGTCAGCGACTTCCTGGACTGGGAACCATACCCGATGACCACCACCTCGTCCAGAACTTTCCTGTCCTCTTTCAAGGTGACGTCGATATTGGCGTTTCCGTCAGCCTGGAAGACATGTGTGACGAAACTGACGAATGAAACTTCCACTTCCGCCCCTGGCGAGACGTTTATGGAGAAGTTGCCGTCAAAATCCGTAAGGACACCGTTCGTCGTGCCTTTTTCCATGACCGAGGCACCGACAAGCGGCTGTCCCGCTTCATCTGTGACTCTTCCGTTCACTGTCACCTGGCTTTGCGGTTCTGCGCCTGCACTCCCGTCCTGCTGATTTCCCCAGGCCGGGGCATGCCAGGATAGACAAATGGCAATAAGCCATAAAGCAATTTTTTTTGTTGGCATAGCAAATAGTGTTTATGATACTGTGAAACATGTGTCGTTGTCTGTGGTGTGCTATATCGTTATAATTTTACTGCACTATGTGTTATATCGTTATAATTACTGTCCGTAAACAAAATTTGCGTGTCTTGCGGAACCGTCATTCCGTCCTGTCAGGCTCCGGCATTTGTGTCAATGATTTCTGGGCTTAGGACTATCTGCCTGCATGCGTCATTGTCCGTGGCTCCGTCCACGGCTTCGAGCAGTATCTGCATCGAATGCTTGGCAATCTCGACGACCGGCTGTCTGGCGTAAAGCAGGTCGGTAGGGTATATGTCGAACGCGTCATTCTTGTCGAAGCAGGCGATTCCGAAATCAGACGGCACATGGTATCCTTTCTTGAAGATTGATGTCATTCCTTTCACTGCGAGGGTATTCGTTGCAAATACAAATGCTTCCACAGCATCCTTCCTGGCTTCTTCAATCATGGAATCAACTGTGTCCGGAGAGGCATTGTGGCTGATTCTGCGGATGTCATCCGAATCTCCGGCACCGTGGTCACGCATGGCTTTGGAGTATCCGGCCTCACGGTCTCTGATGTTGGACAGTTCCATGTCGTAGGAAACCATCCTGATTTTCCGGTAGCCTTTGTCAAGGAGTCTGGCAGTCAGGTCGTATCCGGCCTGCGTGTTGTCCAATGTGACAGACGGGAAAGGCGCCGATATTTTCCTGTCGAGGAGTATAATCGGAATCCCGTGGCTGCCGGTATTGATTATACACTCGTCAGAACCGACGCAAGGGACAACGATGAGGGCGTCGACCCCCTTGTTTTCAAATACTTTGAGTATCTGTGAAAATTTGCAGGAATCCTCGTCAGTGCTGCCGAACAGTACAAAATAGTTGTGTTTATAGGCTTCGTCTTCGATTACCCTCGCGATTTCAGAGAAAAAGGCATTTGAAATATCTGAAAGTATGACTCCTATGGTGTTGTATTTCCCGCTTTTAAGTGCCCTTGCAGATGTATTCGGGCTGTAGTTCAGCCTTTTTGCGGCATCGAGAATCATCCGTGCCGTTTCAGGTTTTATCCTGTAATGGCTGTTGGAATTGTATGTGTTGCACATGACAAAGGAAACGAGCGCGGGAGATACTCCTACCTCCTTTGCAATGTCTTTGACCGTGGTTTTCTTTCTGCCCATGATACAGCGGGATGAATTGCATTCCAAATATATTATATCGTTATAACATTTGCAAGAAAAAACAAAAAAAACTGAGAGGTCTGAAAGGGATTTGGAAACCGTTTCCGGTCACTCTCAAGTTCTGCCAGGCTTCATGTCATGCGTCACTCTGCCTTGACGTATTCAATCTCCACGGTCTGGCCGTTGGAATTCCAGCTTCCCGTTGTGAAATCTTCAGGGACGGCATCGTTGCCGAACCACGCCGTTACGGTGAATTTTCCGGATTTTCCCGGATTGCCGGAGCAGTTAAAATACGTCAATGCAGTGTTCCTGCTGATGTCGAGGCTTGTGAGGTCATTGTCGGAGCAGTCAAAATGCGTCAATGCAGTGTTCCTGCTGATGTCGATGTCCTCAATGTAATTGTAGGAGCAGTCCAGGTATGTCAAGGCGGTATTGTTGCTGACGTCGATGTTGACAACGTGTGTGTCGTAGCACTCTAGCTTTTTCAGAGAGATAAGGTATTCTATTCCTCCCAGGGATTCGAGATAACCTAAATGTGACACATCGATTTCTGTTATAGACGCCACGTCTCCGAAAGTGATATTGTTTTCATCATCGATTACGTTGCACCAGGACTTGAGCCTTTTGGCAAACGTCGGGTAAAAATGTTCAGTGATATTCAGGGAAGCATCCATAAGTTCCTGCAATATCGTGATGCGCCGGGTCTCGGTACCATATCCTATGTCAATACAGGCAGTCCTGGGGCTGGTGGAGATATTGCGTTCCGCAGTTACCGTGATGGTATTGTCTCCGCTTCCGCCTCTTTCAGACGAGACGTCAAGCCATCCCGTGCGCTCTCCTTCGTAGGTTACGGATGCCGTCCAGTCCACATTCGTGTCAAAGGTTATTGTTGCGGACATATCTTTTGCCGCCCCGAGCGTGAATTCAGTCTTGTCGATGTTCAGGACAGGTGGTTCCGGGGTTATGTGGTTTTCTTCATCCTTGGCGCAGCCGGCAAGGAGGCATACTGACAGGGCAGGCACGATGATGCCGCAAGCAAGACGGTTCTTTCTGGATGAGTGCATATCTGGTTCGTTTAGTCGTTTTCCGCAAGGGCGGGCAATAAGGTGTGTCGGAAACACAAGTTCAAGATAAGCAAAAAAAACCGGTACGGCATCATTACAGAGCCATTATGACTGCAGGAATTGTCGTATCGGCACAAATTTGTCGTTTAGACAATTTTGCTTCAGGCGGTCAGACAAAATTTTTTGACGGAAAAATAATTTTCACTATGTTTGCAGCACAATTAACAGATGTGTTAAATAATAATGTTAAACAATGATGTCAGACAAATGCCAGGATAAAAATCCTGAACCGACGGTGAACAGGGAACAGGCGATTATGGATGCTGCAGAGGAACTTTTCCTGGAGATGGGCTACAACCTTGCGACAACAACCATGATAGCGAAGAAGGCTGGGGTGACCCATGCCATGCTCCACTATTATTTCAGGACAAAGGAACATATCTTCATGACGGTCCTTGAAAAGACCCTTGAAGAGTTTGTCCTGTCTTTCCGTCCTGTGATGTCTAAGGACGAACCGTTCTGGGAAACTTTTGAAAAGGGGATTTCCACGCATTTCGATTTTCTGGTCGCTCATCCGCGTTTCGTACCTTTTCTTTACGACACCCTCCTGCACAATCCGGAGCTGGTAGGCCGTCTCAAGGAGAAATTTGCTCCTGTTGTCCGGAAAGTTTTGTCATTCCATGCCGCAATGATAAGAGAGGAGGCCGCGGCAGGCAGGATATCCATGGTGGACCCTGTGCAGCTTCTTACGGATATCGTGACATTCAACATGTCCACGTTCCTTCTGCTGCCTGTTGCAAGGAATCTGGCCGGGGCAGCCGGAATGCCTTGTGCGGAACGGTTTCTCGAAGCCAGGAAAGCAGAGATAGTAGCCATCGCAAAGAGCAGGCTCTACGGGAAACTGCAATGACATGTAAGGAGAAATAACTGGAAATACTTGATATGATTGCCATGCAGAAGATACTTGGAAATGTTGCGGCTTCATTGCTTGCCGCCATTGTGTTCCCGTGCCTGTCCGGGGCACAGGTGACGATTGACAGATGCATGGAGATGGCCCGGGAGAATTATCCGCAGATAAGGCAGCTGAACCTTATCGAAGAAGCCTCCGGATATGAGTTGTCGTCCATAGCGAAGTCGTGGCTTCCTCACCTGAGTATTTCAGGGAAAGCCACATACCAGTCCGAGGTTGTCGAAATGCCGTTCGACATTCCCGGATTTTCCTTCAACCTGCCTCATGACCAGTATTCCCTTGTGGGGGAAATCGACCAGACTATCTGGGACGGAGGCACTTCCGGGAGCCAGAAAGATGTGGCGGTTTCGGAAGCCCTTGTGCAGAAGGAGCAGGTGGAGGTGTCCCTGTATTCGATAAACGAAAGGGTCGAGAAACTGTATCTCGGCATACTTCTCTATGACGGGCAGCTCCGGCAGAACGACATCCTCCTGAAAAGCCTGGAAAGAAACGCAAGCCAGGCCCGTGCCCGCATCGAAGACGGCACGGCAAGCCGCTCCGACCTCGAGATGATAGAAGTGAATATCCTCAACTGTGAGCAGCAACGTGAGGAATTGGAGAAAGACCGGGCAACATACGTCTCCATGCTCGAGAGATTCACCGGGGAAAGTCTCGCGGAACAGGAATTCATTGTCCCTGACGAGAATGCAGACAGCATGGTCAAGGATGATATCCGGAGGCCGGAACTCGGGCTTTATGATGCGCAGCTCCGGCAGCAGGACGCCAAGGTGCGGCAGCTGAATTCCAAAATTGCTCCGAAGTTCACCCTTGCACTTCAGGGAGGAGTCGGACGTCCTGGCCTGAATATCCTGGAAAACTCTTTCCAGCCGTACTGGACAGCGGGAATCAGGATGTCCTGGGACATCGGAGCGTTGTACACGAGGAAAGACGAGAAACGCCAGCTCGACGCGCAGAAGAGGAAGATAGAGTCGGACAGGGAGACATTCCTGTTCAACACAGGCATGGATGCGGAGCAGATGCGGAGTGCCGTGGACAAGGCGAGAGCCATGCTTGAGAGAGACAGGAAGATAATCTCGCTGAGGGAATCCATCCGCTCCTCCGGGGAGGAGCAATACCGCAACGGTGTCATCACCATGACTGATCTCATGTCGAGGATAGACGACGAATACAATGCCAGGGCGACGGAAAACGTACACAGAATCCAGCTGCTTATGGCTATATATGACCTCAGGAATTGCATGGGGTATTGACGGCATTCATAATATTATGGTAACGGAGAAGTTAATATCATGGTAATGGAGAAGTATATGATTATGGCGGTGCCGGTAGCCGCCGTGTTTCTTTCGGTTTCAGGATGTGGCATGCGTGAGCCTGATTTCGATGCCTGCGGGCAGGTCAATGCCACGGAGGTGATTGTGTCGGCTGAAAGCAGCGGACGTATCATCAGCTTTCCGGTCGATGAAGGCGACAGGCTGCAGGCCGGGGAATGCGCAGGTCAGATAGATTCGGTCCAGACGTGGCTCCAGAAGGAGGAACTTCTCAGACGGAAGGAAAGTGCCGGAGTAAAACTGGTGGACATAGAATGTCAGACCAGGGCGCAGTATGCCCGGCTTGAGAATCTGAATGCGGAACTGAAACGCTCCCGGGATTTGCTGGCCAGGGATGCCGGGACACGCAAGCAGGTAGATGACCTCGAGTCTGAAATCAGCATACTTGAGGGGCAGATAGATGCTGCCGAGCAGAACTACCGGCAGAACAACGAGAGCGTCAGGTGCGAGATGGCTACCCTTGATGTGCAGATTGCGCAGGCAGAGGACAAGCTGAGGAAATGCAGGATAACGGCTCCAGTGTCCGGGACCGTACTTGAAAAATATGCCGAAGAAGGGGAGACCGTCACTTCCGGAAGACAGCTTTTCAAGATAGCGGACATGGACGACATCTATGTCAAGGCATATTTCTCCTCGGCACAGCTCGCCGGTCTCGTCGTCGGAGACAAGGTCAAGGTCATACCGGACGACGGAACTTTGGACCCGGAGGCTTGCGAAGGCACGGTGACATGGATTTCGGACGAGGCGGAGTTCACTCCCAAGAACATCCAGACCCGTGACGAGAGGGCTGACCTTGTGTATGCAGTGAAGGTCTCGGTCCGGAATGACGGAAGGTTCAGGCTCGGGATGTACGCATACGTAATCATTTAGCCGGATGCCATGGATGCCATAGTTATAGAGGGCATTTCCAAAAGCTACGGAGATGTCCGGGCCTTGCAGGATATTTCCCTGCAGGTAGGCTCTGGCGAAATTTTCGGTCTGATAGGGCCGGACGGGGCAGGGAAGACCTCGCTGTTCCGCATCATGACCACGCTGATGCTTGCAGATTCCGGGTCCGGGAAGGTATGCGGGCTCGACATAGTGAAAGACTGCCGTCAGTTGAGACGCATCATTGGATATATGCCTGGCAGGTTCTCCCTCTATCAGGATTTGACCGTAAGGGAAAACCTCGATTATTTCGCTACCCTCTTCGGAACTACGGTCAGGGACAACTATTCGAATATAAAGGAAATATATTCCCAGATTGAGCCGTTCGCGGACCGCAGGGCAGGCAAGCTGTCCGGAGGGATGAAGCAGAAGCTGGCGCTGTGCTGTGCCTTGGTACACAGGCCGTCGGTGCTTTTCCTGGATGAGCCCACAACCGGTGTGGATGCTGTCAGCCGCAGGGATTTCTGGACCATGCTTGCGAGAATCAGGGATGCCGGCGTGACGGTCTTCGTTTCGACTCCGTATATGGATGAGGCTGCCATGTGTGACAGGCTCGCCCTCATAAGGGACGGGTCGATAATAGGTACAGGCACTCCGGATGAAATCATTGCAGGCTTCCCGTTCCGGCTTCTTTCAGTCAGGGGGCGCAGGATGTACCCCTTGCTCAAGGAGTTGAGGAAGACACCGGGAATCGTGAGCTGCTTTTCCTTCGGGGACTCCCATCATGCGGCCTACCGGCCTGAAGAGACAGGGAAGGAGAAGATTCTCGCCTCCCTTTCGGCGGCGGGATTCGGAGACTGTACGGTAATGGAAACAAGCCCCGGAATAGAAGATTGTTTCATGTGGCTTTCACACAGATGAGGATTATGGGAAATAATGCAGTTGAAATAAAGGGTCTGACGAAGAAATTCGGGAATTTCACGGCAGTGGACAACATAAGTTTCGAAGTCCGCAAGGGTGAGATTTTCGGTTTCCTCGGGGCAAACGGTGCCGGCAAGACCACGGCCATGAGGATTCTGTGCGGATTGAGCAGGCCGACATCCGGGGAGGGGACTGTCGCCGGATATGACATCAACACCCGGCAGGAGGAGATAAAGCGGCACATAGGTTACATGAGCCAGAAATTCTCCCTTTATCCGGATTTGACAGTGCGCGAGAACATACGTCTGTTCGGGGGGATATACGGTCTCCGGGACAGGGAAATCGAGGAGAAGACCGATGCTCTGCTCGGGCTGCTGGAAATGCGCCGGGAAAGGGACAAGTTTGCCGGGGCTCTCCCTTTGGGATGGAAGCAGAAACTTGCTTTCAGCATAGCGATGATTCATGACCCGGAACTTGTTTTCCTGGATGAACCGACAGGAGGCGTGGACCCGGAGACAAGGAGGAGATTCTGGGAAATGATATATGAGGCTTCGGAGAGCGGTACCACGGTCTTTGTCACTACCCATTACATGGACGAGGCCGAGTATTGCGACAGGGTGTCCGTGATGACCGACGGGAAAATCGCGGCGCTGGGCTCGCCTGAGGACCTGAAGGCATCGTACGGGGCGGCGGACATGGATGAAGTGTTCCGGACAATAGTAGGCAGGGCAGGCAAGGAGGACAGGAAATGAAGGAGTTTGCGGCATCGGTGGTAAAGGAGTTCCGCCACATATTCCGGGACAAGCGCACCATCCTCATAACGATGGCGATGCCTGTAGTCCAGATTATCCTTTTCGGATTCGCTGTCAGTACGGAGGTCAACGATGTCCGCGTGGCGTTCTGCGGGGACATGTCTGACCCTGCAGTCAGAAGTGTCGTGGACCGCATCGACAACAACGGCTATCTCAGGATTGTCCGCCGCCTGTCCGACCCAGGGGAAATCACCGGTGTCTTCAGACGGGACGAGGCGGATGCGGCTGTATGCTTCGGCCGGAATTTCGGCGGGAATCTCGCCCCTTCAGGCCACGCGCAGATAAGGATAATCGGAGACGGTTCAGACCCGAATACTGCCCGGATGATAACAGGCTACATCAAGGGTGTCATCCAGGACGAGCAGGGGGATGCCGAGGTGTCGTTCACAGGGGAGAGGAAGGCTGTGATGTCCCCTGTGGTACAGCTCATGTACAATCCGGCCATGAAGTCCTCGTATAATTTCGTGCCGGGAGTCATGGGCTTGATTCTCATGCTTATATGCACTATGATGACAGCTGTCTCAATCGTCAGGGAGAAGGAGACCGGCACCCTCGAGCTGCTGCTTGTCTCCCCGGTCAGACCCCTGTGGATAATGCTGAGCAAGATGATGCCCTACCTTTTCCTTTCCGCAGTCAATTTCACGACCATCCTGCTTCTGGCGCATTATGTCATGAAGGTGCCGGTCAACGGCAGCCTTTTCCTTCTGTGTGTCGCAGCCCTCGATTTCGTCGTGACATCGCTTGCCCTCGGCCTCCTGATTTCGGTGATATCCCCCAACCAGAAGACCGCCCTGCTGATATGCGGGATGGGGCTTACCATGCCTACGATGATATTCTCCGGAATCATTTTCCCGTGTGAAAGCATGCCCCGGGTGCTGCAGTGGTTCTCGGACATAATCCCGGCCAAGTGGTTCATCATCATCGTAAAGAAAATCATGATACAGGGAACCGGCCTTGCTTCGGCAGCCAGGGAGATGCTGATACTCACCGGCATGGCGGCCCTGCTTCTGGCAGTTAGCATAAAAAGTTTCAGGACAAGACTTCAGTGAGGATACCGGTTATGTGGAAATATCTTCTCGAAAAGGAATTCAAACAGTTTTTCAGGGACCCGGGACTTCCCAGGATGGCCCTGGCGTTTCCAGTGCTCATGATGCTGGTGTTCCCGTTCGCCGTGAGCATGGAGATAAGGAATATCAACCTTGCCGTGGTCGACAGCGACAGGAGCGAGGAATCTGTCCGTCTGCTGGAGAAGTGTACTTCGTCCGGTTATTTCCGCCTTGTCTCGTTGTGCGGAAGCCCGGAGGAGGCCATGCGCCTGATGGACGGCAACAAGGCCGACGCCATAGTCACAATAAGTTCCGGATTCGGTACCGAAACCGCTCTCGGGACAGGTTTCCCTGTGGGGATCAAAGTCAACACAGTCAACGGGACAAGGGGCAGCATTGCGGCTCAGTACCTGCAGAACTGCGTCATGATGTATCTTCAGGACAGGTCGCAGCACGATGGCCTTCCCGCAGTCTCCCAGACTGTCGACATCTCGGAAAAATATTATTTCAACAGCCTTCTCGACTACAAGCTGTTCATGATACCAGCCCTGATAGTCATGGGAATAACCATGATTACCGCGTTCCTTCCATCTCTGAACATAGTTTCGGAGAAAGAGTCAGGCACTATCGAGCAGATGAACGTGACACCTGTGAGCAAGTCAGCATTCATCATCTGCAAGATGATACCGTACTGGGTCATCGCCTTTTTCGTGCTCACCGCCTGCCTCCTGATTGCGTGGGCTGTGTTCGGATATGTCTGCCGTGGCAATGTGCTGTGGCTGTACCTGTACACTTTCCTCGACATAGTGGTCATGGCCGCGCTCGGCCTGCTCATTTCCAATTACAGCAACAATGCCCAGCAGGCCATGTTCGTAATCTGGTTCTTTGCAGTGATATTCATTCTCATGAGCGGCATCTTCACTCCCGTAGCGTCCATGCCGGACTGGGCCCGGGCGATAACCTGTCTCAATCCGATGCGGTATTATGCCGACGCCATGCGTGCCGTATATCTCAAGGGGAGCACGCCGGCCGACATCTGGTACGACGCTGCCGGACTTGCCGCCATCGGGTCGGTCATGGTAGGCTGGGCAATCGCAAGCTACCGGAAGTCACTGTAAGCATGTGACGTTAAATGAATCTTCCCGTGACGCTTTCCGGTGCGGACCTTATCTGGAGCGGAGTGCCGGCGGCCACTATCCTGCCTCCTTCTTCGCCTCCTCCGGGACCCATGTCAATGACATAGTCCGCATTCCTGATGACATCGAGGTCGTGTTCTATGACAACCACGGTCGCCCCATGCTCCACAAGTTTCTGGAAGACAGACAGAAGTGTCTGCACGTCCAGCGGGTGCAGGCCGATTGTGGGCTCGTCGAACACGAAGACCGAGTCCTCCTGCCCTTTCCCCATCTCGCTGGCAAGCTTGAGCCGCTGGGCCTCTCCGCCCGAGAGCCCCGGTGTCGCCTCTCCGAGTGTAAGATAGCCCAATCCCAACTCCTGGAGCACGAGAAGCCTCTGCCGCACTGTCTTGAGGTCATTGCATGCCGCAAGCGCATCGTCAATGTCCATTGCCATCAGCTCAGGGAGAGAGTGGAACTCGCCTGCCGCATTCTCCCTCCTGACGAGGCTTGCACCCTTGGCGTATCTCGACCCTCTGCAGTCCGGGCAAGGGATTTCCACATCCGGAAGGAACTGCACATCAAGGCTTATGACCCCGGTCCCGTCGCAGGCAGGGCAGCGGAGCCGTCCCGTATTGTAGGAGAAGTCTCCGTCCCTGTAGCCGGCCTTTTTCGCATCCGGAGTCCTGGCGAACACCTTGCGGAGCTCGTCATGGACATTTGCGTAGGTCGCCACGGTGGAACGCACATTTATCCCTATCGGTGACGCGTCTATCAGCTTCACATGTCTTATGCCGTCTGCGGATATGCCTTTCACATGCCCCGGGAGTGCCGTCCCGGCCGTCATGGCTTTCAGTGCAGGGATGAGGCTCTCGAGCACGAGCGTGGTCTTTCCGGACCCGGATACGCCGGTGACGACGGTGAGCCTGCCTTTGGGGATGTCTGTCTCGAGCGGCTTCACCGTGTGCAGCCTGCCTGTGGAAAGATGTATCCGTCCTTTTTCAAAAATATCCTCGGGAGACAGTTCAGGCCTCATCCGTGCCGCCTCGCCTGAGAGGAACGGTCCTATCTTCGAGTCCGGATTCGCGCATATCTGCCCAATGGTGCCTTCCGCAATGACGCGGCCGCCCTTGGACCCTGCTCCCGGCCCCATTTCTATCAGATATCCGGCCTCTTTGAGTATGCGTGTGTCATGGTCGACGAGCACTACTGAATTGCCGTCCGCAACGAGGTCCTTCATGACTCCTGCAAGACCCTCTATATTCGCCGGGTGCAGGCCGATTGACGGCTCGTCGAGGACATAGAGCACACCTGTTGTCCTGTTCCTGACGGCACGCGCGAGCTGCATGCGCTGTCTTTCCCCGGTGGAAAGCGTGGATGCAGCCCTGTCGATACTCAGGTAGCCGATGCCCAGGTCGAGCAGACGCCGTGAAGCGTCGAGGAAAGACTCGCAGATGTTCCTGGCCATGGGCTTCATCTCCTCAGGCAGCGAATCCGGAATACCCTTGACCCATTCCACCATTTCTCCCAAAGTCATCCTGCACGCCTCGGCCAGAGATATCCCGCGGACTTTGGGAGCCCTTGCCGCTTCGGACAGCCTTGAGCCTCCGCAGTCCGGGCATTCCTCCGTCTTCAGGAATTTCTCCACACGCTTCATCCCCTTCTCGTCCTTCACCTTCGCAAGGGCGTTCTCCACAGTATATACGGCATTGTAGTATGTGAAATCCAGCTCTCCTGCCTGGTTCGTGTTCTTTGACTTGTAGAATATATGCTTCTTTACGGCAGGTCCATGGAAAACGATGTCCCGTTCCTTCTCTGTCAGCCGGTTGAACGGGACGTCCGTGCGCACTCCCATTTCCCGGCAGACATCCGTCATGAGCGACCACATGAGCGTGTTCCATGGAGCGACAGCCCCTTCATCTATGCTCAGAGTCTCGTCGGGCACAAGTGTCCGCTCGTCCACGGTCCTCACCATGCCTGTCCCTTCGCATTTCGGGCAGGCTCCCTGGCTGTTGAAGGAAAGTTCTTCCGCAGACGGGGCGAAGAAATGCTCCCCGCAGACCGGGCACACGAGCTCCTGTCCGGCCGCCACCGACAGGGACGGCTCCAGATAGTGCCCGTTTGGACATCTGTGGCTGGCAAGCCTGGAATATATCAGCCTCAGGCTGTTGAGGAGTTCGGTGCCTGTCCCGAAAGTGCTCCTTATGCCGGGGATTCCGGGCCTCTGGTGCATGGCAAGTGCCGCCGGGACATACAGGACCTCGTCCACATCCGCACGTGCCGCCTGCGTCATCCTTCTTCTCGTATATGTGGACAGCGACTCGAGGTATCTTCTCGAGCCCTCCGCATAGAGCACCCCGAGCGCAAGGGAAGACTTCCCCGAGCCGGACACCCCGGATATGCCGACTATCCTGTTGAGCGGCACTTCCACATCGATATTCTTCAGATTGTGCACCTTTGCCCCGTGCACTATGATTTTGTCACTCATATCTCGCCTCCGGTATCACGCCAATGTTTCGGCGAACATCCCACGATTTTGGTGAACTGTCTGTGGAAATTC
>CALVDM010000034.1 GCA_944326335.1 uncultured Bacteroidales bacterium
CAAGACTCAGGCAGCTTCCTGAAAAGAAAAAATAACTTAAAAACGAGAATAAAATGAGCCAGTACAGATTCAAGATAAACGGCAACGATTACAATGTCGAGATAAACTCCGTGAACGGTGACAGCGCAACTGTCACGGTGAACGGGATACAGTATTCGGTGGAATCAGGTGTGGCTGCCTGCACAGCTGCCGCGAGCGCAGCTCCTGCGGCCGTTGCTCCGGCAACGGTTCCGCAACAGGCTGCAGCCCCCGTGCCGCAGCCTGCGGCAGCCGAGCAGAAGGCCGCCGCTCCGGCGCCGGCCCCGGCACCGGCTCCAGCCGCCTCCGGCAGCGGGAAGCCTGTGCCTGCCCCGCTCCCTGGCGTAATCATCGACATCTGCGTGAACGTCGGAGACACCGTGAAACAGGGCCAGAAGGTAGCCGTGCTCGAAGCCATGAAGATGGAGAACGACATTGAGGCTGCATTCGGAGGGACTGTCACGGCAATCAACGTGAACAAGGGAGATTCAGTGCTCGAAGGTGCACCTATCGTCACGATAGCCTGACGCACGGCGGCACTCATCCACAGGGCACACTGCCCGGAGAAATAAGTTTGAGGGTTGGTCGATGCCATTGACCTGCCCTCTTTTTTATGGTTATCCGCTCAAATCAAAGATATGACCCCTGGAATCGATATCGGAAAGGACAGAATCCTGATACTCGACGGTGCCATGGGCACCATGATACAGAAATACGTCCCCGGCTCGGACGGCAACAACGACCGTCTGAACCTGACCATGCCCGGGTGCATCGGAAAGATACACCGGGAATACATCGATGCCGGAGCCGACATCATAGAGACCAACACATTCAGCTCGAACAGAATCTCCCAAAGCGAATACGGCCTGTCCGGGCAGGCGCGCGACATGGCCTACGCCGGAGCCGTGATAGCCAGGAAGGCTGCCGACGAATACACTGCAGCCCACCCGGACAGGAGAATCCTCGTGGCCGGGAGTGTCGGCCCTACCTCAAAATCGCTCTCCCTCGCTTCCGACGCGGACGACCCTGCCTACAGACAATACTCTTTCGATGACATCTCGCAAGCATACAGGGAGCAGATAGAAGCCCTGGCGGAAGGAGGCGTCGACATCATCCTCATAGAGACATGCTTCGATGCGCTTAACGTGAAGGCTGCACTCTACGCGATGTCCCGGCTTTTCCCGGAAAAAGACTTCCCCGTCATGATATCAGTGTCCGTGGGCGACAGGAGCGGGAGAACACTCACAGGACAGACGCTCAGGGCTTTCTACGCTTCAGTAAGGCACTACCCGCTGCTCTCGTTCGGGCTCAACTGCTCACTCGGGGCCGACGGACTCCACCCCCTCATGAAGGATGTGGCCTCGTTCGCCGAATGCGCCACGAGCTGCTACCCCAATGCCGGCCTGCCCAACGAGCTCGGAGGATATGACGAGACTCCTGAAAGAATGGCTTCCGCAATGAAGAAGATGGCAGAAGACGGGCTTCTCGACATTGCAGGAGGCTGCTGCGGCACAACCCCCGACCATATCAGAGCCATAGCGGAGGCCTTGAAAGGCATCAGCCCGAGGCGGATTCCGGGGGAAAGGCATGTGCTCGAAGTCAGCGGCCTGGAACCCGTGGCCATAGGCATCGGGGAAAGGCGGTTCACAAACATCGGGGAAAGGACGAATGTGGCCGGTTCGAGGAAATTCGCGAAACTCATAGCCGCAGGGAACTATGCGGAAGCCATGGAGATTGCCGCGGCGCAGATACGGGACGGGGCGTCCGTGATAGACATAAACATGGACGACGCGATGCTCGACAGCACCGCACAGATGCGGACATTCACGCGCTACATATCAAACGAGCCAGACGTGGCCAGAGCCGCCCTCATGATAGACTCCTCACGTGAGGAGACGCTGCTCGAAGGCCTGAAGAACTCACAGGGCAAATGCATAGTCAACTCGATAAGCCTGAAGGACGGCGAGGCTGAATTCCTGAGGAAGGCAAGGGAAATCAACGCCCTCGGGGCAGCCATGGTTGTCATGGCGTTCGACGAGCAAGGGCAGGCCACCGGCTACCGCAGGAAGACGGAGATATGTGCCAGGGCCTACCGCCTCCTGACGCAGGAGGCTGGAATACCGCCGGAAGACGTGATTTTCGACGTGAACGTGCTCTCGATAGCCACCGGCATCGCCGAGCATGCAAGGTACGGAGTGGATTTCATCGAAGCCGTAAGATGGATTAAGGCAAACCTGCCGGGAGCCCTGACATCAGGAGGCATATCCAACCTGTCGTTCTCGTTCCGCGGTAACAACAAGGTGCGGGAGGCAATGCACTCGGTGTTCCTGTACCATGCCGTGAAGGCCGGTCTTGACATGGCCATCGTGAACCCGTCGATGCTCGGGATATACGACGACATAGACAAACCCCTCCTCGAACGCATCGAAGACGTGATTTTCGACAGGCGGAAAGACGCCACCGAACGGCTCACGGAAATCGCCTCGGAAATCGCCTCCCAGAACGCGGGACAGGGAGGGAATGACGGCCATGCCGCAGCCGACGCTGCCGGAAGCGGCTCCACACCTCAGGAGCGCATCGTCCAGGCCCTCGTCAAAGGCTCGTCCTCAGGCATGGCGGCAGACCTGATGGCAGACCTTGCAGAAAAAGGCAGTGCGGTCAAGGTCATTGAGCAGACGCTGATGTCAGGCATGGAGAAGGTCGGGGACTATTTTGCGGAAGGAAAGATGTTCCTCCCGCAGGTGGTAAAGTCGGCAAGGATAATGAAGGAAGCCGTCGGACTGCTCCAGCCATACATGGAGGACACTTCCGGCCAGGACAAGGGTGCCGCAAAAAGGCCGAAGGTCGTGATAGCCACAGTGAAGGGTGATGTCCACGACATAGGCAAGAACATAACCGCTACAGTGCTCGTGTGCAACGGATTCGATGTCACGGACCTCGGGGTGATGGTGGAGAAGGAGAAGCTCCTCGACAAGGCGGAAGAGACCGGGGCGGACATAGTGGCCGTGAGCGGGCTGATAACCCCGTCGCTCTACCAGATGGAGGAAATATGCCGGGAGATGTCTGCCAGGAAGATGACTGTTCCCCTCTTCATCGGAGGGGCCACCACGTCTGCCGTACACACGGCAGTGAAGCTCGCACCGTTGTACGACCACGTGTTCTACGGTGCCGACGCTTCTGCCTCTGCCGTCATGGCAAAGAAATACATGATGGACAGGGACGCCTTCACAAAGGAGGAACATGCCGCCCAGGAGAGGCTCAGGGCCCTGCACGGAAGCAGGGACAGAAGCGCGGAAGGGGCCCCGGCCCCGGACTTCCCGGCGGAAAGCTATCTGGAGCCGGGAGACTTCACTGCCGCACCCCTGCATGCGTCCGACCTTCCCATCGATGAAGTGATGGAGCATTTCGACTGGAAGCTGTTCTTCATGATATGCAGGATAAGGGACACGGAAAGCCCTGCTGCCGCGGAATTGAAAGAAGAAGCTGAAAGGCAGCTTTCCGGACTGAGGGAGGACGGGAACCTGCGTCTCAGAGGTGTCATGGTATTCTACCGTGCATACTCCTGCGGCGACACTGTGTATCTCGAGGACGGTGAAGACGTGTCCGGGATACCGATGCTGCGCCAGGAATACGGATATACAACATTGAAGAGCGGCAAGAAGGCAAGCCTCTCGCTCGCGGACTTCGTGCCTGACAGGAAGCTCGGACGGGAATCGGTGTGCGGGCTTTTCGCCATAAGTGCAAGCTCGGGTGACGGGGACGGGAAGGACCTCGTGCTCCAGGCGTTGCTCGACACATTGGCAGAAGCCGCATCCTCCTGGATGGACGCGAAGATAAAGGCCGGTGTGAAAGCTGCGGGAATGTCCGTGGTGAAGCCGGCGGCAGGCTATCCGTCACTCCCGGACCATTCCGTGAAGGCCGACATATTGGAGCGTATCGGAGACGGGCTCGGGATTTCCCTTAGTGAAGGCTACGGCATGACTCCCGACGCCTCGATATGCGGCATGGTGTTCATACATCCCGAGGCATGCTATCCCGAGATACGCAGGATAAGCCGCAGACAATTCGAAGACTACTGCCGGAGAAGAGCCATTGACAGGACTGAGGGAAGGATGCTGCTCGGGCACTATCTGGAAGACAGCCAGTAAAAGGAAGATACCATGAAAATCAGAGACATCCTCAAGGAGAGCAGGAAGCCGTTTCCATCCCTGGAAATAGTGCCTCCGATGAAAGGGATAACCAACTCCCAGCTTATCGAATCGGTGAAGCCGTTCATGGAGTTCAGCCCACGGTACATCAATGTCACCTGCCACAGGGACGAATACGAGTTCCGTGCGGAGAAGAACGGGACATTCTCGAGACATCTTGTGCGCAACAAGGTGAGCGAGGTGGCCGTGTGCAGCGCGATAATGTCCGCATACGACATAGATGTCGTGCCGCATGTCATCTGCGGAGGGGCGACCGCCGACCAGATAGACAACAAGCTGAGCGACCTGAAATTCCTCGGGATAGAGAACATCATGGCACTCAGGGGCGACTGCATTGTCGGGGAGAAGAGGTTCGTGCCGGAGGAAGGCGGCTACAGATATGCAAGCGAACTCGTGGAGGCCATCTGCGCCTTCGAGAACGGCGGAGACTTCTTCAGCATCGGGGTCGGCGGCTACCCCGAGAAGCATTTCGAGGCTCCGAACATAGAGACCGACATAGAGAACCTGAAGAAGAAGGTAGATGCCGGGGCCGACTATATCATAACACAGATGTTCTTCGACAACAAGGTGTTCTACGACTATGTCGGAAGGTGCAGGGCGGCAGGCATAGAGGTGCCCGTAATCCCCGGCCTGAAGCCTCTGACGACGGCTCGCCAGGTCTCGCTGCTGCCGGAGTCGTTCTCGATAGACATTCCGCTGGAGCTTACATCCGAGATAAGGGCCGCCGGAGATGACAGGGAGGCCGTCTACAGGATAGGAACGGATTGGTGCATAACTCAATGCAAGGACCTCCTTGCGCACGGGGTTCCGGCCGTGCATTTCTACACGATGGGCAAGGCGGGAAACATCGTCCGCATACTCCGTGAATGTTTCTAGAATTATTGGGAAATTTCAAACTGTTTCCTAAATTTGACTGGAGTTTTGCGTAACCGCAAGACGGGTGTAACTAAAAGACGATAATATGCAGAACAAATTGCAGGAGCTGACAGACCGGCTCTACAACGAAGGATTGTCAAAGGGGAAACAGGAAGGCGAAGCCATACTGGACGAAGCCAGGTCCAGGGCTGGAAAAATCGTGGAGGATGCCAGGTCTGAAGCCGCGAAAATCCTTGCAGAGGCACAAAGGCAGGCCGCAGAGCTGCAGTCAAAGACGGATGCTGACCTGAAGATGGCCGCCGCCCAGAGCATTGCGGCCGTGAAGCAGGAGATAGGTAACCTGCTTGTCAACAGGATAGTCGACAAGGACATAAAGGATGCGCTCACAGCCCCTGAATTTGTCAGACAGGTGATAAAGACGGTGGCAGAAGCATTCAACCCGGACGGGGCCGAGCCGGTTCCGCTTTCCGTGATACTTCCGGAAACGCTCAGGAAAGAGGTGGAACCGTTCCTGAAGAAGGAACTCGCCAAAACACTCGGCACAGGCATAGAAGCCGGCTTCTCGAAAAAAATCTCGGGAGGGTTCACAATCGGACCGAAAGACGGCGGCTGGTTCATCAGTTTCACCGATGAAACGTTCAGGGAACTTGTCACAGGCTACCTGAGGCCGGCAACGAAAAAGATACTGTTCGGAGAATAATCCCGCCGCTGCCAGATGGATAATTACCACTATATCATAGCCGGCCTTCCGGAACTGACAAGGGACCGTATGCCTGGGGATATCGACACCGATGCAGTCATCGGGGAGATTAAAGCCCAGTGCTCCGCCCCGGATGCGGCAGCCATAGGCCTGCTCGAAAGAGGCCACATCGCCAACAATCTCACCGAAGACTTCTACCGGGAGGCTCTCTCGAGCAGGAATGCATTCATAAGAAGATGGTTCGCATTCGACCTGAATGTCAGGAATGCCAAGGTCCGCTACCTCAACGCGGCTCTCGGACGGGAAAGCTCCAGGGATGTCATCGACATCCGCACCGGAGAGTTCGAGGAAAGCCGGCAGCTTGAAGCTGTGCTGTCAGGGAGCGACATACTTGCAAGGGAGCGCGGCATCGATGACCTGTACTGGGCGAAAGCGGAGGAACTCACCCTGTTCCACTACTTCGACATCGATGTCATACTCGGATTCATAGCCAGGCTGAAAATCGTGGACAGATGGCTGAAGCTCGACGAGGAGACCGGACGGCAGATGTTCAGGGAACTCGTGGACGAGGTGATAAGGACTGTTTCTAATAGATAATCAAAATACAGAATATGAAAAGTACGGGAAAAGTTACGGGCATAGTCTCCAACCTTGTGACGGTGGAGGTGTCAGGGCCTGTGTCTCAGAACGAGCTGTGCTATGTGACATCCGGAGACACAAGGCTCATGGCCGAAGTCATCAAGGTCAACGGCAGCCAGGCTTCGATACAGGTCTTCGAGAGCACCAGAGGACTGAAGAACGGCAATGACGTGGAATTCGAGGGAAAGATGCTCGAAGCCACGCTCGGCCCGGGACTTCTGTCAAGCAGCTATGACGGTCTGCAGAATGACCTTACCAGCATGACAGGCGTGTTCCTGAAAAAGGGGGAATACACCAGGCCGCTCGACGAGGAGAAGAAATGGGATTTCACCCCGCTTGCGAAGCCGGGGGACAAGGTCGAGGCCGCCGACTGGCTCGGAGAAGTCAGGGAAGGCTGGCTTCCGCACAAAATCATGGTCCCGTTCTCCTTCAAGGGTGAATATACCGTCAAGTCCGTGGCTCCTGCAGGGCAATACACAATCAACCGGACCATGGCTGTCCTCACTGATGCGGACGGAGAGGAGCACGAGGTGACAATGGCCCAGAAATGGCCGGTGAAGGTGGCCGTGAAAGCATACAGGGAAAAACCGAGACCGAACAGGATAATGGAGACAGGTGTCCGCGTCATCGACACGATGAACCCGATTGCGGAAGGCGGCACAGGCTTCATCCCCGGGCCGTTCGGATGCGGAAAGACTGTCCTCCAGCATGCCATCGCAAAACAGGGGGACGCCGACGTGATAGTGATGGCGGCATGCGGGGAGAGGGCCAACGAGGTCGTGGAGATATTCTCGGAATTTCCTGAACTGATAGACCCGCATACGGGACGTCACCTGATGGAGAGGACCACCATCATCTGCAACACATCGAACATGCCGGTGGCCGCAAGGGAGGCGTCTGTGTACACCGCCATGACAATATGCGAATACTACAGGGCAATGGGGCTGAAAGTGCTCCTGCTGGCAGACTCCACATCGAGGTGGGCACAGGCCCTGAGGGAGATGAGCAACAGGATGGAGGAGCTCCCGGGCGCGGACGCGTTCCCGGTCGACCTTTCCGCGATAATATCGAACTTCTACGCGAGGGCCGGAATGGTCGTGCTGAACAACGGACAGACTGGGTCCGTCACCTTCATCGGCACGGTCTCCCCTGCCGGAGGAAACCTCAAGGAGCCGGTGACGGAATCCACCAAGAAGGCGGCAAGGTGCTTCTACGCACTTGAGCAGAAAAGGGCCGACCAGAAGAGATATCCTGCCGTGAACCCTATCGACTCGTATTCCAAGTATCTCGAATATCCCGAAATCCAGGAATACCTGTCCGGGATAGCCGGTGAAGGCTGGGTCGGCAAGGTCGAGAAGGCGAAGAACATAATCCGCAGGGGAAAGGAGGCTGATGACCAGATAAACATTCTCGGAGACGACGGAGTGCCTATGAGCTACCACGAGATTTTCTGGAAGTCGGAGCTTGTGGACTTCATCATCCTGCAGCAGGATGCGTTCGATCCTGTGGACAGCCTGACCCCTATGGAACGCCAGGAATACATGCTGAATCTCGTACTCGACATCTGCGACAGGGAATTCAGGTTCGAGGACTTCGAGGAATGCCGCAACTGTTTCAAGGAAATGATAAATCTCCTGAAGCAGATGAACTACTCGGAGTTCAGGAGCGCGAACTTCGAAAAATATCGGGAACAACTCAATAATCTATTGGACAATGGCAAATAAGGCATTTCAGAAAGTATATACGCACCTTGAGGCAATTACCAAAGCTACGGTCTCATTGAAGGCGAAGGGAGTCTCCAACGACGAGCTCGCCACTGTGGACGGCCGGCTCGCACAGGTGGTCAAGACAAAGGGAGACCTTGTCACCCTGCAGATTTTCGCAGGCACCGAAGGAATCCCGACGGATGCCGAAGTGGCCTTTCTCGGAGAGCCCCCTACCCTTAAAGTCGGCGACGGACTCGCCGGGAGGTTCTTCAATGCCTACGGACAGCCTATCGACGGCGGTCCCGAGATAGACGGCGAGCCGAGGGAAACAGGCGGGCCTTCCGTGAACCCTTACAAAAGGAAACAGCCTTCCCAGCTTATACCTACCGGCATCGCCGGAATAGACCTCAACAACACCATAGTCTCCGGGCAGAAGATACCTTTCTTCGCGGACCCCGACCAGCCATACAACAATGTCATGGCGCAGGTGGCACTGAGGGCTGACGTGGACAAGATAATACTCGGAGGGATGGGCCTCACAAACGACGACTATCTCTATTTCAGGCATGAATTCGAGAAGGCCGGTGCCATGGACAAGATAATCAGCTTCGTGAACACGACCGAGCAGCCTCCTGTGGAAAGGCTCCTGGTTCCTGACATGGCCCTGACGGCGGCGGAGTATTTCGCTGTCGACAAGAACGAGAAAGTGCTCGTGCTGCTGACTGACATGACCCTGTATGCTGACGCGCTCAGCATAGTCAGCAACCGTATGGACCAGATTCCTTCCAAGGATTCAATGCCGGGCTCGCTCTACTCGGACCTCGCAAAAATCTATGAAAAGGCAGTGCAGTTGCCTGAAGGCGGGTCGATAACCATCATTGCCGTCACCACGCTCAACGACGGGGACATCACGCATGCCATACCGGACAACACCGGATATATCACCGAAGGACAGCTTTACCTGCGTGCGGACCCGGATTCCGGCAAGGTCATCATAGACCCGTTCCGCTCGCTCTCCCGTCTGAAACAGCTCGTCATCGGGAAGCAGACGAGAGAAGACCACAACCAGGTGATGAATGCCGGGGTGCGTCTGTATGCCGACGCGCAGAACGCCAAGACGAAGCTCGAGAACGGGTTCGACCTCAGCGACTACGACCTGCGCTGCCTCGACTACGCAAAGGAATACGCGACCAGACTGCTCGCCATCGATGTGAACATCAGGATAGACGAGATGCTCGACACTGCATGGGAGCTGTTCGGCAAATATTTCAGCAAGGCCGAGACAGGTATCCGGCAGGACCTTATTGACAAATACTGGAGATGAACATCGGCCGATGATAAAGTTTCAATATAACAAGACGTCCCTTAACGACATGGGCAAGCAGCTCAAGGTCAGGCAGAACGCATTGCCTACGCTGAAGAACAAGGAATCTGCACTGAGACTTGAGGTGCGCAAAGCCAAGGCAAAGGCCGAGGAGCTGCTAAGGGACCTTGACGCGTCGCTGAAAAGATACGACTATCTCGCGTCGCTGTGGAACGAATTCGAGCCCGGACTGATTTCCGTCACCGGAGTGGACCTTGAGACGGTGAAGGTCGCCGGGGTCAAGACTCCGGGACTGAAGGAGATACATTATGAAATCCATGATTTCAATGCATTCGCCAAGCCTGCATGGTATGCCGACGGAGTAGCCATATTGAAGGAGCTCTCGAGGCTCGGCATAGAGTCGGAAATCTACAAGGAAAAAAGCAGGGTGCTTGATTTCCAGAGGAAAAAGACCACACAGAAGGTGAACCTGTATGAAAAGGTGCAGATTCCCGGATACATGGAAGCCATAAGAAAGATAAAGAGATTCATGGAGGACGAGGAAAACCTCTCGAAGGCATCGTCCAAGATAGTCAAGAACAGACATGAGGCTGAAGAGGAGGAGCAGATATGATAACCAAGATGGACAAATACTCTTTCATCCTGCTCAGCGATGAGACTGCGGCATTCCTCGGGAAACTGCAGGAATTGGGCGTCGTGGACATCATGAGGTCGAAAAAACCTGTGGATGCCGAATCTTCCTCGATGCTGGAGAAGGCCACTGCGATAAAGAAAGTCATCTCCATACTCGAGAAGACGGACAGCGATGCCGGCACGGATGAAATGAAAGAGGCCGCCGCGGATGCCGCAATGCCTGAAGACACTGTGCAGGGCGTGCTCGCGACTGTCTCTGAAATCGAGACTCTCAAGGCAAGGCTCGCGGCAGTGGAGAAGGAAGCCGAAGAAAGGCGTCCGTGGGGGGAATTCAATCCGGCTGACATCAGGAAGCTTGAAGATTGCGGCCTCACCGTAAGGTGGTACAAGGTGCCTGAAAAGAAGTTCCAGGAGAGCTGGGCTTCCACACACGCGCTTCAGGTTGTGGAGGACGACGGCTCCCATGTATGGTTCGTGACCGTATCAGGAGCTGACGACGAATATCCGGCCATTGACGGGGAAACCGAAGCCCCGCAGGGAAGCTGGAAAGAGTCCATGACTGAAGCCGGCAGGCTGAAAAGGGAGATTGCCAGGGCCAAGGGGATGATGCTCAGGTTCAAGGAGAGGATTCCCGTGCTCAGGGAAGAATACAGAAAAGAGATTTCAGGACTCGACCTCTACCTTGCCGGCGCCACGGGTGAGCTTGCGGCAGATGACATGCTTACCGTATTCACGGGATTTGCCCCGCATGAGGAAGGCGGAAGGCTCTGCAGCGAGTTCGACAGGATGGATGTCGCATATTTCAAGGAAGAGGCGGCAGAAGATGACAACCCTCCGATAAAGCTCAGGAACAACAGGTTCGCAAGGCTTTTCGAAGTGCTTACCGGGATGTACGGGATGCCGGTCTACAGTGAATTCGACCCTACACCGATACTCGGACCGTTCTTTCTCCTGTTCTTCGCCATGTGCATGGGAGACGCAGGATACGGAATTCTCCTGATAATCATAGGCATGCTGCTGAAAAAGACAAAAGGCGGCATGGCAAGGCTCGGACCGCTCGTCACCACGCTCGGAACAGGATGCATATTCGTAGGCATAATCCTCGGCACATTCTTCGGGATAAACCTTGTGGAAGCGTCCTGGGTGCCGGGGTGGCTGAAGAAATGCATGATTTCCGGAGAGATAGCAGGCTACTCGTCACAGATGGTGCTCGCAATAGCCATAGGAATCTTCCACATCTGCCTTGCAATGACAGTGAAGGCAGTGTGCTACACCAAAAGGTTCGGATTCAAGGCCAACATAAGCACATGGGCATGGCTGCTCCTTATTATAGGAGGCCTCGTCATCGCAGGGCTGGCTCTGCCGGGAATCATTTCAGGCCCTGCCGCGAAGTGGACAGTCATCGCTCTCGGCATAGTGTCGGGACTCGGGATATACATATTCAACACACCCGGAAGGAATCCTCTCATAAATGTCGGTGCAGGACTATGGGACACGTACAACATGGCCACAGGACTGCTCGGTGACGTGCTCAGCTATATCAGGCTTTATGCACTCGGACTCGCCGGAGGCATGCTCGGCGGAGCCTTCAACGACCTTGCCATGATGCTGAAGGACGGCATACCTGTCCCGGGGCTGGACTGGCTCGGGTTCACGGTCATTGTCCTGCTCGGGCATGCGCTCAACCTTGCGATGTCATGCCTGGGCGCATTCGTGCATCCTCTGCGTCTGACTTTCGTGGAATATTTCAAGAATTCCGGATACGAAGGACGCGGTACGCCTTACAATCCTCTGACAAAGACAATCTGCTGAAAAAAGTGACAAACGATAAAAACAATAAACATTATGGTCAATTTAATTCTCGGTTATCTGGGACTCGGGCTGATGCTCGGGCTTTCCGGAGTTGGAAGCAGCATAGGAACCACAATCACTGGAAATGCTGCTGAAGGGGCACTGAAAAAGAACCCTGAAAAATCCGCAAGTTACATGATTCTGTCAGCAATGCCTGCGACACAGGGCCTTTATGGTTTCGTGGCGTTCCTGATGTGGCTCGGCAAGGATTTCGAGGCTGATGGGCTCAAGCTTTTCGGCATGGGACTCGGAATCGGCATCGTTCTCCTCATATCCGCGATACGTCAGGGACAGGTCTGCGCAAACGGTATCGTGGGGATATCACAGGGGCATGATGTCCAGACTAACACCATGATATACGCCGCACTTCCGGAATTCTACGCCATACTTGCCCTTGTAGGGGCCCTCATGATATGATGAAAAGACATCTCCATATTCTCGCCTGCCTGGCGGCAGCCTCTGTCCTTGCCTTGCCGCAGGGCTGTACTTCCGACGAGGCTCTGGACCCGGACGGGAATCCGGTGACGGGACAGGACGAACCGGACGACAACCCGGACGACAATCCGGATGCTCCGCCAGAGGAAAAGACATACTGGTACAAGGAAGTCACCACCGAACCTTCGGACTGGACCGGTGAGTATATCATAACATATTCGTCCGGTGACGAGTTGATAGTCCTCGACGGCTTCAATGACAAGTACGGGACCGGGACGGACATATCCGGAGAACTCACCACGGAAGGCATTCCGGAGGATATCGGAGACAGGTACAAAGCCACTGTAGCCGTATCCGGAAGCGGATATACGATATTCGTGACCAATGTGGGCTACATAGGCTACTCGGGAGGCGGCAATTCCCTGTCGCAGAACACGACAGGCACACCTGACGGAAGCACAGACATCTGGACGATGTCTTCCGGACTCAGCCTCTCCCCTGCCGGCTCGCCTGACAGATTCCTCAGATGGAATACGTCGTCACCGAGGTTCGCCTGCTACAAGGAGACTGCTACAACCTGTCTTCCCGTGACATTGTTCAAGAAGGAAGGAAGTTCCACGGGAGACACACCGGGACCGGATGACCCTGATGGCAATCCGGACGACAACCCTGATGACAACCCGGACGACAACCCCGGCACACAGCCTGGAACAGGGGCCAACACCAACGGATGGCTGAAGAACTGGGAAGTGCCGAAAGCCGATGTCGCGCTTGAAGAAGGCGCGCCATACAGCAAGACTGTGACTGAGAGCCTTTCAGGAGGGTTTGCATACGTCTGTGATTGCAGCAACAGCGAACAGCTCGTTGTGACGCACACGTTCACATACGAAGGCAGGAGAATCAGAAACTACACCATGCTTTTCGACGCTTCTAAAAGGGCAGCTCTGTGGGTGGCATACGGGATGCACAAGGGCGGATGGCCGGACAACGACACGGGCAGGCTGGACAACTGGACTTACGACCCTGCCATACCGTCGGACTGGCAGTCCGAAGGCTGCACCAGCAATTATCACAAGGGACATCAATGCGCCTCGAACGACAGGCAGGTGAACAGTACGGCAAACCGCCAGACTTTCTACTACTCGAACCAGACTCCGCAGTGGCAGACAAGTTTCAATGACGGCGTATGGAACCAGCTCGAGAATGCTGTACAGAACAATGCACCATCCGGACGGGATACGCTCTATGTGGTTACGGGACCGCTCTACGGGAACAGCATGACCGAGAAGGACGATGGAGGGAAGGTCGTGCCTATACCTTCCGGATACTGGAAATGTCTCATGCTCTGCTCTTTCGACAGCGAGGGCAACATGATTGACGCCGAGGGTATCGGATATCATTTCCCTCGCAACGAGGCATATTCCGGCAAGTACCAGCAATATGCCACGACAATAGACGAAGTGGAGAAGCTGTGCGGGTTCGACTTGTTCGCCAATGTTCCGCAGGAACTGCAGGACAAGGCGGAAAGCACCAGCGGGAATCCGCTCAGCCGTTAGAAACAAGACTGTCGAACAGAAGCCGCCATTTCTCGCAGATATCTTCAACGGGATATTGGCGGCTTTTCCGTACCACGTTGTGCCTGAGCCGCAGCTTCTCCTCCTCCGGAAGGCGCGCCACGGACACGAGAGTCCTGGCAAAGAGCCTCAGGCTGAACGGTTTCACGAGGAAGCCGTTCTCGCCATCCGGGGAAAGGACCTCGGACACACCGGCACTTGTCTCGAAAGAGACCGGTATCACCCCGTTCGCCTGGGATTCCGTAAGGCACAGTCCCCAGCCTTCAACGGATGATACGAGGCATGATATGGAAGCTTCGCGATAATATTCCGAAACATCGGTCCTGAAACCTTCAAAAGAAAGTCTTTCAAGATGCAGTTTCCGTGCAAGGGCATGCAGCCTGTCCCTTTCCCGACCGTCGCCGATGATTTTAAGGTCATATTCGGGAAGTTTGTCCTGGACCATCTTCCATATCCTCAGAAGCCTGTCAACCCTCTTGTCCGGGTAGCTCAGCCTGCCGACATAGATTATCGTATTCTTCTTGTCGTAATTCACATCCTCGACATCATACTCCGGATTGTGCATCACAACTATTTTGTTCCTGTCGGGATTCAGGTGGAACCACTTCACGAACCCTCTCCTGTATCCCTCGCAAAGCACCGTGTAACAGTCTGAATAGTCATATTGCGCGCGGCATATCCGGTACGCCTTCCTTTCCGCCTTTCCGAGCACCACATAAGCGAATTTACGGAAAAGTATCCACCCGAGCCACTTCATGGCAGATGTCCTGCTGAGCTCTTCCTTGACGTTCACAATCATCTTCTTCTCCCACAACGCCTCGTTATGATGAGCGAAGACAACCTTTGTCCCGTTGATGTCGGCTATACGCCTCAGGAACGGCAGACATCCGCCACCGACCTGCACGAACACGTCGAACCGGTGCTCGTTGAACAGCCTCTCCAGCGACATCTCCAGACTTACCAAATCCTCCGGCAGCTGCACTACGTCCAGTATTCCGGACTCTTCCGTGGACATGAACTGCGGTTTCAGATGCTGTGTGACCACATGCACCTGATATTCGTCAGGCATCTTCCTGAGATACTTGACAATGTCGAACGTTATGCGCTCCGCCCCGCCGCCCGGAAAATCCGGATGATAAAAACATATCTTCTTCATTGCAACTGACCTTTCCTGTGCTGTCTGTAGAATAACTTCCATAGATATTTCATCCGCAGGAGCCTGTCCTTCCTCCTGCCTTTCGCCGCCCCGTATGTCAGAATCACATTCCCCTCGTCCTTCAGCTTCTCGAGGCGGGACTTCTCCTCCTGTGTCCTCACATGCGATATTGCCTCTATCATGTAAAGGACATATATTTTTATGTCGTTCTGCATCAGAAGCTTCTTCTCTTTCCTCGAGAAACCCTCATGCGCATGGATAAAAGCCAGACGCTCGAGGGCGGCTTCCGCAAAATCCGCAGCCTTCCTGAAATCCAGCCTGTCGCAGATGCTTCCAGGCCTCTGCAGATAATGGTAGTAGGAATGCCCGATATGGACACACCCCCTGGCAGCCTCGGCAACGAGGCGGTATGTAGTGGCATGGTCCTCGAAATAGCGGCCCTCGGGGAAGCTGACGTTGCCGAAAAGCGACTTCCGGACAAGCATGACACACGCTGAATTGGAAATGTGCTCCTGGAACATTTCGGCAAGCATGCCGTCAGAAGTATAGTGTCTGGTCTGCCCCGTCTCGGCATATCTGTACACCGGCGGCCGGTCCGTGTAGTCCAGGACATAATTGCACACGGCTATGTCGGCTCCGTATTTCACAAGCGCACCGTACATGTCGGAGAGCATGTCTGACTCGATGGTGTCGTCCCCGTCTATGCAGCACACATATTCAGCGGAAGCCGCGGCTATCCCCGAATTGCGGGCAAGCGAAAGACCGGCCCTGTCAAGTCTGATTATCCTTATCCTTGGGTCAGAGGCTGCAAGAGTCTCGCATATCTGCACGGAGCCGTCGGAAGAAAGGTTCTCGACAAGGATTATTTCAATATCCGCAAGTTCCTGTTCCTGAATGGAACAGACAGTCTTTTCAAGGTATGGCGCAACATTGTGCACAGGCACTACAACACTTACAGCCGGCATGTCAAATCGTTTCTACAGGCACAAATATATAAATTCCGGGGCATTTTCGGATAAGGAAGCGTCCCTATTTGTTTTTTTTATAGTATTTTTGCGCAACAATCGGAAAACAAATCCCGGACAGCTCCCCGTGAGCTGAAGCAAAACTGATGGCTGAAGATGGACACTGTTCTGATTTCATTGATAATTCCGGTCTACAATGCAGAAAAATATCTGCAGGAATGTCTCGACAGCATTATCGGGCAACATTACGGCCAATGCGAGATATTGCTGGTAGATGACGGAAGTACAGACCGTTCCGGTGAAATATGCGACAGCTATGGCAGCAGGTACAGCAACGTGAGGGTATTCCACAAGGCAAACGGAGGCGTGAGCGCCGCACGCAACCTCGGGCTCGACAATGCTTCCGGGGAATGGATATGGTTCATCGATGCGGACGACAAGCTGGCGGAAGGGGCAATCGGGACTGTGGCGGAGCATTTTGCAGACGGGTTCGACTGCATCATGACAGGATACAGGCATTTCATCTACGGGAAGCTGGTATGTGACGGAAAGAAATGCCGCGGCAGGAAAATCTCGAAGAAAAGGGCTCTTGAAGCGATGTACAGGCCGGTGCTGTACCCGTATGAAGGCTATATCACAAGGAAGGTATTCAGGAAATCCGTGATAGACAGGCACGGACTCAGGCTGGACGAGGAGGTGAAGTTCAACGAAGACCGGGAGTTCTGCCTCAACTTCTTCCTGCACATGGACAGGGAGGTATGGTACGAGCCGAAGCCGCTTTACCTGTATTACGCCAACCCGGAAGGTGCGATGGCGTCATCCGAGCTGAGATACAATCCGGACTATATCACCGACCTGTATTCCCTGATAAAGATGAAGGACATGCTGGACGCTGCCGGCTACAGGTCACTGCTGCCTCTTGCCAGGGCAGGAATCCTGACATCTGTCGTGTACAACATATCCATGATACTCAACTTCAAGGTACATGACATCCCGAGACTGCTGTGGGTTCTCGGTGTCGGCTGGGAGAATTACAGGCCGGCAGACTGGTTCCTCATAGGCAGGATGCGGAAGATACATTTCAAGTTTTTCAGAAGAGCACGAAAGGTGCATCGCTACATCAGGCGATGCGGCAGGAAAGAAGAGCAGCAATGAAGGAATACGACTATCTCATTGTCGGCTCCGGACTGTACGGGGCCACATTCGCGCACTTTGCAGCGGAAGCCGGTAAGAAATGTCTCGTCATAGACAAGCGGCCGCACCTCGGCGGCAACGTCTACTGCGGGAATGTCGAGGGCATAAACGTGCACAGGTACGGTGCTCATATCTTCCACACGTCTGACAGGGAGGTCTGGGACTTCGTAAATTCTGCGGTCCCCTTCAACAGATATACCAACTGCCCGGTAGCCAATTTCCAGGGCAGGCTGTACAATCTCCCCTTCAACATGAACACATTCTATCAGATGTGGGGTACGAGGACACCGGAAGAGGCGAGGAAGATTATTGATGCGCAGAGGCAGGAAGCTCTCGAGAACATGAGGGAATCCGGCGTTTCCGAGCCGCGCAACCTCGAGGAACAGGCTCTCCTGCTTGTCGGGAAGGACATATACATGAAACTTGTGAAAGGCTACACCGAGAAGCAATGGGGCCGTAGATGCAAGGACCTTCCTGCCTTCATCATCAGAAGGCTTCCTGTGAGATTCGTCTACGACAACAATTATTTCAACGACAGCTATCAGGGTATTCCCGAGGGTGGCTACAACAGGCTTGTCTCCAGGCTGCTCGAGGGAGTGGAGACGAGGACCGGCTGTGATTTCTTCGAAGACAGGGCCGGATGGGAATCCCTGGCCGACAAGATAGTGTTCACCGGAAAGATAGACGAATTCTACGGCTACAGATTCGGGAAACTGGAATACAGGACAGTCAGGTTCGAGGAGGAGGTTGTCGGCTGTGCCAACTGGCAGGGGAACGCCGTGGTCAACTACACGGAACGCGAAGTGCCTTACACGAGAGTCATAGAGCACAAGCACTTCGAGATGTTCGGCGACAAGGTGTACGACATCCCCGTGACAGTGATTTCCAGGGAATATTCGACGGAATGGAAAGACGGGATGGAGCCGTACTATCCGGTAAACGACGAAAGGAACAGCTCCCTCTACCGGAAATACAGGGACCTTGCGGATGCCGAGACCTCCGTCATCTTCGGAGGAAGACTTGCAGAATACAGGTATTACGACATGGCTCCGGTCATACGCCGGGCGATGGACATGAGCCGCTCCATGCAATCCTGCGGCAAATGAGTACAATCACTACACAATCTGGACAATGAAGAAGATTTTCATAGAAGACAGCCCTGAGACAGGGTTCAATGCCGGTTCGAAGGCAAGGAATGACTGCGACAGCATCCTGCGCGAGGCCGGATACAGGATGGCGATGATATATGTCAGCAGCAAGCCGCGCAAGAAGAAAAGACAGCACTGGTACAATCCCCTGAAAGTTTCATGGAAGCTCCTTTTCTGCCGGAAATGCGTCCTTCAATATCCCCTCTACTACATCCACAATCAGGAAAAGGACTACATGAGGATGTTCCGCCACTACAAAGGAGAGCTCATCTGCCTGATACATGACATCAACAGCCTGCGGTACGGCAATCCGGTCGATGACGGGTTCCTCTACGTGATGCACCGCGCCGATAAGGTCATCGTCCACACTCAGGGGATGAAAAGAGCCGTTGTGGAAAAGACCGGCATAAATCCTGACAAGGTGGAAATCCTGTATCTTTTCGACTACCTTACCAGTTCGCCATGCAGCCCGGTCGACCCGGACGGGAAGACTGTGATATTCGCCGGGAACCTGGAAAAAAGCCTGTTCGTAAGGGAGCTCGGCAAACTGTCCGGTGATGTCTCGTACAATCTGTACGGGGCACCGTCCTCAAATGTATCGGAAGGCCTGTGCTGCACATACAAAGGGAAATTCCACCCTGATGACACGTCGGCCATCGAAGGCAACTGGGGACTCGTATGGGACGGAGACTCGGTGGAGACATGCTCCGGGACGATTGGAGAGTATCTGAAGATAAATTCGTCGCACAAAATTTCCCTCTACCTTGCCGCATGCAAGCCTGTCATCATCTGGGAAGAGTCCTCATTGAAGGACTTCATCCTTTCCAACCACCTCGGCATAGCCGTGCGCTCGCTCTCAGAGATAGGCAGCAGGATAGATTCGCTGACCGCCGTGGAGAAACGCCTGATAGCCGAAAATGTCGCCAGGATTTCGGCTGAGCTCCGCTCGGGCAGTTTCCTGAAAAAGTTCATCTGAGAGGAGGCTAAAGTGGATCACCGGTGATCCCATTTTGTCAATTATACGGATTACCGGTAAACAAAAGAAGCAACCACATCTCTGTAGCTGCTTCTTTATGAAGTGGGAGCTGAGGGAGTCGAACCCCCGACCCTCTGCTTGTAAGGCAGACGCTCTGAACCAACTGAGCTAAGCTCCC
>CALVDM010000035.1 GCA_944326335.1 uncultured Bacteroidales bacterium
ATAAGTGAGGGCAAAGCAAAGCTTACTTTAGATTTGCCGAACGGAAGCTATAAATGGACGCGAAGCGGACAAATATAGTGAAATTCTTATATTTTCTTATATTTGCGTATATATTGTGTAAAATGAATTTATCATGGAAGAAATTAACGGGAATCCGAAGGAACAGTCTCTGAAGAAGACTATGTATGTGATGATAGCCGTAGCTGTCGTACTTGCGCTTGCCCTTGCCTATATATGGTATCAGAAAAGTTCGCTTGTCAACGAGCTCAACATAGAGAAGGAAGCTCTGACAGAACAGATGATATCCCTGCAGAACGACTATGCGAGCCTGTCTTCCGACAACGAGAAGATAAACGCCCAGCTCGACTCTTCGAGGGAGGAGGTGTCTCAGCTCATAGAGCGCATCAGGAAGACTGAGGCCACGAACAGGGCCATGATACGGAAATATGAGAAGGAACTCGGGACGCTGAGGAGCATAATGCGCAACTATATCGTGCAGATTGACTCGCTCAACACTCTCAACCACAAGCTGACGGCAGATGCCGCAGCTGCACGCAAGGAAGCGGCGGAGACAAGGCGTCAGTCGGAAGAGCTCAGCAAGGCCGTGGCCGACCTTTCCGACCAGGTGGCGGCAGGTTCTGTTCTGAAAGGCAGGGCCATAAGGATGGATGCATACAACGCATCTGACAAAATTACCGACAGAAGCAGCCGCGTAGTCAGGCTCATGACCACTCTCAGCCTTGTGGAGAATGAACTTGCTCCGAAAGGTCCGGTAAGGGTGTATATAAGGGTGAAAGGTCCGGACGGCATCCTTCTCACCGGAGACGACCAGAGGACGTTCAACTATGACGGGGAACCGATGATATGCTCGGCATCCCGCGAAGTCGACTACCAGGGTCAGGAAGTGGAGCTCAGCATCTATCTGAACGGTGTCGAGGACTATGTCAAGGGAATATACACAGTTGATGCATATACTGAAAACAACCTTCTCGGCTCAGCGGAACTGATGCTCAGATAGCAGTATGATATACGTCCATATCCCTTTCTGCAGGTCTTTCTGTACATATTGCGGCTTCTATTCGGAGCTTCTCGGCAGGAGAGACGGGGCAGGCGCTGTCACGGCCGGGGCTTTTGCCGAAGCGTTGTCACGCGAGTTCGACATGAGGGAGGCCTGGCAGGCAGGGAGTCCGGACACGCTCTACATAGGAGGCGGCACCCCGTCGGTGCTGCCTCTTTCCGTGCTTTCATCCATAGCCGGGAAAGCCGCGGCCCTTTCCGGGACAGGGACCTTTTCTGAATTTACGGTGGAGGTGAATCCGGAAGACATCGTGGAAGGAGGTCACGCCTATGTGGAAGGTCTCCTTGCCGCCGGAGCAGACAGGGTGAGCATGGGAATCCAGTCTTTCGATGACAGGTTCCTCAGATGGATGAACAGGAGACATGACGCGGCACAGGCGGTCGAGGCATACCGTATCCTGAGAGAAGCCGGAGCAGGCAACATAAGCGTGGACCTCATATTCGGGCTTCCCTTGATGGACGACATGTTGTGGCAGGACACCCTGGACAAGGCCCTGGACCTGCCGTATTCCATGCCGGACCATGTGTCGGCCTACCAGCTTTCCGTGGAACCTGGTTCCGCGCTGGAGAAAATGATGCTGAGGGGCCGTTGTTCCGAGGCTTCCGACGAGGACTGCCTCTCGCAGTACGGGATATTGTGCAGGACACTGGCCTCCGCCGGATACCATCACTACGAAGTCTCCAATTTTGCCCTGCCAGGTAAGGAAGCGGTGCACAATTCGGCATACTGGAACGGCAGCATGTATCTCGGCTTCGGCCCAGGAGCGCATTCCTACACGGTGTCATCAGGGGTGCATACCAGAAGCTGGAACAGACCTTCCCTGAAAGAGTATGTGGAGGCGATGGCAGACGGTATGCCGGAGAGGGTGAGAGAGTCCGAGACTCTGACCGGGGAGCAGCTCGCAATCGAACGGGTGATGCTCACCCTGCGCACTGATTCCGGGATTCCGGAAGACGAGCTCGTACGGATATGCGGGAGGGCAAAGGTGGACCGGCAGCTGTCCATCGGGAACTTTGCAAGGACAGGTACCGCTGTCCGTATCCCCGAGGACAGATTCTTCATTTCAGACAATATTATAGCCGAAATTATCTCATGAACATGTATGAAGAAAGGATAGGGCAGTTGAGGACCCTGATGAGGGACAACGGCTGGGATGCGGTGGTAATCACCGGGTCGGACCCCCATGCAAGTGAATATGTCGCCCCTCGCTGGCAGCAGGTGGCATGGCTTTCGGGATTTACCGGGGAAGCCGGCGACCTTGTGGTGACCATGGAGCATGCCGGACTTTGGACGGATTCCCGTTATTTCATCCAGGCGGCAGGGGAACTTGAAGGCACATCGGTGGAACTGCACAAGACAAGGGTTCCTGGGGCGGTGGATATCCCTGAGTGGCTCTCCGGAAGGGTGTCCTCAATCGCTGTGGACGGCTTGTGCCAGACGGCGGAGTCCGTGAAGACCCTCCTTTCTGCTGTTTCTGCCGCAGACGGGGAGCAGTGCATTGTTGCCGATGTCCCTGACATGCTTTCCGGGATATGGGACGGAAGGCCTGACATACCGGCATCCCCGATAATCACCCTTTCAGAAGACACGGTCGGCAAATCGCGATATGACAAGCTGACGGAACTCAGGAAATTCCTGCTCGTCAACGACTGCGACAGCATCCTCATATCGGCTCTCGACGAGATTGCCTGGCTTCTCAACGTGAGGGGAGAGGACATCGAGTACAATCCATACGTGATTTCGTATCTTTTCGTCTCCCAGTCCGAAGCTGTCTGGTTCGTCAAGAAGGACGATGAAACCCGGGACCAGGACACCGAAGACAGCTTCCGGGAAATCGAGGCGGACGGCGTGTCTGTCATGCCGTACGAAGCCGTCGGTGAAGTCCTCAGGGATATTTTCAGCGAAGGGGACCAGACCGTCTTCATCGACCCGTCGTCCCTAAACTGGTCATTGTACAAAACCATGCAAGGGATTGCCGGAGCCGGAAACATTATGGAGGGGAAGTCTCCGGTGCCTCTATGGAAGTCGGTGAAGAACGATGTGGAAATCGGTTGCATGCGCGAAGCCTTCATGGAAGACGGGATAGCCATGGAAAAATTCCTTTTCTGGCTGGAAAATGCAGTCCGTTCTTCCGGGAGGGTCACGGAGTGGGATGCATCCATGAAGCTGACTTCCCTCAGGGCGGAAATCCCCGGCTACAGGGGCAACAGCTTTGCGAACATCTCGGCTTACGGGCCCGATGCAGCCCTGCCTCACTATTCCACGCCGGCCGAAGGGTCTGCCGTTATTGAACCGAGGGGCCTGTATCTCGTGGACTCTGGCGGCCAGTATCTGTTCGGCACCACGGACATAACGAGAACCGTGCCCATGGGGGAATGCCCGTTCCAGATGAGGGAAGACTACACACTTGTGCTCAAGGGCATGATAGGGCTTGCCATGGCGGTCTTTCCGAAAGGAACGGCAGGATGCCAGCTCGATGTCCTTGCGAGAGCTCCCTTGTGGAGCCGGGCGAGGAATTTCGGCCATGGCACCGGGCATGGGATAGGCTTCTATCTCGGTGTGCATGAAGGGCCTCAGGACATCAGGCAGAATTTCAACCGCCAGCCCATCCTTCCGGGAATGGTCACATCGGACGAGCCCGGGATTTATCGGGAAGGCATGTACGGCATAAGGCATGAGAATGTGCTGCTGTGCCGGGAGTATCTCACGAACGAGTTCGGCGAATGGCTTTCTTTCGAGACAATGACACTCTGCCACATAGAAACATCCGCCATCGTCAGGGAACTGATGACGGCGGATGAGATAGATTGGCTGAACCGGTACAACAGGAAAGTCTATGACATGTTGTCTCCGAGGCTCGACGAGGAGACGTCGGCATGGCTTGCCGTGAAGACTCTCCCTTTGTGACCGGTCTTCAGTCCTGTGCGGCGAGGTTTTTCTCAATCTCCTCGTCTGAAAGCCTGTAGTCCACGAGGTTCCCGGCGAGATACTGGTCGTATGATGACATGTCCACGAGTCCGTGTCCGGAGAGGTTGAAGAGAATCACCTTGCTTTCCCCGCTCTCCTTGCATTTGACGGCTTCGTTTATCGTGGCCGCTATGGCATGGCAGGATTCCGGGGCAGGTATTATTCCTTCTGCCTTGGCGAACAGGCATCCGGCCTTGAATGATTCGAGCTGGTCTATGTCCACGGCTTCCATCAGCCCGTCTTTGAGCAGCTGTGACACTATCACCCCGGCTCCGTGGTACCGCAGGCCTCCTGCATGGATGTTCGCCGGTTTGAACTTATGCCCGAGGGTGAACATCGGCAGAAGCGGCGTGTATCCCGTCTCGTCTCCGAAGTCGTATTCGAATTTTCCTTTCGTGAGTTTCGGGCAGGATGCCGGTTCGGCGGCGATGAACCTGGTCTTTTTCCCCTCAAGGATGTTGTGCCTGAGGAACGGGAATGAGATTCCTCCGAAGTTGGAGCCTCCTCCGAAGCAGGCTATCACCATGTCCGGATATTCCCCGGCCATCTCCATCTGTTTTTCAGCCTCAAGCCCTATCACGGTCTGGTGAAGGGCCACATGGCTCATCACAGAACCGAGGGTGTACTTGCAGTTGGGTGTCATCTGGGCCAGTTCCACGGCCTCGGAGATAGCGGTCCCGAGTGAACCCTGGTGGTTCGGGTCCTTCGTGAGGATGTCCTTGCCGGCTCTCGTAGTCATGGACGGGGACGGAATCACCTGGGCTCCGAACACCTGCATGATGCTGCGCCTGTACGGTTTCTGTTCGTAGCTTATCTTCACCTGATAGACTGCAGCCTCGAGCCCGAACAGTTTTGCGGCGTATGAAAGTGCCGCTCCCCACTGTCCCGCACCGGTCTCGGTGGTGACATTGGTGATGCCTTCTTCCTTGCAGTAGTAGGCTTGTGCAAGTGCAGAGTTCAATTTGTGCGACCCGACGGGACTTACGCTCTCGTTCTTGAAGTATATATGGGCAGGTGTGCCTATCGCCTTTTCAAGTCCGTATGCGCGGACAAGGGGGGTTGAGCGGTAATAGGCGTACATTTCTCTCACTTTATCGGGGATGTCAATCCATCTGTCGGTCTGGTTCAGTTCCTGTCTGCACAGTTCCTTCGCGAAGATGGGATAGAGGTCTTCGGCTTTGATAGCTTCTTTCGTGGCCGGGTTCAGAAGCGGCATCGGCTTGTTCACCATGTCTGCCTGGATGTTGTACCATTGTTTCGGCAGGTCCGCCTCGTTCAGAAAGAATCTTTTCTGTTTCATGGTTTGAGGTGTTTGAAGTTTGTTTTATATATAACTGTAAAAAGAAAGGAGCCGGTCCAGTGTTTTTCTGGCCGGCTCCTTCAAGTTTCGTCCCGTCTTCCCGTCAAGCTTCTATGAAAGCATTGATTGCAGTTGCTGCGAATCCGATGAAAATCAGGGTTGCAAATATGTATGCAATTACTTTAAGTCGCTTCAGCCAGATTTTGTTGTTCCAACCGATAGTCTGGAATGCGCTCCAGAACCCGTGTGTAAGGTGGAACCACAATGCCCCGAACCAGACAATGTACAGCACTACAACCCACCACTGTCCGAAAGTGGCAGTGAGAAGGTCATACGGGTTTGCTGCTTCCTCGCCCATGAATTCCTTGAGCTGCATGTCTGCCCAGAAGTGGGTGAGATGGAAAGCGAGGAACCCGAGCACGATGATTCCGAGCACAATCATGTTCTTGGATGCCCATGAATCTGCCTTTGCCTTGCTGCTGACCTTGTAGCGGAAATATCCTCCGCGTGTGTTGAGGTTATGGAGTGTGAGTATGATTGCGTAGATGATATGGATGATGAAACCGAAGGCAAGCACCGGCACCATGATGGTGACTATTGGAAGAGACATGAACTCGCATCCCTGGGCGAAAAGACCGTCTGCAGCCCCGAACTTGTCATTGAAGGAATCGATTATCGAAAATGAATTGATTGTGAGGTGCAGCAGGAGGAAAATAATGAGGAAAAGCCCGCTTATGCTCATTATCAGTTTCTTGCCGATGGATGAAGTGAAAATGTTAGCCATGTCAGTATCCAAAAATTTCGATGTTAGTCTTCAGTTGTGCAAAGATATATTCTTTCTTGCAAGTTTCATAATAAAATGATATTTTTGTTTGCGTAAAAAATCAGAAACTCTCACAGTTTCCCAACATTCCGTATAATGTATAGAAGAGTATTGCTGAAACTCAGCGGAGAAAGTCTCGGCGGGCCTGAGGGCAAAGGGATAGATGAAAACGTGCTTTCCGCATATGCGGAAGAGATTGCCGCGGCAGTGAAGGCCGGGCTGCAGGTATCCATCGTAATAGGCGGAGGCAATATCTTCAGGGGGCTTTCCGGTGCAGGCCGGGGTTTCGACCGGGTGGACGGGGACAAGATGGGCATGCTTGCCACAGTCATCAATTCCCTGGGGCTTGCCATGGCCATACGGTCAGCCGGTGTCAGGGCGGAGGTTTTCACCGCCACCCCCATGATGCCTGTGGCCAGATATTATATGAGGGATGATGCCGTGTCGTTCATGGAGAACGGAGGGGTCTCGCTGATTGCCGGCGGCACCGGCAATCCGTTCTTCACCACGGATTCGGGCGCAGCGCTGCGCGCTCTCGAAATAGGTGCGGACGCCCTGCTCAAAGGCACGAGGGTGGACGGCGTCTACACTGCCGACCCGGAGAAGGACCCTTCGGCAGTGAAATACGGGGAGCTGACTTTCGACAAGGCCCTTGAAGATCATCTGAAGGTAATGGACCAGACGGCTTTCGCACTGTGCAGGGAAGGCAATATGCCTGTCATCGTGTTCGACATGAACGCTGGAGGCAACCTGTTGAGGCTTGTGAAAGGAGAGAAGGTGGGTACGCTTGTACACATGTAGCGTGCGGCCTGTAGTTGTGATGGAACAAAATCCAGTTGTTATGATAGATAATGCAAAAGAAATCGTTGCCGCAGCGAAGACGAAGATGTCTGATGCGGTGAAGTTCCTCGAGGAGGATGTGAAGACATATAGGGTAGGCAAGGCCAATCCGCTAATTTTCAACAATGTTGTTGTGGATTATTACGGCACCCCGACTCCGGTTCCGCAGGTCGCTTCCGTCACCACTCCGGATGCCAGGACCCTGGTGATACAGCCGTGGGAGAAGAAGATGATTCCGGTAATCGAGAAGGCTATCATGGATGCGAACATCGGCCTTACTCCGCAGAACAACGGAGAGACAATCAGGTGCACCGTCCCGCCTCTTACGGAGGACAGGAGAAAGGAGCTCATTAAGAAGGTGAAGTCCGCCGGGGAGAATGCCAAGGTTGTGGTCAGGAATGCCCGCCGCGATGCCATCGATGCATTGAAGAAGGCACAGAAGGACGGCCTTCCTGAGGATGCCGAAAAGGACATGGAGCAGAATGTGCAGAAGGAGACCGATTCCTTCGTCAAGAAGGTTGACGAAATCGTGTCTGCGAAGGAGAAGGAAATCCTCACTGTCTGAGCCGCCGGCAAGGATGTCCGGCGCCGTGCAGGAATCAGGTGCAAAAATCCGGACAGGTTATTGTATATGCAAGATAAGTTTTATATATTTGCAGGTAACTGAAAACTATGGGTACACGATTTAGCGCATACGGTTATTTTTATTTCTATTTCCTTGAAAGGTAATAGCCGGACGTTGCATGGTGTACACAATATAGATTTATGGAAATATGTTGGAGCTGTCCGGAACCGGGCGGCTCCTTTTTTTTGCAGGTTATGAAAAGAGTTGCGATACAGGGATATTCCGGTTGTTTCCACGAGCAGGCAGCCCGGATTTTCTACGACAGGCATGAAGGTATAGTGCCTCAGATAGTCGAATGCGCCACATTCGAGGACCTCTACAAGGCTTTGGAGACAGGAAAAGCCGATGCTGCCATCATGGCTATCGAGAACACGGTCTCAGGAGGTCTTCTGCCGAATTTCGAGCTTCTCAGAAAGTACAACGTGAAGATAAAGGGGGAGATTTTCCTCAGAATCCAGCAGAATCTGATGGCTCTCCCGGGGCAGAAGATAGAGGATATAAAGGAGGTCAGGACGCATTACATGGCCATAAACCAGACACGTCCGTTCTTCCAGTCCTGTCCGTGGATAAGGCTTGTGGAGTCTGAGGATACTGCTAAAAGCGCGGCGGACATCGCAGGCCAGAAGCTCAAGGGTGTCGGGGCTGTGGCTTCCCTGCTTGCAGCCGACCTGTACGGGCTGGAGGTTCTCGAGGAGAGCATAGAGACCTATAAACAGAATTTCACCCGTTTCCTCATCCTTGACGACGGCATCACTGTCCCGAAGGAGAAGGTCAACAAGGTTTCCCTGTGCTTCACACTGCCGCATAAGGCTGGTTCCCTGGCGCAGGTGCTCACGATTCTTTCGTTCTACGACATGAATCTCACGAGAATCCAGTCTCTCCCGATACCGGGGAGGACCTGGCAGTATTTCTTCTATGCGGACATAAAGTTCGACAGTTATCTGCGTTACAGCCAGGCGATTTCAGCGGTACGGCCGTTGATGGAGGACCTGAACGTACTTGGGGAATATGAGGAATGTGTGCCGGAGGCCGGCCGGCAAAAGAGTTAGAGCCATGATAATAAGACCAGCAAAAAGGACAGAGCAAGTCAGGGAATACTATTTTTCCCGGAAACTGAAGGAGATTGACAGGCTGAATGAGGAAAGGTCGGCATTGTCGCAGGACAGGATAATCAATCTCGGGATAGGTGCACCGGACGGGATGCCGCCGGCATCTGCGATTGAAGCCTTGAGGGAATCGGCGTCGCAGCCGGGTAACCATGCATACCAGAGCTATACGGGAATCCCGCAGCTGAGACAGGCTTTTGTACAGTGGTATTCGCGATACTATGGTGTCGCTCTCAATCCGGGCAGTGAAATCCAGCCTCTGGCAGGCTCCAAAGAGGGGATATTGCTTATATCGCTCGCTTTTCTTGACGAGGGTGACAAGGTGCTTGTCCCTGACCCCGGATATCCGACATATTCTTCGGCCACTGCATTGACCGGAGCCGGGCTTGTCCCTTATGACCTGAAGGAGGAGCTCGGATGGCAGCCTGATTTTGATGCCCTGGAGGATATGGACCTCTCCGGGGTAAAGCTGATGTGGACAAATTATCCGAACATGCCGACAGGGGCTCCGGCGACCATGGAGCTGTATTCCCGTCTGGTCGATTTCGGAAGACGTCACAACATCATGATATGCAATGACAATCCATACAGTTTCATCCTCAACGACAACCCTGTCTCAATCCTTGCGGTGCCCGGTGCGAAGGAATGCTGCCTGGAGCTGAATTCTCTCAGCAAGGCCCACAACATGTCCGGCTGGAGGATAGGCATGGTTGCCTCGTCCGCCGACGTCATCTCGGAAATTCTGAAAGTGAAGAGCCAGATGGATTCGGGGATGTTCCGGCCGCTTCAGCTGGCTGCTGTGGAGGCTCTTTCACAGAGTCCGGAGTGGTACAGGGAGCTGAATGCAGAATACAGGCGCCGGAGGGTGCTTGCCGGACGTATCTTCGATATCATCGGCGCGGAGTACGACAGGGACAGCTGCGGGATGTTCCTTTGGGGTAAAATTGGCAGGGACAACCGTTTTGCGGACAGGCCGGGAAGCGGGCTTTCGCTCGGGGAGCAGGTGTCCGACAGGATACTTTACAATGCCGGCGTGTTCATCACCCCTGGTTTCATTTTCGGGAAAAACGGCCGCGACTACATCAGGATATCCCTTTGCGCAAGTCCTGACGTGCTCACGAGGTCGGCGGAAAAGATAGCTTTGATATGAATACGGGAATCATAGGACTCGGGCTGATAGGAGGCTCGATGGCGATAGACCTCAGACGCAGAGGCTTCGCCGACAGGATTCTGGGGGTGGAGGCGGACTCCGTGAATGCCGCAGCCGCTTTGAAGATAGGCCTTGTCGACGAAGTGGTGGACCTTGGCGAATGCGTGGACAGGTGCGACCTTCTCGTACTGTCCGTGCCTGTCGGGGCTGCCCTCAGGATGCTTCCGCAGATTCTGGACAGGTTCGGGGAGACGGACGGGAGATGCGGGAAAACCGTCATGGACGTGTGTTCCACAAAGGAGCAGCTTTCAAAGGCGGTGCATTATCATCCGATGCGGGCCAGATATGTCGCGACGCATCCGATGGCCGGGACAGAATATTCCGGACCCTGGGCAGCCATGCCGGGGCTTTTTGACGGGCGTGCCTGCATAATCTGCAACCAGGAGGAGTCTGACCCGTCTGCCGTCCATCTCGTGGAGAAGATGTACGACATCCTCAACATGAGGCCGATATACATGAATGCCGCGAGCCACGACGTGCATACTGCTTATGTCTCGCACATATCGCATATCACTTCCTTCGCCCTCGCCCTCACCGTCCTCGACAAGGAAAAGAACGAAAAACACATCTTCGACCTTGCATCAGGAGGCTTTTCCTCCACCGTGAGGCTTGCCAAGAGCAGTGCGGACATGTGGGTGCCGATAATGACGCAGAACAGGGACAATATCCTGACTGTCATTGACACTTATCTCGAGAAGGTCAACGCGTTCCGGAAGGCTGTCGAGGATTTCGACGAGGACGCGATAAGGACCTTGATAGAGGATGCCAACAGGATAAAGAGAATAATAAGATAAACGGACTTAGATATGGACAGGAAACTTGACATCATTCCGCTGAAGGAATGGAACTTATTCAATCTTTTCAACGAGAAGAGACCGTTCATCATTGCAGGACCATGCAGTGCTGAATCGGAAATCCAGGTCATGGAGACGGCAAGAGGTCTCAAGGCTTTAGGCATAAGCGTGTTCCGTGCCGGTATATGGAAGCCGCGCACGCATCCGAACACGTTCGAGGGAGTGGGAACTCCGGGCTTGAAATGGATGCAGAGGGTGAAGAATGAACTCGGGATGAAGATATGCACGGAAGTGGCAAGCGAACGCCATATCTTCGACTGCATGAAATTCGGTGTGGACATGGTGTGGATAGGGGCGAGAACCACGGCGAACCCGTTTCTCGTGCAGGAAATTGCCGATGCCCTGAGGGACACCGACATCCCGGTCCTTGTGAAGAATCCCGTGAATCCGGACCTCGACCTGTGGATAGGTGCGCTCGAGCGGCTGAACCAGGCTGGGGTCAGGAAGCTGGGCGTCATACACCGGGGTTTTTCCACATCGGAGAAAATCCGCTACCGTAACCGTCCTGACTGGCAGATAGCCATAGAGTTGAGGAGCCGTTACCCGGAATTGCCTTTCTTCTGCGACCCGAGCCATCTCGGAGGCTCCAGAGAGTATATCCAGGAAATATCCCAGACATCGCTCGACCTAGGTCTCGACGGGCTGATGATTGAGTCGCACTGCGACCCTACCTGTGCCCTCAGCGATGCAAAACAGCAGCTGACCCCCAAGGACCTCGGCACGATGCTGGGTGACCTCGTGGTCCGGGAGAACGACTCCGACAGTCCGGAATACAAGGAAAACATCCATCAGCTCCGGGCCAAGATAGACGTGATAGACGAAAGTCTCCTGTATCTGCTTGCCTCAAGGATGGACATAAGCCGCCAGATAGGACGTTACAAGAAGGAGAACAACATTGCCATACTCCAGACCAACAGGTGGGACTCCCTTCTGGAGAAGGTCATCCAGAGAGGTGCGGAGCAGGGCTTGTCGGAGAAGTTCGTCACCACGGTGTTCAACGCGATACATGACGCCTCCGTGCAGGTCCAGAACGGGATTCTCACAGGAGACTCTTCAGCCGCTCCCGGAAAATAGTCATCTCCTCCTCTGTGAGGAAGGCCGCCTTTACAGGTACCTGGAACATCCTTCTACGGAGTGTTTCAGGTACTTTTTCCATTCCGGACAGCCGCTGGCTGTCTTTTTCTGTCGTAAGGATTATCGCCGTAGGTTCCTTCGCCGCCGCGGAAGCTATTGTCCGGATGTCCTGCTTCCCGTATTTGTGATGGTCTCCGAACACGATATGGCTTGATATCCTGTAGCTGCCTGCGACAAAAGCGGTGAAGGGGGAGTCATTGGCTATCCCGGTGAACACCACGGCCCGTTTTGCGTACAGGTAGTGATGATCTCCTTCTCCGAACACAGGGCAGGGGTCGCAGTATTCTATGGTGGAAAACAGGACAGTCTGCAGACGGCCCCTCCGGTTGACGCCCTGCATGCTGTCGTAGTCGAAGTCCTTTATGCCGAGGGACTTGACCCATCTGTCGCGTTCAATCTTGTCGATATACGGAGGGCATTTGCTCACAATCACCATGTCTGCGGCCTCTGTCCTCTCCCTGAGGTCCCGCAGCCTGCCCAGCGGAAGCAGGCGGTCTCTCTGCACCGGCCTGTTGTAGTCTATCATGAGTATGGAAAGGTCAGGTTCAATGGCCCTGTGCTGGAATGCGTCGTCCAGGAGGACAAGGTCTGCAGGCGGGTACTCCCTGTTGATGCATCTTCGCCCCTTCCTTGAGGTGGAAAGCCTTTCAGGATGGCACAGAAAGCTGCAGCCTTCAACCCTGTCCGCATCTACGGCTACCGTAACCTGCGGAAACTTCTTCTTCATCTGCAGAGGTTCGTCTCCGGAGAGTGCCACCGGACTGTCTGCCAGCACCTGCTGGAAGCCCTTGCTTTCTCTCCTGTATCCTCTCGAGAGCACGGCCAGGTTTTTCCCTTCGGTTTCCTTCATGGACAGCAAAGTCCTGAGCGCAAGCTCCGTGTGCGGGGTCTTTCCGGTCCCGCCGACAGTTATGTTTCCGATGCATATCGTCGGCACTTCCGCCCTGCTGGATTTCCTTATCCCCCTGTCGTACAGGAAGTGTCTGAATTTCAATGCGCAATAGTATGGTGCAAGCAATATCCTGTCCATCATGAACCTCCTTTCATCCTTCTGTCCCGCCCCACCTTTCTCCGACGTAGTCAAGTGTCCGGTACAGCTCGGCGGGGTCGTTGAGTGTGACAAGTTTCAGCCGGGTCTCCTTGAAATCCGGCAGACCCTTGAAATATGCGGAAAGATGGCGGCGCATTTCCAGCACCCCCACCTTCTCTCCCTTGACTTCTATCGATTTGGCAAGATGGCGTTTGGCCAGGGCCACCCTTTCCGTCACGGACATCGGCGGAAGCAGCTCCCCGGTGTCAAGATAGTGGCGTATTTCCCGGAATATCCACGGATGTCCGTACGTGGCCCGGCCTATCATGATGCCGTCGACCCCGTACCTGTCGAAGTATTCCCTGGCTTTAAGGGGCGAGTCGATGTCTCCGTTGCCGATTATCGGGATGTGCATCCTCGGATTCTCCTTGACCTTGCCGATGAGAGTCCAGTCAGCATCTCCCTTGTACATCTGGCATCTTGTCCTCCCGTGTATGGTGAGGGCGGCGGCTCCGGCATCCTGCAGCCTTTCGGCCAGCTCCACGATGATTTTCGAGTCTTCATCCCATCCGAGCCTTGTCTTCACCGTCACCGGCAGCTTCACGGCATCCGCTATCATCTTGGTTATCATCACCATCTTGTCCGGCTCCTTCATCATTCCGGAGCCTGCGCCACGGCGTGCTATCTTGTTCACCGGGCATCCGAAGTTTATGTCCACGAGGTCCGCCCCGTGTCCGCCGACAAGACGTACCGCATCTTCGGCCATGAGTGCCGCATCGACCATGGCTTCCGGAATGTTCCCGTATATCTGGATGCCGATCGGGGCCTCGTAGTCGTGGGTCACCATCTTGGCGAGTGCTTTTCCGGCATCCCGGACAAGCCCGTCGGAAGAGACGAACTCGGTGTACATCATATCGGCACCGAATTCCTTGCACACGAAACGGAAGGATGCATCCGTGACATCTTCCATCGGTGCGAGGAAAAGCGGCCTTTCCCTGAGTTCAATGTCTCCTATCTTCATTCCGGTCCCGCTGTTTTGATGTGCTGTCCGTCAGGCCAGTCCGAATTCTTTTCTTATCATGTCCACGGAATCGAGGAGCTCCCAGCCGAAGAACTGCACGAATTCCTGGGTTTTCACGCCTTTCCTGCGGATTTCCACGAAGTCCTTGTAAGGTTTCCTTCCCACATGCCCGTACGCGGCGGTCGGTTCATATATCGGCTTCTTGAGCTGGAACTTCTCTATTATCTTTGCCGGACGCAGGTCAAAGAGCTCCTGTATCTTCTCCGCGATGTACGAATCGCTGATTCTGTTGCCCGAGGCGTCCCTGGCGGATGTCCCGAACGTGTTCACATGTATGCTCACCGGCCTTGCGATACCTATGGCGTATGCAATCTGCACCAGCATTTCCTCTGCAAGTCCTGCCGCAACCATGTTCTTCGCAATGTATCTTGCCGCGTATGCTGCGGAGCGGTCAACCTTGGACGGGTCCTTGCCCGAGAACGCCCCGCCTCCGTGCGCTCCCTTGCCTCCGTAGGTGTCCACTATTATCTTGCGTCCGGTGAGACCCGTGTCCCCGTGAGGCCCTCCGATGACGAACTTGCCGGTAGGGTTGACATGAAGTATGTATCCGTCCCTGAACAGGGCGGCAGTCTCCTCCGGGAGTCCGGCTACGAGTTCCGGTATGAGGATTTCACGGATATCTTTCGTTATCTTGGCCTGCATCGCGGCATCCACCCTTTTCTGACCGTACTGGTCGCACGCTTCCGGATAGCTCATTTTCCCGAGTTCTTCGGCAACGAATTCGTCATGCTGGGTGGATATGACTATGGTGTGCACCCTCACAGGCTTGTGCGTCCTGTCATCGTATTCAATAGTGAACTGAGACTTCGAGTCCGGCCTGAGATAAGGCATGAGCTGTGGAGAGTCCTTCCTGATACGGGCGAGAATCATCAGGGCCTTGTGCGCGAGGGCGAGTGGCAACGGCATGTATTCGGCGGTGTCGCTGCATGCATAGCCGAACATCATTCCCTGGTCTCCGGCACCCTGTTCGTCGGCATCTTCCGTAACCACTCCACGCGATATGTCCTGCGACTGTTCGTGCAGGGCAGAAACCACCCCGCAGGAATTGCCGTCGAACATGTATTCCGCCTTGTTGTACCCAATCCTGTTTATCACACGCCTTGCGACGCTCTGGATGTCCACGTATGCATCTTCAGACCTCACTTCACCACCGACTACGACGAGTCCCGTGCTGCAGAATGTCTCGCAGGCCACCTTCGCTTCCGGGTCCTGACGGAGAAATTCATCGAGTATGGCGTCTGAAATCTGGTCGGCCACCTTGTCCGGATGTCCTTCCGAAACTGATTCTGATGTAAATAGATATGCCATGTTATTTTTGTTTTGTTGTCTTATGCATTCCTGTGCGGGAGGGCATAAAAAATGCTCCTGCAGAAATGAGGAGCCAAAAAACCATATCTAAAAATTGAACGTAAGCACACACACCGGCGTACGTATCACATTTTAGCATTTTTTTGTGTGGTTGCAAGCAGCCAAATCTCTCCACATTCCGTTTTCGGGTGCAAATATATGCAAATTTTCCTTTTCCGGAAAATTTTACTGAGTTTTCTTCGTCTTCCGGATTTCCCGAATCCTCTACAGGAGTGGTTCTCTGAAATTCACTACGTTCTTTTCCGTTAATATTATGTTAAAATAGGGGGGTGAAATTATAAAAAGTGTTATATTCGCGTCGTTAAATTCTTTTTCCAAACGTTTAAATCATTATGAAACAAACACTTAAAGTGGTGTCGATTATGCTTGTGACATTGTTCGCCGGCATGACGGCATTCGCCCAGGTCACCACTTCCGGTCTTTCCGGCCGGATTGCGGATGAATCTGGAGAACCTCTGATCGGGGCAGCCGTGATAGCTGTCCACACTCCGTCCGGGACGCAATATGCCGCAGTGGCAAATGAAGAAGGACGTTATCTTATCAACGGTATGCGCTCCGGTGGTCCTTACAAGGTAGAGATATCATATATCGGAATGTCGACCATTGAATATACGGATATCACCCTCAGGCTCGGCGAGCCTCTGGAACTCGATGCCGTCATGAAGGTTTCAAACGAACTCGACGCTGTGCTTGTGGTAAGCGAAGGCTCGTTCGATGCCGGTAAGACAGGAGCCGGTGCGAGCTTCGGCAGGGGAGCGGTTGAAAACACCCCGTCCATAGACAGAAGCATCTATGATGTGGTGCAGTACACTCCGCAGGCCACGCTGACCAAGGGAGGCGGCATTTCGTTCTCCGGTACGAACAACCGCTACAACAGTTTCCAGGTGGACGGAGCAGTTGCAAACGATGCATTCGGACTTGCATCCTCGGGGACCAACGGCGGACAGACCGGGGCCAATCCTATCGCCCTCGATGCCATCGACGAGATACAGGTGGTGGTCGCACCTTTCGACGTGCGCCAGTCCGGCTTTACCGGAGGTGCAATCAATGCCATCACCAAATCCGGTACAAATACCGTGACGGGTTCCGCCTACAGCTATATCAACAACCAGGACATGATAGGCAAGACGCCAGGCATCCTGCAGGATGGACAGACAAGGGAAAAGTATGCCCAGCAGTTCACCCAGACCTACGGATTTACAATCGGCGCGCCTATCATAAAGAACAAGCTCTTCATCTTCGCCAGCGCGGAATACAAGAGGAACTCCAGCCCGAATGTCTATTCGCCTGTGAACGGGTCATATAACGGTACGCAGTTGAAGAGTGACGTCGTCCTCAAGGACGGGACCAATCTCGGCAATATCTTCAATGAGACGATAGCTGACGCCATGATAGACCACTACGAGAGGAATTACGGCATATCGGATACAGGAGAGTCTTTCGGCCAGCACCAGGTCATCGACCAGGCCATAAACGCCATGGCACGCATCGACTGGAACATAAAGGACAACCACAAGTTCATGTTCCGCTACCAGTTCATGGATGCTTACGCAGACCAGTATGATGCCAGCGCAAGAGAGTACATATTCAACAATTCGTCGTACAAACAGGCAAATCAGACACATACCCTCGTGGCCGAGCTGAACTCCCGCATATCGGATATCGTTTCAAATGAATTCCGCGCCACTGCGGTTTTTGTCAGGGACCACAGGTCTATCGCATATCCGGGTGCCAACATCACCGTTTCGGACAACCTGAGCGTAAGCCTCGGTACGGATTATTCATCAGGTGCAAATTCCGTTGATTCTGATGTCTATACCATTTCCGACAACGTGTCCATATTCAAGGGCAACCATAATATTACCGTGGGTACCCATAACGAGATATTCCGTTTCAATAATTTGTTCATTCAGGGAGCTTACGGCTCGTACGGGTTCGCTTCCATAAATGACTTCATGAACAACACCATCAACGGAGGATACGGATTCGGTTATTCCGACCCGGAACTGACGGGAGGAAACACCAGGTGGGCAGCGAACGTCTGGTCCGCACAGTTCGGACTCTACGCCCAGGACGAATGGAAGCCGAATACCAATTTCACCCTTACATACGGGCTGCGAATGGATATGCCGATGCTGCTGAACAAGCCGAGTGAGAACGCCGAGTTCAACGCAACCGACATAGCAAAGGAAAACGACCAGTATGTAGGCGTAACACCGAAGGCTTCCGTGCTTTTCTCGCCCCGAGTAGGTTTCCGCTGGTATATGGACAAGGCACGCAAGTCGCTTCTGCGCGGAGGTGCAGGTCTTTTCACCGGACGCGTACCTTTCGTTTGGCTGACTAATGCATTCAACAACACAGGCGTGGAATCCAAATCCATCTATCTGCGTAACGTCCCTTCCGATTTTCCTTTGACAAGCAATCCGTACGAAGATATAGTCAAGCCGGGAATCGCCTCCGGAACAGCCGGTTCGACCATAAATACATTGTCGAGGAATTTCAAATATCCGCAGTCTTTCCGTGTGAACCTCGGATATGAGCAGGATTTCGGCTACGGGTGGAAATTCACGTTCGACGCCCTTTACTCGAAAGGCTTGAACAACGTATATTTCAGGAATCTCGCCATCGAGCAGACAGGAGTGACTTATGCTGTCAGCGAAGCAGCGGCCAACGATATCAATACCGCCCCTTATTATTCCAGCAGGGGAGACTATTCGACCATCATCGCCCTCGAGAATACGAACAAAGGTTATTCATATTCATTGAGCGGACAGATAGAAAAGCGTTTCGACTTCGGTCTTGACCTCATGGCTGCATATACCTTCGGGCACTCTTATTCCGTAAACGACGGAACTTCATCGGTGGCGAAATCAAACTGGGAAAACTATTTCTCGGTAGACCCGAATGATGTGGTGCTTTCGCATTCCCTGTTCGACAGGCCTCACAAGATAATGGCTGCCATCACATATACCACTCCGAGATATGCTGCCGGACGGCTTCAGACATCTGTCTCCCTTACCTATACCGGTACAAGCGGGCAGAGATATTCTTATACCATGAACGAATCTGAAGACTTCAACGGAGACGGATGTGACGGCGACGAGGCAAATACGCTTCTCTACATACCGACTGCAGAAGAAGTCTCACTGATGTCGTGGGCAAATGACGGAGATGCCGAAAAATTCGAGCAGTTTATCCAGAGTGACAAGTATCTTCGCAGCCACAGGGGCCAGTGGTCGGAAAGAAACGCCGGAATCGGCAAGTTCGAGAATCATTTCGACCTGCACATTGCCCAGGACTTCTTCTATGACAGGAAGAGCGGCCGCAAGATTCAGTTCGTCGTTGACATCCTCAATATCGGGAACATGTTCAACCCGGAATGGGGCAGGTACAACTATGGAGCATGGATGCTCAACATCATTAATGTCGACAGTCTGGCGGACGACGGCAATGGCAACATGACCCCTACCTATTCATACAGGGCAAGCGGTCCTCAGACGCTCAGTCTCGATGATTTCTATTCGAGATGGAGATGCCAGGTCGGTCTGCGTGTGACATTCTGAGCCAGGCAGCGTGCATGGGCGCGCTGGTTGAAAAACAAATAACGAGAGGGTGGCCAAAGCTGATATGAACCCTGAAAGTTAGACAAAAAACTTTCAGGGTTTATTATGTGTAAAAAACAGAAGAAACATGAGTATGC
>CALVDM010000036.1 GCA_944326335.1 uncultured Bacteroidales bacterium
AGTCTTTCCGGTCTGTCTGGCTCCTCTGAGCAGAAGCGGTTTTCTCTCATTGTCCGGAGAATTTTTCCAGTCTTTCAGAGTATCAAGTATGCCTCGTTTTATTTTCATCATTGGCAGATAAATTTTCAGTTCGGATGGCGGACATTCCCGTTATTAAGTATGGAAAAATGTAAAATTCAACATAAATCCGCACTTGATAGTGCAAATGTAGCAAAACCAGTTGGACTTGCCCACAAAAAAAGTAATAAATTTGCCGAACTTTGTAACTTTGCGGAATACGGCAGCGTAAGGCAGGATTATGGACAGGCATTTGTTGGATATTTTCCTTATTGCATCATTTATGGGGATTGCGGGCAATGTCCAGGCACAGACGGATGTCCGGCGGGATGAAGAATGCTTCAGGTCCTTCTGGCTTGAAATACCGGCCCCTCTTTCTCAGAATGACCCGGACATTCATTATGTGACCCACTGGGGAGAGATGAACGGCACACTTCAGCGCAATTACTCAATTTGCTACGATTCGGATGCCTATACTTCGTATTGGGTTGCATACCCTCTTTGCCCGGCGCATCTGTCAACCGGGCGTTCAGAATACTGGGGTTATGACACGGAAATACCGGAAAAGGAACAGACAAGCGTCAAGGCAGGCTACGGCGCAAGCGTAAAGACGCCGAATTATTCGAGGAATTTCTATGCCAGGGGACATCAGATTCCGAATGCAGACCGGAACGCCGTACCGGAAATGCTTGCGCAGACATATTTTTCCACGAATATGACTCCTCAAATCCAGAACGGCTTCAATGGAGGGATATGGTCGCAGCTGGAAAAGGCCGTCAGGTCCGCCGTGCCTCAAAATGACACCTTGTATGTTGTTACAGGGGCTTCTTTCGGCAAGGCAGGAGAGAATGAAAAAGTCAGAACCATAGTGAACAAAAACGACAATAAGACATTGCCGGTCCCGAATTATTACTGGAAAGCGGTCCTGAAAGTCGTAAGAAATGAAGATGGGATTCCCGTTGAGGCTGCGGCAATCGGGTTCAGGCTTCCCCATGCCGACCTCAAAGGTCATTCATATACGGAGTATGCCGTACCTGTGGATTCCCTCGAATCATGGACAGGCATTGACTTTTTCGTCAATTTGCCGGATCCGGCGGAAATCCGGGCCGAATCCTTATCCTCCTTGGAAACCTTTCTCCGCTTCTGAGGTCTCTTGCATGGATGTCGGTTTCTGCGTATCTTTGGGAAAATCATTGCCTACAGATGGAAACAGCTGAAGCACGGAACATTGAATCGTTGAAAGAGCATGTGGCAAAGGCGTTCGGCAGGACGCTCGATTCTCCGGCCGACTTCGATGTCATGTCACTCTCAATCCGGGAAAGGACAGGGGAGTACATCAGTCCGACAACCCTGAAAAGGCTTTTCGGATATGTGAAACCTGCGACAGTCCCGAGGACTTCCACTCTGTCCGTCCTGTCAAGGTATGCCGGATATGCCGGCTGGAGCGATTTCTGCCGGAGTCTCGGCGAAACGTGGCAGGAGCATGCGGAAACCGGAGGCCGAAGGATAAAACCAGTCCATGTCATATCGGTGTCCGCAGTATTGTCCTGCCTTGCAGCCGTCGTGGCCCTGATTTTCGGCGGCAGGGCCGAGCCGGAAGCTGTCCGGGAGGGACAGACCGGGCAGGAAGCGGAGGCGGCAGCAGGACTTCCAGACACTATACGCATAAGGAATGCAATACTTGAGGAATGCATGGATGCGGCCATGCGGGAGTGCGAAGACATTACTTCCCGCTACGGTACTATGGACATACTGGAATATCGCAAATATATCGATTCCCGTTACAGTTCATTTGTGTTTACCGACCTGCGGGACATGGCCGAAAGAGAGGCAGCCGCTGCGTTTGGTGACGGCGAATATGCCGAAAGAACGGCAATAGACATCTTCTCCCGGTGCAGGGACTATTGTATGGAAAAAATATATCGGAGTTTTCCAAATGACGAGTATATCGAGGCCCTGGAAAAAAAGTAGCTTTGCATTCGCAATGCTGGCAGCCGTTGCAGCGCTGCATTTGTCGTCCCCTCTCGCTTCGGCGTCCGGACACACCGTGGTACGGGAGGAGCACCGGGACGGCTACATCTGCCGCATTGTGGAGTACACCGTGCCTGACGGCGATACGGTGCGGTCCTTCCTTCTTGTGCCTGACGGGGCTTCGTCCGTCGCGCCCCGCCCCGGTATTGTGCTTCTGCATGACCACGGGGCACGTTTCGACATCGGCAAGGAGAAACTTGCCAGGCCGATGTCCCAGGCTCCCGTGAATGTCAGGATATCCTCGGAACAATGGGTGAGGGACTGTTTCGACGGGGTGTATCTCGCCGATTCCCTGGCATCCCTCGGCTATGTCGTCATAGTGCCTGACATGCTTTATTGGGGAGGACGTTCCTCGGAAGCATGCCGGCGCTGGTCGATGATGAAGTTCGGTCTCCAAAGCGGTGAAGCGTGCAGGGAAACACTTGACTCCCTGAAGGAAACCGTGTATGAAGGCCAGAGGGAAGTCTATGACAGCCTGATGTCCCGCGGGGTAGTCTGGGCGGAGAAGACCCTCCGTGAAGATGCTGCCGCAGCAGCCTGCCTGGCATCCTTGGATTATGTAGACAAGGACAGGATAGGTGTCTTCGGATGGTCGATGGGAGCGCACCGCGCCTGGCTTCTCGCCGCATTCTCACCACTGGTCTCCACAGGGGTCTCTCTCAGCTGGATGACGTTGAAGGAAACGCAGGCACAGCCGTACAAGGCATCCGACTATGCCATGCTGATACCACGGCTCAGGGACAGTCACGACTTCCCCGACATCGCACTGCTCCTCGCCCCGAAACCTTACCTGTTCCTCAGCGGCACGGAAGACAAGCTCTTTCCTGTCCATGCCGTGGAGCGGGCGTACGCAAGGATGCAGTCCATATATTCCGGGAAAGGCGCGGAAGGCATGTTGAGGACGGAGTTTTTTGAAGGCGGACATCATTGCGGCAAGGAGGTACAGGCCGTCGTGGTTGATTTCCTGGAAAAAAACTTAACTTTGCAGTGATGGAGAGGAATACAGTCTGGGACCCCCTCAGGAAAAAGGATGTGGCGCTCACGCCGGAAGAAGACGTGAGGCAGTGGTTCATAGTGCAGCTCAACACCCTCATGAAAGTCCCGATGCACCAGATGATGAGTGAAGTGGGGTTCAGGCTCGGAGAAAAGAGATTCCGCGCAGACATAGTTGTCTATGGCAGAAATGCTCATCCGCTTGCCGTAGTGGAATGCAAACGGCCGGATGTCGACATTGACAGTGATGTCCTCGGCCAGGCGGTGAGGTACAACATGGTTCTCGATGTCAGGTTCATATTCATAACCAACGGCAGGAGCACCTATGTCTGCAGAAGGAGGGAGGGGGACGGTCCCCGCAGGTATGAATTTATAAACGAGATTCCTTCATACGAGGAAATGAACAGATGAAGCAGAGTGAGACGACCGTGATACACGGTTTTTTGGACAACAGGATATTCGGTATCATATCCGGAATCGCCGGCGAAATGGGTGTCAGGGCTTTCGTGATAGGCGGATATGTCAGGGACTGTTTCCTCGGGAGGCAGGGCAAGGACATAGACATAGTGGTGGAGGGAAGCGGGATTGAACTTGCCGAGGCGGTTGCGGCTGCTGTCGGCAGCAAGGTGTCGGTGTTCCGGAATTTCGGTACAGCCATGCTGAAGTACAAGGGGATGGAGGTGGAGTTCGTGGGCGCGAGGAAGGAATCGTACAGACGGGATTCCAGGAAACCGCTTGTGGAGAACGGAACGCTCGAAGATGACCAGCTGCGCAGGGACTTCACTATAAATGCCATGGCGTTCAGCTTGCAGAAGGAGGATTTCGGTGCACTTGTGGACCCGTTCGGAGGAATAAGGGACCTTGCCGCCGGAATCATCAGGACGCCTCTCGACCCTGACACCACCTACAGCGACGACCCTCTCAGGATGATACGGGCGATAAGGTTCGCCACCAAACTGAGCGACGGGCAGAGACAGTTCACCATCGTTCCCGAGTCCCTCGAGTCCATCCGCAGGAACAGGGGAAGGCTGTCCATACTGTCCAGGGAACGGATTGCCGAGGAACTGAACAAAATCCTTGTGTGCGCACGGCCTTCGACAGGATTCAGGCTGCTGGACGAGACAGGTCTTCTCGAACTCATCCTGCCGCAGCTTGTCAGCCTCAAAGGCACCGAAAATGTTGACGGGCATTGCCACAAGGAGAATTTCTCCCACACCCTCGAAGTCGTGGACAATGTTGCATCGGCCGAACTTCAGGCAATAGCAGGTGGCTGCCTGAAGGATTATGTGAATGTAGACGGTGTCGAGGAGGAAAGACCGAGGACGGCGCCGAATGTCTGGCTGAGGTGGGCCGCCCTTCTGCACGACATAGGCAAACCGGCCACGAAGCGTTTCGACAAGGCCTCCGGATGGACGTTCCACGGCCACGAAGTAGTAGGGGCAAGGATGGTGCCCGGCATCTTCAAGTCGCTCAGAATGCCGCTGAACGAGAAGATGAAATATGTCGGGAAGCTTGTCCTTCTTCATCTCCGCCCCATCGCCCTTGTCACCGAGGAAGTCACCGATTCTGCCGTGAGGCGTCTGCTTTTCGATGCCGGCAACGACATAGATGACCTGATGCTCCTGTGCAATGCCGACATCACCTCGAAGAATCCGCGAAAGGTGGAGCGGTTGAAGAAGAATTTCGCGCTTGTGAGCCGGAAGCTCGCCGAGGTGGAGGAAAAGGATGCAATCAGGAATTTCAAGAACCCTGTCACGGGAGAATACATAATGGAGCTGTACGGCATACCGCCATGCCGGCAGATAGGGGAGCTGAAGGAGTATGTCAAGAATGCCATCCTCGACGGAGCCATCGGCAATGATTTCGAGGCTGCCGACAGACTTCTCAGGGAAAAGGCCGCGGAAATGGGGCTTGTGCCTGTCAAATGATGGCTGCAATGGAAAGTCTTCTGATTTCGAGGTACATGGAGCATATCTCCATTGTCCGGAGGTATTCGGACAGGACAAGGGTAATCTACGGACAGTGCCTTGCGGACTTTTGTGCATTCGTGCAGGCAGGCTCTGACGATGTCCTCGTGTCATCGCTGATTCCCAACATGATACGAGGCTATGAAGTCCACCTCCTGGAGCAGGACATGAAGGCGAGGACTGTCAATCTCCATATCTCCGTGCTGAGCGGTTTCTGCGGATTTCTCGTGAAGGAAGGCCGTCTGAAGTCCAATCCGGTAAAGCTTGTGAAGCGGCCGAAGACAGAGAAGCGTCTGCCTGAGTTCTTCAGGCAGGAGGATATCCGGAATTATTTCCGCACAACGGACATCTATGCCTCCGACATCCCGGACCTCACCCCGGAAGGCTACAGGCACAGGCTTCACAGGGCAGTGATATCCACCCTCTTCAATACTGGAATCAGACGGGCTGAACTTGTAGGCCTGAAACGCGGCGATGTGGATTTCTCGAGGAAAGTGATGCGTGTCCGCGGCAAGGGAGACAAAGTGAGAGAAATTCCCCTGCTGCCTTCCTTTTGTAAAGAAATTTCCTTATATTTACAAGCAGTTGACACGATGGTTGACGGTGACTGGACATCTGCTTCGCCAATGTTCGTCACAATCCGTGGGAGGGCGGTATATCCGGCGCTTGTCGACAGGATAGTGAGGCAGGAGCTGGAAGCTGCCGGCGGTTTTTCAGGCAGGAAATCGCCGCATGTCCTCAGACACACGGTGGCGACGGGCCTGCTTGATGACGGTGCCGACCTGAACTCCATAAAGGAGTTTCTCGGGCATTCATCTCTTGCAGCGACGCAGGTCTACACACACAATTCCATCGAGAAACTGAAAAATGTTTATGAATCTGCCCATCCGAGGGCTAAAAATGGAGGTAGAAATGGAGATTAGAGTACAATCCATCAAGTTCAATGCAGACCAGAAACTGTTGGACTTTGTTGACAAGAAGCTGTCCAAATTGCCTAAGTTCTATGATGAGATTATCGGGGTCGAGGTGTCGATGTCGCTGCTGCCTGAGCATGAGAACAAGAATGTGAAGGTGAAGGTGCAGATTCCGGGCAACGATGTTGTGGTTGAGAGGAACGCACGGACTTTCGAGGATGCTGTCGTGGACTGTGTAGATGTGCTTAAGGAAAAACTTGTAAGGGTAAAGGAGAAAAGGGAGAATTGAAATATTGACCGGCATCGCATGCCGTTGAGGCCGGCCCCTTGAAAGGCCGGTCTTTCGAAGAAAGACATCCGGAGGTGACCAAAAGCCCTGAAAAGTCCCGGAGGGACCGAGCCGTAGGCTCGAAATGCCCCTAATAGGGGCCGTAGACAAGTCTACGGGGGTTAAGATGGCCGGTCTTTCGAAGAAAGACATCCGGAGGTGACCAAAAGCCCGTTAAAGTCCCGGAGGGACCGAGCCGTAGGCTCGAAATGCCCCTAATAGGGGCCGTAGACAAGTCTACGGGGGTTAAGATGGCCGGTCTTTCGAAGAAAGACATCTGGAGGTGACCAAAAGCCCGTTTTGGTCACCTCCTCATTTTCTATCCATGACTTTTTCATCAACAGTTGTAGAAATCGGAAATTTATGCGTAAGTTTGCAAAATATGGCAAAAGGTTTTGCAGAGACAGATGCGCTGTGCCGCGGTATTGTGGAGGATGTCAGGAAGGGTGTCTTCCGTCCGGTATATCTTCTGATGGGGGAGGAGCCCTATTATCCTGAACTTGTCTGTGAAGCAGTCATGAAATATGCTCTCGACGACAGTGAGCGGGACTTCAACCAGACAGTCTGCTACGGAACTGACACGGATGCGGACAAGGTTGTGACTGCTGCCATGCAATACCCTGTCTTCGCCTCGAGACAGCTTGTGGTCATAAAGGAAGCGCAGGCAATGAAGTCCATCGATTCTCTTGCCGGCTATTGCCGGAATCCCATGCCGACAACAGTGCTTGTCATATACCTTCGGGGCGCAACCCTTGACAAACGCAAGGAACTGTACCGGAACATAAGCAAGACCGGTGTCGTGGTGGAGTCAGCCCCGGTGAGGGACTATGAGATGCCCCGGTGGATAACGTCTTTCTATGCTGGAAAGGGCCTTGGCATTACACCTGAGGCGGCTGCGCTTCTCGCTGAATTTGCAGGGACAGACCTCGGGAAAATCGCCATCGAAACGGAAAAGATGAGGAAGAACCTTCCCGAAGACAGGACTTCAATTACGGCTGAGGACATCGAGAACAATGTCGGCATAAGCCGCCAGTACAGCATATTCGAGCTCACAAGGGAACTTTCCGTGAAGAATGCTCCCAAAGCCTTGAAAATAGCGGCATATATAGGGAATTCGCCCAGGTTCATGATGCTCCTCGCCACGGCCCCTCTGTTCAACCATTTCTACAGGATACTCAGATATGAAGCCCTCATGTCGCGCAATCCGTCTGCCGGCTCCGCCGAAAAGGCTTCGGCTCTCGGGGTGAACCCTTATTTCCTGAAAGAATACGACGCTGCCGCACGGAATTACCCTCCGGAAAAGTGCCTTGCAGTCATCTCCCTCGTGAAGGAATATGATTTCAAGGGGAAGGGTGGCAATTCCGGAGAGGCTTCACAGCCCGAAATGCTGATGGAGCTTGTGGCCAAGATACTCAACATGTGAAAATCTCAATACCGGATATGGAAACATCTATGATAGAATGCAGGGACGTCTGCAAGAGCTTCGGGGAGAAGGTGGCTCTCGACCATCTCTCACTCAGCATACCGAAAGGGAAGATATTCGGACTTCTCGGCCCGAACGGAGCTGGCAAGACCACCCTCATCAGGATAATAAACAGGATAACGATTCCTAATGGAGGCACTATTCTTTTCGACGGCCGCCCGATAACACAGGAAGATGTGAGGAAGATAGGCTATCTGCCTGAGGAACGCGGTCTCTACCGCAAGATGAAGGTGGGGGACCAGGCGATGTATTTCGCAAGGCTGAAGGGCATGACCGTCCGTGAGGCCGCATCGGAACTCAAGGCGTGGTTCGAGAAATTCGGAATACAGGGCTGGTGGGGCAAGAAGGTTGAGGAACTGTCCAAGGGCATGGCCCAGAAGGTCCAGTTCATAACCACAGTCGTGCACAAGCCGTCACTTCTCATCCTCGACGAACCTTTTTCGGGATTCGACCCTGTAAATGCGCAGCTGATAAGGAACGAAATACTCCGCCTGAAGGACGAGGGCTCCACCATAATCCTGTCTACGCACAACATGGAGTCCGTCGAGGAACTGTGCGACAACATCGCGCTGATAAACAAGTCCCGGCTTGTCGTGGCAGGCGGTGTTGACGGGATAAGGCACAAATACGGGAACAACCACATAGAGCTCGTCTATACTTCCGGGGAGCACGCTGTCGTTTCTACAGACACATACAAGGTGCTTTCGGACAAGAGCGACGCCGGCCGCCACACAGCAGTCCTGGCGGTAGGGGAAGGCGTGGACAAGCAGGAGGTGCTGAAGCGACTGGCATCCCTGCCGATAGTCATCAACTCGTACAGGGAGCTTGTCCCGAGGATGAACGACATATTCATAAAATTAGTCACTGAGGAGGAATAGGACATGAATTTCCGCATAACAAATGTCATAATATCGAGAGAATACCTCACGAGGGTGAGGAAGAAATCCTTTCTGCTGACCACTTTCCTCGGTCCGATATTCTTTGCGGCATTGTGCATACTGCCGACCGTCATAATGCTCATGGCGGACGGTAAGGGCAAGAAAATCGGTGTGGTGGACGGCTCCGGGATTGTCATGCCGTACATGACTGACAGCGAGCAGTACGACTACACGGATTATTCCGGGATTCCGGTGGATTCCCTGAAAAGCCGGTATTTCGACCTCGACCTTGACGCACTGGTGGTGATATCGGCCCTTGACACGGTTTCAAGGTCAGTGTCTGTCTCTGCATATTCGCAGAAACCCCTCAGCGTTGACATGAAGGAAGCCCTGAGCAGGAATGTCAACGAGGCGGTCGAGGAATACAGGCTCGCCTCCTATGACATTAAGGGGCTGAAACAGATTCTCGACGAGGTGAAGGCCGATATTCCGGTGGCAACATACACCATGGACGAGGAAGGCAGGGAGACCATGACATCCTCCGAGGTGTACATGATAGTCTCGCTCGTGCTCACGCTCATCATCTACATGTTCATAGCCATGTTCTCTTCTATGGTCATGCAGAGTGTGATAGAGGAGAAGTCAAGCAGGGTTGTGGAGGTGCTCATATCCTCCGTCAATTCCCTGGAACTGATGTTCGGGAAGATAATAGGGGTTGCTGCAGTGGCCCTTACGCAGTTCTTCCTCTGGATTGTGCTCACGGCTGTGCTTGTGCTCGCGGCAGGGGCTGTCATGGGGATGGACACCCTTGCGGAGACTGCACGCATGCAGGGTGAGATGACGGCAGTGGCAGGGGACATGATGCCTCCGATGGGGCTGGACAGCGAAATGTCCGCGGTCGTGTCCACACTTCTCGGTCTGGATTATATGGAGATACTGCTCGGTTTCATCGTCTATTTCATCCTCGGCTACCTGCTGTATGCTTCGCTGTTCGCCGCCATAGGTTCGGCGGTCGAGAACGAGGCAGATACCCAGCAGCTCCAGATGCCTGTCACCATACCGTTGCTGATAGCTTTCTTCATAGCATTCTATGCCTACAAGTCTCCGGACAGCCAGATAGTGTTCTGGGGTTCGATGATACCGTTCACTTCGCCGATAGTGATGCTTGCGAGGATTCCGTTCGGTGTCCCGTTCTGGGAGATAGCCTTGTCTGTGGCCATCCTCCTCGGGACGTTCGTCTGCATGGCGTATCTGTCCGCGAAGATATACAAGATAGGGATTCTGATGTATGGCAAGAAGACGACATACAAGGATTTGTACAGGTGGCTTAAACAGAAATGATGATGTCTGCGAAATTTTTGTCCCTGCTGGCGGCTTTCGTGCTGCTTTACGGTTCTGCCCCTGCCCTTGTTGCAGGAGATGACGATTTCCGGTTCAGCTGGTCCAGGGCGTGCATGGACGGTTCGAGGACAGGATGTGTCTCCCCGTCTGCCGGTGATGTGGAGAAGGCGATAGGAAAGGTGAAGGGAAGGAAGTACCTCGCCCCGAACGGGAGGGTGTTCAAAGGCGGGACGGTGGCCGATGTGGCGGCCGTAGTCACGGCCGCCCAGCCGGTGATGGCCCCTGTGAAACAGGTCATCGGCCACTCGTCTGAAGCCATGGTCCGTTCGATGCCGGAATGCGCCCTGTCCGACATGTTCATAGATGTCATCATGGATGCAGTGGAGAAGAAATCCGGCAGGACCGTGGATGTCGGCTTCGGCAATTTCGGTGGGATAAGGGTGGACATGCCTGAAGGCGATGTGCTTCTCGATGACATGCTCTCCATGTTCCCTTTCAGGAACAGCATAGTCTATGTGGCCCTCAAGGGCAGTGATATAAGGGCAATCCTCGAGCAGATGGCTGCGACGACTGTCCAGGTCATCGGGGGCGTGCGGATAGAAATCCGCGACGGGAAGCTCGTTTCCGCCACGATAGACGGGAACCCGATAGATGACGACAAGGTCTACGGGGTTGCCACAATCTCCTTCCTTCTGAACGGGGGCGACAACCTTTACATAGGCCGGAACGCGGTGGAGATAATCTCATACGACGATACCGATATAATTGACGTGATGCTCGACTACGTGAAGTCAGAGACTGCCGCAGGCAGGGAGATAGGCTACAGCACGGACGGGCGTGTCAGGATTTTGGATTAGGACTACAGCCATGGGTAAGAAATTGTTTACGGTAGCCGCAGCATTTTTTGCGGTGTGCGTCCTCGCCGGGGCACAGGACCTGGTGATTCTGCACACAAACGACACTCACAGCCATATAGACCCCGTCCGTACCGGCAAGGAAGCCGGTCTGGGAGGAGTCATAGAGAGAGCCGCATACATCGACAGCGTGCGTGCAGCGGTAGGGAAGGGCAAGGTCCTGCTCGTGGATGCGGGCGACTTCAGCCAGGGTTCCTCGTATTTCACCCTTCTGAAAGGAGATGTCGAGACTGACTGCATGAATGCCATGCGCTACGACGTGGCCTGCCTCGGCAACCATGAATTCGACAACGGGCTCGACGAACTTGCGAGAAGGGTGCGCAGATGCGATTTCCCTGTCGTGTGCGCCAATTACGATTTCAGCCACCCCGGCCTCGGAAAAGCAGTGAAACCGTATTGCATACTTCGCCGCGGCGGCCTGAAGATAGGGGTCATAGGGGTGCTGACAGACCTGACGGTGGTCGTGGACAGGGAAATCGCCGTCAAGATAAGATATCTCGACCCGGTGGAGACGGTGGCCAGGTATGCGGTCTTCCTGAAGGAGAAGAAGCATTGCGACCTTGTCATCTGCCTCTCCCACCTCGGATATGAAGGGGATTTCTTCACCGACACCGAACTCGTGGCAGGGATTGCGGACGTGGACGTGGTGATAGGCGGGCACTCGCACACCTTCCTCGAGCATGCTGTGACGGCCCGGGACAGGGATGGAGATGATGTCACTATCGTCACTGACGGATGCTGGGGCCTGTATGTCGGCCGCCTTGACGTCGAAAAGGACTGAACCTCTTGATTACACTGGACTGATAACCGCTATACCATGAAAAATTCATTTGCTGGATTTGCAGTGTCCGCGCTTGTTGCGACGGGGCTCTGCTGCCCGCTCGGACTCCGGGCATACGAGGAACGGAACTATATAACGGAAGCATATCTCGAAGCCGCTGAAAAGGCCGGGACAGGCAGTCTCGTAACTGCCGGAGGCGACTGGTTCCCATATCCCGACTACGACGACAGGGACGGTTGGGCGCGGATTTTCGGCAACGACACCGGACGCATCATAGCCCAGGGAGAAAAGCTGCTCGACTACAGGTGGCAGATAATCCCAGCAAGCGCATATCTCGAATACGAGAGAAGCGGCGACAGGAAAATCATGGAGACGCCGATCGACGAAAACAGGACAGCTCTCAACCGGCTCCTTCTGGCCGAACTCGCGGAGGGCAAGGGCCGCTTCACGGACCAGCTTGTGGACGGACTGTGGATGAGCTGCCAGATGACTTCATGGGTGCTGTCCGCGCACAATCCGAGGCAGTCGAGCCATCGGTCTCTCCCAGACCCGAGGGAATACATAATAGACCTTGTGTCAGGAAATTATGGTGCCACAGTCTCCATAGCCTACCATTTCCTGAAGGATGAGATAGACAGGATTGACCCGTCCATCAGCTATTGCATCGAGACTGCGGTGAAGGAGAGGATACTCGACCCTTTCCTCAATCCCGGGGTGCGCAAGTGCAACTGGTGGATGGCGGAAGGGTGGAAGCCAGGTGAAATCATAAACAACTGGAACCCATGGTGTAACTCGAATGTCCTGCTCTGCTTCCTGCTGATGGAGAAGGACCAGGAAAGGCTCGACCAGGCCATGAAACTCTCGATGGAATCCACTGACAGGTTCCTGAATTTCGTCAAGGGCGACGGGGCCTGCGAGGAAGGCCCTTCATACTGGGGGCATGCGGCAGGCAAGCTGTTCGATTATCTTGAGATATTGTACGAAGCCACGGGAGGAAGGGTATCCATCTTCGGGAACAGTCAGATAAGGCGGATGGGAGAATACATATCCAGGTCTTACATAGGGGATTCAAAGGTCGTGAACTTTGCAGATGCCACGGCCGTCATTAAGCCGGACATCTATCTGGTCTACCGTTACGGGAAGGCTGTCGGCAGCGAAGAGATGATGGATTTCGCCACCTGCCTCCTCTATTCTCCGGAAAAAGGGCGTTTCAGCTCCCCGGCAGTGCCTCTCGGGAACGACACTTACCGCTCAATCGAGACTGCAGGGATTCTTCACGACCTGCAGGACAGGGTGGATGAAGCCAATCGGGAACTTGCCGTCTCGACGGCCCCTGACGTCCTGCGGAGTCTCCGGGCCGGCGTGCCGTCCTCGTCATGGTACGATGAGACTGAATTCTGCTACATAAGGGATGCTTCCGGCAATTTCTTCGCTGCGAAGGGCGGGTTCAACAACGAAAGCCACAACCATAACGATGTCGGCACGTTCATCCTGTACGCAGGAGACACTCCGCTTTTCGTGGACGCCGGCGTTGGGACATATACGCGGAAGACATTCAGTTCCGAGAGATACACTATATGGTCCATGCAGAGCAACTGGCACAGCCTCCCGATTATAAACGGTGTCCCGCAGAGTTTCGGGCAGGAATACCGCTCATCTGATGTCTCCTGCAGGCTTGAGGAAAAGAGATTCAGCCTTGATATAAGCAGGGCATACCCAGACTCCGCGTCCTGCCGGTCCTGGACAAGGCGGTATGCGGTCCGTGACGGGCTTCTCGAAATAAGGGACAGCTACAGGCTCCTGTCGAGAAAGGCGGCCGATGTCGAGAATTTCCTCGTGTGCGGGGAGGTTTTCCTTCCGGGATGCAAATATCAGTATGGCGGGGAGGAGCACGTTGTGCCGAGGGGCAGAATCGTGGTGGTTAACGGACCTGCGGCGGCGGAACTCAGCTATCCGGCATCCCTCGGACCGTCAGTCACTGAAATGCGCCTTGAAGACCCGAGGCTTTCCGGTGTCTGGGGAGACAGACTTGTGAGGATTTCGCTCACATCGGCTTCTGACGCCCCTCTGTCCGGGACATACGCCTTCTCCATCAGAGTATGTTCAGACACTGCTCCTTAATTTTTTCGAGCTCGTCCTTCATTCTGACGACTATCTTCTGGATTCCGGTGTGGTTTGCCTTTGAGCCTGTGGTGTTTATCTCGCGCCCCATCTCCTGGGCAATGAATCCGAGTTTCCGTCCGGGATAAGGTTCGTTTTCGAGGGTCTCCATGAAATATCTGCAGTGCTGTCTGAGCCTGACCTTCTCTTCGTTGATGTCAAGCTTCTCAATGTAGTATATCATCTCCTGCTCCAGGCGGTCCTTGTCCGGGGAGACAGACACCTCGTTGAGCCTGGACATTATCCTTGCGCGGATGTTTTCCGTTCTTTCATGCTCCAGGGCCTCTATCTGCGGTATGCAGTCGAGTATGTTCTTCACTTTCGCCGACACGTCATCATGCAGGGACACGCCTTCGGCGGACCGGTATCCGCAGATTCTGTCGAGGGCTTCCTCGAAGCATGCCTGCACCTGCTCCCAGTTCCCGTCGTTCACGATTTCCTGCTTCTTGCCGGAGTCCATCACATCGGGAAGTTTCAGCAGAGTGCCGAGAAGATGTGCGGCATCTGCATTGCCGGTGAGCGGGAACTCCGCCTCTATTCTGCCGTTTATCGCCATCAGCTGCCTGTAATATTCCATCACAAGCTCCGCATTGATTTCCTTTGCCGCATCCTCGGAATTGGCCTCGTGAGATATGAATATGTCTATGTTCCCCCTCAGAAGCCTCTGGGCGACCATCTGGCGCACAGCCAGCTCCTTGTCCTTCGGCAGCAGCGATGACCTTACGCTGATGTCGGCGTTCTTCCCGTTGAGCGATTTTATCTCTACCGTGAGTTTTCCTGTCTCGAGTGTGGTTTCGGCTTTTCCGTAGCCGGTCATTGATTGTATCATGTCGTTTTTTCTTTTCCGGAAACAAAAATAGCAAATTTATCCTTATCTTAGCGGCTTATTCAGCCTTTAAGCATTACAGACTATGACAGAAGGAAACATCAGCGAGGCGGAAAAGGCCCGCAACCTCAATTTTCTCGAGGAAATAATCGAGTCCGACTTGGCATCCGGCAAATGCACTTCCATAATGACGCGTTTTCCTCCGGAGCCCAACGGATACCTGCATATAGGGCATGCGAAGAGCATCTGCCTCAATTTCGGCCTTGCCAAAAAATACGGCGGAAAGACCAATCTCCGTTTCGATGACACCAATCCGGTGAAAGAGGACACTGAATATGTGAGTTCGATCAAGGAGGACATCAGATGGCTCGGTTTCGAGTGGGAGAACGAGCGTTATGCCTCGGATTATTTCGACCAGCTCTACGAGTGGGCCGAGGAACTGATAAAGAAGGGGCTTGCGTATGTCGACGACCAGACGCAGGAGGAAATCCGCATAGGAAGGGGTACGGTCCAGACTCCGGGGGTGGACAGCCCGTACAGGAACCGTTCAGTCGAGGAAAACCTCAGGCTGTTCAGGGAGATGAAGGCAGGGAAGTATGCCGACGGCGAGAAGGTGCTCAGGGCCAAGATAGACATGGCCCATCCGAACATGCTTCTCAGGGACCCGCTGATGTACAGGATAATACACGCCTCGCACCACCGCACAGGAGACAAGTGGTGCATTTACCCTATGTATGACTTCGCGCACGGCCAGTGCGACAGCATAGAGCATATCACCCACTCCATATGCACTCTCGAGTTCGACGTGCACCGTCCTCTTTACGACTGGTTCATAGAGAAACTCGGGATATTCCCGTCGCATCAGTACGAGTTCGCAAGGCTGAACCTCACATATACTGTCATGAGCAAGAGGAAGCTGCTGGAACTCGTGAAGAATCATTTCGTGAGCGGGTGGGACGACCCTCGCATGCCTACAATATGCGGCATCAGGAGGAGAGGCTACACACCTGAGGCCGTGAAGATGTTTGCGGAGAAGGTAGGTGTGGCAAAGCGTGAGCAGCTTATCGACCTGCAGCTTATGGAGTGGTGCGTACGCCAGGATCTGAATGAACGTTCCAACAGGTACATGGTAGTGCAGGACCCGGTGAAGCTTGTCATCACGAACTGGGAGCCGGGAAAGGTGGAGTGGTTCGACGCTCCTCTCAACCCTGCAAGTCCTGAGGGACCGTTCAGGAAAGTGCCGTTCACCGGCGAGATTCTGATAGAGAGGCAGGACTTCATGGAGGAGCCGCCAAAGAAATATTTCAGGCTGAAACCAGGCGGGGAAGTGCGGCTCAAGTATTCCTATATCGTCAAGTGCGAGGAAGTGGTGAAGGACAGCGAGGGGAACATCACGGAAATCAGATGCACCTGCGACCATTCGTCGAAACCGGGGGCAGGGGAGTGGCGTTCCGTCAAGGGGACAATACACTGGGTATCTGCCGCCCACTGCAGGGAGGTGGAGCTCAGGATATACGACAAGCTTTTCACCGAAGCCCAGATGGGAGCCATACCTGAAGGGGAGGACTACAAGAATTACCTTAATCCGGACTCCCTGAAAATAACCTGCGGCTATGCCGAACCGGCCCTTCTCGAGGACAGATCCGGAATCGCCGTGCAGTTCGAACGCACCGGCTATTTCTTCAAGGACCCTGATTCCACTCCTGAAAAAGCCGTATTCAACAAGACGACATCCCTCAAGGACTCGTTCAAGTTCTGAACAGGATTCACTGCTCCCGGGCCAGGACTTTCATGACATTTTCCATCCTTGTGCCGCGGGAGCCCTTGATAAGGATTGCATAACCGTCGAGAGGCTCTTCTTCAAGGCTGTCGGCCAGTTCTGCCGATGTCTTGAATGTCTTCACGTCTGCATGGCATGACGCAGGGATGGCTATGGAAGATGCCGCCTTCATGAATTCCTCTCCGGCCAGATACACTTTGTCCGCCCCGCACGACAACGCCTTCATCACTGTCTTCTCGTGCTCGGCGGACGAATCTGCCCCAAGTTCGAGCATGTCCCCAAGCATCAGGGCCTTTTTCTCCGCGTCAATCATGCGGAAATTCTCCAGTGCGGCTTCCATGCTGGAAGGATTGGCGTTGTATGCATCTATGATGAGGGTGTTCCTCCCTGCCTTTACAAGCTGGGACCTGCTGTTTGACGGCACATACCCTGCTATGGCCTCCACCGCCTTGTCCTGCGGCACCCCGAAGTGTCTTCCCACTGCAAGAGCGGCCATCACGTTGGCGGCATTGTAGCTGCCGACAAGAGCCGTGTTGACAACCGTACCGTCATGGAGCCTGAGGCGCAGATACGGGTGGACGGCGTCTGACGGAAGCATGGTTGCGCCCTCGCATTCCACTCCGTACGGAATCAACTGAAGGTCAGGACGTTCCTCTGCCATTTTACAGAGTTCCCTGTTGTCGGCGTCGATGAATACCTTGTCTGCTGTCCTCTGGATATAGTCGTAAAGTTCCCCTTTGGCTTTCTTCACCCCCTCGAAACTTCCGAATCCGAGAAGGTGCGCTTTCCCGACATTGGTTATCAGTCCGTAGTTGGGCAGACACACCGAGACGAGTTCCTTTATGTCTCCCGGATGGCTTGCCCCCATCTCGATGATTGCAATTTCGGAACGGCTGTCAATTTTCAGCAGTGACAGAGGTACACCAATGCTGTTGTTCAGGTTTCCTTCCGTGGCAGTGACGTTATAGCGTACAGACAGCACGGCTTTAATCAGCTCCTTCGTCGTGGTCTTTCCGTTTGTCCCGGTCAGGCCAATCACGGTGATAGGTTTACCGTCCACGAAAGTCATGGACCTGTGCCATCTTGCAAGAGCCTGGAGGGTGGCAAGCGTGTCGTCAACCGGGATGAGCCTCGATGAGAGACCTGGCCCGAGAGCCGCTCTTCCCGTATCCGCTGCCGAACCTTTCTCGACCACAGCATATCCCGCCCCGTTCTCCAACGCTTTAAGGGCAAATGCGTTCCCGTCGAAGTTTTCTCCTTTCAATGCGAAGAACAGTTCTCCTCCGGCAATTTTCCTGCTGTCCGTGGCGATGCCGGTACTGTCCCTGAATATCCTGTACAGTTCGTTTATTTCCATATTCAAGCCCTCTGTCCTATCTGCCGGTGCTCCCGAATCCTCCTTCTCCCCGTGCAGTGCTGTCGATGCACTCCACTTCGTCCCATTCCACGTGTTCGTGTCTTGCAATGACAAGCTGGGCAATGCGCTCCCCCGGATTTATGGTGAAAGGCGTGTCCGAAAGATTCACGAGAATGACCTTAATCTCGCCCCTGTAGTCCGCGTCTATGGTGCCTGGGCTGTTGAGCACCGTAATCCCGTGCTTGGCTGCAAGGCCGCTGCGTGGTCTCACCTGAGCCTCGTATCCTTCCGGCAAGGCTATGTAGAGCCCTGTCGGGACCAGCGACCTTCCGAGAGGGGCAAGTATCATTTCTTCCTGGATGTTGGCCTTGAGGTCCATGCCTGCTGACATTCCGGTCGCGTATGCCGGGGACGGATAGGCCGATTTGTTGACTATCTTGACTTTCATTTCCGTATGTTGTCGGATTGTGGTTATTTCCGGACAAAGATAGTTTTTTTCAGGAAACATTTGCATTTTGAAAGAAAATATGTACCTTTGCAAACGTTTCAACGGGGGTATAGCTCAGTTGGCTAGAGCATCTGCTTTGCAAGCAGAGGGTCGTCGGTTCGAATCCGTCTATCTCCA
>CALVDM010000037.1 GCA_944326335.1 uncultured Bacteroidales bacterium
AATTCTTCTACCGATGACCCAGGGGAGGACATCGTTTTCGAAGACGGTGCCACCATCAGCGGAAGGTACAATGACAACATCACTCTCAAGGCAGGTTCCTACACCCTTTCCTCGAGCCTTCAGATACAGTCTCCGGGAGTCCTGACCATCGAGCCGGGAACGACCATCACTGCGGCTTCCAATGACAACATCATCTATATCCTCATCGAACAGGGTGCCAAAATCATCGCCGAAGGAACTGAGGATAATCCTATCGTGATGACTTCCGAGGAGAAGAAGGCAGGCGCATGGGGCGGTCTTCACATCTGCGGACGTTCGCACACCAATGCCGGCAGCGGAAGCTCTGAAATAGGCAACGCATCCTATGGCGGCGATGTGGAGAATGACAACTCCGGATCACTCAAGTATCTGAGGATTGAAAATTCCGGTTACGCCCTCGACTCGGAGCATGAGGCTAACGGCATCTCCCTTTACGGCGTGGGAAGCGGGACATCCATCTCCTATGTCTATGTCGTGAACGGAAGCGATGACGGTATCGAGTTCTTCGGAGGTTCCGTAAACATCGACCACTGCATCGTGGAGAATTGCACTGACGATTCCTACGACTGGACAGAAGGCTGGAACGGTACGGCACAGTACATCGTTGCATACCAGTCAGTAGACGGCTGCGACTGCCTGATGGAGTGCGACAACAACGGCAGCAACAACGCTGCAGAGCCTAATTCGTGCCCGACTATCTCCTACGCCACCCTCATCGGCCAGAACTACAGTGACGGAGAAGACGATTTGACTTTCGGAGTGAAATTCCGCGCAGGAACATGGGTGAACCTCGACCACGCTCTTATCACCGGCAAGACTACTGCCATCTCACTCGAGACCCAGCACACCGTGGAATCTTTCGCAGGTGATGCCCCTGAGTCTTCCATCACTTATACCCTGATTGACGGAGCCTTCACAAGCGATTTCGCAGACACATACGACTCGGATGATTTCGCGGCCGCAAGAGGCAACGATGCAGACGCCGATTTCTCGAGTGCTTTCACAAACAAATTCGTGGGTCAGGTGAGCGAATGCGGTGCAGTTTCAGCTACCGAAGACTGGACTGAGTGGATCAGATAATCGCAGAAGCCATATTTTTCAGGACAGAGTCATCTCCTGAAGACAACAGCAGCGTCTGCCCCTTGCGGGCGGACGCTTTTCCGTTTGTGCCGTCAGGCAGAAGCCCGTCCCTTTCCATGACCTCGACAAGATGCCTTGCTATGGCCGGAGCCGGGTCGATTACGGTCACTCCCGGCCCGGCAATTTTCCTTATGGTGTCCATAAGGAAGGGATAATGCGTGCAGCCGAGCACTATGGTGTCCGCTCCTGAATCGAGCAGGGGCTGGAGGCTCGACCTGACCACGTTTTCCGCATGAGGGCCTTCAGTCTCACCTTTCTCCACGAGCTCCACGAAGCCTTCGCCAATGTGTTCCACGACTTTGACCTTTCCGTATGCGAGTTCCTTGGTGTGCCTGTATTTCTCCGCCCTTAGTGTGCCTGCCGTGGCGAGCACTCCGACCACCCCGGTATGTGTCATCCCTATAGCCGGTTTCACGGCAGGTTCCATCCCTATGAATTCGATGTGGTCCCTCCTGCCCCCGGATTCCTTGAGCACTCTCGCCCGGACCTCTTCTTTTGTATTGTCCGAGTAGCTCTCCCTGAGTGCCGATATTGCGGCGGCGGTGGCGGTGTTGCATGCCACGACAACTATGTCGGCCCCTTTCTCCAGGAGAAGCCCCGTGATTCTGAACGCCCTGTCCACCACGTACTCCCTCGACTTGTCTCCGTAAGGGCAGTGCGCGTTGTCCGAAAAATATGTGAAGTCCTCACCGGGAAGCAGTTTCCTTATCTCCCTGTACACGGACAGACCTCCGACACCTGAATCAAAAATCCCGACCATCATCAATTCCATCAGATTTTATCCACAAAGATAGCAAGCTCTCTGGAAATATCTTCAGATAATTCACTGACAACCTTAAAGACGATGTGCCATAGTTGCAAACTGATGCGTTATTTCCGGAATTCGGGTTGAGTCATTTACATCGGCAAACTCCTGTCGCCCTCATCCTCAATGCCTTGCATTTTACTTATTCTTAAAGGGGTTGTACCAAAACATTCATTTTGATACAACCCCTTTCTTCGGAAGACAACCCTGTTTTTCAGGACTCCGCCGACTTTCGGACTGCCCTCCGTCGAGCAAAGGCAGCAGACTATTCCCTGCCTCCTCCGAGAGCCCTGTAAAGTGTCACGGTGTATGCCAGCTGGTTGTACTTGTCGGAAACCACGCTGAGCTGTGCATTCAGCAGAGACTGCTGTGCCGTAAGGAGTTCAAGATAAGACCCGGACTGGGACTTCCTGTACAGCAGGTCGGCTGTCTTCACTGTCCTTTCGAGGTCAACGCACTGGGCTTCATGCTTCTCGAGCATTATGCCCGATGTCTCTATGGCGAAGAGGGCATCATTCACTTCCTGTCCTGCATTGAGGATGGTCTGCCTGTAATTCAGTTTAGCTATTTCCTCTTCTGCCTTCGACACTTTCAGGTTGGCCCTGAGCTGGCCCCTGTTGAATACAGGCTGTGCAAGCTGTGCCACTGCATTTATCAGCACTCCGGCCGGATTGCTCACTGCCTGTCCGAGGCTGTTGGTCCATCCTGCGCTTCCGGAGAGCGTCAGCTGCGGATAGAATGCCGACCTTGCCTGGTTGGTGGAATAGTATGCCGATGCAAGAGTCATTTCGGCCTGATATACGTCCGGCCTGTTGGAGAGAAGCTGCAACGGCACTCCGACACTCACGGTCTGAGGCAGGGACTGTTCTGCGAGAGTGCTCCTCGCGATTGTCCCTGAGACACGGCCGAGAAGCGAGCAGAGGGAGTTTTCAGTCTCTTTCTGCTGCTGTTTCAGCTGTGCGTTGGAAGCCTCGAGCCCGTAGAGGTTGGCCCTTGCCTGTGTCACGGCGTTCTCGTTTACAAGACCCACGTTCATCTGAGCCTCGAGAGTCCGCACCTGTTCCCTCCAGATGATGACGCTTTCATCGCTTATGCGCACCTGCTCGTCCATCATCAGGAGTGCGTAGTAGCTGGTGGCTACTGTCCCTATTATCTGGGAACGCACCGCCTGCTGATAAGCCTGCTGCTGAAGGAGTGTGGCCTGTGCGCCTCTCTTTGCATTGAGGAGATTGCCGAACAGGTCTATGTCCCAGCTCACATTTCCTCCGAGATTGTAGGAATATGTCGGCTTGTTGGCGTCAATGCTCGTCAGAGAACCCTGCGGAGACAGGTTCAGGGAAGGCGAGTATGCCCATTTGGCTGCGTAAAGGCTGGCTTGTGCCTGCTCGACCCTGAGTATCGCTGTCTGGAGGTCGGTGTTGTGCACAAGGGCCGAGTCTATCAGGTCCTTGAGGTACGGGTCGGTGAACAGCTCTTCCCACGGCATGTTCCCGAACGATGACGTGTCTTCCGGGTTGGCTATGAGCTCAGCCCTGTACAGGCTGTCCACAGGAAGCTCTTCGGGCCTATGGTATTTGCGGTATATGGAGCAGCTGCTCGTCATCACCGCTATCAATGCTAATATTAATGCTTTTCTCATATTTCTTCCGATTCTCTGTCTTCCCTTCTCTTGCCCATCACCTTCTCTTCTATGTACTGGAATATGACGAAGAACATAGGGGTGATGAACAGCAGGGCAATTGTTCCGATTATCATACCTCCGACTACGCCGACACCGAGTGACTGGTTACCGTTGGCACCGACTCCGTGTGCGGTCACAAGCGGAAGCATACCGAATATCATCGTGAGCACGGTCATGAGGATAGGCCTCAACCTGACTGATGCTGCGGACACGGCCGCATGGCTCAGGGTCATGCCATGCTTCCTTCTCTCGGTCGCGTATTCCGTGATGAGGATGGCAGTCTTGGACAACAAACCTATGAGCATGATGACACCAATCTGCATGTAGATGTTGCTTTCGATTCCCCACATCCTTGCGAACAGGAAGCTGCCCATAAGTCCGAACGGAACGGAGCATATCACGGCGAACGGAAGGAACAGACTCTCGTACAGACCGCAGAGGATAAGGTATATGAAGACAATCGCAATTATGTAGATTATCGTCGTGGAATGCGATTCGGCCAGCTGGGCCTCCTCCCTCGTCATGCTGGAGAACTCGTAACCGAAACCGGTAGGAAGCGATGTCTTGGCCACTTCCTGAATTGCGGCGATTATGTCTCCGGAGCTGTAGCCATCAGCCGGCATACCCTGTACGGTGATGGACGGGAACATGTTGAACCTGTCGAGGTTCTCCGCTCCGTATGTCTTCGTGAGGGTCACGAACTGGCTCACAGGGGCCATTCCGCTGGCCGTCTTGACGTAGATGTTGTCGAGGGCCTGCATGTCGTCCCTGTACTCCGGCTTGGCCTGGAGCATGACACGGTACATCTTCGTGAAGCGGTTGAAGTTGGATGCATAGTAGCTTCCGAGGTAGCCCTGCATCACTGAAAGCACCTGGTCGGATGTGATACCCGCCCTCAGACACTGTGCCGCATCGACATCTACCCTGTACTGAGGGAAGTTGGCACTGAACGAGGTATATGCCATCTGCACCTCCGGCCTCTTGTTCAGCTCGTCTATGAACTGCTGCGTCACATCGAAAAGTGTCGCCATGCCTTTGCCGGACCTGTCCTCGAGGCTGACGAAGAAGGAGTTACCTGTTCCGTAACCTGAAATCATAGGCGGTGCGAACACGAATATCTGCGCGTTCTTGATATGTGCGGTCCTTGCATATATCATGTTGGACACGGCGGTATTGCTGTTCTCCTTGCCCGGCCTTTCGTCCCATGGCTTCAGCCTTATCATCATCATACCGTGGGATGCACCGGAACCGCTGAAGCTGAATCCGGACACCTGGTTGAATGTCTGTATCTGAGGCAGGTCCTTTATGCTCGCGGCCATCTCGTCGAGGATTTTGGTAGTCTCGTTGAGGGAGCTTCCCGGAGCCGCATCGACGCTCACGAACAGGTTACCCATGTCCTCGTTAGGCACGAGGGATGTCTTCGTAGTGCTCATGAGGTACATCAGGACACCTATGGCGCAGATGAGTGCAAGTCCTCCGGCCCATTTGTTCCTTATGAAGAATGCCACGCCATGCTTGTACTTCTTGGACATGCTCTGGAATGCGGCATCGAAGGCTATCCTGAACCTTGTCGTGAACTTCTTCGGTTTCTCTCCCGGCGCCACTTCCTCGTTAGGATGAAGGATGAGGGCGCACATCGCAGGTGAGAATGAGAGCGCATTGACTGCGGACAGACCCACGGCGACAGCCATTGTCAGACCGAACTGCGTGTAGAAGACCCCTGATGTCCCGCTCATGAACGATACCGGGATGAACACGGCCATGAAGACGAGGGTGGAGGTGATGATGGCGGAAGAAATGCCGCTCACAGCGTCTACTGTAGCCTTGTAAGGCGACTTGTATCCGGCATCGAACCTCGCCTGCACGGCTTCCACCACGATAATCGCATCATCGACTATCGTACCGATGGCCAGCACGAGTGCGAAGAGGGTGAGAAGGTTGATACTGAAGTCCGCCACGATGAGGAACGCGAAGGTACCGATAAGTGACACGAATATGCCGAGGGTAGGGATGATGGTGGCCCTGACATTCTGCAGGAACACGAACACCACGAGCACCACGAGCAGGATAGCCTCGAGCAGAGTCTTTATCACCTCATGTATGGAGGCATCGAGGAAGTCCTTCGTACTCATTATGTCCACCAGCTCGACTCCCTTAGGCAGGTTCTGCGACACTTCCGCGAGATATTCGTCTATTGCGGTGATAATCTCGTTCGCGTTGCTTCCTGCAGTCTGGTTTATCATACAGGTCACGCCCGGGGCTCCGAGCACCTTGCCGGTGTAGGAGTAGCTTACGGCACCGAGCTCGATGTCAGCGACATCCTTGAGCCTGATTACGCTTCCGTTCGAAAGGGCGGAGATGACTATGTCCCCGAACTCCTCTTCCGTGCTGAGACGGCCCCTGTACTTGAGGGTGTACTGGTAGACGTTGTCCGAGTTCTCTCCGATTGCACCGGTGGATGCCTCTATGTTCTGGCTCGAGAGCGCAGCGATGATGTCGGACGGCTGCAGCTGGTACTGGGCCATGATGTCCGGTTTCATCCATATACGCATGGAGTAGTCTCCTCCCATCACGTTCACCTCGCCGACACCGGAGATTCGCTGAATCTCAGGCTTTACGTTTATGGAGAGGTAGTTGGTGAGGAAGGTCTCGTCGTATGTCCCGTCAGGGCTGTAGAGGGCGAACACCTTAAGTGTACTGCTCTGCCTTTTCATGGTCTCGACTCCGACCCTGGTCACTTCGGCAGGAAGCAGGGAGGTGGCTCTTGAGACCCTGTTCTGGACATTGACGGCTGCCATGTCCGGGTCCGTACCCTGTTTGAAGTATATGGATATGGATGCGCTTCCGGAGTTACTTGCGGAAGACTCCATGTAGGTCATGTTCTCCACACCGTTGATTGCCTCCTCGAGAGGCACAATCACGCTGTTCTGCACGGCCTCGGCATTCGCACCGCTGTATGTGGTGCTGACCCTCACCGTAGGCGGCGCGATGTCAGGATACTGCTCAACCGGAAGACTGACAAGTCCGATGAGACCGAGCAGCACAATGACAACTGATATGACGACAGACAGGATAGGTCTGTCAACGAACATTTTAAGCTTCATTTTCTATTCTCCTTCTTTTTCGTCAGCGGCTGCCTCTGTCTGAGGGGCAGCTGTTACAAGGGTACCCTCTCTCAGCAGACCTGCTCCGGTGGCCACGATTGTGTCACCTTCTGAAAGTCCGCTCTCCACAATGTACTCCTTCCCGTCGTTGATACCGTACACGGTAATCATCGTGGATGTGGCCTTCCCGTCCACAACCTTGTATGCGAATATCTTGTCCTGCACTTCGAATGTGGCTTCCTGCGGGATTACCACACAGTTCTCCCTCGTGTACGGTATGGATATGTTGGCGGTGGCGCCGTTGATGAGGAGTCCGTCAGGATTGTCGAAAATCGCCCTTACACGCACTACGGAGTTCTCGACGATGCCGCTGATTGCATCTATCCGGCCTTTTATCCCGTAGGCCGAGCCGTCGCTCAGTGTCAGGCTTACTTCAGGAAATGACTTTATTGTGTTCTCCAGAGAGCCGTACTGGCGTATGAGCCTTATGGTTTCCTTCTCTGTGAGCGAGAAATATGCATACATCTTCGAGTTGTCGGTCACGGTGATGAGCGGCTCTGTCATCGATGAACTTACGAGTGCCCCCACACGGATGGATGTCATGCCTGCCACGCCTGTCACAGGGCTTGTCACCTTGGCGAACGAGAGGTTGTTCGCCGCGCTCACTTCCTGGGCCTTTGCCTGTGCAAGGGAGGCCTTGGCGGTGAGGTATGAGTTCCTTGAAGTCTGGAGTTCGAAATCCGATATCACGTTCTCCTTGTAAAGCTCCTCCTGCCCTTCAAGAGTAAGTTTTGAAGTCGCTTCCTGGGCTTCCGCCGTGGCTACGGCAGCCTTAGCCTGCTCGTATGTGGCCGCATACGGTATCGTATCTATAATGAACAAAGTCTCGCCTTTCCTTACTTTGGCACCTTCTTTCACAAGAACGTCTGTGATGAATCCCGAGACCTGTGGACGGACTTCTACGTATTGCTTGCCTTCAAGCACAGTGGAATAAGTCGTAGAAAGCGTCCTGTTTTCAGTTGTCAGCGTCAGCAACGGATAGACGCTGGCCTGCGGCTGATGACTCACCTCTTCCTTGCAGGAAACCAGACCGGCAAGAAGACACAGCCCTGGAATAAAAACTTTCAATACTTTCATCTCTAATTTTATTAATGTATATATTTCCAAATTTTTGCAGTGCAAAAATACCTCATACTTTTTATACAACATTTGTAAAAATGTCGTATTTATTTGTCATATTGGCGCATTTTGGTTTGAAAATTGTTCGCAAACAGCAAATCCTTGTCAGAAAAGGACGTATTTTTGCAAAAACAGTACATGCCATACATCCATGAAGGTTCTCAATATGCAACAACTGTGCTCGTTTGCGCAGGATGCCCAGAAAATTGAGGATAAGTTCGTGCTCCTCAAAGGGAACGACGCCGCGTTGCTCCAGAAATTCCGCCTGATCGGATGCCGTGTCGTCATGCTGGTGTTCTCGGGTCGTCTCGATGCCGAGATAAACGGAAAGCCTGTCACAATGGAGAGGTGCGACTTCCTGGACATACTCGAGGGCACGAGTTTCGGAATCCTTGACTACAGTCAGGACCTGGACTTCTACTGCATACCCATGTCCCGGGAATTCATCATGGAGGTGATGGAGAATATCGTCGCCGGCCCGAAAGACTATTTCTCGATGATGCTCGCGAATCCCGTGCTGCGCCTTTCTGCAAATGCCACATCTAAGCTGTTCAAGCAGATACGCATCATAGACGACGTGCTTTCGGAGATGGACCACAACTATCGCACGGAGATGGTGCGCACGCATTTCAAGGGTTTCGTGCTCGAGCTTGCAAATCTGCTCATGAAAGAAAAGCACCTGACTGCATTGCAGGGGCATACGGTCGTGAAGAAAGACACCCTCATGGCCAATTTCATGGAACTTGTGTGGAAACACTTCCGCGAGAGGCGGAACATCTCGTTCTATGCCAAGGAACTGTGCATATCGACCAAGCATCTGTCGCGGGTGGTCAAGTCCTGCACGGGGAAGACTCCGCACGAGGTGATAGATTCCGAGGTGCTCGGGCTTGCCGTGCAGCTTCTGAAGAAAGAGGATATCCTGATACAGCAGATAGCCGACATCCTGCACTTCCCTGACCAGGCGGCCTTCTCCAAGTTCTTCAAGAAATATGTCAGGGTCTCTCCTTCGGATTACCGGAAGACTGTCGTCTAATCCTCCCCGATTTCGGCGAACATGCCTGTGCTCAGGTATTTCTCTGCCCTGTCAGGGAAGATGACGACTATGTTCCCCCTTTCTATCTTCTTTGCTGTCCTTGCCGCCGCAAGCATTGCCGCTCCGCTGCTCATGCCCGCGAATATCGCTTCTTCAGCGATGATTCTGCGGGCCATCGTTATGGCTTCCTCGCTTTCCACCATTTCCTGTACGTCTATCTGTGACGGGTCGTATATGGCGGGGACTATGGCTTCCTCCATGTTCTTGAGTCCCTGGATATAATGCCCTTTCACAGGATGGGCACATACCACCTTTATGTCCGGATTCATGACTTTCAGGAATCTGGAAAGCCCCATTATCGTACCGGAAGTGCCGAGCGCGCACACAAGGTAATCTATCTCCCCTCCGGTCTGCTGCCATATCTCAAGGGCGGTGGACTGGTAGTGGGCAAGGTAGTTCGCGGCGTTCTTGAACTGGTCCGGCATGAAGTATCTGCCGGGATTTTCAGCCACTTTCCTGCGTGCAAGCCTGATTGCCCCGTCTGTGCCCTCGTTGCCGGGCGTGAGTGTGACCGTGGCCCCGTATGACCTTATAATTTTCCGGCGTTCCACTGACACCGCGCTGCTCATGACTATCTCGACCGAGTAGCCCTTGATGATGCCGATTATCGCCAGCCCGATACCCGTGTTGCCGGATGTCGGTTCTATTATGGTCTGTCCGGGCCTGAGGCGGCCGTCTTTTTCCGCGTCTTCTATCATTTTCAGGGCGATTCTGTCCTTTATGCTTCCTGTGGGGTTGAAGCCTTCGAGTTTCGCGAAAATGTTCACGTCCGGATTGGGGTTGAGACGGTTTATACGGACCATGGGCGTGTTCCCGATGGTCCCTAAAATGTTTTCCTTGATATCCATTGCCGCGTCTGTTTCTGTCAGGAGGACGAATCTCCGTGACATTTTGTCAAGTCCAATAATCGTTCAACAAAAATAATCAAAAAATTGCAGCGATGCCGGCAGTTTTTATAAATTTGTAATCCTTGATATAGAAAGACGGGAGGAGAACCATGCCTTTGATTTTGCCTGAAGGGTACAGGAACGTACTCGAGAATGTGGAGAATACCGAGAAAGCCATAAAATATGTGAAGGACATGTTCCAGGAGAACCTGTCGGCGCAGCTGGCTCTGCTGAGGGTCACTGCCCCGATGGTGGTGCTGTCAGGGACCGGTCTCAACGACGACCTGAACAGCATCGAGCGTCCGGTTTCCTTTCCCATAAAAGATATGGGGGAGGTGCGGGCCGAGGTCGTGCATTCCCTGGCAAAGTGGAAAAGACTGAAGCTGGCCAGGATGGGTGTCGGCCCCGGCCGCGGAATCTATACGGACATGAATGCGTTGAGGCCGGACGAGGAACTCGACAATCTGCATTCCATCTATGTGGACCAGTGGGACTGGGAGAAGGTCATAAGGAGGGAGGACAGGAATATCGCTTTCCTGAAATCGGCCGTACGCAGAATATACGAGGCCATAAAGGTGACGGAGAACAAGGTGTTCGTGGAGTTCCCCCAGATAGAGCCGATGCTGCCGGAGGATATATTCTTCATACATTCGGAGGAATTGCTGCAGCTCTATCCGGGCATGACGCCGAAGGAGCGGGAGAACGAGATTGTCCGCAAACACAAGGCCGTGTTCGTGATTGGCATAGGCGCGGAGCTTTCGGACGGGAAACCGCATGACGGGCGGGCCGCCGACTACGATGACTGGAGCACTGTCGACTCATACGGTTTCAAGGGCTTGAACGGTGATATCCTGCTCTGGAATCCTGTGCTGCAGAGTGCCTTCGAGGTGTCGAGCATGGGTATCAGGGTGGATGAGGCAGCCTTGGAGAGACAGCTGGCAATCAGACATCAGGAGTGGAAGAAGGAGCTGTACTTCCACAGGAAACTGCTTGCGGGTGAGCTCCCGTGCACGATAGGGGGCGGCATAGGGCAGTCGAGGCTGTGCATGTACCTCCTCCGGAAAGCGCACATCGGAGAAATTCAGAGCAGTATATGGCCTGAAGAAATGGTCAGGCTGTGCCGCGAGAATGGAATAGAACTGGTATAGTCCCACTCCGGGAAGCCACAGCCTTCATGCCGCAGGGCCTATCCGACACCAAGGTCTGTGTTCCCGATGAGGATTTCCAATCCGGGGTCTGTCTTCAGGCTCGGGTACAGTTCGGTGATGAACCAGCGGGCAAGCGTCTCGTCACGCTTCAATGGCGTGCCGTTGTTGCAGAACAGATTGATGCTGCAGTATTCGAAATTTTCCCTTGCAATGGCTATGTCACGGACAAGTCTCTCCCTGTCATCACCTTCGACGCCTGTGCAGCAGAGCAGGCATACCCCCTGGAAATATCCGGCGACGTCTTCCACCGTCACTGAGGCGGGGATGCCTTTTTTCCAGCGCAGACGCAGTGCCGGGTCGAAAGACTCGATGCCGCAGCGGAATTTCACCTTGGCAGGGGAGAAGATGGCCGCGAAATCGGCCAGCAGGTGACGGTACATATAGTGCATCTCGAACCACAGGGTGTGTATCCCCTTGTCCATGACTGTCCGGCGTATCATCTCCACGGTTTCCCCGTCCAGTTCGGCGGCCGAGCCGGAATTTATGATATCCAGAGTCCCGTAGACGCCGCTCACACGCTCAAGTACGGCCCTGTTTGTTTCTGCCGGGTCCGGGCCTGTGTCTTCGTGGTAGTCACAGAAAGTGCATTGCTTCCATCTGCAGCCTGTGCCGCGGAGCAGCAGAAATTCCCTGGGGAATCCGCCGGAGTCTATTTTCGAATATCTTTCCAAGCCGATACCTTATTAATGAGTCCTATGACAGCGTATGCGAGAGGTGTCCCGAAGAGGGCTTCGATGGCGAGTTTGGAAACGTACTGGAACGCTATCATCATCAGCAGGTCGTGCACGGATACGGTACCTGCGAATGCAATCAGCACGAAAGGTACGGAATCGAAGATATATGCAACGGCCGAGCTGCCTATGGTCCTGACCCATAGCCATCTGCCTTTGGTCCAGACTTTTATCCTGTCCATCAGCCATGCGTTCGAAAGCTCTCCGGCCAGAAAGCCTGCGAGGGAGGCAAGGACTATCCTCGGGACGTATGTGAAAATGTGCCCGTATGCTTCAGCGGTCTCCGCCAGATAGTCCGGGGATGGCAGCCAGACTCCAATCATGGTGAACACGACCAGAAGGATGTTGCACAGGAGGGTGAGAAAAATTATCTTTCTCGCCATTCTGTATCCCCAGATTTCGGTAAGCACGTCTCCGAGCATGTATGCGAACGGAAATGTGATTGTGCCCGCGTCGAAATAGAAAAGTCCGAAAATGCTTATGACCTTGACAGCCATGATGTTGGATGTCAGATACAGGGTCACGAAAATGGCGGTCACCGCCATGAGTGATGAATTGCCGCGGCCTTTTGCCAGGCCTGCCACACGGTTTTTGAAAGGGTTCTCCGTTACCTTGTCCATAATTCAAGCGCCTTTCCGGCGAATAATTTCGGCAAAAATATATCATAAATCCGGAACGGCAAAATTGCCTGCCGTCGGATTGGATATAAAAATCCAAAACAGTTTCTTATCTTTGCGGAATATGCCGGGACGGATTGCTCCCGGGGGAAAGGAATTGTTATGATTACTATAGAACAGATAAGGGAATTGCGGCAGAGGGTGGAGACGCTTGAGCGTTGCCTTGACATAGAGAACAGACGTAAGGAAGTGGCTGAAAAGCAGAAACGGACACTGGAACCGGATTTCTGGGATGACCCCAAGGAAGCGGAGAAGTATCTGAAGGAGCTGTCTGGCGTGAAGTCATGGGTTACGGGTTTCGATGCGGCAGCATCGGCCGTATCTGACCTCGATGTCCTCTATGAATTTGCGAAGGAAAGCGAGGATGCATCGGCAGAAGGTGTAGAGACCCCTGAGATGGAAGAGCTCGACACCGGCTACGCATCGGCAATGAACCTTGTCGAGGGTCTTGAACTGAAGAACATGCTCGGGGAGGAGGGAGACAATCTTGGGGCCATACTCACGATAAATTCGGGAGCCGGCGGTACCGAGGCGAACGACTGGTCAGCCATGCTGATGCGAATGTACATGCGCTGGGGGGAAAGGAACGGCTACAAGGTGACTGTGACCGACCAGCTCGACGGAGAGGATGCCGGAATCAAGTCTGCCACCATACAGTTCGATGGGGACTACGCCTTCGGATATCTCAAGGCCGAGAGCGGTGTGCACAGGCTTGTGAGGATATCCCCGTTCAACGCGCAGGGCAAGCGGCAGACCACATTCTCGTCTGTTTTCGTCTATCCTCTCGTCGATGATTCCATAGAAATCGAGATTAATCCGGGTGACCTGGAATGGGATACCTACCGTTCAAGCGGTGCCGGAGGGCAGAACGTGAACAAGGTGGAGACCGGGGTGCGCGTGCGTCATATCCCTACGGGCATCGTGGTCGAGAATACCGAGACGCGCTCCCAGCTCGACAACAGGCAGAATGCCCTGCGGATTCTGAAATCCAGGCTGTACGACCTGGAGCTGAAGAAACGCCAGGCCAAGCAGGCGGAACTCGAAGGCCAGAAGAAAAAGATAGAATGGGGGTCGCAGATAAGGAGTTATGTCCTGCACCCGTACAAGATGGTGAAGGACCTCCGTACCGGTTACGAGACTTCCGACACCCAGGGGGTCCTTGACGGAGACCTGAATGAATTCATGAAAGTTTACCTCATGGGTGCCGGAGCCGGGAAATAAGGTCCGGCAAGTCCCTCGGACGAGGTTCGGAAATTGGAGACAAGTTTAAAACCAATAATATGACAGAGTTCAAATATGCACCGATGTTTCAGCTTGGCGAGGACAAGACTGAATACTATCTGTTGACAAAGGATTATGTGTCGGTAGGCGAGTTCGAGGGCAAGCCTGTCCTCAAGGTTGCGAAAGAGGGGCTGACGGCTATGGCGAATGCCGCATTCAGGGATGTCTCCTTCATGCTTCGTCCGGCGCACAACGAGCAGGTGGCAAAGATACTTTCTGACCCGGAGGCAAGCGACAACGACAAATATGTCGCCCTGACTTTTCTCCGGAATGCGGAAGTGGCGGCAAAAGGCGTCCTCCCGTTCTGCCAGGACACCGGCACGGCCATAATCCACGGAGAGAAAGGCCAGCAGGTCTGGACAGGGTACTGCGACGAGGAGGCTCTTTCTCTCGGAGTGTTCAAGACATATACGGAAGAGAATCTCCGCTATTCGCAGAATGCCCCGCTTTCAATGTATGAGGAAGTGAACACAAAATGCAACCTCCCGGCGCAGATAGACATAGAGGCCACCGAGGGCATGGAATACAGATTCCTCTGCGTGACGAAAGGCGGCGGGTCGGCAAACAAGACCTACCTCTACCAGGAGACGAAGGCCATCCTGAACCAGCAGACATTGGTCCCGTTCCTTGTGTCAAAGATGAAGACCCTCGGCACGGCCGCATGTCCTCCGTATCATATCGCATTCGTTATCGGGGGCACATCCGCCGAGAAGAATCTCCTGACAGTGAAACTGGCGTCGACACATTACTATGACAGCCTTCCGACCACAGGTGACGAGACCGGCCGCGCATTCAGGGATGTGGCCCTGGAGCAGGAAGTCCTTGAAGCTGCGCATAATCTCGGGCTCGGAGCGCAGTTCGGAGGTAAATACTATGCTCACGATGTACGTATCATACGTCTGCCGCGTCACGGTGCAAGCTGCCCTGTGGGTCTCGGCGTAAGCTGCTCTGCCGACAGGAATATAAAGTGCAAGATAAACAAGGACGGCATCTGGATAGAGAAACTGGACGACAATCCCGGACGTCTTATCCCTGAAGCCCTCCGCCAGGCAGGGGAAGGAGATGCGGTGAAGATAAATCTCGACCAGCCTATGTCGGAGATACTGAAGGAACTTCACAAGTATCCCGTATCCACCCGTCTGAGTCTCAGCGGCACCATAATAGTGGCACGTGACATCGCACACGCGAGGATAAAGGAGCGCCTCGACAGGAGGGAGGAGATGCCTCAGTATATGAAAGACCACCCTGTCTACTATGCCGGTCCGGCAAAGACTCCGGCAGGGCTGCCTTGCGGTTCCATGGGCCCTACGACAGCCGGGCGCATGGACCCTTACGTGGATCTCTTCCAGTCCCACGGCGGCAGCATGGTCATGCTGGCCAAGGGTAACAGAAGCCAGCAGGTGACTGACGCCTGCAAGAAGCACGGCGGGTTCTATCTGGGCTCAATCGGCGGTCCTGCCGCTATCCTTGCACAGAACAACATCAAGTCCATCGAGTGTGTGGAATATCCGGAACTCGGAATGGAGGCCATCTGGAAAATCCGCGTCGAGGATTTCCCGGCATTCATACTTGTGGACGACAAGGGGAACGACTTCTTCAGGAAGTTCGGGCTGTAGCATGAAAGACTTCGACGTCGACGATGCCGTCAATGAAGACGGCCGATGGGAGACCATAAGCAGCGAATACCTGTTCAGAAGGCCGTGGCTGACAGTCCGACGGGACCAGGTGCGGCTTCCTGACGGAAGGGTCAACCCGGAATTCTATGTGCTCGAATACCCGGAGTGGGTGAATGTCATAGCCGTCACCGCAGACGGTAAATTCGTGATGGAGAGGCAGTACAGGCATGGACTGGGGAAGACATGCTATGAGATAGCGGCCGGTGTGGTGGAAAAGGGGGAGACCCCTGTTGAAGCGGCACGCCGCGAGCTGGAAGAGGAAACCGGATACGGCGGAGGCCGCTGGTCGGAGCTGATGCTGATATCCGGAAATCCGAGCACGACAGACAATCTGACACATTGCTTCCTCGCAGAAGGCGTGGAAAAGGTGTCTTCCCAGCATCTCGACAGCACTGAAGACCTCAGTGTCTGTCTCCTTTCGCTGGACCAGGTCCGCCGGCTGCTTGTGTCGGACAAGATACGCCAGGCTCTGATGGCGGCTCCGCTCTGGAAATATTTTGCCTGCAGGGGATTGCTCTGACCGATTCCCTTTCGCGTCAGGCCGCATGGTCGGAGCCTACAGAATCCGGGTTATCAGGGGAATGCTGATTATCGACAGCAGGGTGGATATGAGTATGCCCTGCACCATCACCGTCTCGTCCTTGCCGTACTGGAGGCAGAACATCGCACCGTATGTCCCTACGGGCATGGCTGCGAGCACGGTGTTGATGCCGAGTATGTCATCGCTGAATCCGATGAGCCGGGTCATGTAGTAGATTACCACCGGCAGCACCAGAAGCCGCAGCACGGACACGCCCCAGATGAGTTTCCCGGAGAATATTTTCCGCAGGTCCATCTGTGCCATGGAAGTGCCTATGACAAGGAGCGCGGCCGGGACGGTTATGTTCCCGAGCAGAGTCAGCGGGGTGACTGCAAGGTCAGGAAGCCATTTTATGTCGAAGACCACAATCAGCACGGAGATGTAGCAGGCTATCATGGCAGGGCTCACGAATACTTTCCAGTTCAGGTCCAGACTGCCTGAGCCGCCCTGTATCATCTTTTTCCCGAGCGAGAAGGCGAGAATCGTGAACGGTATGTTCAGGAGGCTGGCATAGAATATCGCATATTGCCCGAAGATGGATGCCACTATCGGGTAGCCGATGAAGCCGACGTTCCCGAAGGTGAGCATGAAGCCGTATATGCCCTGCATGTCCTTGTCTTTGGACATGAGTCTTGAAAGCAGGGTGGCTACTGCCACGAAGAATGCGTATGTCACGCAGCCTATGGCAAGGACCGGCAGTATCAGGCTCTTGTCCGGGGTGATGTCCCCGAGCACCGAGGATATGATGAGGCAAGGGCTTGAAATGTTTATCACGAATACGGAAAGCTGCTGGGAAAAGCGTCCGTCTATCATTTTCATTTTTGCGGCCCCGAATCCCACAAGTATCAGGATGAACAGGGCGGCCATCTGGGAAATAATGGTCAACATGGTGTCTTTTTGTTTTTTCGGGGCGCAAAAATAGTCTAAAATTCCGGTTCCGCAAATTTCCGTCAGCGGGAGTCCCGGGCGGCGATGTCGGATTCCAGCACCTTGTCTATCTTGTAGAGCAGATGCCTGTAGTGTGCCCTGGTGTTTTCGTCACCGGAATCTCGAAGTATATTTTCCCTCCGGTTTTCCTGACAGTGAACATCCCTTCTGCACACTCGCCCTAGCGGTCCTTGAAAAGTTTTTCGTAAGGGGTGCGGACGGTCTCTTTCGAGTCCTCTTCCTTCGCCTTCTTTTTCCTGGCGGAGGTTTCTGCCGGGGCCGCCACAATCAGTGCTGCCATCAGCAGGATGATGAATCTGCTTTTCATTGATACTGTGATTTATTATGATGTTTGGAAAATTTTGCCAAATAGTTTGCATTTTCGCATAAATGCATTACCTTTGTATCGTTAATTTTGAATAATTCAAATTTGTATAAACAACGGTTAAAAAGGAGAACAACATGAAAAAGAAATTCAGATGCCTTGTCTGCGGTTATGTCCACGAAGGCGACAGCGCACCTGCAGAGTGCCCGGTATGCCATGCAAAATCCGACAAGTTCGTGGAAGTGGTGGAAACCGAGGGAGCCATCACATGGGCTGACGAACACAAAATCGGCGTAGCCAAGGATGTGGACCCGGAAATCCTCCAGGGGCTCAGGGACCATTTCGCAGGTGAGTGCTCCGAAGTCGGGATGTACCTTGCCATGAGCCGTCAGGCAGACAGGGAAGGATATCCTGAGATCGCAGAGGCATTCAAGAGATATGCTTTCGAGGAGGCTGATCATGCTTCAAGGTTTGCCGAGCTTCTCGGGGAAGTCGTATGGGACA
>CALVDM010000038.1 GCA_944326335.1 uncultured Bacteroidales bacterium
CTGATGGTGGCACCGTCCTCGAAAACGATGTCCTCCACTGGGTCATCGGTAGAAGAATTGTCTTTCTGGCACGAAGCGAAACCTGCCGTCATCGCAGCTGCAGCCAAAGCTGACATGAAAAATTTGATTGTCTTCATAAATGTTTTTATTGAAAAGTGTTTGTATTTACGTTACTTATGATATTCCACGGGAAGGCGTACCGGTCAGAGTGAATAGCTGATTCCGACCTCGAACGCAGGTCCCATCCTCCACTGCTCGACTATGACCGAACGTCCGGCATTAGGGATGTCCTGCCTGAATCTGATGGTGGAGTCGAGGAGATTCTTGAACGAAAGGCTCACGGAGAAATGGTCGCTGAAATTGTATGAGCCTGCAAAATCGAGCGTGTGTACGGGAAGCTGCTTCACATCACCGATACCCATAATGCCCACGGCGTGTATCCTCGGTCCCTGAAGGTTGTAGAGCAGACTCAGGCTGAGTCCGTCGCCGTTCCTGAATTCAGGAGTCCACATTATGTCCGCATTGGCGAGGTATGGTGATGCGCCCTGGAGGGAACGCTGCGGGTTCGTATAGACACCTCCCTCCGGAAGAATCACGTTGGTGTACATGTAGGAAGCGTTGGCGTTTATCGCCAGATTCTTTACAATCTCCTTGCGGAACTCCACTTCCACGCCGGCGGCAAGTCCGTTGTCGGCATTCTGGAACGAATGCTCCGTGGCACCGCCCGAAAGCCTCTGTGTCCTCTCTATCGGGCTGTCAAGATATTTGAAATATGCAGTGACAGCGAACATGTCCGTGTTTTTCTCCGCGAAAAATTCGTATTTCAGGTCTACATTGTAGTTGTATCCGTTCCTGAGTTCGTCGTTACCTCGAATCTGTGCACCTCCGAAACTCTCCTGGTAGAGGAACGGGGCCATCTCCACGAAGGACGGTCTTGTGACGGTGCGGGAGAGCGAAAGGCGGAGCATGCTCCTGCGTGTGACGTCATACTTCAGGTTGACCGCAGGAAAGAGGTCTAAGGCGTCGAGATTCCTGGTGAGGTCTTCGACATCATCGTTGTAGTCAACGCTCTGGCGGCTTGCCTCCAGTCTGAGGCCGGCATTGAGGAACCACTTCTCACCGAACGTAAGGTCCGTCTCCACGAAGGCCGCGCCTATGAGGTTGGAAGCATCGTATCTGTCCCTCGGAGCCTGCAGCCGGCTAATGTCTATCAAGCCGCTCCGGACATTTTCATAGTTCAGGTAACTGTCCATGTCGAACCTGTCGTCATAGCCGAAGACTGCATCCAGGTCACGCAGGTTGTAATAGAACCTTGTCGTCTTGAAGTGCCGCACCTTGTCCTTTGCAGTGAGGCCGAAACGGAGCCTGTCCTCTTCGTTTATGTTCCATGTAGCCTTGATGTCAGCCACAAGCTCGTTTTCGTTGAGTTTGCCGAAATACCTCTGGGTCTCCTGCTGGTTCAGGTCGAAGAATGTCAGGGAGCCGTCCGAGCCTCTGCTGAACATCACCTGCCTGCGGTCCGGTTCGTCGCTTGCCGTGCGGGAATATGAAGCGCCCCAGTCTATGAGCCAGTCAGCAACCTCGTGATGTCCGGAAGCCTGATAGTTCTGGAGCATATAGAAATGCGATACCTGGTTGATGCCGGCGAGGGAATACCCTTCATGCAGGTCTTCTCCGGTCCTGTCGAGGAAGGTACCCTTGGCATTCCTTGCGAAAAACACCGTAAGGCCGATGTTGTCGTGCTCCCTAAGGGTGTAGTCTATGTCCGCGAGAGCGGCTATGTCAAGTTTGCGTGAGTAGCTGTCGTAGTCATAACTGCTCTGCAGGTTGCCTTCCGAACTCGCTTCGTATGTCCTGTAAAAGGCGTCGGACATGGTCTCCTGTCCGGACTTGATGCTGGCTGAAGCAAGTATGCTCAATGTCTGGCCTCCTACCTTGAAGTTCTTTCCATAGCCGAGGCTCCCGTTCAGGTCAGGGAGTACAGGCAGTTTCCGGGCCTGGAACGTGGTGTTGAATATCCTATTATTCCTGGAATACTCCGGAAAATCCGAATATCCGACATTCTCCGCACCCTTGTCCAGCCTCGGGGTCACGAAGAGGCTCCGGCTGTCCATCCCGTAGAAATCACGGCCGAGAGTCCTGAAAAGGCCTCCGGTGGAGAAGGAAACCCTGAAGAAATCCTCGCTCTGCCCTTCTTTGGTGCTTATGTCCACGTGTGCTCCGGAATAGTCTGCGAAAGAGCTGGCCTCATACACCTTGCTCACTGTTATATTCTGTATGGTGGAAGCCGGGAAGATGTCCAGCGGTATGAGTTTGTTGTCAGGATTCGGGGAAGCTATCGGAAGCCCGTTCAGGGTTGTGGTGCTGTACCTGTCGCCAAGTCCCCTCACAATCAGCTGGCCTGCGCTTGCGACCGAGATTCCGGAGAGTTTCACCACGCTTTCCTGGGCATTCGATATTCCCTTGATACTCATCTCCCTGGAACCTATGTTCTCTATGGCGAAGCCGGAGGTTATCCTTTCATTCCTGAGAGCCTGGAGTGATTCAAGGTTCTTCCTTCCTGTAACCACGGCATTCTCCAGCATCTCTCCGTCAGGGGCGAGCCTTACCGAGAGAGTGTTCCCCTCGAGTGTGACATTGGCCGAAAACTCCCCGTTGACGACGAGTTCAAGCCCGTTTCTGCCGTCGGAAATGACGACAAACGGCACTGTAGTGTAACCTATATAGGAGACCTCGAGAGAAGTGTTTTCACGGAGAAGATTCATGGCGAACCCGCCGTCAAGATCCGTGACAACACCCTCAGTAGTGTTGCTGACCATGATGGCAGCTCCGATGAGCGGCTCTCCGGTGTCTGCGTCAATGACTATACCTTTAAGAAATGCACCGTCTTCCACAGGTGCGTCCATCGTCTTCCCGACGGCGTTCTGGCATAATATAGAAACAGCGATTGCCAGAACAATACTCAGTTTTTTCACCACTTTCAAATTTTTTCCGGCGGCAAAGGTATAGTTCGAAAATGGCGATTTTTTTACGGATAAATTACAAAGATGTTAACTGAAGTTAAGAAAAAGTTAAAGAACGGAATGGCACTATCTGTACAGGTGGTATCTTGAAGACAGCTTGCGGAAGGCATCCTCGTCCTTTCTCCAGAATGCCTCGATGGAGCTGAACCTGTAGGTGGCGGAGAACATCTCCCGGATTTTCGAGGACCCGCACACCTTGTCGAAAAGGCCGATGCCGTCGGCGACCTCGAACGGCTTTTTGTCCGGATATAGGGCAGCAATGGCCTCCATGACCCGGAACTGCACTTCCGTGATTCTCGCTGCGTCATAGTCGGTGAAGAAATACTGGACGCCCTGCAGGCGTCTGCCTGCAGACCTGCCGGAGGTCGGCTTGAACCATATTGTGCGGAAAGACACCCCGGGCAGACGCATCGAATCGAGATACTCCTTGAGTCTCACCGCATCAATCCACTCCTCTGCAAACACCTGGAAAGGCAGGGTGTAGCCTATGCCTATGTTCAGGAATCCGTAAAGCTCCCCGCAGATACCGGCTGCGCAGTAATTCATCGGAGAAGATGACCAGGGAATGTTCGGAGACGGAAGCACCCATGGAAGGCCGGTGTCCCCGTATGTCATGCTCCTGCGCCATCCCTCCATGGGGATTACCGTCAGCTTGCACACGGCCGGCTGCTCCCTGTCCCCGAGCTGCCCACGGTTAAGCCCCTCCCCGTTCAGCATGAGGGCAAGTTCCCCGACGGTGAGCCCGTAAACGTACGGAATCCGGTACTGGCTCACAAAAGAGAAGAAGCCGTCCTCGACATAGCTGCCCTCTATCTTGTTCCCGCCGAGGGGATTGGGTCTGTCAAGGACCATAACCTCGATACCGGCTTCGGCACAGGCCTCCATCACCAGCCCGAGTGTGCTTATGAAGGTGTAGGAACGGGCTCCGACATCCTGGATGTCATAGACCATGATGTCTATGCCTTCGAGCATCTCCCTTGCAGGTTTCCTTGTGGCCCCGTAGAGCGAATACACCGGAAGTCCCGTGGCCTCGTCAACATTGTCGGAGACCTTGCCGCCGGCCTGGACGTCTCCCCTGACACCATGCTCGGGACCGAACAATGCCACCAGATTCACTTCCGGAGCATTGAAAAGTATGTCTATCGTGGAACGCAGGTTCCTGTCCACACCGCTCGGATTCGTGACAAGGCCCACATTCTTCCCCTTCAATCCGGGGAAGCCTTTTTTCTCGAGGACCTCTATGCCCGGGAGTACGTCGGGCTTCTTTCTTGACGCCGCATCAGAAGACGGCACGTGCGACATAAGGAGAATCACGGACAGGACCGTGGCTATGAGTGCTCTGCTTGTAAACATATCTGACAGTTTATCTTTCATCATCGGAGGATTTCTTTCCGAAGGATGGCTCAACCTTTATGCAGGCTGTGACGGCGATGGTCGCCACACAGCACAGCATCACCATCCAGAAGAAGTCCACATATCCGAGCCACTCCTGGAGATAACCGGCCACCATGCCGGGGAGCATCATGCTCAGGGCCATGAAAGCCGTACAGAGTGAATAGTGTGAAGTCTTGAACTCCCCTTCGGAAAAATATATCATGTAAAGCATGTATGCAGTAAAACCGAAACCGTAGCCGAGCTGCTCTATGAGCACGCACAGGCTGATTACCGCAAGGCTCTGGGGCTGCGCCATGCTCAGATAGACGAATGTGAGGCAAGGCAATGTCATGCTCAGGGCCATAGGCCACAGCGACCTCTTCAGACCGAGTTTGGAAGCTGCTATGCCGCCGATTATGCCCCCTGCCGTGAGGGCTGCCACACCTATCGTCCCGTACACGATTCCTACGCTTTCAGTGGAGAGGCCGAGCCCTCCGGAACTCACCGGGTCGAGCAGGAACGGATTCATCATCTTTATGAGGAAGGCCTCCGGGAGCCTGTACAGAAGCATGAACACTATCGATATCCAGACATATCTCTTCCTGAAGAAAGTCGACAATGTCCGCCACGACTCCTTCATTATCATCCTGACCCGGACAGAGACAGGCTCTTTACGCAACTCGACTGCCCTTGCAGGGACGGTTTCCGCCGGAAGCATCACCGAATGGTATATGGTGATGCAGGAGAAGATAACGCCGCATGCAAGCAGGGTGATGAACCAGGCCTGCGGTATGTTCCCGGTCGAGGATTCGAGTATTCCGGCAATCACCACAAGCACTCCCTGTCCGAATATGGATGCAAGACGGTAGAACGTGCTCCTTATGCCCACGAACAGTGACTGCCTGTTGGAATCGAGGGCTATCATGTAGAACCCGTCGGCCGCTATGTCGTGTGTGGCGGAAGCGAAAGCCGTAATCCAGAACAGCACGAGGGTGACCACGAAAAGTGACACGGGGGCATTCCCGGACGCTATCACCTCGGCGGAAGGATGCGGAAGGGAGAAAGCCATGGCCGCGAATGCCGCGGAGGCCACAGCCTGCATTGTCACCACCCACCAGCGTTTGGTCCTGAGTATGTCCACAAAAGGACTCCACAGCGGCTTTATGGCCCACGGTATGTTCAACAGTCCGGTGAACATCGCCACATCTCCGTTGGACATGCCCATCTTCTTGAACATTATGACCGATATGGTGTTGACTATGAAATACGGGATACCCTCGGCAAAATACAATGTCGGGACCCATGCCCATGCGCTCCGTGTCTTGCCTTTCATTCTGCTGTGGATGCTGTTGCACCGGGATAATAATGTTCCAGAATCTCCTTGTAGTCATGGCCTTCCCTGGCCATTACGGCTGCCCCAACCTGGCACAGGCCCACACCGTGTCCCCATCCTGCACCCCTGAGAAGAATCTTTTCAAATTCAGTGTGCTTTCCGGCCAAAGCTGCCGCCCTCACCTCCTGTTCCGGGAGCACATTCCCGTCCCGGTCCAGATAGTCCACCACGAATGCCGAACTCTTCAGGTGCGACACGGACAGCACCCTCCTTATTTCCAGCTCCTTCCCGAACACCACGCTCCTTCGCGACCCCACGGCCCGGAGCAGGGAAATCCTTCCTGACGTTCCTCTTTCAAGAGGGACAAGAGCCTGTATCTCACCTATGTCCACACCGGATTTCTCCATGATGACGGATGACAGTCCGGCTCTCGTGCATACGGTCTGCCACCTGAAGAAATCAGTGGTCTCCAGGTCGTATGAATTGAGGACATCGGCAAGAAAACCGGGAGTGGCCCTGGCGCAGAACGCATCACTGTCACCGCCGAGAAGCCAGTCCCTGAACGAAACCTCTCCCGAGAACGGGAGCGGCTTTTCCGGGAAACTGTCGTTCAACCCTTGAAGATAGTCAGGGTCATGGTCGTCCCAGCATGTGCTGAACCTTTCCATCACACCTCCGCAGCATTTGGAGAATCTCGCGTCGCAGATTTCCCCTCCGTACGCGAGCACCTGGCCCCAAGTGGTATCCACTGCGACTCTCGCCCCGTCGCACAAGGCCCTGGTAAGCCCCTGATATCTCTGGCAATGGTCATCAGCACAGACATCGAACAGGTCATGGTCAGTCCTGTCGTACCATCTTACGAAACAGTCCTCCCCTGCATTCCCGGGAACCTTCTCCGCCACGGCCCGGCGCGGACCGCGCCCCTGCATCTGTTTCAGCAGCCATGACCTCGAGATCACGGCATGAGCCTTCAGGAACTCCAGCGGGGCTGTAGATTTCATCTCGGAAGATATGACACTTACAAGATAATCTTCAATGCCGACGATATTCACGGCCGTGAGCCTGTCCCCGTCTATCATTATTTTAAGCGCGCCGGCGAATTTCTGCACTTCCTTCCGTTCCCAGTGGAATCCTGCGCCTATCGTGACATCATAAAGCACGAAGGAAGGTTCCGCGAACATTGTGGACAGTGTCCTCTCCTCGAAGAACAGCTCATCGTACAGATATCCGTCGTATTCTATTTTCCCGTCCCTGTAAAGAGCTGTCCTCGGTCCGGCCCCGTCCGTCAATATCTCGAACCTGAGCATCTTCCCTGACATTATGCCGACCTCGACCTTCCGCTGTCCGCGGGTCAGTCTCTCCACCATAAGGGCCTCTCCTTTCCTGCCGATGGAGACTTCCGAGAGCATGGATTCGAGAAGCGGCCTGTCTATTCCGGCAAATTCCTGCTCCACCGGGACCACAAGCAGACCTGCCATGTCGGCACAGCCGGGGCTCATGGTGAGGTGGTCCGGGCCGTCGGAGAAATAATGGCTGGACCTGTGAGATGAGCGGAACACCACTATCGAGCGGTATTCTCCGCTGCTGTACCATGCGAATACATTGCATAACGGTTCCGGCTGCGACTCCCTGTTCCACAAGGCACAGTCGAGAAGCCTGTAGAACTGCTTGGCCACGGACTTGGAGGTGGTTCCCCTTATAACGAATATGCCGGGAAGATATTTCCCGTACAGGAAGAGCTCCGCATCGAGTACGGAGGAAAGATAGCGCAATCCGTCCCCGCCGCTGTTCCCACGGTTGTCCAGAAGACTGTCAACATCCAGCTCCAGAGGCATCTGACCTCGGGATGCCGCCTGGAAATGATGGTGGTCCGGAGCCGAGGCCCCGCATTGCGGACCGTTGTAGAAGACTATATAATCACGGAATTTCGAGGCAAGATCCAGCATGTCCACATACCGCCGCCAGATGGACTGCGGAGAATGCTCCGCCAACGCTATGACAAGATGATTCCTGAAGATGGGATAGGGGTTCAGGAGGATATCGTATTTCCTGCCTTTCCGTCCTTCGAAATCAAGGGAGAACTGTTCCTTTGGCCTCGAGGCCCTGCAGAGGAAGCATTTCCTGTGCCTTATCGCATCAGGGTCGGTATTCGCCGCAGACGACACAATCCTTGCCGGATTGTGCTGGAGCACCACCTCAAGGCCTCCGGTCACGATGCGTCTGGTCTTCACTTTCCTCAGCGCCCGGAAATTTCCGCAGGCCGCAGGCCACTGCGACAGCTGGTCGTTTATGAACTTGTCAATCTCTTTCACTTTCCCCCTGGTTTTTCAAAGCGTTGTTGTACCTTATCCTCGCCTCTATCTCCCATGTCCTGAGCCTGTCCTTGTAGAGATTGTTCGCATTGACTTTCGTGATGTCGAGGGCCGCATCGGAATTGCCCTTCCACCGTCTGCAGAGATACAGGACATCATATATCCTGCCTATCTTGTACTCGCGTCCTATCCTCAGCCCCACGGCATAGTCCTCACCGTAGCTCGTGTCCGGGAATCCGAATTTCCTCAATATGTCGGTACGGAAAGCTCTCGGAGCACCGAGACCGTTTATCCTCAACGCATTGTTCACCCCGTTGGCGTCTGTCCACTCCCTGTGGTCAATGACACCAGGGGGAAGTGGTGACAGAGAGAAATCGGTCATGAGATATGTCCCGACAACCATCGCGCAGTCCTGCCGGCCGAATTCCTCCACTATCCTCGCAAGGACATCGTCACCGGAATACACGTCGTCGCTGTCGAGCTGGACCGCAAAACGGCCGCACCGCCTGTCGTATATGGCCGCGTTCCAGCAGCCTCCTATTCCGAGGTCAGTCCTTTCCGGCACGATATGGACAAGCCTGCCGTCTTCCGAAGCCATCTCCGCAAGGATTTCCGTGGTCCCGTCTGTGGAGTGGTTGTCCACCACGAGCACATTGTACCTGAACGGGCATTTCTGGGAAAGGGCACTTTTCACGGCATCCGCCACGCTCTCCGCCCTGTTATAGACCGGGATGACTACGGACGCTGTCACCTCCTCCCCGACAGCCTTCTCCAGCGGAGGGAGAGCCTTCCTCGAGCACGGGGAAAGATATGCCCCTATCCGCTTTAGGTGCCAGGTACATATCTCCTCCATCTCGATCTGCACATCCCTGTTTCTGGGGTCCACATAATCGAACTGCTTTTCTCCGGACTTTCTCATATCCGTCTCCACCGCCGTGTAGAGGTATTCGCCCACATGCACTGTATTCTTCATGGAAAGCCTCACGGCATAGAGTGCGCCGTATTTGTAGCCGTCAGGAAGGTTGCGTACAGCCTCCCTGAAAGAGGAGGTGCGGAATACGAGGACAGGGCCGAAATCGAAATCGTCCCTGAGGGAACCATACTGGCAGTCTATGAGCGGATGCCTCCTGCGCACCTGACGGCCGCCCTCCCCCGGGACAAGTTCGAAATAATCGGAATAGAGCATGTCTGCTCCGGTGTCGTCGGCGATTGCCGCAATACGGTCGAGGGCCCGCTCCCCCATCTCCGGCTGTCCGCATCTGGTGTAGAGAAGCACATATCTGCCCGAAAGACGGCCTGCAATGTCTTTCAGGACAGCAGACGACCCCAATGACGGGCCATAGGAAAGCAGGCATTCTATATCATGCATACGAATCGTGTCTGGAATCACAACAAGGCGACAAGCCTGCCGCCAATCATGGAAAACTCTTTCTCAAAGTTAGGAGTAAAGACGGACTTTCCAAAGTTTTCCTCTATTTCTTTGATTTCCCAGAAACGTCCTTCCTCGACTTCGTCCATGTCCGGATGAAGGGAGAAGTTGCCGACTGCCGCAAACACATTCACCATCTCCTTCTCTATTTCAGACTCGAACACGTAAGACAGGATATGGACAGGATTGAAATCCCTGAAGCCGAGTTCCTCAGAAGCCTCGCGGAACAGAGCCTCGATTATGCTCTCGCCATAGTCCACGTGGCCGCCTACGGCAGTGTCCCACTTTCCCGGCTGGATATCCTTGTGGGCAGACCTTTTCTGCAGATACAGTTTTCCGTACCTGTCTATTACATGAAGATGCACGACCGGATGCAGCGGCTTCGCCCCTCCGTGGCAATACTCACGGCTTGCCCTGGCGACCACCATGCCAGAAGGCTCTATGACCGGGAAATACTCGGAAGCCTTCATGTCCCTCGTGTCAATCGAGAACGGAGGCAGTACGGGGGCAGGCTCCTGCGGATATGTCAGTTCGAACATGATATATTGAATTTCTTCACACAAGGACAAGCACCATGCATGCTGTGAGAGCCAGTGTGACCGACAGAATCAAAGCCTTGACAGCCTTTATGGACGGCTTGCATTCCTTTGTGAGGTTGTTCATGGAACGGATGAAGAATATGGCCATCGAAGGTATGCATGCCGCCGCGAGCAGCGCGTCTTCCGGGAGGTCGTAAGCTCCTATCTTCGATATTGCTATCACCGACCAGTGCAGGATGAAGATGAATGCGAAGAAATTTATCTTCCGGTTGAATGTCATCAGCATCCCCAGCATGAACAGGGCCACGGAACTCGGGAGGAGGGTGGCCATCTCCGGGAACGCCATCCCCCTCGCCAGCGACACGAGAGGGTATGCCAGCGGAAGGAAAAGGATGACAATACCTGCCGCCGTGAACCTGCCTGACCTCTGGAAAGAGGAGAAATGCGTGGCTATGTCGTATATCCATGTCAAGGCCATCATGCACCAGAAAATCGTCATTATGTTGGAATAGTCCCTCGCCGAACCGAACGTCATGTAATATACGAAGGCTATCCACAAGGACACGGCCACCATGAACACCTTCATGGCGATTTTCGCCCACGTGCACGGGCGGAAGAACAGGACAGCGGCAAGGAAATACGCCACTGCGGCCAGGGCTATCTGCCATGGCCATGTCGCGGCATTGTATCCGGCAATGGATTCCCACACTATTTCTTTCATCTTACCAGCATTGATTATATGAATCTCGACCCCCTGGTCATTGAGTTTGCCCGTTCCCTGAGAAGGAACACAGGAACCGTGGCCCCCACGGCAAGCATGAACAGGACGCTGAACGAGACGGCCCCGTTGAAAATCATCTCCTGGAGATATCCGCTGCCTTTTGTCGGTGATGATATTTCCTGAAAGAACATTATCAGCGAGAAGACTGTCTTGTATGCATACGTTCCAGGTACCATGGGAAGCAGGGCCGGAATATAGAGCACCGTCATCGGACATGCCACCTTCTTCCCGAAATATACGCTGCCGGAACCTATGATGAATGCCGCGACAAGCGAGGCGGAAACGATATCCACACCGCACAATGTCATGAGGCAGAACCTTGCGGCATGACCAAGGGCTGCAAGTATCGCGATATACGGGAAGGCTCTGAGCGGAGGGTCCGATATGGAACCGAATCCCATCGCTGCGACAGCCGCAAAAAGGCCGTCGGACAATATGTCAATGAAGAGACTCATAGCAGACTGTCTTTTACGAGAATCAGGGTAAGGGACATGCCTATCGCAATGCACACAATCAGCATGAAGGCGTTGACCAGACGGCTGATTCCTATCTGGATATGCCCGTCCGTGATGTCTATAAGGCCGTTGATAAGCGGCACTCCCGGGACAAGGTACAGAACGCTCGTGGCAAGGGCTATCTCAGCCGTATCTATGCCGAGTGCGAGCGACGATGAAGCACATATTGAAGCCACGAATGCCGACACGATGAACACTATGTAATGGTTCACTTTCTTCTTGGTCAGATGCTGCCTTGTGAAGAATCCTATCATCGTGGCAGTGAATGTGACGAGCATGGCAAGCATGTCTCCGCCGAAAAGCCTGCAGAACGAGGCGTTTGCGAGTGATACCATGAACAGCACGAAGACGGGGTTCATGCCTGGCTTGGAGACGAGGCTGTCGAACTTCGCCCTGATTTCGTCGAGAGTCATGGCCTTGTCATGAGCGGCCCAGCTCAATGCGCTGAGGTCGGCGTTCCACTCGAAACTTATCGGGAAAGCCGGGATGTCCACAACCATGGTGTCCATGTGCGTCCCTCCCTTCTCCTTCACGGTCAGGGTTGCGGTTTTCTGTGATGTGTGCACGCTCACGTCCACACCAAGGGCCTCCCCTATGCGCTTGCTGTTCCTGACAACCCTTGAAGTGTGTACGCCGGCACCGAGCATGTAGGACAGGTATTTCGCGATGAAGTCCGTTATCTCCCTCACCTGGCCTCCGGTCATATCGGCATCAGTCATCGTGTTCATGCTACGGCTATGAGTATCAGTATCTGCGCTACAAGCACCCTCATGAACATGGACAGAGGATATACGGTGGCATAGCTGACGGAAGTGTAGTCAGTACCGTATGCGTTCTGCGCGAAGGCAAGCACCGGAGGATTCGTGCACCCGCCGGACACGAGGCCGCATATCTGGTAGAAGTTCAGCTTGAACACGAGTCTCCCGAGTATGGCTATGAGGGCTGTAGGGATAAGGGTTATCAAGGCTCCGTAGAGAATCCACCAGTAACCTCCGCCGACAATCGAACTGACGAACGTCTCACCTGCCCCGAGCCCAACTGCAGCAAGAAAGATGGATATGCCTATCTCCCTGAGCATCAGGTTGGCACTCATCGTGGTGTATGTGGTAATCTTGAGCATAGGGCCGAAATATCCTATGAGGATGGCTATGATGAGAGGGCCTCCTGCCAGACCGAGCTTTATGGCCTGCGGTATCCCGGGAATCATTATCGGGAGTGAGCCGAAAAGTACGCCGAGGGCGATGCCGAAGAAAATCGGGATAAGGTTCGGGTGGTTGAGCCCTGCCCTGGAGTTGCCGACGAACTTGGCCACCTTGTTTATGTCTGCGTCATGTCCAACGACAAGCAGGGTGTCGCCCATCTGCACCACCATGTCCGGGTTGGCCACGAGGTCCATGCCTCCGCGGCTCACCCTTGTGATGCTGACTCCGTAGTTCGTCCGTATCTTCAGGTCCTTCAGTTTCTTGCCGGTCATGGATGTCCTTGTGATAGTCACCTTCCGCACGGACATGGATGCGTCAATCTTGTCCCACGCTTCCTTGGGCATGTCTATCTGCTCTCCGAACAGCACAGTCACCGCATCGACGGAGTTCTGGGCGGTCACCACGAGCACATCATCGTTTTCATGGAGAACAGTCTGGGCCACCGGCACTATCACTGCCCCGTCGCGGAACACTCTCGAGATGATGAACTTGTTCTCTATGGACTTGCTTGTCTCGAGTATGGTCTTGCCGAACACTGCCGGATTCTTTATGCAGAACGACAGGCGGAGAGGGGAATCCATGCCCATCTCCTTGCTGTCGAGTATGTCCGCTTCTTTCTTGAGGTCTATCTTGAATATCGCTTTTGTGAGCATCAGGACGAGTATCACCCCGAGCACGCCTATCGGATAGGCGACCGCATAGCCGGATGCAAGCGAGGACGCAGTCTCCGAAGAAGCTATCTCATGCACGAAAGAGCCGGAAGTGGCATCGAGGAAAGTCTGCTGCGCAGCACCGAGACCCGGAGTATTGGTCACGGCACCCGACATCACGCCGGTGAGGGTCACGAGACTTTCCCTGGTCACGAGATGGATGACATACGTCGTCACCACTGCCAGCAGGACCAGTGCAACAGCAAGCAGGTTGAGTTTGAGCCCTCCGCTCTTGAACGAATGGAAGAATCCGGGGCCGACCTGCAGTCCTATCGAGAAGACGAACAGTATGAGGCCGAATTCCTTCAGGAAGTGGAGAAGCGAGGCATCTGCGCGGAATCCGAAATGGCTCATGAGGATACCGACGAAAAGAATCCAGGTGGACCCGAGAGAAACGCCCTTCACCTTGATTTTTCCCAGCAGAAGGCCTACTGCTATGACAAATGCCAGAAGCATTATGGAATGTCCCGTACCCTGGCCAAAAAATAAATCATGCATAATATCCTGTTTTTCTGTAGTCAAAACAACAATTCGGCGAGGAAGGAGGATTTGTTCTCCTGCCCGCCAGTGCGTCCTTCCACCAGGAATTTCCTGCCTTCCGGCACATCTGTCCCGCATACATGGATACCGACGCAGTCCCCGGCCTTCACCTCATGGTTGAAGTTTATCTTCACCTCCTTGAGCGGAGTGGAGAGTGTGACATCCCTGTCGATTGCATCCATGGCCCACAAGAGATACATCGCATTGTTGGCATGGCCATTCAGGTCCAGGTCAGAATACGAGACAGTGTGTCCGGTGACGAATTTCATATCCGTTCCTGACGGTATCCTTATCTTTCCGCATGAGGGGGTGAGAGCGTTGTCCCTGCAGACACTGTCCTCGTCAAGCAAGACTTCACGGGAGAAATGCCGTGTGTCTATGTTGAGGACAACCCATGATGTGGTAGCCACGACGAGGTCTTCCCCGCCATCCGCATCGGCAAGTCTGAAATCCCTGATGTAGAACAGGCCTTCAGGGCCTTTGTGCCATGTACTGAGCTTGACATTGTCCCTCCACAGAGGCATCCTGTTGAACCTGATATGCATTCTCGAAAGGACCCATGCAGTCCTTGTCCTGATGAGGTCATCGTAACCGAAACCGAGGACCGAGGCATGGCAGTTGGCGATTTCCTGGGCGTAATTCATGAAAGACACAGGCTTCAGCATCTGCGCTCCGTCGGTGTCATAACATGGTATTCTCAAGCTTTGAACGTAGACATTATCCATAGAGACTGCGCAAACTTTTCAGCGCGCAAAAATAGCATTTTATTTCCAAGAAACAAAAGGTCCGGTCACTCGGCCAGATATTCAAGGACACGCAGCTGTTCCTTGTCATAAAGCATGCTGTCGAACAATCCCGGGCAAAGCCTTCCGAGGACCATGTAGAGAAGCACGAGAATAAGGATGACGGCAACGGACAGGGCTACTGCCCGTACTGCCCTGCCGGTACGGCGCGGAGTCCCTTCCGCCACCTGCGCCTCAGGCGAGGCCTCTTGCCCGGCATCGCCTCCGATGGATGCTCCGTCCGCTGCCGGGACTTCCTCGGGAACTGGCGCGTCTTTCGGTTCCGGGTCTTCACCGTTCATAATCGATTCGAGTTCTTCCACTGCAGCCGAAAGCTCAGCCTTTGTCTCCTGATGGGTCTTCAGGGAAATCGGGGCCAGGCCGAAACCTTCCGGGTAGATGTCCAGGTCTTCGTCAGGCACAAAGAAGAAATTGTTCTCCCTGGTAGCCCTCAGCCTGCCGAGCCCGGGGAATATGACGGTCTTCTTTTCCTGGAGCACGCCTTTCAGCCCGGATATGAAATCCGACAGTATCTTCGATGCGACCTCTTTTGAAACATTGTTGGACTCGGCATACATTTCCGCAAGCGACTCGTCACCGTCCGTCCTTGCCCTGAAATAGAGTCTCCGGTACGGAGGATTTATGGTGTAGCCCTTATCGGAAAACGAAGCGGGCACCATCTCTGCCACAAATGTCCCGAGGCCTGGCAGCACTACCCTGTCCCTGTCAAGAATCAGTTCCTTGACCATCTTAGACAAAAGATCGATATCCATAAATTCGACGAGTTTTTACGGGTCATGAAAATTTTTCACAAATATAGGGAAAACAAAGAAAAAAATTTGCAGGAAAGAAATATTGTTGTACCTTTGCAATCCCGAAAGAGAAATACTTCTCATTCCGGGAAGACATGATAAATTCCTGAATAGCTCAGTTGGTTAGAGCATCTGACTGTTAATCAGAGGGTCCCAGGTTCAAGTCCTGGTTCAGGAGCGGAGTCAAAAAGATTGAAAATCAAGCACTTGCAGCAAAATTGCAAGTGCTTTTTTCGTGTCTTAGCCGTAGCCTCGCCGGTAATGTGGACAAAAATGGTTGTTAACATCAGGTATAATATTTTAATATTGAATATATTACAGTTAATTAGATGAAACGCGTTTCATCTAATGAGAGATAAGGCAAAAATAAGGAGGCGTCAGCGGTGCCCGGAATGCGGGTCACTGGACACCATCAAATGGTATCTGTACTTCAATAATGAAAGGATAATGAATAATAAACCCGGCGCGAACCATCAAGAAAGGGTAACATATTGTCATAGCAATACTTGAATGATGCAAAGCATTCGCCTTGTGTTTCCCTTGCTATATAATCCAACAGCTTACCCATAACTCAATGCGTTATTGTTAAAATCACAAAAACATCGTCATATATACGGGGATATAGTCAATCCCTTGCTCGCGTTTCAGGTCTTTAGTGTAGATAACATACTTGTTCTGCACGCGGTCGGAGAACTTATCGCAGAAAACATCCAACGAGGTATGCGATTTATAGCCGGATGACTTCACTTCAATCGGCGATATTTTATGCTCCTCTGCTATCAAGAAATCTATTTCATAGTATTTCTTTCCATCCGGGGTCGGTATCGTATGATAAAACAACTGCTTGCCAGCAGACCTCAACATCTGGGCTATAACATTCTCATAAACATAGCCTAAGTTAGTGCTGAGTTTGTCGTTCAGCAGTTTTTCATAAATAATGTTGTCCGTAAAGTCCTTGTCCTTGAAAGCCAGTGTTACAAACATTCCGGTATCGGACGCATATATCTTAAAGCGTTCATTATCCATTGTAAGGGCCAGTCCGACATTCGGGTCATTGGAATGATATGCAACATTTACTGACATGAAATCATTCATCATTTTGACCGCGCCTGCAACCCGCCCTGCTCTTTCGCCGGGTATAGCCGATGCTATTTGATACCGCGAGGCATTCTTACTCAACTGTGCAGGTATGGCATCATACAATGCGGTTGCTTTGCCGGTATCATCCAACTTCCAAAGATCTTCTTCGTACAACGAGACAATATCCCGCTTTACTAAATCTACCGCTCCGAGATTATTCGTCTTGATATACTCTGCTACGGCTTTAGGCATACCTCCAACCAGCATATACAAGCGGAAATCGCGCATCATTCTCCGATGAACGGCATCGCCTAACGGTATGCGTTTTTCAAATGCCGTGCGCAGCAACGGTATTGTTGCGGTGTCGCCCAACGCCCAGCGAAACTCCTCATAGTCCATAGGAAACATATCGACCCGCGTCTCCTCACTCGGCAGCAGGATATCCTGACTGCTCTTGTGAACGGTAATGAGTGAACCGGTCTCGATATAGTCGTATCGACGGTCTTTAACCAAATGTTTGATAGCCTGACGAGCCAAAGGAGCTTTTTGTATCTCATCGAATATGATTACAGACTTGCGTTCAATTAACTGCACACGATAGATAAGTTGCAGCCGAAGAAATATATAGTTCAGGTCTGATATATCATTAAAAAGTTCCCGTACTTCTACCGGTGCAATGGCAAAGTCGATGAAAATATAGGACTCATACTCATTACGAGCAAACTCTTCTGCAAGCGTGGACTTTCCGATTCGTCTTGCTCCCTGTATAAGAATTGCGGATTCTCCATTCCGCTCCCTCTTCCATTTAAGCAATCGGTCGTACATCTTGCGCTTGAATAATATTGCATTTTTCTCCATAGTCGTTGACATATAGCGCAAATATAGTGTTTTTGTCGGTATCCACTAAAAGTTTTGCGCCCATTTTGTCAATTTGCGCTGGATGTTTATGCTCGTTATGTCAAATTCCGCCGCTTTTAACTTTGCAAAATGCACCAGCCTGAAAAAGGAATCAGTCTGCTTCAGGAGCAGACTCGAAACCATTGAAAAGGAGGTGACCCAAAAGTGGCTTTTGGTCGTTTAGTTTTGCATTTATAAATCAAGGATTAAATTTGAGAAAGAAGGAGTTGTAGTGAACTAACTTTTGGTCTAGATAATATCTAAAGGCTGAATCAGACTACAACTCCTGATTTTCGGAGAATAGCCAGTTAGAATTTTAGGCAAGAAGGCCTGTTAAACGTGTTAGCTTATCTCCAATTTGTTTAAT
>CALVDM010000039.1 GCA_944326335.1 uncultured Bacteroidales bacterium
ACCTAAATTTGAATTATTCAATTTCTGTCACCAACTGGTTTTGTCCGCCTCACCAACTAAAAATGTCCACATTACCTAAACAGAAAGGAGCATGAGCGAAGCTCAATGGCGGCCTGAATGAAAGTGCCACCCCGGCGAGGGGGTTCGAGAAAAGGAAGCGCAGCGAGCTAATCTCGTTTTCCGCTCATTCAGGTATAATTGACAAAAATGGTTGGCAAAGTCTCTGTAACTTGTTAAAATTCTGTAAAATATAGAGATTAGATGAAACGCGTTTCATCTAATGAGAGATAAGGCAAAAATAAGGAGGCGTCAGCGGTGCCCGCAATGCGGGTCGCTGGACGTGATCAAATGGGGCATCCGCAATGGTATACAGAGGTTAAAATGCAGGAACTGCAAGTTGCTGTTTTCGTCCCGCCGGAAGGACATCTCGAAATCCAACCGGTTTCCGTGGTTCAGGAAATATATCCAACTAAATTTCAACACAACTCTAAGGGCAGGTGAAATTGATAGACAACCGTTCTGCCCTCTTGCAGCAATCGGATTGTTTTTGTAATTTTACATCTGTTGTGGTTATGACGACTGGTGGCTTCTGAGTTTGCCTTGCAAAGTGTGGATAAAAGATGAAAAGACTGTTCCTGATTCTCATACAGCTGTCTGCAGCATTGCCGATGTTGTCTCAGGTCAGTGAACTCGACACTTTCCTGTCGTCCCCCGGAGAGGAATCAGTCATGACCATCGGTGTGGGAGACAAGGCGACAGGCCAGCCTTTGGGCGGAGCCGTGGTTTTCCTGTCCTGCGGCAAGGACACGCTTGAATCGGTGACCGACAACTACGGCAACACATTCTTCTCAGGAATCCCTTTCGCAGAGGACAAGGACACCCTGATTCTGACAATATCATTCCTCGGGTACAAGACCCTTACCCACAATTATGTACACAGGCATTTCCTGCGGTTCAAGGCATTGATGGAGGAGGACCCGGAGCAGCTCGCTGAAATAATCGTCCGGGCCGATGCAGTTGCCATGGTTGTCCGCGGCGACACCACGATTTTCAACGCTTCCGCATATTCTTCCATTGAAGGGGACAATCTTGCAAGCCTCCTGAGGAAACTTCCGGGGATATCACTTGCAGACGGAAAGCTCTATGCAAACGGGCAGCCTGTCAGCAAAATTCTCCTGAACGGGACGGCCATGTTCCATTCGGACATGGGGGCAGCGATGGAACTCGTCAAATCTGACGAGGTCAGGAAGGTAAAGGTTTATGACCAGTATGACCAGACCCGCCTGCTGGAAGCGGACACCCTGGGCATGAAAGAGAGGGTCGTGGATATCGAGACGAAGAAACCTGTGGATATTGTCAGGAGGAGACTTTTCAGCGCAGCTGCAGGCGTATTCAAAGACAGGAACATGGAAGGGGATATGGAGATTACAGCCGGGGCAGGACTGGACTATGACCGTTTCGGTGTGGACATGCCGTCATACAGTCTCAATGCGTCGATAGGGCACAATCAGAAAGAATTGTCTCCCCGGCAGACACCGTCCCGGAACGTAAATCTGCTTTTCTCCACCCGGAATTTCAAGCGGTTCAAAAACAATTATTCACATCTTCTGAGGGTTTCTTACGACGATGTCAGGACAGAACGCTACACCAGAACCACATATACCGATACCGGTTTGTTTGATGAAAAGGAGACCGAAATCACCAGCCTGACGGGCGACAGAACCCTGACCGTCGGCTACAACGGCACTATGGGGTGGGCTCTCGGTGAAAACAATTCTCTCGACATCGCACTTTCCCTCAATTACATCCATATGGGCAATGACAGCCAGGACAGGACTCTCGTCATGACAGACGGAACCGGTTCGTCTTCAGACATCAGCGGTCCGGGAGGTTCGGACAGTTTCAGCGGAACTGCCAAGGTGTCGTTCAGGCACAATTTCCGGAAGAAGGGCCGTTCCCTGGAATTTGCCGCAGCCGGGGGATACGGAGCTGACGACGGGTACAGCCACAGGGTGGATACCTCGGCAGTCACCACAGTCCCGCAGTGGATGAGGCGCAAGATGAGGGAAGATGCAGGGCATTTCAAATTTTCCACCATATATGAGGAACCTTTCTCGGATATGTTCACAATGATGCTGAAGTATCAGTTCAATGCCGGTATTTCAAACCGGAAAAGACTGTCTTTCGACAGGCTGAAGGGGTGGACCGACACATTGGACACATACGACTACTGCCATATTGCCATGGACAACATGGTTTCTGCAGGGCTCACCTTCCGCAGCAGGAAGAAAAATTTCAGCATGGATGTCAACGTCGAATACAATACAGCATCTCAGGTCAGGGAAGACCGTTTCCCTGAAACCCTGCTGTATGACAGGGTTTACCGGCATGTTTCCCCATACGTCAGGATGAACTACAGCGGGACGAGACTGAATTTCAACATGATTTATTCCGAGGAGCAGGTCATCCCCTCGGTTGAAGAAACAAGGAAAATGCTGGATGACTCATCCCCGCTTTTCATCATTGCGGGCAATCCCGGACTTAAGCAGGCGATAAACCGGAACCTGACCATGAATATGAACATCACTTTCCCCAAGGTCTCAGGTTCGTTGCAAATGCTCCTGATGTATTCACATACACAGGATGCCGCTGTACGCAAGACTGTCTATTTCAGCGAGGACACCTGGCTCCCGGAATACGGCTGCAATGCACCGGCCGGCTCCCAGCTTTCCACTCCTGTCAATGTCAACGGCATGAGCAGTCTTACGTCGCGGCTGAGGTGGTCCTCCTATCTTTCATCTCTCAACACGACTCTGGGTGTAGGCCCTACATTCTTGTGGCGGAAGTCCCCCTTCATGACGGGAGACACTTTCCACACGACGGAAACACGTTCCGCAGCGGTGTCGCTGGACATCAGTTCCACAATTTTGAAATATGCCGACGTGACATTGAATTCCGTCACTGCCTTCGGACCTAATCTGCTGGACGGGGAAAGGGTGTACCGTTCCCTGTCGGAAGACCTTGACTGCCGGCTCAGGGTAAATCTCTTCAAGATACTGTGGCTGAAGACGGATTTCACATGGAGCCTGATGGAGACGGATTCCGATATAGCTCCTGGCTACAGCAGGGAGCTGCTGAACGCCGGGGTGTCGTGGAAATTCGGCAGGGAGAGGACTTTTGAGCTCGGTTTTGACTGTCACGATATCCTGGACAGCAACAACACCTGGTTTACACTCATTGAGGAAAACCAGGTGGTCTCCGGCTTCAGTTCAATATACGGGACGAGCTTCCTTGTGAGTTTCAAGTGTGAATTTTAGGCATCCGCCTGAAGCATATCACGGCCGCTATCATGGCGATTGCCCCGCCGATATAGCCTACACCTGAAATAGAGATTCCCGAGCAGACATATCCTCCGATGAGCGCGCCTGCACCGATACCCACATTGTATATCCCGGAATAAATGGACATGGCCACGGCTGTCCCCTTGGGTGCGTTGCGAATTATCTCTGACTGGAAGGACAGATTGTAGAAATTGATTGCGAAGCCCCATAACACGCAGAGAAGTATCATGGTTACAGGGTTATTGGAGGCGGCATGAAGCAGGAGCATGAAAACGCAGATGCCTGCTACCGCGAACCTTATGTATATGTCAGGATGCTTCTGGTAGTCCTTCGAGAAGATGAAGCTGCAGATGAGTCCGACAATACCGAAAAGTGTCAGTACCAGTGTCACAAGGTTTTCCCCGAACCCGGCGACCTTTGAAAGGAAAGGCTCGATGTAGCTGTAGCTTGTGAAATGCCCGGTTATCGCTATAACCGTCACAAGATATATGTTCAGCAGAGCAGGAGACTTTATCAATGCAGGGAGTTTCCTCAGGGATATGGAATTGTCGCTCGGAGTCCTCGGCAGCAGTATCCCCATGATACACAGTATCACTGCGGCTGCAGCTCCGATAATCAGGAATGTGGCCCTCCATCCGAGAAACAGTCCGATGGTCCTTCCGAGCGGGAGCCCGACTATCATCGCTACCGACGAACCGCAGACTACAAGGCTCAGGGCTGCGGCCCCTTTCCCTTCGGGGGCAAGCCTTACGGCGAAAGGGGTGACCATGGACCAGAATATTTTGCGTGGGCACATGCCACTCCGATACGGGAAATCATCAGCATGTAGAAATCCCTTGAAAAGCCGGAGAGGATATGGCTTGCCACGAACAGAGCGGTGATGGAAAGCATGAGCTTCCTGTTCTCGGTCTTTGCGAACACGAGCATCAGGGGAAGCGATGCTATCGCCACGACCCAGGCATATATCGTAATAAGCAGGCCTGCATTGGATTCGCTTATGGCGAAATCCTTTGCGATATCCGACAACAGCCCTATCGGCACGAATTCGGAAGTGTTGAACACGAAGGCTGCAAACGTGAGCGATATCACAGGCATCCACGCCGCGGGCCCCTTTTTGACATTTTTCTCTGAAATATGAGTATCCATAGACCTTTTCATTCATTTCCGGCAGCCTCATGCCGCAGCACAATCACCCCGTCCGGAAGGATGTCGATAACGGAATCTGTGATGTCGCTTCTGGTGAGGTCTGCGATATGACGCGCCACTTTCCCGGAAACATCCGTCCTCGGACCGGCTCCAGGAACCTGGATGAACGAATGTATCTTTCCTGACTTGAAGCGTCCGTCCCTGCCGATTCTGATTTCAGCTACGGGAGCATAGCCGTTCACCCCGCTGATGTTCATCCCGAAGGGCGTACAGAAATTCCCGAGGCTGTATGCTATGAAACGCCCTTTGTAGACTTCCATTGCCCTCGTGACATGAGGCCCGTGCCCGAACACTATGTCGGCACCGAGGTCGATGCATGTATGTGCGAATTTCCTGAGGTTGCCGCGGTTTTCTCCGAGATATGTTTCAGTCCCGTATGGAAGATGTGACATGTCTGCCCCTTCGGCACCTCCGTGGAAAGACACTATCAGGATGTCGCACTCCTTGCGTAACGCAGTTACGACATCTCTGACACAGTCCCCGTCCGTGTGCCTGAGTGTGTAGAAGTTGTGCCCGAATGCGCAGAAGCCGAACCTCGCGCCGTTCTTCTCTGCCACGGCGAATCTGCAGGAGGGGAGTCCGGCATAGGCTATCCCTTCGTTTTCCAACGCTTCCATCGTGGCCATGATACCTTCTTCACCGAAATCCCTGACATGGTTGTTGGCGAGGGACATGAAGTCGAATCCTGCTCCGGAAAGCCTTCCGGCATATCTTTCAGGCATCCTGAATACGTAGCTTCTTCCTTCCACGATTCTTTTTGTGCTTTCCCCGTCATCTGAAAGCACCCCTTCGAGGTTTCCCGCAGCGATGTCCGCCGATAAGAGCACGTCCAGACAATCCCTGAAAAGTTCATTGCCGTCGGATGCAGGAAGCCTTTCCTCCGGGAAGGTAGTCCCCATCATTATGTCTCCTGCAAGGGCGACGGTGTAGCCGTTATCCGCCGGCATGGCATCCGGAGGAAGCATTTCGGGCCATGAGATTTCCGTAATCACGGCCGGGCTGCAGTGCAGGGGAGCCTCCTTCCCGGCCGGGCCTGACATGGCCAGCGTGAGCAATGTGGAAAGTATCACTTGCATACCATAATGTCGAGAATCATGTTGTCCGTGCTCTGCATGCCTTTCGAGCCGATGGCCCCGAGATTCCTGATTGTCTTCTCGATGTCCTTCTCGATGATTCCGTCGCTCTCGGATATGCATATTCCTTCCATGGCAAGCACGGCAGACTGCAGAGCCGAGGCCACTCCTGAGGCCACCTTCATCGCACACCCCACCTTCGCGCCGTCGCATACCATTCCCGTTATGTTGCCAATCATGTTCTTGATTGCGGCGCATATCTGCGCGTAGGAACCTTTCTGCATGTAGACTATTCCGCATGACGCACCTGTCGAGGCAATCACGCAGCCGCACAGTGCAGACAGTTTTCCGAGGTAGCTCTTGATGTGGATTGCGACAAGATGGCTGAGGACGAGGGCCCTTGCGAGCTTCTCGTCATCTATGCCGTATCTGATGCTGTAGGCGATTACCGGCATTGTGACGGTTATGCCCTGGTTGCCGCTCCCTGAATTGCTCATGGCAGGCAATGTGCATCCAGCCATTCTCGCATCGGAGGCTGCGGCCGTCATGGCCATGGCGTAGCTCATGAAATCCGCCCCGAACACGGGTCTGTACTTTTCGGACATGATGGTGTGTCCTACCCTCATGCCGTAATTTGAGCTCAGCCCTTCCCTGGCGAGTGCGAGGTTCATGTCCCTCGACTCGAGGATGAACCGTATGTCCCCGAAATCCGCCTTGTCCGCGAAATCCATTATCTCCCTGACCGTGAGCCCGTAGTCTGAAGGCTCCCTGTCCGTGCTCATGGCATCTTCATCCGCTTCCCTGCACTTGTCGAGCACCTTGTCATCGAACCATGTCTCCACGATATTGTCGTGGTCGTCTTCTATAAGGGCTGATGCCACATGCCCCTTGCCCGTGCTGACACTTGCCTTGACATACAGCTTGTGCGATGTCTCTGCGATGCATATTGACACTTTTCCGTCGGCCACCAGTTCCTTTGCCCTCTCTATCGAAGCCTTGTCAAGGTCGTGCAGGACTTCAAGCCCGTAGGCTGTCTTGCCGCATACTGCACCGAGAGCCGACGCTATGTGGAGCCCGACCATGCCGGTGCCGGGTATGCCTACCCCCATCCCGTTCTTCAGGATGTTTCCGCTGACGTCCACCTTTATGGTGAACTCTGCCGTCATCCTCCAGGAGGAGCCTTCGCAGCATCCGTTCTCACCGAGAATCTCCACGGCTTTCGCTACGGCCAGGGCAACTGCAATAGGTTCCGTGCAGCCCAGGGCCGGTTTCACTTCTTTCCTTATCAGTTCAATGATTTCAGATTCCCTCTTGTCCATCTGTATCCTTTTTTGTTGCTGTCCTGAAATAACCGATGCTCGCCTCCATTATCCGGAACATCGATTCACTGTCCCTTATCGTTTCTATCGGGAAGCCGATGCACACTGTCCTGCGTGTCCCGAAATCCGCACATGTAGCGGCTGATATGCCGGTGTCCTCATACCTGAGGAATGTCCTGCTTTCCGGACATGAAGGTGCAATGCCGTCCGGGGCCTCCACGCTGTACAGCCTGCTGTCGAGCCTGTTGTTGAAGGCAATCCTGTCCCCGAACGATATCTTCGGCATCCCTGTCTCATACGGCACTGCGGCGGCCACTCCTGTCCTGCTCCCGAATCCGCAGACGTATCTGAATCCGAGCACCTCTTCCGCAAACTTCACGGATGCGGCCCTCAATGTGCTGTCTGTAGGCACCGGGAACACCTTGTCCCATATATCCGTGGCGATGTCTGCCCCTGACACGAGAATATTACCTCCGTCCGCGGCATAGCGCGAAAGCGCGTCCTGCATCTTCCATCCGAACACCCTGTACCGTTCTTTCCCTCCCTGTGTCATGACAGTGACCTGTTTCCCGCATATCAGGTCCACGCACCACGGGCCGTCAATGCTTGACGTATCGTTGCAGAACGCCTCCGAGCTCGAGGAGCAGAAAGGATAGCCGGATTCCATTATGGCTTTCCCGTGGACGTATGGGTAGTCGAAACTGTTCCCGGCTATTACCGAGCCTGCGGAATCGTTGTATGATGCCCCGAACCCGGGATTGTCATCATCGGTCCACGGGATGTCCCGCCTGTTCTGGTACATGACTCCCGTGAAGGCAGTCTCCCGCAGATAAGGCACTCCGCTGTCTATCCTGTTGTCGAATCCTGCATAACCGGGGTAGTCGAACCACGCAGGGCCGGAGACCCTGTCGAAATTGTTGACTACGAGAATGCAGCTGTCTGTGACATGGCATGTCCCCATCCTGGAAGACGGCACTCCGGCTGCAAGTGTCTCGGACGGAAAGCTTTTCCCGCCGGAGTTGAATGCTTCTATCCTGAAACTGTATATGTGTCCCGGCTCGAAGCTTGTCTCATATACGTAATATCCATCACTGTCCTTCACGGCATCTATCTCCCGGCCGCAGTCGAACGCCCCGTCATCCAGTCTCGTGTACAGCAGGAAGCCTTCTGCTTTGGCGGTAGGCTCGGCGGAATCCTCGGTCTCCTTCCATTTCAGCTTCAGACTGCCGTCACCGAACGTTACGGAAAAGGAATTGACAGGAAGGGGCTGTACCGCGTACGGGCATCCGTATCTGTTGCTGAGATATTTCAGCATGCCCTTGTATATGGCTCTGGAGACCGTGAACTTGAAGGCAGGGTCCTGTCCGGACTTCATGTCGGCGAAATTCTGGTGCGATAGCAGCTCGCAGAGCATCGAAGGGCAGGTCGGAGTCCGGGACTCCCTGTACCCCCTGTCCCAGATGAAACGCCTGTTCCAGTCCGGGTCGAAGTTTTCACGTATGTCCCGGACTATCTGGCTCTGTACGAGGTTGGCGAACTCCCTGCTGGTCCTCCTGTCCTCTCCGGAAGGCAGCTTCCTTCTGTTCTCGGACTTCAGGGTGTAGATGGCAAGAGTGCCTATTGTGGAGTCGTTAGGCGTGCATCCGGCATCAGTATGGAGGGCGAATGAAAGGTCGAAAGGGATGTTCCTGCCTTCCTGGTCCGGATTCACTTCCGAGCCCCCGCTCATGTATGCCACCCAATCTCCGCGTGACATGAAATCGTCCTTGTAGTCGTCTTTCCTTTCGTTCAGGCTGTAGACTGTCGAGTCCATGCCGGCCCATTGCAGCCAGTATCTCGCACCTTCCGTGAATCTCGGCATTCCGGAAGTCACGGCCAGCGAAAGGCTGTCACCCTCGATGCTCCTGGCTATGTTGCCGTACCCGCCGCCAACCTTGACGGCATCGGCGGTTACGACTGTCCTTTTCCGCTGTCTGTACGACTTCGGCAGGGTATTGTCAAGCGATATGAAGCCTGAACTGCCTTTTCCGAACTCGAATGTGCCGAGGTATATCCATGTGCCTCCACCCATCCTCTGGTCCACGAGAAATTCGCTCACGCCTCCAAGGTGGTGCACCGTGTAGTGTGCCGCGTCGGTGCTGTTGGGCAGAGTCTTGTACGAAACGTACACGGCGTATGAGCCGCGGTCCGGGATTTCAGGACGCCATACGGCAGTGGACCTGGTACCGCCTTCTCCTTCCGCGATACAACCGCTCATCCTTGCCGTCCCCATCCTGAACGGATTGTCCGTGCCTCCGTACACTGCTTTTGCGTCGGCGAAGCCGCATCCGGCGTCTTTCCAGTCTCCCGTTTCCGAGTATTCTCCTCTGGCTCTGCCCCCGTCGCCTCCTTCAGGGTCCGTATCTTCGCAGTACGGGTCGTTGTCAACTATCGCCTCATGTGTCTGGAAGTCCCGTTCTCTCGGAAGCATTACGTATGCGCCGGCATTCTCGAGCATCGGGACCAGGAAGGGGAGTACGAACCCCTGTGTGAAAAGGTCTTCCACTGTCTGGAACAGACACGGCCTCTGCCATTCCCATCTTCCTGTGGACTGTTCGAAATAGAGTCCGTGGCTCTGCCATAATGCGATATGCCTTCCGTCCAGCCCGCAAGGGAAGTCAGGACCTCCTGTCCTTTCCACTATAGTCCTCCTTGACGCTGCACCTCTTTTCACGCGGTACGGCACGTCGTCAGGCTGTCCGTCTGCGCCGAGCTCTCCGGTTACGAGAGTCTCGAGTTTCTCGCCGCGGCTGCTGATACGTCCGAGCCTGTAGCCTGCATATTCTTCCGGGAATCTTTTCCGGAGCTCTTTCCTGAACCACTCACCGTCGGCCTTTGTCCACGGCATGTCGCTTAGAGAGCTTGTGAAATAGAAATCGAGGTAGCCGCCTCTGCGCATCACCGCCTTGAGCTCCAGTTCTCCGCGTACGGTTGTCCTTTCGTACAGCAGCGAGTCGAGAGCCTTGCATGCAGGGGTGAAGTCTTCCACGATGCCGCTCCGGCAGATTCCTGCCTGCATTGCCAGCGCCGACAGCAGCGTAAAGAGAACCAACCGTTTCATCTTGCAGTCCTTCTCCTCCTGATGAATATCTCGTAATTGGCTATTGTCAGGGCTGAGACCGCAAGGCCGCAACAGTCAGCCACGAAGTCCATCTTGTCGCAACTCCTGTAGCCTGTCAGTCCCTGTGTGATTTCTATGCCGCCTCCTGCCGCCGCCCCGACCATGAATGTGGCCGCCATGAACTTCAGGAATCTCTCCGGGGTGCTCCGGAATTGCGGGAATGCCGCGTAAGAGATTACCGGCAGAGGAAGGAAAAGCAGAAAGTGCGTAACCTTGTCCGCCGGCAGGCCGAGCAGGCTGTGACTTACATCAATGCTGCTCCTGAAATTCCAGAAGCAGCATAGGCACAGACCTGCAGAATAAAGAATGAGTATCGTTCTCGAAATTATGTATCTTGTCCTATTCCGCATATTCATAGACAATCTTCTTCATTGCATCGTATTGTTCCTCGATGCTCTGAAGCAACCTGTACTGCGCGCGGGTTCTCACGAGATTGTGTCCGGGATAGGCTGTCTTGTAGTATTTGTCCCCGTCGATATAGTCCATCAGGAATCTGAGCACCTGCTCATAGGTGATGTACCTTGCGGAAAATGCCAGATTTTCAATCTCGGACTTCGTGAGGTTGCCTTTCCTCTGGGAGAGGTATCCTCTGGTATAGGCTTCGAACATCCCGAGGGACATTCCCACTTTCGAAAGGTCCTTCTCGTCTTCCGCCCCCGTGTTCGTGTAGGAACGGATTGCATCTCCGAAATCATTCAGGGATGTGCTGCTCATGCATGTGTCGAGGTCTATCACGCAGAGCACGTCTCCATTCCCGTCGAACAGTATGTTGCTGATTTTCGTATCGTTGTGTGTCACCCTCGTAGGGATGGTGCCGTCTTCAACCTTTTTCCAGAAGCCGAGCATCTCTTCGCGGCGGGCGGCTATCCAGCCTATCTCCTCGGAAAGGTCTTTGACCCTTCCTGCCGCGTCCCTGGCAAGGGCTTCGTCCCACTGTGCGAATCTCCATCTTATGTTATGGAAACCCTTGATGGTCTCCGAGAGAGGCTCGGTGAAGTCGGAGAGCCGGGCCTGGAACTTGCCTATGCCTTCGCCTCCCTTGTAGCAGAGCTCAGGCGTGTCGGCCTTCTCGTATGTGACGGAGCCTTCGATGAACAGGCACATGGCCCAGTAATTCCCGTTCCCGTCCCGATAGTAAAGATGTCCGGCAGGTGCTGCCTTTTCCTCTTCTGTCATTGTTCCGGGTTTCCTGAGGGTCACGGTGAGCACTTCCCTGAGCGGGTCTCCGCCCTCCTCGATTACCTTCTTCCTTATGTGCCCGGTGACGAGTTCTATGTTTTTCATCATCCCCGGTACATCCGGGAATATGAGATGGTTCTTTCTCTGGAGAATGTATTTCCTGTCACCTTCGCCTTCCGTGGTGACTATGAATGTGTCGTTAATGAATCCCGGCCCGAGCGGCCTGATTCCGGTTATTCTCCCCGTAGTGTCGAATTTCTCTGCGATTGCCCGCATTTCTTCTGGTTTATAGCTCATTGCAGTATGTGTTATTTATTATGGTCTTGTAAAGGTCAGAACAGAAGTTCTCCGAAATAGTCCGGCCTGTGGAAGTCCGGCTCGGGAATCTCCACCGGATTCCAGCTGAGGAAATGCGGATGTGCGGACTTGTCTGCGCATTTGTAGAAGTTCGCGCGGATTTTTCCCGGCAGATTGTCCGGATTTATTCCTACGAGACTGAACGGTATGCAGATGGCTGTCTGCCAGCTGTACGGCCCGTCGGTGAGACCGTATTCCTTCCTTTCGAGGGAGGAATGCCGGACTACCTGTCCGAGCTCATCCTTGCCGAAGTACCTGAAATCCTGACGGTTTTTCCTTTTGGATGCCAGCAGGGTGCCTATGCAGTTCATCTCGAAATTGTAATAGGTGCCGTCTTCAGGGTCGGACATGAAGAATTCGCAGCAGCTGTCTTCCCATACCCTGCCGTTGTCTTCCATCGCCACGGCACGCAGGTCCAGTCCTCTGACCCTGTACATTATTACAATATGGGTGCGGCTCCTGGCTATCGAGAACGATGCGTCCGGGGCATACGGAAATTCGGAGGGCCAGCAGACGGTGTCTATGAAGGCTTTCGCTGCATCTGTCTCCATCTTGAGCTCAAGCGGCTTGAATCCCAGTTTCTCAAGTCCGTCGATAAAGGGTACTCTTAGCTGTCGCATATCTGTCCAATTGTCTGTAATCCATCAAAATTAAGCAAAAACTGCCAGCGGAGCAAATGTTTTTACAAAGCCTGCATGTCATTCAGACGCTTGTAATAGCCGTTCAGCTTTATGAGCTCCTCGTGCGTCCCCCTCTCCACGATTTCACCGTCGTGCAGCACACATATCTCGTCTGAGTTCTTGATTGTGGACAGGCGGTGCGCTATGGCTATGGTGGTTCTGGATGTCATGAGCCTGTCGAGAGCTTCCTGGACGAGCCTTTCAGACTCCGTGTCGAGCGCGGAGGTGGCCTCGTCAAGTATGAGTATAGGAGGATTCTTCAGTATTGCCCTGGCGATGCTTATCCTCTGTCTCTGACCTCCTGAAAGCTTGCTTCCCCTGTCTCCGATATTTGTCTGGTAGCCTTCTTCCTTCTCCATTATGAAGTCATGGGCGTTCGCGATTTTGGCTGCCGCTACAACCTGCTCCATTGTGGCTCCTTCCACACCGAAGGCGATGTTGTTGAATATGGTGTCGTTGAACAGGATCGCCTCCTGGTTCACATTGCCTATGAGACCTCTCAGACCGTTGATTTTCAGGTCCTTGATGTTGTGCCCGTCGATTATCACTTCTCCGGAGCTCACGTCATGGTATCTCGGGACGAGGTCCACGAGAGTCGATTTCCCTGAGCCTGACTGCCCTACGAGGGCTATGGTCTTGCCCTTCGGTATTGTGATGTTGATGTGCTTCAGCACTTGTTTCCCGTCCTGGTAGGAGAAGCATACATCCTTGAATTCTATCTTGTCCTCGAATGATTTTATGTCTATTGCATCCGGCTTCTCCTTGATGTTGTTCTCGGCCTTGAGTATCTTGTCCACCCTTTCCATGGAGGCGAGACCTTTCGGGATATTGTAGCCGGCCCTCGCAAATTCCTTCAGCGGGTTCAGGACGCTGTAGAGGATGACCATGTAGAAGATGAATGTAGGGGCGTCGATAGGGGAGGCGTCGCTGAGTATGAGCGTGCCGCCGAACCAGAGCACGAACATGATCATCACTGTGCCGAGAAATTCACTGACGGGATGTGCGAGGGACTGCCGTATCGCGACTTTCCTCGTGGCTGTCCTCAGCTCGTTGCTCACCCGGGTGAACCTTGTCATCATCTTGTCTTCGGCGATGAACGCCTTGATTATCCTGAGCCCTCCGAGGGTCTCCTCGAGTTGCGACATGGTGTCGCTCCACTTGCCCTGGGCCTCCAGGGACTCCTTCTTCAGCTTCTTGCCTATCGCGCTCATTCCCCAGGCCATGAGAGGGACCACGGCGAGAGTGAAGAGGGTGAGCTGCCAGCTCGTGACTATCAGGGTCGTGAAATAGAACAATATGAGTATCGGGTTCTTTATGAGCATGTCGAGCGAGCTGGTGATGGAGTTCTCGACTTCTCCCACGTCTCCGCTCATCCTCGCGATGATGTCCCCCTTCCTTTCCTGGGAGAAGAACCCGAGAGGCAGATGCATCATCTTGTCATAGACCATTATCCTGATATCCCGGACAATACCCGTCCTGAGCGGTACCATGATGGCCGAAGACCCGAAGTAGCAGCTTGTCTTGAGGGCTGTCATGACGCCGAGGAAGAGACCAAGTATCAGGAGGGTGACAGAACCTCCGTACTTGTCTATCATCATGGTGACATAGTAGTAGAGGTTGTTCATTATCAGGTCTTTGGCGCCGATGTCCGGAGTGTCCCACGGGATGAACTCGTAGACAGTGGTGTCCATCTTGAACAGAATCTGGAGTATCGGTATGATGAGAGTGAAGGAAAATATGTTGAAGACGGCGGAAAATATATTCAGGAAGACCGCTCCGAACAGATATTTCTTATATGGCGCGACAAAGCGCTTCATCACTTGCAAGAATTCTTTCATCTCTTATTAAACTGCATTGAATCGCAAATATACGCAGAAGCCGAGAGCAATGCAAGAGGCCGAAGGCAAATGCAAGCAAAGTTTGCATGCAGCAGAGGACTCTTGCATTGCCGAGGCGCAACAGTATATGTGGACGCGGAGCGGACAAATATAGCGCAGAAGCCGAGAGCAATGCAAGAGGCGATACAGTATAAATGGACACGAAGTGGCCAAATATAGTGAAACTCGCCCATTTTAAGCGGTATATTATATTGGAGAAAAAGTGGAATTTTCCCATTTTTTTCCAATACAATATCCGGATTACGGATATTTTTCTCTACTTTTGCTGCATGATCATACCAAGAGACAAATACTTAAGTGAATTGAGAAGCGTAATGCACAACGGCATGATTAAGATCATTACCGGTGTGCGTCGCTGCGGCAAATCATACCTTCTGTTTGAGCTGTTCAAAAAATCCTTGCTCGAAAATGGTGTGGACGAAAAACATATTATTCAAATTGACCTGGAAAACCGCCGCAACATACAACTCAGGAATCCTGATGCTTTGTTGGAGCACATTGACAACCGCATTACGGATGATGGCTTTTACTACATCTTATTGGACGAAATTCAAATGGTCCCTGAGTTCGAGGATGTGCTCAACAGCTATCTGAAAGTGAAAAATGCCGATGTATATGTAACAGGCAGTAACAGTCGCTTCTTATCCAGAGATGTAATAACCGAATTCCGTGGACGCGGATATGAAATCCGGGTCCATCCGCTGAGTTTTTCAGAATTTCTTAAAACAAGACAAAATACAAGCGAACTTTTGGCACTGCAGGACTATATGATATATGGCGGACTGCCGCAGATTGCGACTTTTTCAAACAAGGAGGAGAAGGAAAAGTATCTGAAGTCATTGTTTCAAGGTACCTATATCTGCGATATAAAAGAACGCTACGGCATCAGGAATGATGACGATTTAAGTGAGCTTATAGATATCATTGCTTCCAGTATCGGATGCCTGACAAATCCGACCAATCTTGAAAACACATTCAAATCAGTAAAAGGTCACAGTATTTCAGATACCACCATACAGAGTTATCTTGGTATGTTGCAGGATGCGTTTCTGTTGGAAAAAGCTGTCCGGTATGACATCAAGGGAAAGCGTTATATCAATACACCGTCAAAATATTACTTTGAAGATACAGGGCTGCGCAATGCCCGTTTGAATTATCGGCAGATTGACAACGGGCATCTTATGGAGAATATAATATACAATGAACTCCGTATCAGAGGTTATTCTGTCGATGTGGGACAAGTTGAAGTACGCAAAACAAATGATGCCGGAAAGAAAATACGGAAACTGCTGGAAGTGGACTTTATCTGCAATAGGGGCAACAAACGCATGTACATCCAGTCGGTGCTTGACATGCCTACGCAGGAGAAAATCGAACAGGAGACCAATTCTCTCCGTCATATAAGAGATGGATTCCCTAAAATCATCATTACCGGAGGTTTGACGCCGTCTTATGTAAATGAAGATGGCATATCGATCATTAATGTCATTGATTTCCTAAAAGACACGGAAGTTTTTTCGCTATAGGTCAGATACTCATGTAAAAACATTACTATGTGTGCATATAAAGAGTTATTTGAAAACATGAGTGATATAATGGTCTGAACAGTCTGGTATTTTCTTATCCATTGCCCGACTTCGTGCGAGTTTCTTATAAAAAGTTGATAATCAGATAAATTATACAAGTCTACTACAAACATAGCGAAATTGCCTAAAAATAACAGCAGTTTTGCCGAAAATTGCCGGAAAAATCAGGCAATGATTGGGAACGTGACTATTGTATTGCTCATTGCATTGCCGGGAATAATTTTGCAACTTTAGTGGAATACTCATCTGCAGAGCTCCAGCAATTTCCGAGTCCAACCGGCCAGCGGAGACGGACAACTGAGGAGACCGTCGTTGTACTGGAGATTCTGGAATGAATATCTTATCCTGTATTCGGGACTGAATTTCTTTGCGTATTCGGAAAGACTCCTGCCGCTGATTCTGTTCTCCGCCTTTACCTCCACAGGGATTATCCGTGTGCCCATCTGGATTACGAATTCCACTTCGGCGGTGTTTCCTGAATTCCAGTAATATGGGACATTTCCGTCGAGTTCCGTCATAAGAGACTGCAAAACAAGATTTTCAGCCATTGCTCCCTTAAATTCCGTATAACCGGAATTGCCGTCAAGGACAACTTCAGCCGGTATTCTCGCAAGCCGCCTCAAAAGACCGCAGTCACAAGCATATACCTTAAACGAATCAAGTTCGGAGTATGCGCTGAGCGGCATCCCTGGTTTGGAAACATTGAAGACCCTGTAGATCAGACCTGCATCTTCAAGCCAGGTCAGCGCATCCTCGTAGTCTTTGGCTCTTGCACCGGTCCTGATGACCTTATACAGGAATTTTCTGTTTTCTTTAGAAAGCTGCGACGGCAAAGAATGCCAAAGTGACGTTATTCTCGAAACCTGCAGAGGTGTAGCGTATTTGGAGAAATCCAGTTCATACAGGTCGAGTATTCCCTGCAATTCCTCCTCTACGGAAGACATACCCTTGTTTTCCAAAAGTTTCGTCGCTACGGAAGGCATTCCTCCACATATCGAATAACGCTTATATTCAAGGAGAAGCTTATTCATGATAATTTCAGGAAGATGCCCTATGGCAGTCAGATTTTCTATAAAATCACTTGTCTCGGAATCCGATTCTGCAAGAAATTCCTTGAAAGTCAAAGGATAGACCCTAAGAGTCCTGACTTTCCCCACTGGTACGGACATGTTTTTCTTCTTGACAGCCACGCCAAGCAGAGAGCCGGCTGCGACAATATGATACTGCGGAGCATCTTCACAAAAATATTTCAGACTGTTCAATGCTTCTTCGCATTCTTGTATCTCATCGAAGATAATGAGTGTCCTGCCCGGCTCTATGGGAACATCGGAATAAAGGGAAAGCTCTTTAATCAGCCTTACAGGCTCCTTCGTATTCCTGAACACGGTTTTCAGTTCCGGTGTACGGTCAAAATCAAATTTAATGTAATGCTCGAAACATTCCTTGCCGAATGATTCCATTATCCAAGTCTTTCCGGTCTGTCTGGCTCCTCTGAGCAGAAGCGGTTTTCTCTCATTGTCCGGAGAATTTTTCCAGTCTTTCA
>CALVDM010000040.1 GCA_944326335.1 uncultured Bacteroidales bacterium
AAAATTGCAGCCGAAGATCTCTCCTCTCGTTATGCTAAAGAAGCCGACCTCAAAATCTCTTTTGGGTCGGCCTCTTTTTTCAATTAATTTCTTTTTTCCTTGTTTTTTTCTGCGGATTGGCTTTGGCCCTCTTTCCTGCTGTACTTGAATCTGCGGATTTTCTGTGTGGCGGTCTTCTCGAAAGGTTCCTTCACCACCTCCACGTCATTGATTTTCGATGACTTGTTCACATGACGGTTTACGTAATTCATGATGGCCTCCTTCCTGGCCTGTAGCTTCTCGAAGAACTGGTCCTCGCCCTCCTGGTTCCAGTTTATGATGTTGTCGTTGAACTGGACCAGAGCCACGAGCCTTCCGTCCCTTTCGAGCACTATCGACTCGTTCACCTCCTCCATGTTGTTTATGACATTCTCTATCTCCTCAGGATATATGTTCTCTCCCGAAGGCCCAAGAATCATGTTGCTCAAACGCCCTTTGATGTAGTACCGTCCTTTTTCATCCACTGTCGCAAGGTCGTTGGTCCTGAACCACCCGTCATCGGTGAATACGGACCTTGTCCGGGCCGGGTCTTTGTAATAGCCGAGCATCACATTGTCTCCCTTGCACACTATCTCTCCTTCTCCTGTCTCCGGGTTCACATTCGCCAGCTTCACCTGCACCCCGTATGCCGCGACTCCGGTGGAGCCTGGCTTGGTCCCCTTGACCCCGGCGTTGCATATCAGCGGAGCCGTTTCGGTGAGCCCGTAGCCTATCGCATACGGGAATTTGGCCTTCTTCAGGAACTCTTCCACCTTGATGTCGAGTTTCGACCCTCCGATGCCGAAGAATTTCAGCCTTCCTCCGAACGTGGCTTTAAGTTTCATGCCGATGAGCCTGCAAAGGAGGGTAGGCGTGTGTTTCTTCATCCATCTGAGCACCCTGCTCCTCCGTATTGTGGGCACGACGCTGTTCTTGTATATCTTTTCAATGATAAGCGGCACCGAGAGCATCACGGTCGGCCTCACAGTCTTCATCGCTGCAAGAAGCACCGTAGGTGTAGGAGGTTTCTGGATGTAATACACACAGGCTCCCACGAAAATAGGGTAGAGCACCCCGATGCTCAGTTCGTATGTATGCGCCATCGGAAGGATGGACAGCCACACGTCTCTTTCATAGCATTTGTGCGCGTGGAGGGAGGCTATGATGTTGTGGCAGAGGTTGCGGTGGCTGAGCATGACACCCTTGGCGTTCCCGGTTGTCCCGGAAGTGTATATTATCGTCGCTATGTCGTCGGGCAGCGGCTGCGCGGTCTTTCCGTCACAAGTGAAAGCGTCGTCGTTGCGCTTGATGATTTCGAATGTCTCTATGTCTATCACAAGGTCGAGCTTCGCCTTGCATTCCTCGCTCAGTTTCGGCAGCAGACGCCTGGATATGAATATGGCCTTGCTGCCGGAATGGTTGAGGATGTTGGTGACTTCATTCTCCGAGGAATCGGGCAGTATCGGGACCGACACCCTTCCGAACGGGACAAGGGAAAACATCGCCACAGTCCAGTTCGGCATGTTCTGCGACAGTATCGCCACCTTGTCTCCGGCCCCGATGCCGTATCTCGAGAGGCGGTGCGATATTTCGTCGCATTTGCGCTTGAAACTCCCGTATGTGTAGCTCATGTCGGAGTCGAGCATCACGGACAGCTTGTTCTTTTCGTAAAGCACGGTGGCATAGTCGTACAGTTTTCCCAAAGTGTCGATATACCTTTCCCGAAGCTTGAATATCCTTTTGTAAATAAAGTTCATTTCCTTTTCCCTAATGTGTGATATAGTCGTGAGGATGCTTCCCGGTCAGGTGCATCCCCTCGTAGATTTCCTGGATTCTGTTCATGTCCGCCCTGGCATCGTCGGTAAGCTCGATTTTCTCCCCGCGGCCGACATGTTTTGTCCCCCAGTCGAAATACCCCAGATATACTGGCACACCGGTCTCCTTGGCAATTGTGTGGAATCCGGTCTTCCATCGCTTCACCGGCTTGCGTGTGCCTTCGGGAGCGATGGCCAGATGGAGCCTGTCGGTATTGTTCATCTCATGGATGACACTGAGCACGAGGCTCGTCGCATTCTTCCTGTCCACCGGGAGTCCGCCGAGTTTCCTGAGCAGCCATCCGAGAGGTCCCACGAAGAAGTCCTTCTTGATCATCACGTAGGCTTTCCCGCCGACTGAAGTGTAGTAGAGATATGAAATCACAAAATCCCAGATTGAGGTGTGCGGAACACCGAGGATTATGCACTTCGGCTCCGGAACAGGATTGCTGTCGGCAGTCCAGCCCAGGGCTTTGAGTAAGAATCCGCAAAATTTTTTCCACATGTCGATATATCCTTGATATGTTGCAGGCCCGCTCAGATGTTTATGTCATCGAGCTCCTCTTCAGACTTGAGGTTCTGCCTTATGAAATTCTGCCGGTCGATGGTGTTGTCTCCCATGTAGAATTCGAGGAGCTCGGCTATGGATTCCTCGTCGTTGATGTTCACGGTGTCGAGCCTGATGTTGTCTCCGATGAACTCCCTGAATTCCGTGTCCGATATCTCTCCGAGACCCTTGAACCTCGTAATCTGCACCCCGTTCCTGAGTGCCTTCACGGCTTCGTCCCTCTCGTCGGTGTTGTAGCAGTATCTCACTTCCTTCTTGTTCCTTACCCTGAAAAGCGGGGTCTGCAGGATGTACACATGTCCGCGCCTTACAAGTTCCGGATAGTATTTCAGGAAGAACGTGAGTACGAGCATCCTGATGTGCATGCCGTCGTCATCCGCATCCGTGGCCACTATTATGTTGTTGTAGCGGAGGTCCGCCATGTCTTCTTCAACTCCCAGGGCGTTTATCAGCAGATTCAGCTCCTCGTTCTCCGCCACTTTCTTCCGGCTGACCTTGTAGCAGTTTACCGGCTTGCCCCTCAGGCTGAACACGGCCTGGGTGTTGGCATTCCTCACCTTTGTGATTGTACCGCTTGCGGAGTCTCCCTCGGTGATGAATATGCTTGTCTTCTCGGCAAGGTCGGCCTTGCTCGCCGGGAGCTTGTCATTGTAGTGGATGCTGCAGTCCCTGAGTTTCTTGTTGTAGACGCTGGCTTTCCTGCTCCTGTCCCTCGTCTTCTTCTGGATGCCGGAGATTTCCTTTCTCTCCTGCTCTGATGCTATTATCTTCTCCTGTATCGCTGCAGCGGTTTCCTTGTGGATGTGCAGGTAGTTGTCGAGATTGGTCTTTATGAAATCGTTGACATAGCTCCTGATGGTCGGCCCGCGTTCGATGACGGTGTTGCCTTCCGCATCCTTGCGGGATTCCTCCCACATGTATGTCGAGCCCAGCTTGATTTTGGTCTGGGACTCGAAATGAGGCTCCTGTATGCCGATGCTTATCGCTCCGACTATGCCTTGGCGGATGTCCTCAGGCGCATAGTCCTTCTTGTAGAATTCCTTGAGTGTCTTTACTATGGCTTCGCGCAGTGCGGCGAGATGCGTGCCCCCGTCCCTTGTGTTCTGGCCGTTCACGAACGAGGAGATGTTCTCCCCGTAGCTGTTGCTGTGAGTCAGCACCACCTCGATGTCTTCTCCTTCGAGGTGTATCGGGGGATACAGCGGCTCGTCGGACATGTTCTCGTTGACAAGGTCGAGAAGACCGTTCCTGGAACTGAAGGATTGCCCGTTAAGAGTCAGTACAAGCCCTTTCTTCAGATAGGAGTAGTTTTTGAGCGATGTCTCGATGAATCCTGGATTATAGTGGAAATCCCCGAAAAGATCACTGTCGGCGGTGTATCTTACCAGAGTCCCGTTCTTTTCCCTGGTCTCTCTCTTTCCCGAGCTCACAAGCCTGCCCCTGGAGTATTCGGCATAGGAGGATTCCCCGTTTCTGAACGATTCCACGTAGAAATACTCGGACAGTGCGTTCACGGCTTTCGTGCCGACACCGTTCAGCCCGACGGACTTCTTGAACGCTTTGCTGTCGAATTTACCTCCGGTGTTCAGGTTGCTGGTCGCCTTCACTACCGAGTCGAGCGGTATCCCTCGCCCGAAATCCCTGACAGATACGCTTTTCCCGTCTATCACGATGTTTATCACCTTGCCGTATCCGGAAGAGAACTCGTCAACCGAGTTGTCTATTATCTCCTTGAGCAATACGTAGATGCCGTCTCCCGGGTTGGACCCTCCTCCGAGATTGCCGATGTACATCCCGGCTCTTTTCCGTATATGTTCGTTCCACGCAAGGGTCTTGATATTCTCATCGGTATACTCGGGGATATTGATAATCTGTTCAGTCATATATTTCTGTCAAAAGCGCTTTATCAGGCAAAATTAGTAAAAATTATTTGTCTTCCGGCATATAAGGATAGGTATTTCCTGGCCGGAATGCAATTTGTGAAATAAAATATAGAAATTGCGAAATAATATATAACTTTGCCGAATTAATTACAGATATTCTTAACCAGATGAGACGAGGAATAAAAGAGAAACTCGTATTTAATTCAATTTCAATGAGTTGCCTTTTTCTGGCAACGCTTGTGCTATATCCATCCTGTTCAAAATCAGCATCCTCCGGACAAGATCCTGCCACAATGGAGTCTGTCGTGTATGCAAGCACCGGGAACGGTGTCCGTACCAGGACAATCGCGGGAGGCCCGGCCCTTGACGGGACATTGTGGTCCGAGAAGGACAGGATAAGTTTCTTCTACAGGCCGCAGGGTACGGGAGATGCCCTTGCGCAGTCCGTGATGGGTGTCTACAGGATATATCCGGACGAGACTGTCTTTACGGGGAATGTGGAATCTCTCCCGGATACTTATTATGACTGTTTCGCGGCATATCCTGTCCCGGAATCCGTTTCGGGGACTGTTGCAGTCTTCGATCTTCCTGCCGTGCAGAACGGGCTCTATGATTCCGGCATTGACGGCACGAGCCATGACATCATGGTGGCTGCCCCGGTATCGGATGTGGCTTTTTCCGGGGAAGGACAGGTAATACCTCTGGATTTTGTCCACAAGTGCCACGCTTTCAGGATACAGATACCGGAAGGCAGGAATCTGTTCGGGATGGACGTGAAGAAACTCAAGGTGGAATTTCCGGCGGAAGTGACAGGAAAGCTTTCCGTGGATCTCTCCGACCCAGCTTCTGAGCCTCTGCTTTCAGAAGGAAGCCGCACCGTCTGGCTTGACCTGACAAAGGTCCTGAAGGAATCGGAGACAGACTCTCCTGACGGGAGTTATGCGTGGATATTCACTGCGCCGGTCGATATTGACGGCGAGGTGCGTTTTACCGCTTACAGTCGTGAAAACTATCGGTCGGAAAGCATATCCGTATCTTTGACCAAGACATTGGAAGCCGGGAAAATAACTCCAGTGACGCTCACTGTGCCTGCCGAGCCGGAATATTCGTCGGTGATGCTGAAAGTGGGTGCCAACAATCTCGGGGAGGATTACATGACCGTTACGGTAAAGGCTCCGGAAGGTGCCGTATTCAGGAACGGAGCCTCGGCTGTGACTTTCGGACGTAATGAAGCGCAGGAGTATCCGATAGAGTTTTACGAGAGTGTGGATGGAGTGGAGAATCTGACGCCGATGAAGTCGGGAGACCTGACCGTGGAGTTCGAGTCGGAGCATGCGATAGTGTCTTGCGAGCCGATAAGTCTGGCGGATTTCACCTGGGGCGAGACCGGACGGACGTTCGACAGGGATGTGCCTTATCTGCTGTATGAGGATTTTTCGGGTGCGACAGAGCGCAACGGGGACAATCAGACGGAGATGCTCGACAGTTATAATCTTCCGGGGTGGTCGGCGTCGAATTACAGTATTTCGGCGGGACAATGCCTGAGGATACATATGTACGCTGGTACCATCAGTAAATTGGGAGAAGGTGATATCAGATATGGCAGAGTGGATTCTCCTGCACTGGTCAGCCTTAAGGACGGAGCAGAGGTCACGCTGTCGGTAAGCTATGATATAGGGGGAACATCTGCGTCCGGTATCAGTTCGACATTGTATGCCCTGTATTCTTTCGGTAACGATGGCCGAAGCGGTGCAGTAGCAGCCTCGGATTCTATCGGGACAGAGATGATCAAGAATGAAGATCCCGGAACTGGTGGAAGCTACACCGATCTCCCGTTTCGCAAATCCGTAGAACTGGCAGGAGCGACGAGAGATGACAGGCTTTCCTGGCGGACGGCGTACAGGTATGACTTGGGAACTTTCGGCTCGATCACAAGAAAGACTGTCTATATCTATATTGATAATATAAAGGTGCAGATAGCTCCTCAGGAGGAGGCGGAGGAATAAAAGGGCAGATCTCTCCCCTTTGTCATTCCGACCCGAGGACGCAGTCCGGAGTGGAGAAATCTGGAGGGAAGTATGTTCTTAGAAGAGAACGATGATAATGACAGCTCCCTCTCTTGCGCTCGAGATGATAAAGAAACGGCTTCGCTCGGGATGACAAGGGGAGAGGAAAGCGGAACAAAAAATGAGAATATGAAGAAGGAACATAAAATATTGATCATGATGGCGGCCGGGACGTTGTTCCTGCAGGCCTGCACCGAGACGGAGGTGGTCGTGCAGGAGGGTACGGGCAGCGTGGAATTCCGGTGCAGTACGGTGAACGGCGTGCAGTATTCCCCGGCTTCCACCAAGGCTGACGGACAGACCAGGACATTGCCGGAAGGCATCCTGCCGGAAAGTGCAGACCTGAAACTGGGCATTACGGGGCCGGACGGTTATTCGGCAGAATACGAAACCGTCGCAGCATACGATGCACCGCAGATGAGAGCGGGGGATTATACGGCAGTCTTCAGCTATGGCAACCTCGAGAGGGAAGGATCTGATGCTGCGTATTTCGAGACAGGACATCCGTTCACGGTCGTTGCACGCAAGTCCTCAGTCGAGACAGTCACCGTTCCTTTGGCGAATTCAGTAGTTTCAGTGACTGTATCGCAATGGTTTGCAGATTATTATCCTGAATATGACATAAGGATTGAAACGGAATCAGGCTATGCGATGGCCTTTTCCGGTGAAGATACTGAACCGGAGGCGGAATCGGAGCCTGTCTTTGTCAAAGCCGGTACTTCTCTCTATTTCAGCGGTACGGCAGTCAAGACAAACGGTGTCGAGGTGTCTTTCCCGAGGACGGAAATAGCCGTGACCAAGGCCCGTACATGGCAGACATTAGGCATTGACGCATCGGAAGCTGCAGGCGGAACCGTGGAAATCGTCCTGGATGACAGCGTAGTGGAGGTGAAAGAAATTTCCATAGAGCTGAATCCCGATGCCCCTGACATGACAGAGTCGGACTTTGACGGAAAATGAAACGGAAAAATTGAAAAATAAGAGATCATGAAGAATATATTCAGAACAATATCCATGTCGGCGGCGGTTATCCTGATGCTTCAGGGCTGCAAGTCCGAGAAAATAGAATATGTCACGACAGACGGCCTGTCAGGAGATGCTGTCGGCTATCTTTCGATGGCTGCATTCGACCTCCGGGTGGCAGACTATGCGGAGGAAATCACTTCGTCTTCCGTCGACCCTGTTTCAGTGACCAGGGCTGGAAAAGACTTCAATTCGACCACTGAGGCTTCCGGCGATTATGTGATACGGATACGTAATATCAAGACATCGGAAGAGCAGAAGATGACATATGCCGAATTCAAGCAGGCAGGAGACAAGCAGATTCCCCTGACTCCCGGAACATATGTCGTTTCAGCCGAATCTTCTGATTATGAGGGTTATATGTCAGATGCAGGTCTGGCCGGATGGGAATCTCCCGTGTATTACGGAGAGGTGACGGCCACGATTCTCTCCAGGAAGGAGACCGAAGTGTCCGGTATTGTGTGCCGGCTTGCCAATGTCAAGGCTACCGTATCAGTGACGCCTGATCTGGCAGGGCTTTTCATGTCCGACAGCGAGTGCGAGACGCAGGGTGCGCAGAAATTGTCGGTGACACTGTCTGCCGGCGACAATTCCCTGCAGTACGGCCGTACTGAAATGGATGCGGTGAAAGCCGGCTATTTCAAGGTACAGGACAAGCCTGTGACTCTCGATGTCGTCCTGAGAGGTCACTACAACAAAGCTGCTGCAGACGCCGAGCCGGAATATATCGATGTAAACTGGAAGACGTCGCTGCCTGACTGCAAGGCTGGCCAATGGCGCAAGATCTCCATAGGTGTGACCGGAGCTGCCGAAGGCGATGTGAAATTCGAGGTGACAGTGGAGAACTGGACATACGACGAGGTCGTGGATGTGGATGTGACCAAGCTGTATGCATTTGCAGAAGAGACGATTGAGGATGTGGACATTTCAGATGAGGATTCACCGGTCCTTACCCTTGCCGACGGAGATATTTCCAAAGGCTGTACCTTGCATTCAGGGATGTATGATGATGTCCTGAAGAAATGGAAGGAGAATCTCAGATTCATTCTCACTCCTGCAGCCGGTGCCGCCGTCAGGTCGGTATCGGTGGAGATCGGTTCGGACAATGCGGATTTCCTTGCTGCCGTCGATGCGCTCGGGGTAAGGAAGAGGACTGTCCAGGTCTATCCTGACAATTCCACCCTTTCCTCCTGTCTCCTTGTTTCCGACAATGCAGGCGTCCTGACCTTCGCCCTCAATGACAGCGGTATGACTCAGCTTTTCCAGTACAAGGGAAAGCATAGCCTGAAAGTCACGGCTGAGGATGACATGCGCAGGACCTCATACACTTGTCTGGAAATAACATGCATGGAAGGGGAGGTTTCACTCAGCGGCCCGGAGATACTCTGGACCAGTTCAGACGGCTCCATAGACTATGATTTCGACAAGGAATATGTGATAGACGAAAACCTCCAGGTGGCGATAAAGGTATCTTCGGAAAGCCGTTTTACGGAGTTCGATGTCGTGATTGACAGTGATATCCTGACAGGGGAGGTTCTCGGGGCTGTCGGACTGTCGGATAATCTGGATCTGATAAATCCGGGAACAGCGGAATCCATGTTGAACCAGCTCGGATTCCCTACAGGCACCGATGTGACTTCACGCCAGGAAGTAAGCTTCGACATATCCGGCTTCCTGACCATGATAGAGGGGCTTGCACAGGGAGGCGGCACTTACTGCAATTTCAGACTTGTCGTTTCAGACGGCAATGGCACTACCGAAAAGACCATACAGCTGAAAGTGCGGCAGGCAGAATGAATTTCAAGACAAAACAGAGACTGATGATGATTTTGAACCATATATTGAAACCGTTTCCGGTGCTTCCGGGCGTCGTTTCGGCAGCACTTGTGTTTGCCGGCTGTACCCAGAAGGAGCTTGTGGAGCCCGAAATGAAAGAGGGGACAGGCTGTCTGAGCGTGGAGATTTCTTTGCCGCAGACCAAGGCTGATGCCGGTGCGGAATATAATGCATTGGACTACAGTACCGTGCGGATTTTCAGCATAGTCCGGGATACGGACAATGAGATAATTTCCGAAAACCTTGTCAGGAAATACAGGCCTGCATCGAAAATGCCGGCAAGTCTGTATCTTGCTGCCGGAGAGTATAAGATTACCGTGGAGGCCGGGACAGAGGAGGAGGCTACCTTTACGGACAGGACTTATTACGGAGAGGAGGTCTTCATCCTCGAAGCCAACAGGAACAAGTCTGTGAAAGTGACCTGCGGGATCACCAATGTCGTGGTGAAGGTCGTGTTCGACCAGACTGTGAAGACTGCCTTTGACAAAGGATACAAAGTGTATGTGAGCGCTTCGGATACGTTTTCTGAAGACGATGCCGAGGCCGGGAGAGTGCCGACTCTCGGATTTACCGAAGACAGGACAGGGTATTTCATTCTCCCTGATGGAGTGTCGGATCTTTCATGGGGCTTCTTCGGCAGCAGTTCGGATGAAGCCATAGATGCCAAAGGGACAGCATCCGGTGTGATAGACTCTCCTCAGCCTGGGATGCAGTATACGTTGACCTATAAATATTCCAAGGATGCGGACGGCTACCTTCTGACTACATCGGTGCAGGTGGCGGACTATGACGAATTGTGTGAAGACCAGTTCGTGTTCAGCCCTCAGCCGGTGATAACGGCCGACGGATTCTCGTTCGACGAGACTCTCCTGCTCCATGACAAGCCGATAAAGGTGAATATCAGTGCCATAAATCCTTTGTCCGGAATAACTGTGACGGTTGGCGACCAGACCTTCACGGCGATGGACGGCGGTGCGGCATCGGAGACTGATGCGGTACAGGGGATGGAATTGACTGTTACGGACGAGTACAATGCCACGCTTGCATTGCTGCCGGAGTTCTCGTCCAATATCGCCGGCGGCTTGCATCAGTTCGTTTTCGAGGTCAAGGACAGCGGAAATGCCGAAGTCTCCAGTCAGGTGGATGTCATCTCCTCGGGAGCGTCGGATCTTGTTTGCGGGGATTTGTGGTTCGGGAATGCGACCTTGGAAGCCGTAGTGACGGATCCCGATGCGTCCGATGTGAAGATACGCTACCGGGAATCGTCCGTGGAGGATTGGACAGAAACAGCGATGACAAAAGCGGCTGAAGACTACACCTACACGGCTGATGTCACGGGTTTCACTGTCGGCAGGACATACGAGATCCAGCTGACGGTCGGGGAATCACCGGTCGGAAAACCTGTCCGGATGAGCACGGAGAAAGGTGTGCAGATGCCGAATGCCGGATTTGAGGAGTGGGGGACTTTTGACGTCGTATGCCCGTACTCGAGCGAGGACAAGGCCTTCTGGGGCACAGGAAATAAAGGAGCCAGCATGGCTTCAGTGACATTGACCGACAAATCAGCTGACATTCGCCCGGGGTCGGAAGGAACTTATTCGGCAAGGCTTGAATCCAAGGATGCCAAGGTGTTCGGAATCGGGAAATTCGCCGCCGGGAACATCTTTGTGGGCAAATTCGGTACGACAGATATCTCCTCCATGTCCGGTACGGTGGAAATGGGCAGGGCATTTGAGTTCAATGCCAGACCGCAGTCATTGAGAGGATGGTACAAGTATACGCCAGGCGGTTCCACGGACAAGGGCAGGATTTTCGTCTGTCTTGTCCGGATGGACGGTGACAGGACATCGCACACCGTAAATACCAATGAGGCTTATATCGATGCGACATCCTTCGATCCCAAGGATGAATTCCTGTACACGGACAAGAACGATTCCGAAACGAAGGAGGGGCATATCATCGGCTACGGGGAACTGATGTTCGAGACTTCCGTCAAGGACTGGGATGAGTTCGAGATTCCGATAACCTACCGGGAGAAATATGCAGATGAAAAGCCGAATGTCCTGATGGTCACTGCTACAGCCAGCTGGCGGGGAGACTATTTCGATGGAGAGGTCGGCAGCCTCATGTATCTGGACGACCTGGAATTCGTATATTGAAACATGTTGGATAGATGAAAAGGACTTTTATAATATTGTTGCTTGCCGTGCTTCCGGTGTTCTCCGTTCTTGCGGACGAGGCGGAAAAGCCGGTGCCGGTCAAGCCGGACAAGTCCCATCGCGGGCTTGTCAACATGTCGAAGATGTTCGTCCCCAAAGGACAGTGGCTCACCGGACTGAGCGCATCGTTCTCCACCCACAGCAACGATATGTACAATATCGTCATTATAAATGATGTAGCCTCGGCAGGATATACGGTGAACGTTTCTCCCATGCTCGGCTATGCCATCAGGGACAATCTGATAGCCGGCATCAAGTTCGGCTATTCGAGGAATCTGCTCAGGCTGGATGAAGGCGGGATAAGTATCGGAGGCGACTCCGGCTTGTCTCTGAATGCGGAGAACTACTATTCCCTGAAACACACGTATGAAGGTTCGATGTTCCTGCGCCGGTACATACCTTTCGGCTCGAACATGCGTTTTGCCCTTTTCACGGAAGCCCAGCTGGTCTTCGGAGGCTCTCAGGCCAAGTATCTTGCCCATGTCCCTGTCGACGGCACGTATGAGACAAGTTTCTCTACATCCCTGAACGTCACACCGGGAATCGCTGCATTCATTACGAACGACGTGGCGCTGGAACTGAATGTCGGGATGATGGGTGTGACCTTCAAGACAGTAAGGCAGACACATAACCAGGTGGAGGCCGGAAAGAGAAACGAGAGCCTTATGAACTTCAAGATCAATCTTCTGAGTATAGGCCTGGGACTTGCGATTTATTTATAGGAGAGACATCATGAAGAATTTCATCATATCTTTATTGTTTATATCGGTATCGGCTGTGCCTGTCCTGTCAATGGACAAGGACGATGTGCTTATCCTCGAACACCCGGATTCGCTTGCCGTGGCAGAGGATACGGCCGGGACTGCCGAGCTGCATATCAAGGACAGATTCCTTCCTGTTTCACGGAGGATAGACCGCGGGATCAATGCCATTACCTATGTCTACAAAAAAGAGATTGCCGTCGGCATAGACGTTTCATACGGTACGCTTTCCAGTGACGACACCAATCTCATGCTTCTTCTCGACAATCTGGACTTCAAGGGCAGCGTATTCACAGTGAACCCTTCCGTAGGCTATTTCTTCAGGGACAACATGTGCGTGGGGACAAGATTCGGATACACCAAGGTGGACGGGAATCTCGGGAATGTCTCCCTGAATCTCGGCTCCGATGACATGAATCTTTCGTTGTCCGACATCCTCATGAGAAGCCAGGTCATGAACATGGGAATGTTTCTCCGTTCATACGCAGGAGTCGACCCGAAGGGAGTCTTCGGCCTTTTCGCAGAGCTGGAGCTCATGTACAAGACCGGGAATTCGATATTTTCATATACGACGGCTTCAGGGCCGAATACGACCAACACCAACAACCATCAGCTCCGTCTCGGCATCAGCGCCGGAGTGGCGGTCTATATCATGCCTAAGATATGCTGCAACCTTTCTTTCGGACTCGGAGGAATATCATTCAACAAGATAATCCAGCATGATGCCGCCGGACAGTATACAGGCGGCAGGACGGCCACGAGCATGAACTGGAAACTGAATCTGCTGGATATCGGTATAGGTTTCAATGTGCATCTCTAACAGTTTGACTATGTTCAGGACATTAAAATACATTATGGCCGTGGCAGCCGCGGCCGCATTGCAGGCATGTATCCGCAACGATATCCCTTATCCGGTGGTGGAACTTGCCATAACCTCCGTCAGCGGGGAGGGCTTCACCTGCAGTTCTTCAGACATAGATGCCAAGGAGCGGACAGCCGTCATTCATCTGGACGAGACGACGGATATCTCGAATGTCGTGATTTCAGAGGTGGGGATGACCGAGGGAGCGGTATCCGACGTGACATTCCCCGGGACATTCGACATGCGGTCGGAGCTTCACGTCATACTTGAGATGTACCAGCAGTATGAATGGACAATTGTTGCGGAACAGGAAATAAGTCGGGCATTCAGGGTAGAGGGGCAGATAGGCAACGCGGAAATCGACGAGGAAAACCGTACGGTGAAAGTTACCGTTCCGGATTATCTGGAGGTCAAGGATCTGGAGATACTGGAAATGAAACTCGGTCCGGAAGGCATTACAGGGATGGACCATAATGTAGGGGAGACCTTGTGGTTCGATACTTACGGCATAGTTAGAGTTCAGTACCGGGATGTGCAGGAGGACTGGTACATTTATGTGGAACTTACCGATATTCTTGTGAATATCAGTTCTGCAGTTCCTGGAACACGTGTCATGTGGCTGACAGGAAGCGGGGTTCCAGATACCGATCTGGGATTCAGATACAGGAAGGCAGGGGAGAGTGTCTGGACGGATGTGGCAGACGAGGACATTACCGTCGATGGCGGTACGATGGAGGCGTACACCGGTGGCCTGGATCCGGAAACGGAATATGAGGTACAGGCATATTCCGGAGAGAACGTTTCGGAGCCGGTGACTTTGACGACAGGGGCTGATGTCCAGCTGCCGAATATGGGATTCGACTACTGGCATCAGCAGGACAAGGTGTGGTATCCGGCTCTGGAAGACGGCATCCATATCTGGGACTCCGCAAATCCCGGGTCGGCGACTTTCGGATTCTCTCCGACTACTCCTTCAGATGATGTGGCAGTATCAGGTGACAGGAAAAGGGCGGCCCGGCTCGAAACCTTGTATGCAGTGATCAAACTGGCTGCAGGAAACCTGTACACAGGGAAGTTCGGCGGTATTATCGGCGCATCGGGAGCTTATCTGGACTGGGGTGTCGAGTTCCAGGAACGTCCGACAGCGCTGAAAGGATGGTATAAATATCTGCCGGAACTTATCGATGAAGCAGATGCGGCTCATTCATCGTTGAAGGGAAAGCTTGATACATGCCAGATACAGATATTGCTGACAGACTGGGAGAAGCCGTTTACGGTCAACACTGTGGAAGGCGATTTCGTCGATTTCGAGGGGGATGACATTCTGGCCTACGGTAAATTTGAACCGAAGGTATCCGAGGACATGAAGGAGTATGAGGAATTCCTGATACCGTTGGAGTACCGCGACCTGACTCGTAAGCCGACATATATAGTGATAACCGTCTGCTCAAGCAAGTACGGAGACTATTTTACCGGGGGTGTAGGCAGCACTCTGTTCGTGGATGAGTTCGAGTTGCTTTACGACAAACAATAGCTCTGGCGGCCGCAAAAGGGAAATTTCTGCGATACGCTTGATTCAGAAATCCTCATTTACAGGAGTAAACTCCGGTTTCCTCATCTTCGCAAGCCTTGAAATTCCTCCTTTTGCGTCTGCCAGAGAGAATCCGCCTTACGTGTCATTCCCGGAGGATGAAGTCCGGTCGGGATGACGAAAGGACCCGGCTGCGGCTATTCGTTGTGGTAGATGTTGACCACCTCGCCCTTCCGGTTGATGTACTTTATGGTCTCCGGATTGTGAAGTATGAGGTATTTCTCCACGTCCTCCTTCCTGATCTTGCTCATGAGCTCGATGTCCTCATAAAGAGTGCGTGAATTCTTGTAATAACCGGCAAATCCAGTAACCGTGACGCTGTACTTGCCTCCTTTCTTCTCCACCTTGTAGACCATGTCCACGAGAATGTCTATGTCGTTCCCGGTTATGGCCTTGTATTTGGCCTCCTGCATGGCCTCGGACTGTGTCTTGCATTTGCGGGAAGTCTCGGTGATTCTCTTGGTGTAATCCACATCCACGTCCACCACTGTCGGAGCCGTGATGATGTTTTGTCTGTCGACAAATACTTCGCGTGCTGAATATTTGTATGTCGAACAGCTGCAAAGGCATACTGCCGCGGCAAGAGTGATTATCGATGTTTTTTTCATGGCTTTGAAAATCAGAAATTAAAACGAAGACCTATACCTGACTGTGTGCCGCCCATGGATACATTGAGATCCCTGTCTGCATTTTTCATGCGCTTGGAGCCGATGCACCACATCGGGATACCTGCGACCACCGCTGCGGAACCCATGACCATGAAAGCCACACCGGCATCCAAAGCGCTCTGATCATAGTAATAGTAGCTGCCGTATCCCGTGTAGTAGTATTCAACCGAATTCACGGCCGTGAAATAGCATGGCAGGCCTATGGCAAAGGTGGAGAGAACTCCGGCCACGGTAAGTCCTATTCCGGCATTGCGCATCCTCTTTGACTTCAGGAAATCGAATTCCCTTACAGGCCGTTTCTGCATTTTTGGAGCGAATGCCATGGGTTTCATGTCTGATTCTTTTTTGACGGAAGGTGCTGAAGAATTGATGTAGTATATGTCTCCGGTGCCGTGGTTGTAGTAGTATTTGGCGAAATCAGGGTCGTAGAGCAGTTTGTATTTTTCAATATCCTCTTTTTCGTACTCCTTGACTGCGTCCACAAATGCTTTGGTTTGCTTGTATTTGCCTGCAAATCCTGTGACCGTGGCCTTGTACTTTTTCTGGGGCTGGAGCGGTTCGCGCACTATCTTGAAGATAGGGTCGATGATGACATCGATGTCATTGTCCATGAGACAACGGTGTTCCGCTTCCTTCACGGCATCGTTTTTCGTGAGCTGGAAATCGGATGTCGCGGTCACGACCTTTCCGTAGTCCGGAACTATTTCCACAGCGATTTCCTTCGTGCCGACCGTCTGCCGGTCCACGCCTAATGTGCGGGCAGTGTACTGGTAGGTGGAACACCCTGTCAGCACGAATGCCGCAACTAATGGCAAGATGATTTTTTTCATATGTGATAATATTAACAATACTTCGGTAAATTTTAACCGAAAATTTTAAAATTTAACAATCGAGTCGGATAAGGCCGGCTCAAACCCTA
>CALVDM010000041.1 GCA_944326335.1 uncultured Bacteroidales bacterium
GGGATTTCGAAGAAATCGTAACGTCAGTTCGACGGAATCTCTGATATTGAACAGAATAACTCGTCGAACTGACGTTAACTTTTGCCTGAAAATCCTGAGTCTGAAGAACGGTTATGATAAATAACAGGAAAAACTTAGTCGAACCACTGCTGCACATTCTGGTTCTGGTCATCCTTTTCGGATTTCCATACACCTTTGCCGGCGAATCATACGGCTCATTTCCTTGCATGGATGTCGAGCTTCACCGGCCTTATCATGTTCTCCGGGTCGAGAATCGTGTCGAGATCTTCCTGCGTCAGAATCCCTTCCTCGAGGACAAGGTCATATACGCTGCGGCCGGTCTCGATTGCCTTCTTGGCTATGTTGGTGGAATGGTCGTAACCTATGTACGGATTCAGTGCGGTGACGATGCCTATGCTGTTGCGCACCTCGGCCATGCAATGCTCCTGGTTTGCCGTAATCCCGTCGATGCACAGAGTCCGCAGCGTGTCGAGGGCGTTCCGCATGAGATCGACAGACTCGAAACAGCACTGTGCCATCACCGGCTCCATTGCGTTCAGTTCCATCTGTGCGGCCTCTCCGGCCATGGTGACACACAGTTCGTTGCCGATTATCTTGAAGGCGACCTGACTCACGACCTCGGGAATCACAGGATTCACCTTTCCGGGCATTATGGAGGAGCCGGGCTGTCTTGCGGGAAGGTTGATTTCCTCAAGGCCGCATCGTGGTCCGCTTGCCAGCAGACGGAGGTCGTTGCATATCTTGCTAAGCTTTACTGCCGTGCGTTTCAAGGCCGACATGTAGCCTACCATGCATGACGTGTCCGATGTTGCGCCGACCCAGTCGTCCGTCAGTTTCACATCCCAGCCTGTTACCTTTGCAAGTGCCTCCACGGCCTTCTCGGCATATCCCGGCTCGGAACATATCCCTGTACCTATGGCCGTGGCTCCGAGATTCACGGTCAGGAAGTCTTCCGCTGCCTCGTCGAGATGCACGAGTTCATTCTCGAGGATGCTCGCGAAGCCGTCGAATGTCTGTCCCAGAGTCATAGGCACAGCATCCTCCAGCTGGGTCCTGCCCATCTTCAGTATATGGGCGAATTCCCTGCCTTTCGCCCTGAGCGACACCGTCAGTTCCCTGATTTTGGGGACAAGGCCGAGGTGGCTGGCATAAAGTCCCATGTGGATTGCGGTGGGATAAGCATCGTTGGTGGACTGGGAGCGGTTCACATGGTCGTGAGGGGAACAGAACGCGTATTCTCCCGGCTTGTGCCCCATGTGGAGCAGAGCGATGTTGGCTATGACTTCATTCGCATTCATGTTTGTGCTCGTCCCTGCTCCTCCCTGAATCATGTCTATCTTGAACTCGTCATGATATTTCCCGGCAAGCAGGTCTCTGCAGGCTGCGGTGATGGCTTCATACTGCACGTCCGTAAGCAGACCGAGCCGGTGGTTCGCATCTGCTGCGGCCATCTTGGTGTATGCGAGCCCGTTGATGAATGCCGGATAATATTCCAGCCTGAAACGGCTTATGGAAAAATTCTCCATGCCGCGCAATGTCTGTATCCCGTAAAGTGAGCCGGCCGGAAGTTCCCGGCTTCCGAGCAGGTCATGCTCCACCCGGATTCTATCTGTGTTATCCATATCTTTGTCTCCGTTTGAATGTAAGATGCAAAAATGCAAACATTTTCCTTTCCATGGACCGGACTGCAGGAAATATTTCAGGGATGGAGGGGTATAGGCGAAAATAAATAATCGTATATTTGGTTCCGTTGACAGGGCGGCCGCCCCGGATTTGCACGGGACGCCTCCCATAATAATCAGTACAATGAAAAAGTATCTGGCAGAAATGATTGGCACCATGGTTCTGGTGCTCATGGGCTGCGGAAGTGCAGTTTTCGCAGGTAGCGTCGCAGGCACGGTAGGTGCAGGTGTCGGCACAATCGGTGTGGCATTGGCATTCGGCCTTTCGGTCGTGGCAATGGCCTACACAATCGGGGGAATCTCCGGTTGCCACATAAACCCGGCAATCACCCTCGGGGTTTACCTGAGCGGAAGGATGAGCGGCAAGGATGCGGCCATGTACATGCTGTTCCAGGTTGCAGGAGCAATCATCGGTTCGGCAATCCTTTTCGCCCTTGTGTCCTCCGGTGCACATGAAGGTCCGACAGCCACAGGGTCTAACAGTTTCGCAGAGGGCATGGGCCTGCAGGCATTCATCGCTGAAGCCGTGTTCACCTTTATTTTCGTCCTGGTGGTACTCGGGACGACAGACCCTGAGAAAGGGGCAGGCAATTTCGCAGGGCTTGCAATCGGTCTCACGCTTGTGCTCATCCACATCGTCTGCATTCCGATTACAGGCACTTCTGTCAATCCGGCAAGGAGTATCGGACCGGCCATATTCGAAGGCGGTGTGGCTCTCAGTCAGCTCTGGCTCTTCATTGTCGCGCCTTTGGCAGGTGCAGCATTGAGCGCATGCGTGTGGAAGCTCCTCGGCGGCACGCATAAAGCCTGAAGCAAATGTTCAACGTACTTCTCGTAATGTTCGCCGGCATTGCTGCCGGATATTTGTTCAGGAAAATGAAATTCACGGCATCGGCCGGCAAGGCCGCCGGTGTCGTGATATGGGTGATGCTGTTCGCCCTCGGGGTGGAGATAGGCTCCGACCCTGAGGTGAGGGGAAACCTGTCGGTGCTCGGCCTGCAGGCGTTGCTTTTCGCTGCGGCTGGGGTCATCGGCAGCGTGCTGGCAGCAGTCCTGGTCTACCGCACCCTTTTCAGGAATGGGAGCGGCATCGCTGCCGGAGAATCCCCGGATATGGAAGACAGGGAGGGACGAAGATGAAGGGAACCGTAGCCACACTCGTATTCTTTGCGGCAGGTTGTGCCGCCGGATGGGCGGACCTCATTCCTGAAAGCGTAGTGGAAAGCGATGTGACCACATGGATTCTATACGTCCTGATGTTTCTCGTGGGGATAGGGATAGGAAGCAATCCAGACCTTAAGAAGATAATAAGGGCAATCGATCCCAGGCTGCTGGTGCTTCCGCTTGCAAGCATAGCCGGCACTCTTGTGCTGAGTGCGTGCGTCAGCCTTCTGACAGGCTGGGGAGTGAGCGACGGGCTCGCCGTAGGGGGAGGGATGGGCTACTACTCGCTGTCCTCCATACTCATTTCGCAATACAAGGAAGCGTCGCTCGGTGCGCAACTCGCCGCGGAACTCGGCACCATAGCATTGCTTTCCAATATCTTCAGGGAGCTTTTCACCCTTGTGGCTTCGCCGTTCCTTGCGAGGAGATTCGGCCCGTTCGCCCCCATAACTTCCGCAGGAGCGACAGCAATAGATGTCTGCCTGCCGGTCATATTGAAAAGTTCAGGGGAGAGGATGCTTCCTGCCGCGGTGATAAGCGGCATCATCTCCGATTTCAGTGTACCCCTGCTTGTCCCTCTGTTCTGCTCGTTCTGAGTATCCCGGAAGTCATCCTCTCCTCCTGCTGTCACTTCTTTACCGAGAACCTGTAGATGCAGGTGCTGGTGTATTCGTCACCCGGACGCAGTACGGCTGAAGGCCACTGCGGCTTGTTGGGCGAATCAGGGAAATGCTGGGTCTCAAGGCAGACGGCAGTCCTGAAGCCATACGCAATCCCTTTCTTGCCGACGACTGTGCCGTCGAGGAAATTCCCTGTGTAGACCTGTATCCCTGGCTCGTCGGTATAGACTTCCAGCATGATTCCGGATTCAGGAGAATAGACGGATGCCGCCACCTTATCAAGGCTTCCCTCCGTGTCGAGCACCCAGTTGTGGTCGTAGCCTTTCCCGTTCTTCAGCTGCTGGAAATCCGCGTCGATGTCCCGGCCGATGGCCTTAGGCTCCGTGAAATCCATTGGAGTCCCTTCAACCGGAAGGATTTCACCGGTGGTCATGAATGTGGAGTCGACAGGGGTATAGCGGCTCGCGTTGATGTAGAGTATGTCGTCCGTCACAGGCCTGGCAGGATTTCCGGAAAGGTTGAAATAGGAGTGGTTGGTCATGTTGATGACAGTCGGCTTGTCCGTGGTCGCCGAATAGTCTATCCTTATCGCATTGTCGTCCGTGAGTGTGTACCTGACAGTGGCTGTCACGGTGCCCGGGAATCCGGAATCACCGTCCGGAGACACTATTGAAAGCTCCAGGGAAGTGTCGTCAGCCTTCACCACATCATAGACCTTGTACTGCCATCCTTCCGGACCGCCGTGGAGGCAGTGCCCGAAATTGTTCTGCGGCAGCCGGTATTCTTTACCGTCTATGACGATGCGCCCGTGGTCAATCCTGTTGGCATATCTGCCTATCGCTGCTCCGAAATCGCTCGGGACGGTCATATAGTCGCCGATGTTGTCGAAACCTTCCACCACATCCCTGTAGACACCGTCCTTTCCCGGGACATAGACCGAGACGATGCGCCCTCCGAAGTTGGTGATGCAGACTTCCATCCCGCTTCTGTTGGTGAGTGTGTAGAGGGCGGTCTGTTTCCCGTCCCTGTCGGATACGAAATTTTCAGGCACGAGCCCGGATTCCGTGGTCCCGTTGTCCGCACATCCGGCTGCAAGAAGCGCCGATGCGGCAAAATAAATGATTTTTTTCATTTCGATATGAGGTTATGATAACGGTACAAATCTATACAACATTTTTCAAACAGTTTCCCGACTTTAGCGGAATATTTCATAACTTTACGGAAGTTTTTCAAATCGCCGGGGAACGGCATCACGGAAAGAAAGAATATATGGAAAGGACTCTTGTCATACTTAAACCTGGCACGCTGCAGCGCGGCCTTGTAGGGGAAGTGATATCGCGCTTCGAGAAAAGAGGGCTTAAACTCGTGGCCATGAAGATGAAGCAACTGGACTCCGGAATCCTCGACGAGCATTATTCACACCTGAAGGAACGCCCGTTCTTCCCGTGGCTCAAGGCGGGGATGATGGCCGCACCCGTGATATTGTGTTGCTGGGAAGGCTTCGAGGCCGTAAAGACCGTAAGGGAGATGGCTGGAGCCACCAATTCGCGCAATGCTGCACCGGGTACAATCAGAGGGGACTACGGCATGAGTTCGCAGGAGAACATCGTCCACACTTCCGATTCGCCCGAGAATGCGCGTATCGAACTCGACAGATTCTTCTCTCCGGAAGACTACTGCGAATATCCGTCGCCGCTCCGGCAATATCTCTACGCCCCGGACGAGAAATAGTCCGGTCACCGCCGTATGTCATGCGCCTGCCGCCCCGCTTCCAGCTAGACGGTAGTCGTTGTCTGTCTTCTCCAGCACACCCTGCGAAACAAGCTGTGATATGGCGCGAGAGAGGGAAGGGCGTGCGACACCGAGTATGAAAGCCACTTCCTGAAGATTCCCGATGGGCCCGTTCTGTCCGATGTAGCCGACTATCCTCGAAGAGAGTGTCTGCAGGGCAAATTCATTCAGCCTTCTGCTCAGGAACATGCTGTGGTCTGATATTATCTTCAGAAAATTGCCCATTATGGACTTGTCCTCCTCAAGGAGCACGGACAGTGTCTCCCTGCCGACAGACCAGATTCCGCAATCCGCGGAGGCGATGATGGTCACGGGAAATATCCTGTCGGTGCTGAACACGAAAGAAGAAGCGAGCACCTCCGGTGCCGACAATGTGTCAAGCGTAAATTCCTTCCCTTCCTCGCTCACCATCTTGGCATAGGCACTGCCTTCGGCAAGAAGGTATATAGACCTGCAGGAATATCCCTGCATCGCTATCAGGTCTCCCTTCGAATACGACGAATAGCGGACAGGACGCTCATCGAGTATCCTGGCGGCCTTTTTCGTGTCGCAGTCCCTGAAAAGAGGCATTTCAAATATGTTGTGGTCCATTCGTAACAAATGTTACAGAAAATTATTTTCCGATGCCATATTTTTGCACCCGAAATTACAAAGATACGCAGATAATTTGTTTTTTATGGGTAAGGATATGAAATTGATGAAAACTTTTTTGACGACAATGTCAGCATGCTGCATCGCCATGCTGTCCTGCTCGAAAGTGGACATGACGGTCCCGGCCCTGCATGGAGACGGAATCGCATTCACCCTGTACGGGAGCGGATATGACGGCGTGCCGGAGGCAAGGTCCGGAGAAACCGTTGCAGTGTATGACAATGTGGAATTTGCAGTCATGGACCGGGACGGGGAACGTGTCCGGAACATGAAGGGACATTATGACAAGGACGCATCCGAGATACGCATAGAGGGACTCGGTGCAGGAGAATACACTTTGCTCGTTCTGGGCATAAAGGGAGCGCATGAGCCGGACAACGTCGAAATAAGGGACATAGACCGGATGTCGGACACCTGGATAAAGTTCCCGGACGATATTTCCGGTCCTCTTTCCGCCGAATATTTCCATTCAGCGACAGACTTCAGCGTGAAGGCTGTGCCGTCGGACGGCGGTTATGAGCTGGTCCCGGACATCGACGGGCGTGTGGCGCAGAAACGGATAGTGGCCCGGGTGGATTTCGCCTTCGGATTTGCCGACAAGGCCACGGAATATGCCGTGGTTTCAAATAAGGCGACCGTGGAAGTGCCGGAATTCTATACCTCGATGTCGGCAGACGGGACGCTCTCCGGAAAAGTTCGGGAAGGGAAATTCGGAGCCGACCTGACCGGGAAGCGTCAGTGTTTCTTCCTTCCGGCAACAGAGGGCAGTGCCGTTGAAGGCACCGTCGAGATACACACCAAAGACTACAGGGGCAACGAGGTGGGCAGGAAGTACGGCTACAGCCTCGATGCGCTTTCCCCTAACCATCTCTACGATGTGACGGTGGATGTGGTGCACCCGGAAGATGAATCCGGAACGCTGTTCGTGACCGGCCGCATGTACGAGGCAGGGATGCACGGCAGGATTCTCCAGGACGACGAGCCGCATCAGACATACACGGACGAGGCTCTCAGGAGTTTCAACACTGCCGCCCCTCTGCAGCTTTCAATGTCGGATGAAGGGAAATTCCGCGCGCGCTTTTATTCTCCAAAAGACCTGACTGACGTGTTGGTCCGCGCCAGGATTCCTTCCGAGGGAGACTTTTTCATAGACCTTGCATATTTCGAGAGGATACCGGCGTTCGCCGACTTCGTTTCGGAGCTGCCTCTCACGGCAAGGGATGCATTTTACCGCACCGACACAGGCAAAATTGTGGAAATCGGAAAGAAGACACCTGCCGAACTCGCAGGCATGGAGTTCCGGGTGGAATCTGCGGACGCGTACTGGGCGAAACTCCAGAAGATAAAACACGGCTGGAACATCAGCTTCAGCCTCTACGGGGGAGACCCGACACGTCCTGACGGAGGGCCGGCCGGGAACTGGATGGGAATAAGACCGGTACACTGCCGGGAGGCCGTAGCCTTCTTCCTTAATTTCACATACATGATAGACATGCCTGAGCATGAGCAGATTCTCAGGGACAACCAGGACAGGCTGTACGGAAACAACGGTGTCGATGACAAGGTGTCGGTGGAGACCGTGCTGTCCCAGATGCGCCAGTCCAGGAAGGTATATGCCGGTCTCGTTTACACTGGCAACGGAGTGCTCGGGCTGGGCGGAGGCACCACCTACGGTGCGTATCAGGGGGCCTGGCTCAACCACTACACGTCTGACTATGCCTGCGAAATCATGTTCCACGAGCTCGGACACGTGATGGGGTACAACCACAGCAGCTCCTTCACATACGGGCCGTGGGCACAGGAGCTCATGAACAGATTCTATGTGACACACCTGTCCGAGATGCCGGTGGACTCACCGAGATATCTCGACAGCGCAAACAATCCTAATCTTTATTGACATGAAAATCGATGCAAGATATATTTTGACGATAATTGCGGCAATGCTGGCATCCGCAGGGTGCGAGGATAGGCACAGCCTGTCTCACGATACTGGGACAGGGACCATGTCGGTCCTGCTCGAGGTGAAGGACAACTCCTCCGGGCAGGCTGACGCGGAAGTGAATGAGGTAAAAGGTTACCGTTTCGAAGACGGGATGCTGAAGGAAATCCTTGTGCCTGAACTTTCAGGAGACAGGTGGAAATTCATCCCGGAAAGCATGACCGGGACCATGTATGTAGCAGCGAACCTGTCCGGTGCAGTAAGCCTGGATGATGTCCGCGAAGGGAAGACTTCCATAGGGGAGTTCCTGGCTCTGGAGGCATCAGCCGACGAGATGAAATCGAACGGTGTGGGGATGACGGGAACGGCTGCACTCGGCGGAGAATCCGCGGCCCCCAGGAAGATAACCGTTGTGCGGAGCCTTGCGAGACTCGACATATCTTCCCACGTAAAGGATGTGGAAGTGCTGAAAGTCTCTGTCAGTGGCTTCAGCGTGACCGGAAGGATATTCCAGCAGGAGGAAGGTGACTTTGGATACGGCGATGCCGGCTCGGTTTCCGGTGCGGAGTTCGACTTTTCGGACAGTCCGCTTGAGAACACGAGGGAAACACTTCTCTATCTTCCGGAACAGAGCGGCCGTGAAATTTTGGTGGAAGCCACGGTGCGCACCGGGAACGCGGTCTCGATACTGCGGACAACCATCACCGCACCTGTACTCAGGAACAACATATACAATGTGTCCGTGCAGGGAAGCGGAGCCTCGATATCCCTGGCCGTGACCGACGGGGACTGGGTCCATGGAGGCGCTTCAGGCTCTTCACCGGTCGTGTCGGGAATGGTGGACACTGATAATTCGGTGCTGCCTTCAGGAGTATCGGTCAACAGTTCGAAAGACACTGTGAGGGTGACATATCTCGGTGCGGAGTTCAGGCTCGCAATCCTGGCAGGCCAGGGGTCGGAGGTCACCGTTGACGGAAACATAGAGGGTGTGGACATCCGCATGGACGGTACGGGCACATCCCCGGAAGGAGATGCGGCCATATTCGAGGTGACGGGGAAACACCGCCTCCCGGGCGAATCCGAGGAACGCATACACCTCGATATCCATGAAGGGAATCTGCATACCGGACGGGTTGTGATGATATTCGAAGCCAACCCTGTAGGGCTTGGCGGCATGCTCACTCTCGACAAGGACGGCATCTGCGATTTCGGAAGATACGTGGAAGGTGAAATAGGCACGGTGTCCCTCCCTGAAGGCAAGACGCTGAGAATGGAATTCCCTGAGGGTGAGTCCTCGTGGATGAAGGCTGAACCTGCCGGTGACGGGGATGGAAACTGGAGAATACTTGCGGGCTGGAGACCGAACGACCCGGCAGCCGACGGGCGCATGCAGGAAGGATACCTCGTCATAAGCGGTACTGACGGGCAGGACGAGGAGTCATACAGCATCCGGCGCAGGAACTGGGGCCTTCCGGTGGTAAGGATGGGTGACACATGGTGGACATTATACAATCTCAGGGGCGATGCCACTGCTTTCGAGGACCAGGTGACGTGCGGGAGCGAGCCGGTGCAGGGCGACGGACTTTTCGATGCCCTCATGGAGATGTCCGCTTCGGACCTGCTCGGCATCATGGGAGACCAGTATCAGGCCGGATATACTGAAGGGCTGCCACTTGCGTACGAAGGCTCTGCGTTCCTCTATAAAGGCATGAAGACTTCTGCCAGGGATTTCGGGTCCGTCAGCCCGGAGACGATGGCACCTGCCGGCTACAGGATTCCTGAATACGGTGACTACGCGTTCTTCACAGGAAGCGACAACTTCAATCTGGGAGGTGCTGGCGAAAGGACATTCCGGAACAGGGATAACGAGACACTGAACGTCAGGATAGGAGAGAGAGAGGTGGATTTCCTCGGACAGCATTACGGAACGGTCTCGTTCTACGAATTTGCACACGAAGGGGCGAAATGGGTGCTCTACGGCCTCGGACACCAGTGGGAGCCTACCCCTGGCAATATCGCGGTGCCGTACCTGATTATGGCCACCTCAGGCACCGCAGGCAGGAGCTGGGAACTGAAAGGTCCCCCGACATCCGGAGCTTCCGACAGGAACATGTTCTCCTTCGCGTACCACAACAGTACGAAGACAAGGATGATAAGGTGCATCAAGACACCTGTAGAGTATATGTATTGACCATTAAATCCGACACAATGAAAACAGACAAGATATTATTGATGATACTCTGTGCAGGGATGGTGTCTTTCGTCTCCTGCACCAAAGTAGAGACGACGGTGGAAGGCTCATCCGACAACAGTATCCAGTCCGGGCTGCCGGCTGAGGACTGGGGAGAGGGGAATGATGCTGTCCTGTCTCCGGACCGTGAATCCCGCCTGAAGGTCAGCCGGGAATTCTCCGAACTCCCGTCGGGGGCACTGCTCTCGGACGACAGGGCCACATTGCGGCTCCCTCACTACGGTTCGGACTTCGTGCTGGCCGTTGAAAGCGACGAGGAGCTCGAGCTGCAGCCGGTAGAAGGAGTGTATCTGTTCAACGCAGGACAGGTTGACCGCGGGGGAGAAGCCTATAATGGACTGACGTATGTCAGGATTACCAAGGCTCTTTACGCTCCAGGGGCATCCTCCGGCAAGGCCACTCTTCTGTTCCGCAGGAAGTCGCTCGCTGAAACATACCCGGAAGACAGGATAACCGTGGAGTTGTCCGCCAATCCTGTGGCCGTGGAGGGAGGACTTGATTTCGACAATCCAGGCTATTGCCACGATTTCGGCAGATATGTCGACAACGGGCTCGGGCTGTTAGTGCTTCCTGAAGGGAAGGAGATATCGGTTGTTTTCGATGAAGGAGAGGACAGCTGGCTCAAGCTGGAGGAAGACGGCAGCCGGCCGCTGGCATGGCGCGTAATCGGAGGCTGGAGGCCGAACGATCCCAAGGCAGACGGACGCGTACAGAGCGCCGACATAATCATAAGGGACACCAATGATGGTGCTCTCGTGGAAGAATACACTGTCTCGAGGCGGAATTTCGGCCTTCCCGTGACATGGCTCCAGGGCGTGTGGTGGTGCAAGTACAACTCCATGGGGGATTCCAGGGAGTTTCTCGACCAGATTCTTTCTCCGGAGGACCCTGCAGCTGCGGCCGGCAAGACCGTGTTCGACTATCTTGCCGGAGCATCTCCGGAAGAATACCGCAACCTTTGGCAGTGGGCCTATATCGGGGACAGCGGCAAAGGCATGAAGGTAATCGAGAAGGACGGTATTCCTGTCATGGAGGGCTACAGCCCCGGCAACGTGAACATAAACACACTGCCGCCAGACAGCCTTTCGCCTGACGGATACGAACTCCCTTCGATGTCAGACTACAACAGGGTCTTTGATGCCGCAGGAGGAATATGGGTGACTTCAAACGGCACCCATACAGTGAAGGAACCGTGGGAAGGGCATGCCTCGATAAAGAGGGAACATCGCAGGAAAAACGACATCCAGGTGGGCAGCCTTGTGCTTTCTGACCTGCTCTATGTCGCGATGTCATCACCGGATTTCCCGGAAAACGAACCGGTGGTGTTCTATGGCCCCGGAGCCCAGTGGAACGACCAGGGAATCGTGCACACGGGACATTGCAACAATATCCTGTTCGGCGTCCACTCTCCGGAAGGCAGCGGTTGGTATTTCATGGGGGACAAGGGCGGACTGTACCTGACGAAGAACGGGGCCGGACCGAAGGACACGCGCATACTCAGGTTCAAGAAGTCCGATGTCGAATACATATATTGAATATTTGTCCGCTTCGCGTCCACATATACTGTTGCGCCTCGGCATAACAAATAAATTTGTTCTGCTCTCGGCTTCTGCGATATTTGGCCACTGCGTGTCCATTTATAGCTCCCGTTCGGCAAAGGGTTGCCGTCGGCAACCCTTGACGTCGTCCTGCGGCCGACTGACCCGTCTCAACCCCCGTCCCCCTTTCAGGGGGTGTTTCGCTCCTTACAGTCGCGGTCCCTTAGGGACTTCTTAACCGCTACCGGACATCCGCAAACCGCGGTATATTCCTGTCTGACGCTCTTGCATTGCTCTCGGCTTCTGCGATATTTGGCCACTGCGTGTCCATTTATAGCTCCCGTTCGGCAAATCTAAAGTAAACTTTGCTTTGCCCTCACTTATTCGCTATATTTGTCCGTTATGCGGATGCAGATATTTTACTTTACGGTCATTGCGGCCCTGATTCTGACAGGTGCCGCCGGCGTGGGTGCTCCGGAAAAGACTTCAGGGCACCCTCCGTTTCCATTCATGGCTGATGCGCCGGACTATTCCGACACGTCTCTCTGGTACATTTCGAGGGCTGACAGCTCCTCATGCAGTGACAGGGCTCCTGCGGACGTTTTCTACATCCTGCCCACATGCGTTTGGGACTGGACCGACAGCCTCGGGAGGACATCGCACTACGCAGACGTCTACAATCCGGCACATATCGGGGCGCTTCTGCCGTCCAATCTCATTGCAGACAGGATATTCGGGGAATACACGGATTGCTATTCCCCGTATTACAGGCAGATAACCCTTGATTCATGGGTGGATGAGAAGACTGCGGAAGAGAGGTTCCCGTACGCCATGTCCGATGTCAGGAAGGCATTCCGGTATTACATGGAACACTGGAACCAGGGCCGCCCGTTCTTCCTTGCCGGCTTCAGCCAGGGCGGGAAATGTGTCGTTGAGCTTCTGAAAAGCCTCGATGAAGATGAATATTCACGCCTCGTGGCAGCATACGCAATCGGCTATCCCGTCACGGAGGAAGACCTCGGGAACAGGAATGTCAGAGCAGCCGGGAGAGCCGATGACACAGGCGTCGTAATCTCCTACAATTCAGTGGAATCCCCGGAAAGTACATGCCGGGGTCTCGGCGGGTCGGCCATCTGCATCAATCCGTTGAACTGGAGCTGCGGCCCGGTGCCGGCAACTGTGCAGGACAGCGTCTCGGTTTCGGTGGACACATCTGCCAACCTGCTCATTGTCAAAGGTCTCGACAGCGACAGATACTACCATCCCTCGCTCGGGGAACTGTTCGTGAAAGGGAATTATCATCTGCTTGAACTCGACCTGTATGCAGACGCTCTCAGGCAGAATGTGACGGAGCGTATGGGAGCCTTCCTGCTTCAGTCCCGGGAGTGATTCCCGCACGCAAGGAATACGGCCTCGGCTATGTCCGCAATCAACGCCTCGCATTCCTCCATCGTGCCTGCTGCATTGCATACCATCACCGACAGCGAGAAATGCCTCCCGTCTTCAAGCACGACGATGCCGACATCGTTGACCGCAGATATCCTTCCGTCAGGGCCGATGTCTCCAGTGCCGGTCTTGTGGGCGATTTCCGCCACCTTCCCTGAGATTTTCCCCGGAATCCGGCCGAGCCCGGTCGTACATCCTTTCATGGTGTCCCAGATGAAGCGGGAATACTCATCCTCATTCCTGTCACCATGGAATCTGTCGGCAAGGGATGCAGCGGAAAGGGGAGTGCTCCAGTTCCTTGCGCAGTTCGACAAGTCTTCATGCATCATGGCCTCGGTGCATGCGATGTCGAAATCCCCGATTCCGTATTCCCTTATGAAATCGGCCGTCCTGCCCGGACCTCCTGAAAGCCCGAACAGTATGTCGCAGGCATTGTTGTCGCTATATACAAGGGTGTATTCCATGAGTTCCCTGTAAGAGTAGCTGCCTCCGAGAGGAGACTTGTCCCTCATTGGGCTCCATGTGCCTTCCGGAAGCTGTTCAGGGCCGACATCCACCTTCGTGTCGAGAGAAATGCCGGAATCCCTGAGCCATCCGCACACGGCAAGTGCCTGATGGAATTTCATCACGCTCATGAGAGGGTATCTGCGGCCGCCGGAGGATTCGCATCCGGAACGGTCCCTGTCGAACAGGACAGTATCCCCGCCCGGAAGTATCGCCGCGACACCTATGTCGGCATCAAGGACGGAGGAGAGCTCCGCAATCCGTTCCCTGAGCTGCGAACCGTCATCATTCCCTTCCTTTGCACCGTATTTTATGGATAGCCCTGCCATCAGCCCTATTGCAGCGGCTGCAGCGAGGTTCAGAACCACAAGAAGCAATGTCTTCTTTCCCATATCCCATGTTTTTGCCAAAGATAGGAAGCCGCTTCAACTTTTCCCAAAAATTCAGTAAAACTGTTACATATCACAGTGAATCTGTTACTCATGGTTGTGTCTCTTTCCGTTATTTTTGCATCAAAATGGAATATGATGAGATGGGCGTGATGTTCACCGGCGACCGTGTACAGATGACGGACGAGGACATCGTGAACGAACATCACCTCATCAATAATTAAATACACTGAATATGAAAAAGTTATTTTTAATCCCATTGATGCTGTTGGCCTCACTTATGATGGCAACAGCGTGCAGTGAAGACGAACCTGCGGCAGACGGACACGAACAGACCACTCCCGGAGAAGACGGTGGGGAAGAAGGGAATGAGGGAAGCGAAGACGGTGATGAAGGAGGAAGCGTGGACGGAACGAACGGACGCTACCTTGTCCTTTATTGCTCCCGCACAGGCAACACGGAAAGTATGGCACAAACCATACAGTCCACGCTGGACTGTGATATGATTGAAGTTGTACCGGAAACGCCCTGCGATGACAACTACAACACCATGCTTGAGCGGGCGAGGACGGAGCTTGCCGCTATCGGGCAGGGGACTTATCCTGCCATTGCCACCTCCATCGAAAGTTTTGAGGATTATGACATCGTGTTTGTCGGATATCCAGTCTGGCACGGACATATGGCAACACCCATGCAGTCATTCCTGCACAGCCATGCAGACCTGTTGGCCGGGAAACGGATTGCCCTTTTCGCCAGCAGCGTAAGCAGCCTCATAAGCACTTCCGAGAGGGATGCCGCTTCGCTTGTTCCTGACGCTACATTTGAAGAATCCATGTTGCTTACATCGAGCACCCTTGACGACATGGGCAGCCGTATTCCTGCATGGCTGGAAGCACTGGGTGCAAGCCGTGAAGACAATCAGGACGATGCGACTGAAGGTTTGGGTATCAATATCATCGTAGGCGACCAGACCATCACCGCCACAATGGAGGATAACGGGGCAACCCGTGACTTTCTTTCCCGCCTGCCGCTGGAGGTCACTTTGGAGGACTACAATAACGGTACAGAAAAGATATTTTATCCCGACCCGGAATTAAGCCTTGACGATACGCCGCGCGGATGTACACCCGTTCCTGGTGATATTACCATTTATGAGCCTTGGGGGAATGTCGCCATATTCTGCCGGGACTGGACTCAGAGCAATAGCCTGATTAAAATAGGCCATATTGACGACAATGGCATTGAAACTTTTAATGTCCCCGGAGACATTACGGTACGATTTGAAAGACGATGATAAAGAGACAGACTATGACATTGAATGATTTTCTTGAATTTGTGAAGACTGGTAAACCGCTTGATACACCTGAAATCCATCAGCTGATGGACGACATGAGCAACGAGGCCAGACGTATCACATTCAGACTGAACACGGCCTACCATACACCGGCGGAGGTGCGCTCGTTGTTATCCGAACTTTTCGGATATACGGTACCCGACACACTGCGTGTATTCCCTCCGTTCTACACGGACTTCGGAAAGAACATCCATGTAGGAGAAGACGTATTCATCAATGCCTGCTGCCATTTTCAGGACCACGGAGGAGTGACACTCGGTGACGGCTGCCAAATAGGACATAATGTCGTGTTTGCCACGCTTAACCACGGACTTGCACCGGAAGAACGCGTCTCGACAATTCCTGCGCCTATCGTCCTGGACAAAAATGTCTGGGTCGGTTCCAATGCCACTATCCTTCAAGGTGTGACAATCGGAGACAATTCGGTTATAGGTGCAGGAGCAGTCGTGACCAAAGATGTCCCGGCGAATACGGTAGTAGGTGGAGTGCCTGCAAAATTCATTAAATCAATCCTGTAAAAGCTTGCCGCCTTCGTGTTCTGGAAATCGTGCGACGACGGCGGCAGCTATAAAATAAAACTAATATGGAAAGCAACACTATCAGACTGACCATCGAGGGCGGCAGGACATTTACCGCCACATTGGTGGACAACTCATCAACGCAGGCATTGAAAGAACAGCTTGCAAAAGGA
>CALVDM010000042.1 GCA_944326335.1 uncultured Bacteroidales bacterium
GTGACACGAAAAAGGAAAGGGATTTCGAAGAAATCGTAACGTCAGTTCGACGGAATCTCTGATATTGAACAGAATAACTCGTCGAACTGACGTTATTTACGCTGATATGAAGCATTCAGCCAAAGTCCTGGGCACAGTCGCCGCAGCCGCTGCCTGCCTGCTGCAGGCCGTATGCGTAGCCGCACCGGCAAAAAAGGGAGATGCCTTGTTGTACCAGCCGGACGGCTCGGCCTTCATGGCGAGACTCCGTGGGGATGAATTCATGAAAGTGCTGACTACTGCAGACGGGTCTGTCATCGGTCAGGACAGCCTCGGGTGGTACCACTATGCATATTATGACGAGTCGGGGGCCAAGGTGCTCACGGACTGCAAGGTCGGGCAGGATGTGCCTGCCGACGTGGCAGCCAGGAGCAGGACTGTACCGTACAGCACCCTCATGCGGCTTGCCGCGGACAAGAGAATGTCCTGCGCGGAAGCAGAAGAAGAGAGTGTCCTTGCAAGAATCAGGGCCGCACGGGGGATAACGAAAACCTCCGGCCAGGTGGGTCAGAAGCACGGAATCGTGATTCTTGCACAGTTCCAGGACCTGAGGTTCAGCCCAGGGCACACGAAGTCCGCTTTCGAAAGGCTGCTGAACGAGGAAGGCTACAGCGACAACGGAGCCACCGGTTCAGCCATGGACTACTTCAACGACCAGTTCGGCGGACAGTGTACGTTCACATTCGAGGTCAGCGACATTGTCACGCTTTCCAACGGATATGCGTACTACGGGGCGAACGGCAAGGACGGATCCGACATCCGTGCGGCCGAAATGGTGAAGGAGGCGTGTGAACTCGCTGACGGCACCGTGGACTTCTCGCAGTTCGATGACGACGGGAACGGGGAGGTCGACAATGTGTTCGTGTTCTTTGCAGGCGGTGACGAGGCCGAATATGCCGGCGACAACCATATCTGGTCGCATGCATGGTATCTGATAGACGGCGCAGGGATAGAAGTCACGCTCGACGGTGTCAAGTTGAACAGATACGCCTGCACCGCGGAGCTGCACAGGACAGGCTACTCCGGATACGTGCTGACCGGCATCGGCACATTCTGCCATGAATACAGCCACACCCTCGGACTCATGGACCTGTACGACACCGACTACGAGGAAAGCGGAGGTATGTCCGACGCCCTGTGGGGGAGCACCGGACTCATGGATTCCGGCAACCAGAACAATGAAGGGAACACTCCTCCGAACTACAACGCCATCGACAGGGAAACGGCCGGTATCGGGGAAGCCGTGGAGCTGACGCCAGGCACGCACGTGCTCGAACCGCTCGGTTCCGGCGGACAATATTACAAGGTCGGGAGCGGTGTCGATGGGGAATATTACCTTTTCGAATGCCGGGCGGAGGAAGGCTGGGACAGTCATATCGGAGGAAGCGGTCTTCTGATATACCATGTGGACAAGTCGCGCAACCAGGCGGAATACTCGGAATCATACGGCAGGGCAATCACGGCTGAAACCAGATGGAGAATAAACGAAGTGAACTGCAACCCGCTGCACCAGTGTGCCGACCTTATCGAAGCATATCCGACATCCCGGGACGTCGCGCAGGTATTCTACCCATACACCACCGGTTCGGTCTCATGTACGGCCTTCACTCCGGAAACCGACCCCGCATTCATCTTCTGGAACAGCACCGAGCCAAGTCTTGCGATTACCGGAATAGAGAGAGACGGTGTAAACATCATACTCACTGTCAGCGAGTACGAAGGCACTCCCCCTGCACCCTACGGAATCTCGTCGGAAGTGTTCCAGGATGCGGCAATCGTCTCCTGGAAAAAGCAGGACTTCGGACTGTCCGGGGACATGTACATCAGGTGGGAGAAAAGCTCCGGCGGAGAAGCCGTGGAAGTGAAGGTGGAACCGTACGACAGCGACGGGCTTCTTTTCGCATATACGATAGATGACCTGGAGCCGAGGACATCCTACAGGTGCGTGATATACCAGAAGGCCGGAGATGTGAAAAGCACCGAGGTGCCGTGCAATTTCATGACAAAATCTCCGAGAGAGAGACATTACCCGTTCATATACCTTTACAACGTGAATAAGAACAGCGACGGGACATATCCTGCCGGGAGCAGGTTCCCTCTCAGACTGTTCAACGCATACGATGCCGAGGAGATTGTATGGACCATGGACGGCAAGGTCATAGAGGTGGGCGACGACCAGTATTACACCCCGGAGCAGTCGGGCGAGATGAAAGCTGAAATCTTCTATGAAGACGGCTCAAGGACGATTGTCGCCAAGAAGATAACCATAAGATAATCCGGAGCAAACCCGGGAAAGATGAAAACGTCAGAATACATGAAAAAGCTCAACGTCACAATACTCGCAGCAGCATCCGCCCTTGCATGCGGCTGCGTAAACGGGAGCGCGCTTGAGGAATTCAGGCAGGAATCCGAGATAGGGCTGTACATAAAGGGAGAAAGGGTGCTCGTTTTCAACGAGGAGAACTATCAGTCTGGATTCAACGAGGAACGGAACGAATTCTGGGTCATGGATGACAACATGGCAGATTTCTTCATACTCAAGTGCCATTCCTTCCCGACGGACGGGAACAGCGTCGAAGCGGACCTGACATACACCACGTCCGACAACATAAAGGACAAGTCCGGACTGAAATTCGATGTCACCGGACCGGATTCATCCACGGGCATAGTGAAACTGTGGAGCAAGTCCGGCAGCACGGGAGTGATTGTCCGCGTCCTGCAATCCGACCTTTAGTGCGAAAGAATGTTTGACAAATTTGGAAACAGTTTCTTAAATTTGCGCGCGGAAACATATAAAAACACATATTCATCATGAGAAAGAAAATCGTAGCAGGCAACTGGAAAATGAACACCACAGTTGCGGAAGGAGTTGAACTTGCAAAGGCCGTGGCAGCCAGGGCGGCAGAAGTCCCTGCATCCGTGAAGCTTGTCATCGCGCCTCCGTTCACCCATATAGTTCCTGTGGCTGAAGCAATCAAGGGGACTGCAATCGGGCTTTCTGCACAGAACTGCGCAGACAAGGAAAAAGGTGCATACACCGGAGAGGTGGCTGCCGGCATGCTCGTTTCGGCAGGTTGCGGCTACACCATCCTCGGGCATTCCGAGAGAAGGCAGTATTACGGCGAGACGGACGCTACGCTCGTGGACAAGGTAAAGCTCGCGATAGCGCACGGGCTCTCCCCTATCTTCTGCGTCGGGGAGAATCTCGAGGAACGTGAGGCAGGACGCCACTTCGAAGTGGTTTCCGCCCAGGTGAAGAACGTGCTCTACACACTTTCAGCAGAGGAAATGTCCAAGGTTATCATAGCTTACGAGCCTGTATGGGCGATAGGCACCGGCAAGACGGCCACTGCAGAACAGGCTCAGGAAATCCACGCATGCATCAGGAAAGTGGTGGCAGAGAAATTCGGGACACTCGCCGAGGAAACCACAATCCTTTACGGTGGCAGCTGCAAGCCGTCCAATGCAAAGGAACTCTTCGCCTGCCCGGACATAGACGGAGGACTTATCGGAGGTGCGGCCCTCAAGGCTGACGATTTCATCGCAATCGCACTGTCCTTCTGACACCCGGACAGGAAAAGCATCTCATCATGAGGAAATACATGATTGCACTGGGAGCAACGGTGGCGGCAATGTCATCATGCTCCCATGATTCCGGAATGGAAATGCAGGACAGGGTCGACGAGTATGCCGTCGTGGAAGTCAGCTCTCCGCTGATGGACGGGCTGTCAGCCAAGGACAGGCAGGTGCTCAACCTGCTCAGGGAAGCCGGGAAGGTAATGGACAAACTGTTCTGGAAGCAGACCTTCGGGGACAGGCACGAAATGGACGTGATAGACGACCAGGCGATGAAGGATTTCGCCATGATAAATTACGGACCGTGGGACAGGCTCGAAGACAATGAGCCGTTCGTGCCGGGCTACGGGGAGAAACCTCTCGGGGCGAACTACTACCCTGCCGACATGACCGCCGATGAATGGGAAGCTTTCGACGACCCGGACAAGGACAGCCCGTACACCGTCATCAGACGTGGCGAGGACGGGAAACTGAAATGCATCTGGTACAGGGACGAATACAGGGAGGAGATTGACCTCGTGTGCAGGTATCTCGAGGAAGCGGCAGCGATAACGGAAAACGAAGGCCTCAGGAACTATCTGACAAAAAGGGTGGAGGCTTTCCGGACCGACGACTACTTCGAGAGCGACCTCGCATGGATGGACATGAAGGACAGCAAGATAGATGTGGTCATAGGACCTATCGAGAACTATGACGACAAGCTGAACGAGCTCAAGACATCGTACGAATGCTTCATTCTTCTGAAAGACGAGAAAAGAAGCGCAGAGCTGGCCAAGTTCGTATCAATGCTCCCTGCGCTGCAGAAGATGCTGCCTTGCCCGGACGAATACAAGACCTTCGTGCCCGGGACCTCTTCAGACCTGAATGTCTATGACGCGATATACTATGCAGGAGACTGCAACTGCGGCAGCAAGACCATTGCCATCAACCTTCCGAACGACGACAGGGTGCAGGCACTTAAAGGGGCAAGGAGGCTCCAACTGCACAACAGCATGGACGCCAAGTTCGGGAAGATACTTCTGCCAATCGGGAAGCTCCTCATGGAGCCTGACCAGCAGAAACATCTGCGTTCGGAAGCCTTTTTCTGGAACGTGACTTTCCATGAGGTGGCACACGGGCTAGGAGTCAAGCAGACAGTGAACGGCAAAGGCAGCGTGGACGAGGCCATGGGAGCCGAGAAGACCACCTGGGAAGAAGCGAAGGCTGACATCCTCGGACTATTCATGGTCTGCAGGCTCATAGACATGGGAGAGATTCCGCTGATTTCCAAGGAAGATGCCATCACCACATTCATAGCCGGGCTGGTGCGCTCCGTCCGCTTCGGATATGCATCCTCGCACGGGAAGGCCAACATGATGTGCTACAACTTCCTGAAAGAGAACGGGGCCTTTTCCCGCAACAAGGACGGCCAGTACCATATTGAATTTGAAAAGTCGCTCGAGGCCATCGATGCATGGGCGGCCCTCATAATCAGGACACAGGCCACCGGAGATCTGGAATTTGCCAGGGCATTCTCCAGAGAACATGCCGTCATCACGGAAGCGCTTTCGGCAGACATAGCCAACGTCAACGCACACGGCATACCGAGAGACATAAAATTCGATTTCGTGTGGTGAGCACGGACATGAAAATTTGAAAGAGGGAGGTGACCAAAATTTTGGTCACCTCCCTCTTTCAAATATATTCCCTGGCAGGTCAGTCGTCGATGTCAACAAGCTCGAACGCCTGGTTGTAGGTGAGTTCGAGCCCGTTCGTGAGCTCCACCTCGTAGCCCCTGTAGTTCTTCTCTATCTTCACGAACTTGACATCAGGGTACATCTGGCTGACAGATGAGACTATCTGCGACGGCACGAGTTCAGGTTTGAGGGTAGAATAACGGCAGTTCACCTCCGTCCACTCTCCTGTGCTGTTGAACTCCACCTTGGTGCCTGTCACGAACATCACCTCGTAAGACACTTCCATGAAATCGGTCTCCTGCTTGGCGAAAGCGAGCTTCTCGTCAGGGAAATAGGCCTTCACGAACTTCCGGGCCTTTTCAGGAAGGTTTTCGAACTGGATTGGTCTGTCATGGTCGGCACTTGCGATTCCGGCGAACGTCAGCATTGCAGCTAATGCGATGATTATCTTTTTCATATCAAAAAAAATTAAATGGTTTACCTTTGTTTTCCTCTACAAAGGTCCGGAATGATTCTGAATTGAATTTGAAATCATGAAAATCGCACTGAAAAAATGTGGTTGCCGTCCCTGAACGCATAGACGAGGGAGAGTCCGTAGCTCCTGCATATCGAGTCCGCTATAGCCAGGCCGAGACCGGTGGAACCTTCCCCGGACGGTGTCTCACGGTAGAAACGGGAGAACAGCCTCGTGCTGTCGAGAGGGGCTTTACCCGGATTGGCGACACTGAAACCGTCAGCATCCATGTTCAACGACACCTCCGACCCCTGCCGGCTGTGCAGGAAGGCGTTCTTGAGAAGATTGCGGACAAGAATCACGGCAAGCTGTTCGTTCATCTCGAAACGGAATGCCTCCTGCACAGTCTTCCTCACCTGTATGCAGCGTGAAGAATAGATTTCACCGAACATCTCGAGGGCATTGTCCACAACTGAGGAAAAGTCTACCGGCTTCTTCTCCGGAAACTGTCCGTGCTCTATCTTTGTGAGCAGGAGCAATGTGCGGTTCAGCCTTATGAGTTCCTGCAGCTCCCTGTGCACTTTCACCAGCTCCTCCGCCTGGGCCCGGGTCAGGTCCGGCGAATCGAGGAGCAACTCCACCCTGTTGCTGCAGGATGCCAGAGGGGTCTGCAGCTCGTGGGAAGCGTTGCCGATGAAACGCTTCTGCTCGAGATACTGGACTTCGAACCTGTCGGCAGCACTCTGTATCGTGGAAGCGAGCCTGCTGAACTCCGGCACCCTCGTGTCCGAAGGGACAGGAGGCATCTTCTTTCCCGGATTGTAATCGTCGAGCCACTTCAGTATGGCCTTCAGCGGACGCATGTTGTAGCTTATCACGGCAACCGATATGCAGAGGATGGATAGGAGCATCAGCACGTATAGGGCCACTATCCACCACAGTATCGAACGGGAGATGTCTTCCTTCTCGTATGTCGGCACTGCCACGGTCAGTTCATAGTACCTGTCGTTCCTGTCCATGAAAATCCTGGTCAGCACCCTCGCCGACTCGAACTCGTTTATGGACGAGATGAATATCTCCTTGTACTCGAATGTAATCCAGTCTCTCGACAATGCTTCGTCGGCGGAAATCTCGTCTATATAATAGGTATTGTTGGTGCCGTTGTCGAGCGATGGGAGCACCACCCCTGCAAGTTTGCGCACAATGAGTTCGTCGGAATACTCTATCAGGGAATCGTCCGTCTCGTCGTTGATTTCCTCTATCGTCGCGAAATAGAAGCACACGGCCCATATCGAGAGCAGCACGGTAAGGGCAAGGGCCAGTGAAAGGGTTATCTTTGCAAGCAGTTTCATTTCTCCACGAGTCTGTAGCCGAATCCGTAGACAGCCTTAATCTCTATGCTTGCGCCGGCTTCGGCAAGTTTCTTCCTGAGATTCTTCATCTGTGCATAAAGGAACTGGAAATCGTCGGCCTGGTCTATGTGGTCGCCCCAGACAGCTTCCGCAAGCACAGCCTTGTCCACAAGATGCCCGGGCCTGTGCATCAGGTACTCCAGTATCTGGAATTCCTTTTTGAGCAAATCCATCTGCCTGCCTCCCACGAACACCCGTCCGCTGTCAGGTTCCAGCTCCACATCTCCCAGCTTCACGGAAAAGGCTCCGTCCTGGCGGCTTCTGCGGGCGACGCTCCTGATTCTTGCGAAAAGCTCGGCAAGATGGAACGGTTTGGCAAGGTAGTCGTCGGCTCCGAGTTCCAGCCCGGCGACCTTGTCGTCTATGGAATCTTTCGCCGAGATAATGATGATGTTCGCCTTGTCTCCCCTGCCCTTCAGCCCGGAAAGGAGGTCGAGTCCGCTGCCGCCGGGGAGCATGATGTCGAGAAGGATGCAGTCGTATGCATAAGTCCCGGTCTTCTCGGACGCCGAGGCATAATCGGCGGCGCTCTCGACGGTGTGGCCCTCCTTCTTCAGGGCCGATACCATGACCTCCCTCAGGGACGGGTCGTCCTCGACAACAAGCAGTTTCATATCCGCAAAAGGTTTGATTTCCCCAAAAATAAGAAACAGTTTCGACATTTTACAGCAAATTCCAAAACTGTTTCTTATCTTTGAAAGATGATGACTTGTTGAAAATGGGAAAAAACATATACCTTGTCGACGGACATGCACTGATATTCAAGATGTACTATGCGTTCATCCGCCGACCGATGATAAATTCGAAAGGGGTTGACACATCAATCCTCTTCGGATTCACGAAATATATCCTCGAACTCATCGAAAGGGAGAAACCCACCAACATCGCGGTGGCATTCGACCCTCCCGGCGGCACATTCAGGAACAAGCTGTACCCGGAATACAAGGCGAACCGGGAAGAGACCCCGCAGCTTGTGATAGACGCTCTCGAACCGCTCACGGAAATCTGCAAAGGATTGAGAATCCCGGTCCTGATGGTGCCAGGCTATGAAGCGGACGATGTAATAGGCTCAGTGGCAAGGAGATGCGAAAAGGAAGGCTTCACCGTGTACATGGTCACTCCGGACAAGGATTACGGACAGCTCATAACCGACCGCATTTTCCAATACAAGCCGGGCAAGTCCGGCAGTGAAATCGAGATAGTCGACCGGAAGGCGATATGCGAAAAATACGGCATAAGCTCCCCCTCCCAGGTGATTGACATGCTGACGATATGCGGAGACGCATCTGACAACGTGCCGGGAGTGAAAGGTGTCGGGGAGGTAGGCGCAGGGAAACTCATCTCGACATACGGCTCTGTGGAGAACATATATGCGCATCTCGACTGTCTCACACCGCGCCAGCGGGCCGCCTTCCTCGAAGCGAAGGACCACATAGACATGAGCCACACCCTCGTAACCATCAGGACGGACGTGGAAGTGGACCTCGACATGCGCGACACTGCAGTCACCAAGGACTATTCTCCGGAAATCGCCGAACTTTTCACAAGATACGAATTCAGTTCCCTTTCAAGGTACATCAGCCACGTAGCCGCGGAAAGCAAGGCCGGAAACGCGAGCCTTGAAATCCGGGAAGTGGAACCTGCCGAATTCTGCAGGCTTGCCGCCGGGACCCGCCTCGCAAGTCTGGTTCCAGTGCTTTCCGGAGACGGGGTATTCTCGAACGTGGTAAGGCTGACGGCGGCGACGGTAAGCGACGGCACCAACTGGTGCGCCTCGGGAGACTGCCGGGATTTCATCGGGATTATAGAGGACAAGGACATAAAGAAGTGCGGCTATGACCTCAAGGCTCTGGTCAATGCCCTGGAGAACAGCGGCATGAAGCTGGAGGGACAGCTCTTCGACATCGAGCTGATGCACTACCTTGTGAATCCGGAAAAGAGCCACAAGATAGAAATCCTCGCCATGAGCTACCTCGGGATAATGCTCGACGCAGCTGCAGGCACCCCAGTCCAGAAATCCCTGTTCGAGATGGATGAAAAGAAGCCGGTGGAATCCGGCAACATGGAAGCTGTCGTCGACGTGCTGCTGACCGGAAAGATAATGGAAGACGTCCGGAGACTCGGGGCGGAGCAGCTGTACGAAAAAATCGAGGAACCGCTCATAAGTGTGCTCGCGGCAATGGAGAAGACCGGGGTGAAAGTGGACCTGCAACAACTGCACGAATATGCCGCAGGACTGCGCAAGGAGCTGGATGAACGGCAGGAAAGGATAAGGGAGATGGCCGGGGAGCCGGAACTGAACATATCTTCGCCGATGCAGGTGGGGATAGTCCTCTTCGAGAAGCTGGCCCTCGACCCGAAAGCGAAGAAATCCAGCCACAGGCACTTCTACCCGACAGACGAGGAGACCTTGTCCGCCCTTCGCGACAAGCATCCGATTGTCAACGAGATACTGGAATTCCGGACAGTGAAGAAACTCCTTTCCTCCTATATTGAGCCGTTCCCCGGTTTCGTGAATCCTGTCACAGGGAAAGTCCACACCACCTTCAACCAGGCACTCACGGCCACTGGCAGGCTGAGCTCTTCGAAACCCAATCTGCAGAACATCCCGGTCAGGACGGAGCGGGGACGCGAAATCCGCAAGGCTTTCGTGCCGTCATCTCCTGAAGGACTGATACTTTCCGCGGACTACTCGCAGATTGAGCTGCGCATCATGGCACATCTCAGCCATGACATCCACCTTACCGAGGCATTCAAGCAAGGACTTGACGTGCATTCCATCACCGCCGCAAAAATTTTCGGAATATCTCCGGATGAAGTGGTGCCGGAACAGAGGAGGATAGCCAAGACTGCCAACTTCGGGATAATGTACGGCATATCGGCATTCGGGCTGGCACAGAGGCTCAGGATACCGAGAAACTACGCGAAGAAAATCATAGAGGACTATTTCTCCAATTTCCCGGCCATATCCGGGTACATCGAGGCCACCATAGAATCGGCCAGGCAGAAAGGCTATGTGGAAACGCTTTTCGGCCGGAGGAGATACCTGCCGGACATCGGCTCCAGGAACTCCACAGTACGCTCGCTCGCGGAAAGGAATGCCGTGAACGCCCCGATACAGGGTTCGTCGGCAGACATCATCAAGATAGCCATGACTGACGTGGACAGGGAAATAAGGGGTATGGGACTCAGGAGCAGGATGGTGCTGCAGATACACGACGAACTCGTATTCGATGCGGTGCAGGAGGAAATCGACGTGCTGAAGCGGATTGTCGTGGAAAAAATGCAGAACGTTATAGAATTGTCAGTACCTTTGACGGTCGATTGCAATTATGGAAAAAACTGGCTTGAAGCTCACTGACCTTCCGGACACGGAACTGATACGCCTGGCACTCGAACAGAACCAGGCGGCATACATCGTACTTTACACGAGGTACAACATCGGTGTCCGGAACCACATATCCAAGTACGTCAACCAGAACGAGGACATTGAAGACATCATGCTCGAAAGCTTCCAGAAGGCTTTCAGCCAGATTGCCATGTACAATCCTGAATACAGATTCTCCACATGGCTCTTCAGGATTGCAAGGAACACTGCCCTCGACCATATCGGGCGCAAGGACAGGGAGAAGAGCAACATGCCGACGACATCGATAAGCGAGCAGATGTCCGAGATAAGCGAGATTCCGGCTCCGGTGCACAATCCGGAGGAAGACATAATCAAACAGCAGGAATACGACAAATGGGTGGCCAACATCGACAAGCTGAAGGATGACTACAGGACCGTGGCCAAGATGAACCTGATAGACAATTTCGGGTACAAGGAGATTGCGGAAGCGATGAACATCCCGATAAACACGGTCAAGACAAAAATCCGCAGGGCAAAGGAACAGCTCCTGAAGATGATGGACATTTCCGACGAACTGCAATAAGACAACGTGCAATATGACGTTTGAAGAATTCATTGACGTGGCCGGGAAGACGTTCGGCGGACTGTCCGGGACGCAGACAAACCAGTTCAGGCAGCTCGAGGCGCTGTACACGGACTGGAACTCGAAGATAAACGTGATATCGAGGAAGGACATCGGGGAACTGTACAGCCATCATGTGCTGCATTCCCTGGCCATAGCCGCATACATGAAGCTCAGCATGCCGGATGTTTTCGAAGCCATGAAGGACCCGTCCTGCGGGACCGGCATACTTGACATAGGTACAGGAGGCGGATTCCCCGGCATTCCTCTCGCCATACTCCTTCCGGGAGGGCGGTTCACGCTCTGCGACTCGGTCGGAAAGAAAATAAAGGTGGCGTCAGCCGTGGCGGAAAGCATTGGCCTGCAGAACGTTTCCACGGTGAATGCCAGGGCTGAATCCCTCGACGGGAAATATGACTACATCGTCTCCAGGGCGGTCACTTCGATAGAGAATTTCCTGCCCTGGACAAGCGGAAGGGCCGGCAAGGGAATCTTCTACCTGAAAGGCGGCGACATTGCGGATGAGCTCGGCACGGCAATGCAGAGGTTCAGAATCAAGCCCGGCACTGTCCATACATGGAAAATCGACTCGTGGCTGCACGACAGTTATTTCGAAGGTAAGGTCGTGATTTTCTTCGAGGGGAATTTTTCCGGATTTTTAAGAAAATAATTTGTAATTAAAGGTAAAAATACTACCTTTGCACTCCCAAATTATTCGGAAAAATAAAAACAAGAAATAATGAAAAGAACATTCCAACCTTCACAGCGTAAGCGCCGCAACAAACACGGATTCCGTGAGCGCATGTCCACACCTAACGGACGTCGTGTTCTTGCTTCACGCCGCCGTCACGGACGCAAGAAACTCACTGTATCTTCTGAGGACAGATTCTGAGAAGTACACGCTTCTGTCATAGCAGAAGCATCACTGCAAAGGCATAGAGAAGGAATGCCTGAAAAGAGAGATTCCCGACTGTACTGTATGACAACATCGGTTCAGTCGGGTCTTCTGTACCTAATATCCCGACCCTTGCCGAGTTTGGCAATGCCTTGAACGACCATTTCCTGACGAGGAATCCCTCACTGAAATATGTCGCGCCGCCGTTAGAACGGTTGAGTGAAATCAGGGTCTTGTAATCGGAATAATAAAGCACCTTCCTGAGGAATCGGGTATCCACATCCCCGGCCCCGTCAAGGCTGTCCATGATTTGCACACCAGTCTCGGGAGAAGCAGCAAGAAGCAGCAGAGGGGTGAAGCCTGCAGACTCCGACGCTTCGAGATATTCCGCTACGGCACGCCACTTCCTGTGCGACAGCTTCCCGGGCGAATACACGCTCACAACCATCACCTTCCCCTCGGCCGCAAGACGGTCGTGATACTCTCCGTCGGCATCTATGACAGGCAGCGGCACTATGGACTCGTCCTGCCTGTAATTACTCTTCTTCACAGTCTCGGTCGAGACGAATGTCCAGGTGGAATCCGGGAGGTCGTCAAGTGTAAACTCCCTCGTGCGACCGTTCTTCTCATATATGAACACTGCCTCGTACTCGTCCTCTATGGCAAGGCTCCTGCTGGCCCGGTGCTCCGATGCCTCGAGCCTCGCAGACGCTGAATACCCCGTGAAATCGACAGGGGGGATGTAGAGCAGCGAGTATGTCACAAGGCAGACGAGGGCTGCACAGACAAGGGAGAAGGCCACATACTTCCTTTTCTTCGGAGTGCCGAGCGCAGAGAACGGGAAGAAGGAGGCACAGCACAGGATGTCGAGCACGATATTCTTGATGAATGTCTGCAGATGCGAAAGATGCACAGCCTCCCCGAAACATCCGCAGTCCATGACCGGATTGAAGACGAGCAGGGCCACGGAGATGAGCGTGAAGAATCCCATGACGGCGAGCGTCACTGTCGCGACAATCCTCCGCCACAGTCCCGTAATCAGTGCAGCCCCTATGATGGATTCCACCAGCGACAGGGCGACAGCCACGCCTTTGGACGAGAAAGACAGGAAATCCAGATGCATGAATCTGTAATACTCGTCTATTATGAGCCCCGTCCCGACAGGGTCGAGAAGTTTCAGCACACCGGATATGAAGAATACAATGCCGACGACATATCCGCAAAACCTTTTTGACCTTTCAAGAATTATGTTCATTTCACCCTGCTGTTTTTCAATCCCTGCTCCAGGACCTTGTCCGTCACCGATTTCACCATCTCGAATATGCTGTCCGGAGGGAGCATCCGGCCCTCCCCGTCTGCACAGTCCACCCTCACGAACCTGGAATCTTCGGCGCACTGTTCAAGATAGACGGAACGCACCCTTTTCTGGAAGTCCATGTCGGCCTCATGTATGTCCTGCGACCCTCCGAGATAGTCCCTGTCATGCCCATGCCTTGCAGACGAGAGTTTCTTCTCCACAAAACCTGTCGGCACATCGAGGAATATATTGAGGTCCGGTACCGGAAGCCCGAAATCACCGTATTCGGTGTCATTCACCCAGCGTCTCAACTGCTCTCTCTCGGCGGCATCCCTGACCTTGGCGCACTGGTATGCTATGTTAGAATACACGTAACGGTCCAGGAGGAGCGTCTTCCCCGCTTCAAGCGCGCGCTTCATGGCAGGAGCTGCCTGATGCCTGTCCTCGGCATACAGGAGGGCGACAAGCTGAGGGTGCACGTCCTCTATGTTTCCGTAATCCCCTCTCAGGAACCGGCTGATGAGATTGCCGTAGACCGGGGCATCATACCTCGGGAAATGTATGTAGTCCACCTCTCCGCAGACAGATTCCAGATATTGCCTCAACTTTCTGACCTGTGTCGACTTGCCGGCGCCGTCCAGCCCCTCCAGAACAAATAGCATGACCTTACTTTTAAACCTTGGCCAAAGATACGGCATAATCTCCGATTTTTCATGCAGGCATGGACAGAAACTACCTGAATTTTTACGGCATGGAATCCGGGGGCCCGCCCGGTCGTCTCTCGGATACGTGAAAATCCATGGAAAAGGATATATTTGCAGGAGCAAGAAAAGGAGACAGGAAAATGGAAGGGACTGTAAAGCCGGACACAGGCAGGAAAATATCGGTGATGGGGATAGTCAACCTCACTGCGGATTCATACTACGCATTGAGCAGATGTCTCGGGAAAGACGGGAATACGGATGTCCCGGCGGCTGTCGGGATGATAGGGAGGATGTTCGGGGAAGGGGCCGACATCGTGGACATAGGGGCCTGTTCCACAAGGCCGGGAGCATCGGTTGTCAGCGCTCAGGAGGAATGGAGACGGCTTGCCCCACTCATGGAAGTCCTCCGGATGGAATTCCCCGGAAAGACATTCTCCATAGACACATTTAGGGCGGAGACGGTGAAAAGGTGTTTCGACAGCATCGGGGACTTCATCGTCAACGACATCTCCGCCGGAGAGGACAGCCCGGACATGCTCGGGACCGTGGGGCAGCTTTCGCTGACATACATAGCCATGCACAAGAGAGGGACTCCGGACACCATGCAGAATCTCTGCTCGTATGAAGATGTCGTCACCGATGTGCTGGACTATTTCCGCGCATTCGGGCGGAAGGCAGCTGAAGCCGGCATCAAGGACTGGATTCTTGACCCCGGATTCGGTTTCGCGAAGACGTGCAGCCAGAACTACAGCCTGCTGGCCTCCCTCGGACGATTCATGGAGTCCGAAAAGAAGATACTGGTAGGCGTATCAAGGAAAAGCATGATATACAGGAAATTCGGCATCCAGCCGGAAGATGCCCTGCCCCAGACCCAGGTGCTGCATTTCGCCGCATTGCAAAACGGGGCCGACATACTCAGGGTGCATGATGTCGCAGAAGCCGTCCGCACCGTGGAGACATACAGGATGCTGACAACGGGACAATCTACAGACAGGAGGCAGTGATATGCCAGTACAAAGTGAAGCTGCATTGGAGGCCGGACTCATTGCAACCGCAGGCGGTTGGCAGAACATGGCCGCACCGGGTTTACGGAAGAGGAATTTGACAAGATACTCATCTATCTTGAAGGTGGGACACGCTTCGAAAAGGCGAAAAAGCTCCGAGACCTTTATCCGCTTGACACAGCGGATGGCAAACGAATCTGGGTGGAATTTTTTAAAAGCGATGGCTCAGCTATTCGATTGTTCCAGTGACAATATCGGCCTGCACTTGAAAAATATATTCGCATCAGGAGAACTTGTCAAGGATTCAGTTACCGAGAAAAACTCGGCAACTGCTTCTGACGGGAGAAAGTCCAGAACAAAATGCACTATGCAGTACATGGCCAGACTGCCGCAGAACTGATTGTGAACAGAGTCTATGCTGAAAATGAACACATTGGGCTGACTACATGGGAGAATGCCCCTGACGGAAAAATTGTAAAGACTGATAGAACCTTAATGGCTGACATTAAGAATTTTCCACCAAGACATAGTTTGTACTACGGCCGCCTTCTTCAGATTTCCTTAATACACCTTTCCCGATCAGGTCACGGATGTCATTGAGTGCCGTATCTGTAGAACATTTTGCAATCTTTGCCCATTTACCCGTAGAAAGTTTACCGAAGAATCCATCAAATTGCATATTAATCAATTTCCGTTGTCTCTCGTTAAATGGTATGTTTCGGTTGCGTTCCCAGAAATCGGCTTTACGGAATACTGAAGACAAAGTAACTTCAGTGGAATTCAATGCCAGTTCGAAACAATTCAAAAACCACAAAAGCCATTCGGTAATATCACCGTCACCATGCTGTGTACGGTCTAAAATTCCGTAATATTCTTTTTGTAACAGTTTCATCTCTGCCGATATGGAGTAAAAACGCTTGGCACAATTTTCAGAACGGGCAAGCAGCATATCGGTCAG
>CALVDM010000043.1 GCA_944326335.1 uncultured Bacteroidales bacterium
CATTGAACTGCTGCAAATTATCGGAGAAAGGGACATCGCAGGAACTGACTTCACCCTCCCGATTGGCTACAATGGTACAGACGGCAAGATTGTCGTATTGCATTAACTTCTTGCCAACAGGAAGCATATAGAACTCTTTGATACGGCTTGCCGCTTTCCCTACACACCAGCACATCAGCATATTAAACCTTAACCCTGTCCGTTTGCTGATGCGAGCAATGCGGGTAACATCTACTTTCTTGAAAAAGGTGAGCATGGGCATGGGCGCATTCATCCACATTTCAAATGCATAGGCACGGGTCGTTTCTTTTGGATTTACTTCTTTCATTCTTAGTCCATTTTAAGTCGGGTAAGCGATAGACAGTCCGTTCAATGATATTCGTGGACTGTTAAGTCATTTCAGGCAAAAATATAAATGATTCCAAAACAAACCAATATGTCTTCGCACTGGCTCATGGGGCAGACAAGGAACTTTTCTATTATGGCGACTGGATAAGGAAGCCCGGAGTGGCGATCTGCAGCTGCAATGACGGACTCCGTCCTGTCATCTTCAAACTGGAAGCTACCGGAGAGGAATCGGAGATTGACTACACACCCGTAAGGTAAAGCAACCGGAGTCTCCACCACATCGGGCCTGGAGCCGGAGCTTGCAATAAACTCTCCGGAACGTTTGGACTTGCCGGAAAGAGATGCCATATTTGTGGTGTATCAGGAGGGATATCATGGACCCGGATAAAGATAACCACATACTTTTGACCGCACTTGCATGCATTGCGGCCCTGTTTTGCCACCTTGTGTGTTCCAATGCATCGCAGCGCCTCTATCTTGAACAGATTTCAGTTTCCGAGGGCCTCCCTCACACCGACGTGAACGCCATGGCGGGAGACGCTGAAGGTTTCATCTGGTTCGGGACCTATTCCGGGCTGTGCAGATACGACGGAGTGAGGATGGAAGTGTTCAATGTCACCAATTCCATCCTGAAAAGTTCCAGGATAAAGTCCATGTACGCCGCCCAGGACGGACTTCTATACATCGGTACGGAGACGGGAGGACTTTCCGTGTATGACACCGTGACAGACAGTTTCCTCATGACCATTCCTGTCCCGCTGAACAATGTGAACTCCATCTTCGGATACAAGGACAGAATCTGTCTGTGCACCGATGCCGGAATATCCCTTCTCGGCTTCGATGACGGGAATTACAGCATGGAATCGCACTGGACTGAAGCCGGAGTTATGGGCGGATGCGCCGTACCTGGCAAGGGAATGGTGCTTTGCACCCCTTCAGGACTTTACCTCTATGAGGAAACAATCGCTGGGGGGTACACATTCAGATCACTGCTGACGGGAGTCTACTGCAATTCAGCAATCCTGCTTGAAGATAAAGGCTGCGTGCTGGTGGCCGGCTACGACGGATGCTATACCGTGGACATCGGAGACTGGTCTTCGGAAAGGCTGGACACCATCGAAAGCATCTCTCTCTACGAAGCCCCTGACGGAAACCTCTGGGTAGGGACAAGGAAAGACGGGATTGTGTGCTATGACAGGGATTTCAACATAATCCACAGATACGGGCCTGACGGAGAATACGGCTTCAACAGCTGCGACATCACATCTTTTTATATGGATGCGTCCTCCGTGCTGTGGATAGGCACCATAGGCAACGGCTGCTACAAGAAAATCGGACATACGGACGATTTCAATCTCTATTCCGTATCCGGCGCATCAGGCAGGGACCATATTGTCTGCATGTATGTGGACAGCGCAGACAGACTCTGGATTGCGACCAGGGACGGTCTGCTCTATGTCATGGCCGGCGACCGCATCACCCGTGTCCATGTACCTTCAATATCCATGTTCGACGGAATGCCGATTTCCTTCATCCACGAAGATGTGAACGGGGCCATCTGGATAAGTGCGTGGACTTTCGGCCCGCGAATCATATCGGGGGACAATCTCGGGAAAGCCGTCTCAGGACTCCCGTTCAGGATGGAAGGCTTCCGGGACAATCAGTACCTCAACACCGCCAGCATATATATGGCGGACACCGACTCAAACGGGAACATCTGGCTGAGCACCAACCACGGTGTCTTCAGATATACCCCGGGGAGGAAAACCTCCGGTGACGGATGGTACGGAGGTGCCTGGAAGAACTACAGCAGCGACCCTGCGGATTCATGCTCGCTTGCAGACAATTTCTGCACGGACATAATCGCAGAGAAGCATGACGGGGTGAACTATGTGTGGGTCGGTTCCCGTTTCGGACTTACACGCTTCATCTGCGACGGCAACAGCGAGGTCGTTTCAATCCTGAGAGTCCTCCCGTCACAGGAGGATACCGGACTGTCAGGGGATTATATCTCCGTAATCCACAGAGACCGCGAAGATTCTCTTTGGGTGGCCACACTCGGCGGAGGCCTGAACAAGCTGACAGGCGACAGGAGCGGCTCCGTTCTCCATTTCAGGCATTATGACAGCGGAAACCATGATTTTGCCACGAATGAATTTGAATCACTTCAGGAGGATGCGGACGGGGATTTCTGGATAGGCAGCAACCACGGTCTCGTGAGTTTCAGCCCTTCCGACGGCCATGTCAAGACTTTCTCGATGAAGGACGGACTGCAGAGCGATGTTTTCAAGATATGGGCGTCAGGGCAGTTCAGCGACGGCCGCCTTGTTTTCGGAGGGCCTGGAGGATTCAACATCTTCGACCCGCGGAATATAAGCCGGAACGAAATCCCTCCAAAGGTCGTGCTCACCGGCATTGAAGTGAACGGGAAGGAGCTCCGCCCCGGAGCCTCATTCAACGGCAGGACCGTGATGGACCGGCCCCTGAGGCATCTTGAAGAACTCGTCCTCCCATACGACTGCAACAGCCTTGAATTCAGTTTTGCCGCCTTGCATTACGAGCATCCGGAAATGAACCGCTACATGTTCAGGCTGGAAGGGATTGACAATATCTGGCACCAGACAGGCCGGCAGAACCTCTCGGCCCCGTACCTGAATCTGAAACCGGGAAGATATGTGTTCACGGTGTACGGAGCCAACAGCGACGGCATCTGGAGCCCCGAGCCTGCACGGCTTCCGGTTACAATCAGGCCGCCGCTCTGGAAAAGCACGGCAGCGTATGTGTTTTATTTCATCGCTGGGCTATGCCTGCTGTGGCTTCTCAAGACATCCGTCCAGCGCAGGAACAGGCAACACTATGAACTTGAGATGGAACACAAGCTCCGTCTTGAGGAAGAGCAGAGAAACGAGAACGAGATGAAGTTCCACACGGATTTCCTGCATGAGATAAAGACCCCGCTGACGCTCATCACCGCCCCGGTGAACGAACTGCTCGACACGCCGAATCTCGGCAAGACCACAAGAGACAGGCTGCAGATAGTCCACCGCAGCACAATGATACTGCAGAAGCTCCTCGACACCGTGACGGACCTCAGGAAGTACGACAACGGCAAAATCCGTCTCCATGTCGTTGAGGTCGATTTCTGCCGCTTCGTCGAGGAGACGGTACTCCTTTTCGTCCCGTACATGAAGAACCGGGGGATATCCTTCACGTTCGACAGGCCTCAGACACCCCTCATGCTGTTCATTGACAAGATGGAAATGGAGAAGGTGGTCATGAATCTGATGTCCAATGCCATCCGTTATTCATCGGAGACCGGTGGAGAGATTGCCGTTACGGTAGGGACGGACAGCTCCGGCAGCCGGGAGGGCGTCCTGCTCACTGTCAGGAACACCGGGATGGGCATACTTCCGGAAGACCTTGCCAGGATATTCGACAGGTTCCACCAGGGTGCCAACAACAATACCGGGAAAGGCATGGGTATCGGTCTGGCGATATCGAAACATGTCGTGGCCCTGCACTCCGGAGAGATTGATGCCGAGTCGGTGCCGGGCAATTACACCCTTTTCAAGGTAAGACTCCGCACCGGTGATGCTCATTTCAGCGAAGACGAGATAGACAGGGGCTACAGCAACAGCGACAACCTGGCCAACTACGATGACATCTCGGAGGTGATGGAAGACCTTGCCGGAAAACCGGGATATTCCTCAGACAGGAAATATACCGTGCTCATCGCTGACGACAGTCCGGACCTGCGGGACTATCTCTGCCGGCTGCTGTCCATAAGGTACAATGTCCTGGCGGCCCAGGACGGGCGCGAGTGTTATGAAAAGGCCATAGCAGACCAGCCGGACATGATAATCTCCGATGTCATGATGTCCGAGATGAACGGCATGGAGCTCTGCCAGCGCATAAAGAGCAATCCGGACACTTCCCATATCCCGGTGATTCTTCTTTCGGCCAGGAATCTTCCGGTCGACAAGATAGAGGGGTTCGAGGCTCTTGCGGACGAATACATGACGAAACCTTTCCAGTCCGAGGTGCTGCTCTCGAGGATAGACAATCTCATCCGTCAGAGGGAGAGTCTCCGGGAAGCCTTCCGCAGGGATATATCTCTGGAGCCTTCGGCCGTTACGGGCACGACATCTGACGAACGTTTCATGAGGAGTGTCATCGCCGTGATAGAGGAACATGTCTCCGAGGCGGAGTTCGGGGTAGATGAGCTGTGCGAGGAGATAGGTGTGTCACGTCCGTCGCTCTACAGGAAGATAAAGTCCCTGACGGGGATGTCGGCGATAAGGTTCCTCAGAAGCATACGCCTGAAACGCGCTGCCCAGCTCCTGGCTTCGGACGAGAATCTCACGGTCTCGTCGGTCATGTATTCCACCGGATTCAGCAACATGTCTTATTTCTCCAAGATATTCTTCGAGGAGTTCCACGTGCTGCCGAAAGACTGGCATGATGCTGTTTTTTGCAGAAGTGCGAAAAAATGAACGATTTGTGACGGTGTCCCGTCGGACCGGTTAGATATATTTGTTTAAAGCCGCATAATTACACTCCAAATGCATTCCAAAGTATCAGTCATGCTGGCTGCCGCACTACTTGCAGCATGCCTTTCGTCCTGCAATGTACACCGGACGGTGGAAATTGTGGCGGACCCTTCCGTAAAGGATTATACGCCGATAGTGAGAAATGCGCTTTCCGGACATCCCCGCGGGAGGCTTACGCTCAGATTCTCCAAAGGACTTTTCCCGTTCTATCCGGAGGAAGCAAGGGAACGGTATCTCACGGTATCGAACAACGACAACGGGATGAAGAAGGTGATATTTGACCTGTGCGGAATGAAGGACGTGTCCGTTGAAGGCGACTCCTCTGCATTCCTGTTCCATGGAGCAGTGATTCCGTTTGCGGTCACCGGATGCGAAGATGTATCCATATCCGGAGTGTCAATAGACTATGACGCCCCGTTCACTTTCGAGGGGACAGTGGTGTCTGTCGACAGGAAGTCAAGGACCTTCACCGTCCGGCCTGACCCGGCGAACAGATACAGGATTCTCGACGGGCGGTTCCGGTTCCTCGGCTACGACTGGGAGTCAGGACTCGGGGAGAACATCGTGTTCGACCCCGTGACCAAATCCCCGTACTACAACACGGCCCGGTATCAGCACTGGCCTCTGCGCCAGTTCACTGCGTCCGATTCAGGGGAAGGTCTCGTGACCTTCGGGAATGTGCATGCGCAGGATCTGCCGCCTGTCGGAAGCGTATGGGTGGACAAGGGTGTACATCCCCAGGACCGCTACTGCTCGGCGATAGTCCTGACGGACAGCAGGGATATACTCGTCGAGGATGTCCACATATACCATAGCGGAGCCATGGGCCTGATAGCCCAATATTGCGAGAATGTCACGGTAAGAGGCTACAGCACGGCACGCAGGGAATCCTCTTCGCGCATGGTCACGGCATCTGCCGATGCAACCCATTTTACAGACTGTTCGGGCGACATCCTCATAGAGGACTGCCGGTTCGAGAGCATGCTCGACGATGCGGTGAACATCCACGGGACATATATGCAGATGAAGAGAATCCTTTCTGATGACGAGTTCGCGGCATCTTTCGGACATCGCCAGCAGGCCGGCAACCATTTCGCTGACAAGGGGAATATATTGAGGTTCATAGACAAGTCCACAATGCAGCCTGCCGGTACCGGAAAGGTGCTTTCGATAGAACGGGTGAACGAGAACTGGTACATATTCCGCACAGACTTCCCCCTCGGGACTCTTGGAGCTCCGGAAAACTATGCGGTGGAGAATCTGTCGCGGGGTGCATCCGCCGTCATCCGCAACTGTTCGGTAAAATATAACCGGGCGCGGAGCCTGCTTCTCTCCACACCGGGGAAGGTGCTTGTGGAGGGATGCAGTTTCAGTTCGATGATGGCAGGTATCGTGATATGCGGGGATGCGAACTACTGGTACGAGTCAGGCTGCACAAACGATATCGAGATACGCAACAACAGCTTCAAGGACCTCGGCATAGGTGGAAACTCTCCTCAGGCGGTATTGCAGATAGACCCGATGATTGGACCCGCGGGCCGCACCGGCGACTTTTTCTATCACCGTAACATCTCCTTCAGGGACAATGTTGTGGAGACATTCGACTCCCAGGTAATCTATGCCCTCAGCGTGGAAAACCTTTACATCGAGGGCAACAGGTTCATAGATTCCGGGACATGGCCTCCGCTGTTCGGGGACCTTGCCACGATAGACGTGCAGGATTGCGGCACAGTGGTGGTCCGGAACAACGATTTCTCCCGATGGAAACCGGATGCTTCAATAAGCATCCACGACTGTGCCGATGTCGAGATGGATGACACCGGGCTCGAAGTGACGGACCGTCCGAACCCTTATTTCTATGGAAACTGACATGAAGGATATGAAAAGACTCATCATTGCGGCTGCAGTCATGACAACACTCTCCTGCAGCTGTGCAGACAGGACCTTCCTGCCTCGTGCCGCAGGCTCGGAAGACATGCTCGCGGCCCTCGAAGCATACCGCACGGAGGCGGCGGAAAAGGATATTGACATAAATTCCATCATGGTAGTCCAGGACGGGAAAGTGACGGCCGAAGCCTGCTTCAACGGCTGGACTGCAGACAGCACACACAGGATGTGGTCCGTAAGCAAGACTTTCACGTCTCTCGCGGTCGGATATGCGGTTGAGGAAGGCCTGCTTTCGCTTGACGACAAGATGGCGGACATCTTTCCCGAGGAGGTGGCGGCAGTCCTCGACACCATGGCCGAAGGCCCTCTGAGGGATAATCTGCTCGAAGCGGATATCAGGGATTATCTCACGATGTCATGCGGGCAGGAGACAGACCCCACCTTCGTGCTCGGGGAAAGATATGCGAAGGAAGGACTTGCAGGAATAGACAGCCTCGGCTCATTTGCGGCAAGCCATGGAGTGGATATCATTTCCGACTTTTTCACGGTGCCGTTCACGAAGAGCCCAGGCACATACAACTGTTACAACAGTCTCGGCTCATTCATGCTTTCAGCGGCAGTGCAGAAGGTGTCGGGAGAAAAGATAGCGGACTGGCTCTATCCGCGTCTTTTCAAACCTCTCGGCATAGATAAACCGCGGTGGGACGAGGCCCAGGGCATAAATTGCGGAGGCTGGGGCCTTTGGCTCAAGCCTGAGGATATGGCAAAGGTCGGGCTCGCGATGCTTGACAGGGGACGCTATATGGGCAGGCAGGTGATCCCGGAAGCCTACCTCGAGGAAGCATCCGCCGGTTTCTTCAACTGGGATCTGCCTTCCGGGCGGGAATCGGAGGCAGACAGGTACTGGTCCACCGGATACGGTTATCAGATATGGCGGAACCCGGATTCGTTCTATGCCGCAGGTATGTACGGCCAGTTCATATACGTGTTCCCGGACCTTGATGCGGTGGTGGTGGCCACGGCAGAGGTCCTGGATGACGACAGCAAGGAGTCCGCATTGATATGGAAACACATAGTGCCTGTGCTGAAAAAGGAGTCCGGACCGGTCCGGGACAGTTTGCGCTGGAAGATAGACGGACCTCATTCTATAGTGTGGAATGCCGACAGCAGGGACTCCGCACATTACGACCATATAGAGATGAGCGGGGAAAGAATATCGGTCATCTATGAATACGGGGTGGATGCCGCAGGGGATTTCTCCCTGAAAAGGAATGTGATATGGCCTCTTTTGAGAAAATATCCGAACGACACATACGGACACACCTCCATGCAGTTCACGGTGGATTTCCTCGACGGGGTTACAGTGGACGGGCGGAGAGCATGTGCCGGCAGGGTGGAGAAGATATGGCTTGACGGAAAGTTGAATGCAAGCACGTCGGGAGGAGGAATAGGAGTGGTGCGCAGCCTTTTCCCGTCCACATGCAAGGCTGCAGTCTGTGAGGAGTACGTGCTCACGAACACGGGGAGGGACACCGTGACGGTGAAGATTCCGGCAATCCGTGAAGTCCATGTCACCGACGAGGCTCTCGGGGTCGGGGGTGCATACACTCTCGTGGCGCGGACATCCCATTCCTCGGACATGGAAGCAGCCCTGGCTCCTGGCGGGTCCATGTCCTTCCATGCGGAGATTCTCGGCTACGCCTGGCCGGAAGTGGAGGAATACATAGACGTGGCGCATGAAAAAAGTCTCAGGGAGGCATTCGTGGATGAGGTCTGCGGAGAACTTGTGCTTGAGACTCCGGACCCTGTGCTGAACACGATGTTCGCGTTTGCCAAGATAAGAGGGGCGGAAAGTCTGTTCCGTACAAAAGGCGGCCTCACGCACAGTCCGGGCGGCGGCTACTACTATTCCGCAATCTGGGCCAATGACCAGGCCGAATACATCTGTCCGTTCTTTCCGTTCCTCGGCTACAGCAAGGGGAATGAAGCTGCCATGAATGCGTTCCTGCATTTCGCCGCTTTCATGAATGACGGTTTCAGCGCGCTTCCGAGTTCCGTGATAGCAGAGTTCACCGATATATGGAACGGATGCGGAGACAGGGGAGATGCAGCCATGATAGCATACGGGGCCGGCCGCTATGCCCTCGCCCTCGGGGACAGGGATGCCGCAATGAGACTGTGGCCTCTGATAGAGTGGTGTCTCGAATATTGCCGCCGCCAGCTCACTCCGGACGGAGTGGTGGCCTCGGACACGGACGAACTCGAGAACCGTTTCCCTTCCGGGGATGCAAACCTGTGCACATCATCTCTTTACTACGATGCACTCCTGTCGGCGTCATACATTGCCGGAGCCTTCGGGGAGGAGAATGACTATGCGGCAAGGGCGGCTGAGATGAAGGCTGCCATAGAAAGATATTTCGGGGCCGATGTGAGAGGCTTCAGGACATACAGATACTATGACGGCAACGATGTCCTGCGCTCATGGATATGCATACCGCTGACCATGGGGATATACGACAGGAAGTCCGGCACCACGGACGCCCTGCTTTCTGACAGGCTCTGGACTCCGGACGGGATACTCACTCAGGAGGGTTCGTCTGTGTTCTGGGACAGGGCCACCCTTTATGCCCTGCGTGGGATATTCGCGGCCGGACGCACCGATGAGGCTCTCGGGCACCTTCAGCAATATTCCAGAGGCCGTCTTCTCGGAGAGCATGTGCCATACGCCATAGAAGCCTGGCCGGAGAACGACCAGCGGCATCTTTCCGCCGAGAGCGGACTCTATTGCCGTGTATATACGGAAGGGTTGTTCGGATTCCGTCCGACAGGCTTCAGACGGTTTGGACTGGCCCCGCATCTTCCGTCAGGCTGGAAGTCCATGTCTCTTGAAGGTGTGCATGCCTGCAGCGACATCCCTTACGACATCTCCGTACGGCGTGTTTCCGGGGACAGGGTCTCGGTCTGCGTGACGATGTCCGGCAGCGAAGTGTTTTCTGCGGTTGTCCCGAATGGCTCTGCAGTTTCAGTGGAACTTTAATAATTCAATTTATTCCGTATGGCTCGATATATCACAGGATTGCCTGTATTTGCAGCACTGGCGGCGACATTGTTTTCATGTACGAAGGACCCTCAGGGCAGCGGGGAGACGCCTCCCGAGGCTGAAGTCTATGACGTCGCTCCGCGCGCAGGACAGGGGTGGGACATCTATACCGGTACCGGCTACAGATACGGGGCGTCCATAATCGTGAATGACGACAGCTCCGTGGACCTGTGGCTCGCCGCACCGGGAGGCACCTTTGCGGAAGGGTACAACACATACCTCTCGGAGGAGCAGGAGGCACAGCCGCTTGGAGAGGGCAGGACTCTGGCCCAGTCGTTCGAGTTCCAGGAGGAATTCGTGTGCGTGAGCATATATTGTCCGTCGTGGAACAGTACCAGGGAAAGTTTTACGCTTTCCATCTATGCCTGGGACACGGACTATGGGACCACAGTCTCTGCGGAGCCGGCGGCATCCGTACGGTTCGAGAACTACAGGGATAATTCATGGCTGAAAATCTATGCCGATGAAGCCCAGACCGGCTCCGTGAAATTCCCTGCAGGGAAATATCTGTGGGTGATGTCGGACGGCACCGCCAATTCCGGGATATGGAAATGCGTGGACCCCGGTTCCGCTCCCGGGATTAATGCCGTGTCATGGATAGATGGCCATGAGATAGACGAGAAAACGGTCATTGACGGACAGGAAGTGACTCCGGGGCAGTTCCGCAGCATGATATGCACGGTGGACGGGTCTTCGGACATCTACTGGGACAAGATAGTGTACATGCACTCGTCCGACGGAGGCCGGAGCTGGACAGACGAGGTGACTTCCCTGCGCCCTACCGAGGGCAGCCGCGACGCACTTTCCTGCTGTGACCCGGGAGTGGCCCGCTGGGGCGGATATTATTACATCGGCTACACCTCCACGGAGAACTCATCAGGCAATCTGAACCAGGTGTACATTGCAAGGAGTACGGCACCTGACGGCCCGTGGGAGAAGTGGAACGGTTCCGGCTGGGGTGGAGACGACCCGCAGCCTGCCGTGACATACGAGGGGACCATATCCGATTTCGGCGCCGGGGAGCCTTGCATCGTCGTGCTCGACGGCACCGTGTATCTCTACTATTCATGGAACGGATGGGACTCCGGCCTGTCCGATTATGTCGCTTCTACCAGGCTGTCCACGGCTCCGGCAGACAGCCCTGACTGGCCTGCGCATCTGGAGAGTCGCGGTACGGTCATAGACAAGTCCGGAATGCAGGCTCCGGACCACACGGATGTGAAATATGTGGAACAGAGCCGCAAGTTCGTGGCCATACATGCTGTCGAAAGGGATACCGACGACAGTTACATCCAGATATGGGAGTCCGCCGACGGGATTGATTTCGAGATGGCAGGCAGGGTGGAAGGCTCATTGTGCAAGGGTATCATGAATGCCGGCATGAGCGGTGACGGCATGGGGCATGTCCGCCCCGGGACAGTACAGTACCTGTGCTATGCCCACAGTGATGCTCCGAGGACCTGGGGCCATTGGGCCACCTGGTGGTCTCCCTTGGTGTGGGAACGCTTTTGACGTGAGCCTTGGGATTCGTGCGGATTTTTACGGAAGTGCTAAAAACTGAACGATTCGTGAATACCGTATAATCCCGCGGTTTGCTAATATTGTATCAGGCGGCAGCCCCGCCGGAACGGAAATAACCAACTAATAACCTTATATTATGAACAGATTGCTATCATTGCTGACCATTTGCGGTCTTGCCGTACTGGTATCCTGCCAGCCGGAAGACACTATTGAAAAGGACTTCAGTTTCGAAGCCAGCGCAACTACGGTCAATGCCGGTGAGACAGTTACATTCACAGACCTTTCAATAAATGTGGAATCCCGTACCTGGACATTCCCGGACGGGACACCTGCGACTTCGGCCGAGCCTGTGGCGGATGTCGTATTTTCCTCTGCAGGGACCAAGGAGGTCACTCTGGTCGTGACATACTCCGACGGCACCGAAGACAGGGGGTCGATAGATATTGAGGTGCTTGACCCTCTCGGGGCCGAAATCTCCGTTTCAGGGCTCACTGAAAAGGGTTGTGCGAAGAAAGGCGCACAGATAACCTTCTCCCTCGCCGATGTAGTCGGAGAACCGGACTCATACGAGTGGACATTCCCTGGAGGAAACCCTGCGACTTCGACCGAGGCTTCCCCTGTCGTGACATGGAATTCCCAGATGAACGATGTGGAGGTGACATGCGTGCTCAAGCGTAATGCCGACGGAGCTTCCACCACAGTGACAAGGCATATCATAGCGGGGAACTATCCTCTGTATGTGTATGATGCCGAATATGGAATCGATGCAACAGGCTTCGAGTCCGGAGAGGTGAACAAGCTCTGGTATAACTGGGGGAATTTTCCTACCTCAATCCCGGATCAGAAACTCGGAGAATACCTTGATATCATGTCCATCGCCGACGGTGGCGCCAACGGTACTGCGAAGTGCATGAGGCTGGACTTGTCCAAAAGCCAGGTAAACACCTCGGGGATGGGATCTGATTGTACATGGCAGTTCGGCCTGAGGAAGAACTGGAGCAACAATCCGTGGCTTGTCACAGGACAGAAATATGAAGTCTCCATATCCCTGAAGGCTGAAGGAGTGGATGGCGTGACCAAGGTGGCCGCATGCGATTGGATACATGTGGAGAGCTGGTGTCCGGCAGATCTGACCGACCCGTTGCGGTCTTTGGGAGCACAGCAGTCATGGAAAGATTTCTTTGATGAAGATTTCACTGAAAGCGGACAAATATTTTTGTTTGACCAAGGCGTATGGCTGGCGAATTTCAACGGTTCGGATTTGACCACGATAGACTTCCTTGCCAATGACTGGAAGACATACACGTATGAGTTCACTGTCTCTGAAGGCTCCGATGGAGATGTATGGAAGAACTGCTACGTCGCATTCGGCATACAGAGCGTAGGTTCAGTTGTCTATGTAGACGAAGTCCAGCTCAATCTCATCGAAGAATAACCGCATCCCGTCCTGAAAAACAGAATTGAATGTTGAAGAAATGCATTGCCCTGCTCTGCTTCATGGTGCAGGCAGGGCTTGCTGTTTACGCACAGCAGATAACGGTCACGGGGCGCGTGACAGACAGCTCGGGAGACCCCATTCCCTGGGCGGATGTCTACCAGAAAGGCACGACAAACGGCACCGTGACGGATGACGACGGAAGATACTCCATCACCGTGACGTCTGCAGACGCGGTGCTCGTGGCATCCTTCATAGGGTATCAGGACCTTGAACGCCCTGTCGGAGGCGGTGCGAGTGTCGATTTCGTCCTCCAGTCCGATGCCGAGATGCTGGACAATGCCGTGGTGATAGGCTACGGCACGGCCCGCAGGCAGGACCTCACAGGCTCGGTGGCTTCAATCAACCCTGCCAACCTCGACAATCAGGTCATCTTCTCCATAGACGATGCCCTCAAGGGAGGTGTGGCCGGCCTCATGGTCTCATCCACGAGCGGCCAGCCGGGTGCCGCCACCAAGATGCTCATAAGAGGTGCCAGTTCCCTTTCCGGCTCCACAAGCCCGCTCATTGTCGTGGACGGTTTCCCGCTCAACGGAGTGTCCACCTCCTCGGGGATTGGCATGGGGAATCTCGATTCCTCGATGAGCGGCCTCTCGATGATAAATCCGGAAGACATAGCCTCGATTGAAGTCCTCAAGGATGCGTCTTCGACCGCAATCTACGGCAACAGGGGAGCGAACGGAGTCATAATGATAACCACCAAGAAAGGCC
>CALVDM010000044.1 GCA_944326335.1 uncultured Bacteroidales bacterium
CTCGACTTGCATGTGTTAAGCCTGCCGCTAGCGTTCATCCTGAGCCAGGATCAAACTCTTCTTTGTATATTCTTTCTTATTTCTCTTGTCCGTCCTGCTCTCTAATTCTCAAAAAGAATTAACGCTCTTCTATTGTTGGTACTTGCTTGTACTTAGTCTTTCAATATTTTCAAAGAACACCGTTCTTTCTCAAACGGGCTGCAAAGATACGGACTTTTTTCATTCCTCCAAATATTTTTCGACTTTTTTTAATGTTTTTCCCGGACCTTTCCGAGTTTTTTATACTTTTGCCCAACCGAAGACTTATGACATGGTCACATACTGGCAGATTTTCATGATATTCTTCAAGATAGGCGCCTTCACAATAGGTGGCGGCATGGCCATGATTCCCCTGATACAGAGCGAAATAGTCAAACGGGGATGGCTGAAGGAAGATGATTTTCCGGACATAATAGCCCTTTCGCAATCCGCCCCGGGCCTTCTGGCAGTGAATATCGCAATTTTCACAGGATACCGGCTCAGGAAGACAAAGGGAAGCATCGTCGCAACCATAGGGAGCGTGCTGCCATCCATAGTGATAATCCTTCTTATAGCGATGCTGTTCACCGGTTACCAGGACAACCCTACCATAATAAGGATATTCAAGGGAATCCGGCCGGTGGTGGTCGCCTTGATTGCCGTACCGATGCTCCAGATGGCAAGAAAATCCAACAGGCACTGGTGGTCATATCTGATTTCGGCAGCCGTCCTGTGCCTCGTGGGTCTGCTCAAGTTCTCTCCTATATATATACTGATTGTGGTGATTGTCGTATCTTTTACCGTGGCCAGATACAACAGCTCAAGGAAAAGGAGGGAAGACCGATGATTCTGCTCGAACTTTTCTTCACATTCTTCATAATAGGGCTGTTCACGATAGGCGGCGGCTATGCCATGCTGTCCCTGATACAGACCCAGGTGGTTACGGAGCATGGATGGCTCGATGAACATACGTTCACGGACATAGTCGCGATATCCCAGATGACCCCCGGTCCGATAGGGATAAACAGCGCGACATACGTCGGATATACCGTGCTGGCAGAAAGCGGGGCGCCCCAGATACTCTGCGTACTCGGGTCTTTCACCACAAGCCTCGCAGTCGTGCTACCGTCATTCCTCATCGTGCTGACCATGTGCAGGGTTTACTACAAATTCAGCAACAATGCCGTATTCGAAGGGTTCATGAACGGACTGAAGCCTGCAGTAGTCGGGCTCATAGGAGCTTCCGCGCTGCTGCTCGTGACTCCGGAAAATTTCCCGGACTGGAAAAGCTGGGTTCTGTTCGCAGGAGCATTCGCCGCAGCATGGATATGGAAGGTGAATCCTATCCTTGTGATTGTCGCCGGCGGAATCCTCGGTTTTCTGCTGTACTGATGCCGGCCATCTCATAAACTCAACCTCATGCCAGGGAAGTACGGTTCTTCCTGTGTACGAAAAAATAGGCAAAGACGAGGTACATGACAATCAACACCGTATTCACGGCAAGTTTTCCAGCCATCCTCCACGGTTCATCGAACGACACCCCGCCGAAAAATGCCCGTTCCAGGACCGAAGCCAGGACGCATACCGCACCCATCACAATGACCACCACGACAATCCTGCCCCATCTGTACGGGATGGGATAGAATCTGTTTCCGAGGAGTATGCTTATCAGGAACATCACAAGATAACTTGCAAGGTGGCCCCATGCTGCGGCATGGTATGAGTAAACCGGCATGAATACAATGTTCACGGCTGCTGTGACGGCAAGGCCGGCAAGTGTGATGTATATGGCCATGACTGTCTTTCCGGACAGCTTGTACCACATGGACACGTTGAAAAGCATCCCGAGAATCATATATGAAAGGAGCATCACCGGCACAATGCTGATGCCCTCCCTGAAGTCTCGGCCCAGGATGAGTGAAATCACATCTATATAAAGGAGGACGCCAATGAAAATGAGGCCGCAGAATGCTGTGAAATACTCCATCACGACAGCATACAGTTCCTTGGAATTCCTGTCTGAAGCCCTCTGGAAGAAGAACGGCTCCGCTGCAAACCGGAACATCTGCACGAAAAGAGACATGATGACCGATATCTTGACGCCGGCCTGGAAGATTCCGAGACTCGACTGCCAGACCTGCGAACCCGTGTCGAAGAAACGGAACAGTATCCTGTCCAGGAAATCGTTCACTATACCCGGCAGGGCTGCAACCATAAGAGGCAGCGAATAGGCCAGCATCTGCCTTGCAAGCCTTGCGTCGAACCTGAAGCGGAACCTCAGCAAATCCGGGATGAAGAGCAGGATGCAGACCATGCAGCTCAGGAGGATGGCGAATATGACATAGCTGAAATCCGGCTCAGGGGATATGAACCTCAGCAGCCAGATGTCGGACGGGCCCAGAGCCGCCACTGCCTGTCCGGTTTCTGAAGCCACTTCTCGGCAGTATGGCGCAAACCCGAAGAACAGGGCGATATTGGCACCTGTCTCGGTGAGTATTTTCGCTGTCTTGAGCAAGGCGAATTTCAGGGCCTTGTGCTCCTGCCGCAGTTTTGCGAAAAGGATGGCCGTTATGGAATCGCAGGCAAGTATCCCGCCGATATACATTATGCAGCTGCTGTAGCCGGGGTAGCCAAGGATGCCGGCTATTCCGTCCGCAAAGACGATTGTGGCCCCGAGGAAGAGCAGACTGACCGATGTCACGATGGCAAGGGCATCCGAATATACCTTCCACGGCTCCGTATCCTGCCGGTTGGCGAACTTGAAACAACCGGTCTCAAGCCCCAGGACAAGGACTACCTGCAGCACGGCAATATAGGCCATGAACTCGGTCACGACACCGTAGCTTTCCGTGCTCAGAAGCCTCGTGTAGAACGGCACGAACAGGAAATTTATTACCCGGGCAAGTATTGTGCTCAGCCCGTACAGGGCGGTCTCTCCCGCAAGTTGCTTTAAAGGATTTGCCATATCGCAGCAAAATTAAGAAACTGTTTCGAGAAAGTGTCCGGAGACCTGCCGAATTTTTTCGATATGGCCCGGCAACCTTTTCAATCCGTTTTGCATCTAATAACTCGACAAGTGGTTCAGGAGTGCATGGACTGCGGTTTTTAAAGCAAAAGATATGGACAAGATACTTTCAAGGACACTATTATTCATAATGATTACGGCCTTTGCCGCCTCCTGCTCGTCTTCGCTGAGCCGGGACGGCGCGGAAGGCACAAACGGCAACGACATGAACACAATCACGAAAAGCACGGCAGACGGGCCTATGTACGACATAGTCACAGACCTGGGCACAATCCGTATCAGACTCTACAACGAAACACCGAAGCACAGGGACAATTTCATGAAACTGGCTTCTTCAGGCTTCTATAACGGAATCCTGTTCCATCGCGTCATAGACGGGTTCATGATACAGACCGGAGACCCTCTCACCAGAGACTCGTCCAAAGCCGACCTTTACGGCACCGGAGGCCCGGGTTACACAATACCTGCGGAGTTCAACCAGGGGCTTGTCCACAAGAAGGGTGCGCTCGCCGCAGCCAGAAGAGGAGATGCGGCAAACCCTAAGAAGGAGTCTTCCGGCTCTCAGTTCTATATCGTGCAGGACGAGGTCAACTGCAGACACCTCGACGGAGAATATACGGTATTCGGAGAGACTGTGGAAGGGTTCGATGTAATCGACAAAATTGCTTCCGTGCAGACGGACAGGAGAGACAGGCCGGTCGAGGACATACACATAAAGGAGATAAAACCGGTGCTTTCTGAAGAATCTGCAGAAAAACTCTAAAAATTTTCATCGGATTCTGATTTTGGCACAGTAATTGCAAATTCTTTTAACCGAATAGTTTTTTCATAGGTTAAGTTTTAGGTTAGAATTGCGGGACGTTCTCGGTGTGAATCGAGAACGTCCTATCTTTTTAAGGCACAGGCTCATACATGCCCAGTCACTTGTGCCTCCGGACAAGTTCCTTCTCAAGGTCGGATATCGAAAGCCCTCTGGAAACAAGAAGCACCAGGAGATGGTATATGAGATCGGAAGCCTCGTATATCATGGCGTCATCATTCCGGGCGACCGCCTCTATCACTGTCTCGACAGCTTCTTCACCGACTTTCTGCGCAATTTTATTTGTACCCTTGTCGAAAAGCCTGACAGTGTAGGAACCTTCCGGACGTTCTTCCTTGCGTTTCCTGATGACCTCCTGTAGCTCCCTTATGAAGCCTTCGTCATCGTCCGTCCTGAAGCATGCTGTCGCACCCGTGTGGCATACAGGACCGGACGGCACGGCCTTCACAAGGATGGTATCATTGTCGCAATCGGCATACATCTCCTTCACTTCAAGGAAGTTTCCGCTTGTCTCGCCTTTCGTCCACAGACACTGGCGTGTGCGACTGAAAAATGTCATCTTTCCGGATTCGAGCGTCCTTTCGAGAGCGGCCCTGTCCACATAACCGAGCATCAGCACCTTAAGGGTTGAATAATCCTGCACAATCACAGGTATGAGACCGTCAGCGTTCTTGCTGAAGTCCATGGAAGAAATTTCAAAATCTTTCTTTATCATGACAATATATGATTTGAACAATTATCAGCTCATTATTCTCGGGCATCTCACAGGCGCACGGGAATGCCATGTTCCGCAAGTTCCCTTTTCAGCGCCGGTATCAGGATTTCACCATAATGGAATACGGATGCTGCGAGTGCGGCATCCGCGCGCCCTCCATCGTCCGACAGCACATCGCATATATGGCCGGCTGTCCCTGCGCCTCCGGAAGCTATGACCGGGATGTCGAGAATCCCGGAAAGCCGCCTGTAGACTTCGCAGGCGTAGCCGTTTTTCGTCCCGTCATGGTCCATGGAAGTAAACAGAATCTCGCCGGCCCCGAGAGATTCCGCCTGCCTGGCCCATGAATAAAGCTCCTTGTCGGAAAAGCGGCTGCCGCCATGCGTGGTGACACGCCAAATTCCATCCACTTCCCTGGCATCGATTGCCACCACGACACACTGTGAGCCGAACCTTGAAGCAATCCCGGAAATGATGTCGGGATTCCTGACGGCGGAGCTGTTCACGGAAATTTTGTCGGCACCCGCCCTGAGCAGGACGGCGGCATCCTCCACCGATGAAATCCCGCCGCCCACAGTGAACGGGATATTTATGTTCAGGGCAATCCGCTCCACCAGCCCGGTAAATGTCTTCCGGCCTTCCACCGTCGCGCTTATATCCAGGAACACGAGCTCGTCAGCTCCCTGGTCCGAATAGGCCCGAGCGAGTTCCACAGGGTCGCCGACAGACTTGAGTGAAATGAAGTTGATTCCCTTCACTGTCTGCCCGTCCTTTATGTCAAGGCATGGTATTATTCTCTTTGTAAGCATATTACAGGTTCCTTAGCTCTTCCGGCGAAATACGGCCTTCATAGATGGCCTTTCCGACTATTACCGCAGGGATGCCGGCCCCGTCCAGGGCAAGGATATCATCCACGCATCCGACACCTCCGCTTGCCACTATCTCCAGGGCCGGGAAAGCCTCCGACAACTCTCTGTACAACGGCAGCGACGGTCCGGAGAGCATGCCGTCCCTGGAAATGTCTGTGACAACCGCAGTCTTCAGGCCTTCCGGCAGCAGACGCCCGACAAGACTCCCGACACTCACGGAAGACTGTTCCATCCATCCGTTCACCGCCACAAAACCATCCCGGACATCCGCACCGAGGACAAGCCTGTCTCCTCCATATCTGTGCAGCCAGCCCGCGAAAACATCAGGTGCGGAGCATGCGATGCTGCCGCATACAATCCTGAATGCGCCTGCATCGAAAACCGAACTCACCGAGCCCTCGTCCTTTATACCTCCGCCGAACTCCACTTTCAAGGATGTCGACGAGGCTATTTCCTCAAGTACCCCAAGGTTGACCGGACGCTTCGACCTGGCTCCGTCAAGGTCCACAAGGTGAAGCATCTTCACTCCGCAGTCTTCGAAACCCTTTGCGACATCCACGGGGACCCCGCTGTAAATTTTGCTTCTGGAGTAGTCTCCCTGGGTGAGACGGACACATCTGCCGTCAATCACATCTATGGCCGGTATGATATCTATCATTTTACGTAAATTGAATTACACTTTCCATGTCAGAAGCCTGTCCGAAGAAAGGCAGCAAGGATTCGCTCTCCCATGTCTCCGCTTTTTTCCGGATGGAACTGGCATCCCATGAAATTTCCCTTGCGCAATGCAGAACTGAATCTTGTCCCGTATTCCGTGACAGCTATCGTGTCCGGACCGATATCAGCACAATAGGAGTGGACAAAATACATGTAGGCCCCGTCCGGCACATCCCTGAACAGGTCTGTCTTCAGGGATGATATGCTGTTCCAGCCCACGTGCGGTATCTTCAGCCGGACATTCTCCGGAGTGACGGAACGGAAATGCCTCACCTTGTTTTCCATTATGCCGAGACAGTCCACATCGCCCTCCTCCGACCAGGAACAGAGCAGCTGCATTCCAAGACATATCCCGAGCAGAGGTTTCGACGTACCCCTTATGAAGTCCGCCAGTCCCTTCTCCCTCAACCGGTCCATGGCCCATCTCGCCTCTCCGACACCGGGAAGCAGAAGTCTGTCGCATCCGGACAGGGTCTCAATGTCGGAAGCCAGCACATAACCGGCCCCGAGTCTTTTCAAGGCATTCTCCACAGAGCGGATATTGCCTGCCCCGTAATCTATTATCCCAATCATAACCAGCCCTTGCTGCTCGGGATTCCGCTCCCGTCCTGTCCTTTGGTCACCGCCGTCTTCAATGCCCTGGCAAAGGCCTTGAACACCCCTTCTATCAGGTGATGGTCGTTGTCCCCTGCCGCCTTTATGTGCAGATTGCACCTGAGATGCTCCGCAAGAGACTTGAAAAAGTGGGAGAACATCGCGGAAGACACATCCCCGATTTTGCCGGATCTGAAATCCACATCCCACCTGAAATCGTTCCTGCCTCCAAGGTCGAGAAGGACAATGGCCTCGGCATCGTCCATAGGCAGTGCGAAACCATATCTTCCTATCCCGGCCTTGTCCCCGAGAGCGGAATAGAGACAGTCTCCCAAAGCTATGGCCACATCCTCGACGGAATGATGGTCGTCCACGTCAATATCTCCATAGCAGATGACGTCGAGAGAGATACCGGCATGGCAACCGATCTGCTCCAGCATGTGGTCAAAGAACCTGAGGCCGGTAGAGATTCTCGGCGAGCGGAATCTGTCAAGGTTCACCCGGACACAGACCGTGGTCTCCCCAGTCTTCCTGCAGCACGATGCCGTACGGTCTGTCGCGCCGGCTGCGGCCGCCCTTCCATCTGCGGCACCGGACGGACCTGCACCGAGAGCTTCGAGAAGCCTGTCGTTTTCCTCCGGAGTACCTATCGTTATCCGCAGGCATCCTGAGCAACCGTATGCGGAAGACCTGTCGCGCACTATTATCCCGTTCCGCATCAATCCACGGAACACCATGTCCTTGTCCCTGAAGCGCACAAGGAGGAAATTCGCGTCGGAAGGCCAGACCTTCTCCACCTGCGGAAGGTTTTCAAGGGCCCGGGCCACCCGGGAGCGCTCTTCGACTATCACAGACACCTTGTCAAAGACCGGAAGAGGGTCTGAAAGAATGGCCTCTGCCTTCTCCTGCGCAAGGACACTGATGTTGTACGGATATTTCACCCTCGACATCACGTCCACGACACTCCTGTCGGCGATTGCAAGACCTATGCGCAGCCCTGCCATGCCCCATGCCTTGGAGAGGGTCTGGAGAACTATCAGACGGGGATATCTGCCAATCATCCCTGCGAGGCTCACGGAAGATGCGAAATCAATATATGCCTCATCCACGACGACTATCCCCGCGAACCTGTCAAGTATCCTGAGAATCGCGTCCCTATCGAGCAGGTTGCCTGTCGGGTTGTTCGGGGAGCAGAGGAAGATGACCTTCGTATCCTCACGCACCTTTGAAAGCAGGGACTCCGCGTCGAGGCTGAAATCCTCCGCCAGAGGGAAGTCGATGACATCGACGTCATTGGTTTCAGCTGCTACCGAATACATTCCGTAAGTGGGGACAATCTGGAGCATGCTGCTCTTTCCCGGAGGGCAGAAAAGCCTGAACACAAGGTCTATTGCCTCGTCGCTCCCGTTTCCGAGGAATATGTTCTCCGCCGGGATGCCTTTCAGCACGGAAAGCATCTTCTTCAGCCGTGTCTGGTGAGGGGAAGGATACCGGTTCACCCCTGAATCCCACGGGTTCTCGTTCGCATCCAGATATACATCCATCTCCACCTTGCAGTCATCGCGGGCTGTCGAATACGGGACAATACCCTTTATGTTTTCCCTCAGCAGTGATTCCACTCCGGCTCCATCGTCCCGGAGCCTGCCTGCATCGTCTCCGGGCAATCCGGCAAGCCTTATCCTCACGGCATTGGCGTGCGCGTCGAGTCCTTCCGCAACAGCCATCCGTTCAATGACAGGGCCGAGCCTCCCGAGCCCTGCGCCGGAGATTTCCTGAATCGTCATCTTCTTCATGAAAGTCGAGAGGCTGACTCCGGAGCAGGACACGGCCCAGCCGCCCGTAGGCAGAGTATGGTTTGTCCCTGAAGCATAGTCACCGGCACTTTCGGTGGAGTAGTTGCCGAGGAACACGCTTCCGGCATTCACTATTCCTTCCACAGTGACATCCGGGGCCTCCGTGGCTATTATCAGGTGTTCCGGGGCATACAGGTTCGCCATATCCACCATCTCGTCCATGGTGTGCAGGACCACAGCCATGCTGCCTTCCATCGACACATCCACAATGTTCTTTCTCGGAAGACGTTCCACCTGCCGTGCGACATGCTCCGTCACCGCTTCCGCAAACCCTGCAGACGTGGTCAGGAGGATCGCCTGGCTGTCCTTGCCGTGCTCGAGCTGAGACAGGAAATCGGCCGCGACGAAATCCGCCCTGGCACTCCCGTCTGCAATTATCATAACTTCGGACGGGCCTGCCGGCATGTCTATGGCACAATCCTGGGACACCTGCCGCTTCGCTTCCATGACATACATGTTGCCGGGACCGAATATCTTGTCCACTTTGGGAATCGTTTCCGTTCCGTAAGCCATGGCCCCGACAGCCACCGCCCCGCCTACCTTATATATCTCGGATATGCCGCACAGACTTGCGGTGTAAAGTATGACAGGCGACAGGGAACCGTCCCTGCCTGCCGGAGTGCAGATGACAATCCTGCCGCACCCGGCAATGGAAGCCGGGATTGCAAGCATGAGCACCGTTGAGAACAAGGGGGCCGTCCCCCCTGGGATATACAGTCCGACGGTCCCTATCGGCACATTCTTCTGGCGGCAGACCACACCGGGCATGGTCTCAACGACAACGTCGTCCGGCCGCTGGGCCTCGTGGAACTTCCGGATATTTGCGGCGGCGACAGCTATCGCATCCTTCAGCCCTTCGTCTATCAGCGCGGAAGCGGAGGCTATTTCCTCACCGGACACCTTCAAGCCACGGGCATCGGTGGAGAACCCGTCAAGCTTCGCGACATATTCCAGCACCTTGCCGTCTCCTCCGTTCCTGACATCAGCTATTATTCCGGAGACAGTGTCCCTTACAGCCTGCGGGATTCCCGACTTCTGCCGTCCGAGGATGGCTTTCCAGTCTTTCCTGTCAGGATATTCGTATATCTTCATCACAATGTCAGATTATAAGTTTCTCCATCGAGAGCACGAGAATGTCCTCTGCCCCTATCTTCTTGAGTTCCGCCGCCTTGTCCCAGACGTCCGCCTCATCCACTACGGCGTGTATGGCACTCCAGCCCTTGTCCGCAAGTGGGAGCAAGGTAGGGCTCTTCATGGACGGGATGATTTTCAGGGCTTCTTCTATCTTCTCGTCCGGCACATTGACAAGCATGTATTTCTTGCCCCTGCTGCAGAGCACCGAACGGAAGCGGGACATCAGGACATTGACAGTCTGCATCTTTTCTTCGTCAAGTCCGCAGGTCCCGATGAGCACCGCATCCGATTCCATAACAGTCTCCACCTCCTTGAGCCCGTTCTGCACAAGCGTGCCCCCGCTGCTGACTATGTCGAATATGCCGTCCGAAAGACCTATGGACGGAGAAATCTCCACACTGCCGGCAATTTCGATGATTTCACATCCGATGTTCTTTTCCCTGAACCACTCCGCAAGGATGCCGGGATACGAAGTCGCTATCTTCCTGCCCTGGAAAAATTCCAGGCCAGTGTATTCGAGATATTTGGGGATGGCAAGAGAAAGCCGGCATCTGCCGAATCCCAGGTGCTGGAGCACTTCTACCGGATGGTTCCGTTCCTTAACCTCGTTGAGACCAACTATACCGATGTCCGCAATGCCGCATGACACTGTCTGCGGGATGTCGTCATCCCTGAGGTAGAGGACTTCCACAGGGAAATTGGAAGACCTCGAAAGAAGCCGTCTGCTGTTCTCCTCGATACCTATGCCGGCTTCGCGCAGCAGTTCCACGCTTTTTTCATTCAACCGGCCTTTTGACTGGAGTGCGATTCTTAACATGTCGAGTCCGTTTTTAATGTGTTTCCATAAACCAAAAAAGAGCCTGCCGTGATTTCCCGGCAAGCTCCCGCATATCTCAACATACAATATACATCCTCGCCGTCACGCTGCTGAAGCATGGTGGCAATGATGCATGTATGAAAGGATATTTGTCATAATCAAACAAAAGTTTTTATCTGCAATCACTCCCGCCTGCAACAGAAAAGCCCGTTGCTGCATCTATTGTCATGCAAGCCCCGGATTTGCCGGGCAGGAGTTGATTTCTACAAATCTAACAAAATTTTTCCTTTTAATGGAAATTTCAAGAGAATTTTTCAGGTAACCGATGCAAGTTTTCCGCCTGACTGTGTTTATATATACCGGAAACAACTATTTAATCATATTATAACAAGACAGAAAATGAAAAAAGGATTTGTATTCTTATGCGGTATGGCCGCCATGTTTTCCTGCATCTCATGCGACAAGGACGACACCATCGATGTCGGGAGCGGGGAGTATGTAGAAAGCGATGTGTATGCATTCAGCATGACGTTCGGCACAATGCCGTCGCTGTATGCAGGTCTGTATGCGGTAGACAGGGAAATCCCGACATATTTCTTCTTCGAGCGCACACAGACATTCAACACGGAAGGATTCCCTGAGCATGTGATGCTCTGCCCATATCTCGGTGCCGAGCAGGAAGTGCAGATGAGGGACTGGATGAAGGCCACCATCAAGAATATCAACGAGAAGAATCCGGATGCGCAGTTCGAACTGTATGTGGATGACCTGCGCGCCGGCCCTATCAGCCACGATTTCTTTGCAGCCCAGGGAATCGACATGTCAAGGGTCAAGGTGATCATGCTTTCTGACGGGACAGGGACATACAACGAATTCTACAACAATTTCGGGGCAAGCGGCACAGGCGAGACCTATTGGAAGAAGATGGTAGATGAAATCAACGGCATGTCATGGAGCGGTGACGGCGCGTATGTGGACACGAAGGCCCTGGAGGAATTCGAGGAACACTGGCACTGGAGTTATCCGCTTGCAACGAGGGAGAATTACACGTACGTCATGCATGACCACAGCCTTCTTGAAACTTCCGATACCTATGTCACGGAAAGGGTGGCCGAGATGCACTGCGAGGACAGGAATGTAGTTGACATGCTGAATGCTCTTCCTCAGGACAAGCAGGAGACTTTCCTGTCAATGATACCATACGAAAAGTCTGTCTATGTCGAGCTCATGGAAGAGTCGCCGAAGCCGAACCTGATAATAAACGGTACAAGCTACCAGGCTGAAAACCAGAGAAAATACGTCGAGGAGGTTTACAATCAGTACAAGGACGATTACGACGTATTTTTCGAGCCGCACCCGGCAGATGAATCCTATCTGGATTACGAGACAGCATTCCCTGGCCTGAAGAATGTCCCGAAGATGTCTTTCGAGTTCGTCATGATGTTCATCGGAGACAAAATTAACGCTATCGGAGGTTTCCCGTCAACCATATACCTTACGGTACCTGTAGAAAAGGTCAAGTTCATGTTCGCGGCAGGGCCTGAAGCCATGCCGAGGCCGCTCAACATCATATTCTCCGAAGCTACACAGGATATAGACTACATGCTTGCGCAGTAACCGGTCAGGAAAGGCCTGAGGGGTCTTCTGCAAGGATTACAGCTGGATGGTGCAAAGTGACGAGGACTTTTGCACCATCCTCTTTTTTGTCCCGGAAAGGTTTCCGGTGGAATACCGGGAAAAGTTCGTATCTTTGAAGCCTTTGTTAAAATATGTACTGAAACCGGTTCAATATGAAAAAATGGCTCGTACAATTCGCTTCCGAAGACTGGATAATAGTCTTTGCCGGAGCTGTCATACTCGCCCTTGCGGCGACATTCCCGCAGGCAATGCCCGTAATGCCGAAAACCCTGGCTTCTCTTGAAGACTGGATGTCCGCAGGGTATATGTTCCTGTTCGTGCTCACAATCACATACCTCACTTCGGCGGCACTGAAAAGACCGCTGAAATGGATTTTCCCGTCTCTTCTCGTGATTTTCGCGCTCACGCTCGCGTCGCAGCTCATCGCATCCATACCTGTCGTGAAGGATTACGGATTCGAGCCGGTGTTCTTCGCCGTGATTCTGGGACTGCTTATGAGCAACTGTTTCAAGCTTCCGGAATGGCTGAAATCCGCAGTGCAAAGTGAATTTTACATCAAGATAGGCATAATATGCCTCGGTTCCACGATATTGTTCGGAGAAGTGCTGAAGTCCGGTGCCTACGGGCTCGGACAGGCTCTGATAGTGGTTTTCACAGTCTGGTACATGTCTTTCTGGATAGGTAAGAAGATGAAGGTAGACCCGGAGATGAACACCATGCTTGCAAGCGCAGTGTCGATATGCGGAGTGTCCGCCGCGATAGCCACTTCAGGGGTGATAAACGGAGACAGGAAGAAACTCTCCTACGTCGTGTCGCTCGTGCTGATAATAGCCATACCGATGATGTACCTGCTGCCATGGCTTGCAGGTCTGATGAACCTGCCGCAGGAGGTGACCGGAGCATGGCTCGGAGGGACGATTGACACCACCGGCGCGGTGGCTGCCGCAGGTGCGCTTGTCGGGGAGGAAGCCGGGAAGACGGCCATCATCGTAAAGTCTTCACAGAACGTCCTGCTCGGCATTGCTGCATTCATCATTTCACTGATGTGGTCCTACCAGGGGAAGGATAAAGCCGAAAAACCGACGGCCTCAGTCATCTGGGACAGGTTCCCTAAATTCGTGATCGGGTTCGTGCTCGCCTCTTTAGTGTTCAGTTTCTGCATGGAGCCGGAGACCGCCAAGACCGTGGGAGTCGTGACAAAAGGATTCCAGAACACGCTATTCAGCATTGCCTTTGTCTGCATAGGGCTCGAGACGCGTTTCAAGGAAATTTTCCGGAAATCGAGTAGGAGGAAAACGAAGTAGTTTTCTTCCTACTTTCGTTTTCCGACCTCTCACACCACCGTACGTGCCG
>CALVDM010000045.1 GCA_944326335.1 uncultured Bacteroidales bacterium
CGATAGTGCAAGCCGTACACCTAAATACGCAACAAGAGGATGACCGCAAAGCCTCTTGGCTTTTGGGTCACCCCCTCTTGTCTATTCAGGGCACGCCCGGTTCAGGCCTGCCTGTTCACCAGATTCATGATGATGTAGATGACGAATGTCAGGAGAATTATCATCGACCAGTTCAGACCGAGAAGAATCACCAGGACAGTGCATACGCAGAATACTCCGATGAAGGCTATTCTCATGCGGTAAAGCGGGGATTCCGCCTTGCCGCCCTTCCTGAACTTCATTGAGAACATCGGTATGCGGCAGACCATCAGGGCACAGAGTGCTGCAGTTGACAGTACAATGAATACAGGGCTGCCTGTCCACCCGACCATGAAACTGTCCGGACTTTTCATCACGTAGTACAGGAACGACCCTGTGAGCATTGCGCAGGCAGGAGTGGCAAGCCCGCTGAAATTTTCAGTCTGCGAGTCGTCTATGTTGAATTTGGCAAGTCTCAGAGCCGCGAAGACCACGAGAAGAAGCGGAAACCACGAAAATAGACCGCTCACTCCAGCCAGCACGGCAGACTTGTGGAACATGACTGCAGGCAGCAATCCGAAACTCACCATGTCGGCAAGGGAATCCAGTTCCTTTCCTATCTCCGAATGTGCATTCAGCATGCGGGCGCTGAACCCGTCGAAAAAATCGCAGAGGGCAGCTCCGAGCATGAAAAGGAAAGCTGTGTCCACCTTGCCGTCCAACGCACAAATCACACCTATGGTCCCGCACAGCAGGTTCATGGATGTGATTGTATTTGGAATATGTCTGACAATATTCATGCTTCCGCAGATTATCTTATGCCGAGCTTCTTCCTTATGTCCTTAGGGATGGCGTTCTTGTTCACCACGATGTTCATGGTCTTGTATCTTACGAAGGCATCCGAAGCATACCAGATTCCCTTGTACTTGCCGGCATCTCCCCAGGAGTTCTTCACCATGAAGAACGGATTTCCGTTCTGGTCCTTGGCGATTCCGTAGATTTGCATTCCATGGTCATCCGTGGTTGTCTTCCTGTCATATCCGTCCTGCCTCATTTCCGGAGTGATAACCTTCTCTTCCTTTGATGCAGGCTCGGCCTCGCCCTTTTCTTCGGACTTGCCTATCCATTTCTCCTGGTCTGAACCAGCTCCAGGTTTCCTGTCCACGTCAGGGACGGTGGCCACGCCGTTCCTCGAGAATCCGGCCTCGCTGACATCGGAGCCCCAGGCTATCGTATAGCCATTCTCGATTGCGTTGTACATCACTTCCATGAATTCGTCGAGGGGCAGGTTGTATGAAGTGTCCCATCTCCAGTTGTCGCAGACTTCAATCGCGAACTGCGAATAGTACGGATGATGCGTGAATGATGTGAGGGACACGTAGTCATCGGGGTTTATGCCGAGATAGTCGCGGTAGCTTTCCGGGGTATATGTGACCCCGTCAACCTCGAAGGACCCGGGGATTTCACCGAGATATGCGGCGAGGATTCCGTCAAGCCCCTTCACCCATGCCGTGGAAAGCACCCTGTTAGGGTTTTTCACTATTGCGGAAACATATCCCTTCAGTCCTTCGTCCATCTCGAAGTGTTCAGGCTTCTCTGTCCCGTAGTTCAACCCAGGCATGGCCTCCTGTGGCACGATACCGTAGTCCTTTATCACATGGAGCACGTCCCCGAATGAGCTTCCCGCACCGAAGTTGAGATGCCCGTCGAGCCTGACGTATTTGATTCCGCGGTCGTGATATGACCTTGAGACCACAAACATCTCGGAAAGGTCGAGGCTGTCGATGCCTTTGGCTTTCATCACCTCGGACTCGAGGAATGACAATGTCGAAAAGCACCAGCATGTACCCGAACGGTATTGATCCTTTATCGATGTAATGGGGTTCTCCTTGACCACTGTGAACTCGTATTCCGAACTTTTCCTGGCAGTGGAATCGCTTTTCTCCTGGGCAAAGCCCGACATCACCGTCAGGGCCATGGCTGCTGTCAATACAATTCTTTTCATTGTTCTATCGGCAATATTAAATAAAAAACTGTTCTGTCTGCTCCTGCGACGGCAATCTGGGCCTTTATCGTCAGGAAATCCTACAAAGATAACAATATCGCGCCAATATTTTCCTGTTTTCCGGAAAATCTGACAGTCTCATCGGGAAGAAAAATGACTAATTTTGCATCCGGATGCATATTCACGCCGCAAGGCACGATGTAAAGCTGAAAAAATGAAGACAATCCTGTATATACACGGAATGGGTGGCGGGGGAGACAGCAGAATACCTTCCATCCTGAAAGAACACCTGGAGGGTGTGGTCGTGAGGACATACAGTTTCGACCCCGGGACGGCAGCCCGCCAGATAGACGGGTGGCTCAGGGAACTGTCACCGTCTCTTATCGTGGGGGAGTCCCTCGGCTCCCTTCAGGCAATCCGCATCAAGGGTCTGCCTCACATCCTGGTGTCTCCGTCGCTGAATGCTCCGCTGTATTTCGGGTATCTGGCTTTCCTTGCGAAGATTCCAGGCGTCACCCCTCTCCTTGACCGAATCTACAGGCCCAGGGAAGGGGACAGGCAGAAACTGCATTTCACATCGGGGGTGATGAGGAAATATCTTCCTCTAAGGGAGGAGGCCCTGGCAAACAGCCCGAGGTCCGGCAGCCGTGACAGGTTTTTCGCCTTCTTCGGCACGGCAGACCACTATCGACGCTCCGGCATAGTCAGTGTGCGCACATACCGCAAATATTTCGGGGATACATACAGAATGTATAAGGGGACCCACTACATGGAAGAGGAACATGTCATCTCCATGCTGGTCCCCAAAATTACCGAGATGCTCGGCTGAGCCTATTCGTAGCGCAGGGCGTCGATAGGGTCCAGATTCGCGGCTTTCCTTGCCGGATACCATCCGAAGAAGATTCCGGTGAGGGTACATACGGCGAACGAGAGCACGACGCTCCATATCTGGATGTAGACAGGCCAGTGTGCAAGATATTTGACTGCAAGACAAGCACTTGCACCGAGCAATATGCCTATGATGCCTCCTGTGACGCTTATGAGCACGGCTTCTATGAGGAACTGCGCGAGAATGTCGATGCCCCGTGCCCCGACAGACATCCTCAGTCCTATCTCCCTTGTCCTCTCCGTGACCGAGACATACATGATGTTCATGATGCCGATTCCCCCGACAAGGAGGGATATTCCCGCAATGCAGGCAAGGAGTGTCGTAAGCAGGTTCATCGTAGTGTTCATCATGTCGCTGAGCTCCTGCTGGGTACGTATCATGAAATCATCCTCTTCACCGTCCTTGAGCCTGTGCTCCCTCCTGAGTATGGTCCTGATTTCGTCGGTGGCATATTCGGTCATGTCTTCCGAGATAGCTGATGCGAAGATGCCGTTGAAGTGCGTCACTGCAAGCATCCTTTTCATGACTGTGGTGTACGGGGCGAGCACAATGTCGTCCTGGTCCATTCCCATGGAGTTGTATCCCTTTTCCTCAAGCACGCCTATCACCTTGAGAGGGACCTGGTTGAACCTTATCACCTTGCCTATCGGGTCGCTGCCGTCGGGGAAGAGGTTGTCCACAATGGTCTTTCCTATGACGCACACCTTTGCCGATGTCTTGATGTCGGCCTCTGTGAACATGCTGCCGTCCGCCACCACAAGCTGTCTGATGTCGATATACTCCGTGCCGGTCCCTGTCACGGAAGACGGGTAGTTGTTGTTCCCGCACACGAGCTGGCCCGAGGCCGTGGCGTAAGGGCTTATCCCGGACAGGTACATGCATTCGCTTTTGAGGGCCTCATAATTTTTCATCTTCAGCGTCTGCATTTCCGACGGGTCTCTCCTGACACCACCTTTCATGTCCCCTCCCGGGTGAATCATGATGATGTTGGAACCCATGTCCGAAATCTCTTTCTGGATGCTCTTCTGCGTGCCTTGCCCGAGCGCTATCATCGTTATCACGGAACCGACTCCGATGATGATGCCGAGCATGGTCAGGAATGCTCTCATCTTGTTGTTGGAGAGAGCTTTCAAGGCTATCCTGAATAAGTTTGTATAGTTCATTTCCTCGAGTTCTTGTTTAAAACATCGTCTCAGTCGTCCTCATCCTTGGGCAGTGTGATGTAGGTCTCTTCCGCGGATTTGATGTCCGTGTTGACCACGTCTTCGATAATGTGCCCGTCCCTCAGCCTTATGTTCCTGCTGCTGTAGGCGGCGATGTCCGGATTATGTGTGACGAAAATTATTGTCCTGCCTTCGCTGTGGAGCTTCTGGAACAGCATAAGTATCTCATACGAAGTCCTCGTGTCGAGGTTTCCTGTGGCCTCGTCCGCAAGGATTACCGCAGGGTTGTTGACGAGGGCGCGGGCAATCGCAACCCTCTGCATCTGCCCTCCGGACATCTGGTTGGACTTGTGCTCCTTCCTGTCCCCGAGACCTACCGCGTCCAGAGCCTCTTCAGCCCGTCTGCGCCTTTCGGAAGCCCCGATTTCCGGGTTGTACATGAGCGGCAGCTCGACATTCTCCGTGGCGGTCGTCTTCGCCAGCAGATTGTAGTTCTGGAACACGAAACCGATTTTCCTGTTCCTGAGTATGGCCCTCTGCGATTTGCTCATGCTCCTGACAGGGATGCCGTCGAGGAGGTATTCTCCCGAGGTCGGGGTGTCCAGGCAGCCGAGTATGTTCAGGAGTGTTGACTTGCCCGAGCCTGAGGTGCCCATGATGGTGACAAATTCCCCTTCCGTGATGGTGAAGGAGACGCCTCTCAGCGCGTGGACGGTCTCTTCACCCACCGTGAAGTCTCTCCTGATATTCTGCAATTCGATGACCTTGTTGCTCATTGTTTCCGTCCTTTATCTTGGAGGGCCCGGCATGAACGACATTCCTGCCTTGGCGTTCTCCTTCTTGCTGTCAACTATCCTTGCCTCGGTGACCACTTCGGTCCCTTCGGCAAGGCCGCCGGTGATTTCAGTGTAGATACCGTCGCTCAGACCGATTTCTACGGCGTGTGCGGTGAACACGTTCCCTTCCCTGGTCCATACCTTGCTGGCTGCGTCGCAGTCATTGATGATGCTGCCTTTCTCCATGAGAGGTCCGACAGGAGTGAACCTGAGGGCCTTTGCAGGAACGCCCAGAACTCCCGACCTTTCTTCAGTGTAGATGTTTATGTTGGCCGTCAGCCTCGGTTTCAGCTTGAGGTCCGGATTGTCGGCAGATATCACCACTTCATAGGTGACGACGCTTTCCGACGTGGAGCTCGATGTCACTGAGCTTGAACTCGAACTTGAGCTTCCGAGCCGTATCTGCATCACCTTGCCTTCAAACACATCGTCAGGGAAGGCATCAACCGTGAACGACACCCTCTGGCCTACAGCCACACCTCCTATGTCGGCCTCATCGACATCGGCTACAACCTGCATCTTGGTCAGGTCGGCGGCAATGGTGAACAGCCTCGGGGTTTCAAATCCCGCCGCTACGGTCTGGCCTTCCTCCACTGCCTTGTCGATGACGACCCCGTCAATAGGGGAGGTGATTGTGGCATAACCGAGATTCCTTTCGGCCTTGTCAAGCGCCGCCTTGCTGCTGTTGTATGCGCTTTCGGACATCCTGTAGTTGTATTCAGCCAGCTCGAAGTCAGTGTCGCTCACCAGCCCTTTCTCGTGCAGCTTGACATTCCTCTCGTAATTCTTCTTCTGGTAGATGTATTCGGCTTCACTTCCCTGGAAGGTAGCCCGCGCCGAGGCAAGGTCGCTTTCGAGCGTTACCTTGTCCATTTCCGCAATCAGCTGCCCTTCCTTCACAATCGAGTTGTAGTCTGCATAGAGCTTGTCTATGATTCCGGAAACCTGTGTACCTACTTCCACTTCAGTCACCGGCTCTATGGTCCCTGTCGCAGTCACATACACCGCAATGTCGGATTTGCCTGCAACTGCCGTCTCATACCGGATTTCCTGCTTCTTCCCGCCTTTTCCGGAGAGCAGGACAACCAGTACGACAACTGCCGCCGCACATACCGATATGATGATTGATTTCCTGGTCTTGCTTTTCATATCCTTTGATTCATTTGTTGAGAAACCTTTCCTGTCGTATATTTCATTTCATCAGCTGTTCTATGGAGATTATGCCTTCGGCGTAGAAGTCCAGAAGCTTCGAGTTCAGTATGGCCATGTACTTGGCCTGCAGAAGCTGCTGGCGGGCACTCAGGTAATTGTTCTTTTCGGTGAGCAGTTCCACTGTGTTCTTCATGCCGAGGTCGAACTGCTCGCTTACAAGCTCGTAGCTCACACTGGTGCTCTTGACATTGTCCTGTGCTGCGACGAACTGCAGCTGCGCACTGTATGCATCGAGCCAGATGCCCTCAATCGTCTTGTATAGGTCCTTCTGCGCTGCAGCAAGGTCGAGCTGGCTGTAACGGTACTGCACTTTCGCCTTCTGCACGGCGCTCTTTGTCTGCCTGTTGTTGAAAATAGGTATGTTTACCGTCAGACCTGCGGAGTTGTTCCACCCGTTCTTTATCTGCTCGCCGAAAGTGAAGTCTGTGCCGCTGGTGTGGTTCGTGCCTATGCCGGCGGAAAGCGATATTGAGGGATAATAGTCCGAGCGGGAAATCCTTATACCCATCTCGGAGGATTCCACAGCCAGTTCGGCGGCTTTGATTTCCGGCCTTGTCCCGAGTGCCGCCTCATAGACCATGTCCTTGTCGGGAAGGGCGCTTACGGCGGCAAGGTCAGGGAGGCTGTCGATTGTGACTTCCATGTCTTCCCCCGGACCGAGCTCGAGAAGCTGTTTAAGCTGCAGCTTGTAGTCGGCAAGACTGTTTTCCGCAACTACAAGCTGATATCTGTCGTTGCTCACCTGTGCCTCGAGCTGTGCATAGTCCGGAGCCGAGATGCTTCCGGCATCCAGCAGTTCCTTGCCCCTTTCTTTCTGCGCGATGCTCACTTCGAGGGTGTTGCGGTTCACGTTGACTGATTCGCTTGCGTACAGTATCTGTATGTACGTGCTCGCGATGGCTTCGACGATGCTGTTGGACTGTGTCATCTCGTCCAGCCGCGCCTGCTCTTCACCCAGCTTCTCCTGCTTTATCGTCTTCCTCAGTCGCCCTCCGTTGAACAGAGTCCACTGTGCATTCAGGCCATAGCTTCCGGTGTAGCTCGTGCTGTTGTTGCTGAGCAGTATCTCCGTCCCGCTCACAGTTGTGCTGCTTTCCTGGTACGGCCTGTTGATGATGCTTTGGGACGTCGAGAATGACAGGTTCGGGAAGAGGGCTGCCTTGGATGTCAGGACGTCTATGGCGGAACTCTCCGTGTTCAGCCTGCTCTGCCTGATTGTAATGTTGTTCTGGAGTGCATATTCAATGCAATCCTGCAATGTCCATGTCCGGGGCATTGTCGCTGTGCTGTCTTGCGTCCCGGCCTGCGCTGCCATCGTCCACAGGAGAGCGATGCATGCGGCAAAGCCGGATTTTCCGAAAAATTTCATGGTTCCAGCAGTTAAAATGGCATCATAATAATTATTTTCCAAAATGCCGCCACCTTTGCAGCAACTTTGTTGCGCACAAAAAAAGATGACTCAAAGTCAGAGCCTTGAGTCATCCTCAAATGCCTTTCCTCGAAATTCCGGTATGCGGCAACTGTCAATCCGCTGAGGGGACGGTTTTAATCAAAAAGCTTGCCAAAATGCAACAGCCTTGATATCAGCCATGTCTGTCGTGTCAGATTGTCCTTCCAGGGTACTGTTTCAGACCTTCCTCGAGGCAGTCGAGGGCCTTGGCCATTTCCGGGACTTCAAGCACGTAGGAGATGCGCGCATGGTTGAGCCCTTTGCCAGGGGTCTTGTAGAACGAGGCGGCAGGGGTTATCATCGTGGTCTCCCTGTCCTTTCTGAATGTCTCGAGCATCCATCTCGCGAATTTCTCGGTGTCGTCCACAGGAAGCTCCGCAATCGTGTAGAACGCTCCCATAGGGCATGGCGTGAACACTCCTTCCATCTTGTTCAGCCTTTCTATCATGTAGTCTCTCCTGCGGATGTATTCGTCGCGGACATTCGCGAAGTATTCGGCAGGTGTGTCAAGGGCACCGATTGCGGCATACTGCCCGAGCACAGGAGGGCAGAGGCGGGCCTGGGCATATTTCATGGCTGCCGTCATCACATCCTTGTTGTGCGACACTATACACCCGATACGCGCGCCGCAGAGATTGTATCTCTTGGACACCGAGTCAACGAGAATCACGTTCTGTCCGAGGTCCGGTATGTTCATGGCAGAGAAATGAGGCTCGTCCGAGTATGTGAATTCCCTGTAGACCTCGTCGGATATGAGGAACAGGTCGTGCCTGCGGGCGACCTCACCTATTGCGAGCATGTTCTCCCTGGAGTACAGGGTACCGCACGGGTTTCCCGGATTGCAGACGAGAATGGCCTTTGTCCTGTCTGTGATGGCCTTTTCGAATTCCTCTATGTCAGGGACCTGGAAGCCTTTCCTTATGTCGGTAGGTATCACTTTGAGCGTGAGACCGTTCATGAATGCGAAAGTGTTGTAGTTCGTGTAGAACGGCTCGAGCACCAGGACTTCGTCGCCTTCGTTGCAGGCTATCTCGAGAGCCATGTTCACGGCTTCGCTCCCTGCTATTGTGACAATTATCTCGGACACGTCTATGTCTATGCCGATTCCTTTGTAATATCTGTCCACAAGTCCTTCCCGAAGTTCCAGGAGCCCGGCGGAGTTGGTGTATGAAACGTTTTTCAGCCTGATGTTCCTTACTGCATCGAGAGCACAGTCAGGGGACGCTATGTCAGGCTGTCCGATGTTCAGATGATACACTTTCACCCCTTGTCTCTTTGCCGCATCCGACAGCGGAACCAGCTTTCTGATTGCTGATGCAGGCATCTGCTGGGCTTTCAACGAAATACTTGCCATAATGAATCCGTTTTTAGTGATTTGTCAATTCCTATCCCACAAAGATAGGAAATATTTCATAATATATTAAGAGAAATGCTTACCTTTGTATTCTTATTGTAACAACGATGACGCATTCCCGTTCATATCTCATCGCAGCCCTGCTGGCTGCATCCGCAGCCGTGTCATGCCACGGACCGGAGTCTCCGGACTTCGTGCCTTGCCGGCTTGCCGAGGCCGCCCTTTCGGACACCTCGAGTTTCGGCTACAAGGCAATGGCTTCTGCTGATGGTGGAAATGACGGGGCGATTGCCGTACTCGGAGGTTTTGACGAGACCGCTGTCATAACGGAAAAACTGCTGACTGCGGACATGTTCGACAACATAGACGGCAAGGAATGCCGTGACACTCTGCCGGATTTCGCCGGAGAGACAGTGATGCCGCTTTTCGATGTGGCGAATGCCCCTTACTCCGGCTATGTCGATGCCATGAACGAGGATTTCCTGAAGGAGGCGGTCCTGAACTGCTTCTGGACAGCATTGTCGCGGAAATGTTCGTCGACAGCATTCGACCGTGCGATGTCGAAGGAAAAGCCTGCGGCAAAACTGGTTATTTTCTCCTCATCCGTTCTTGCGGCTTTCGGCTGCCAGGATGCGGAATATCTCTTATCGGAGACCGGAAGCGATGTCGGGGTGCTGGACGCAGTGAGCTCATCCCTTTCAAATGTCATGGCCCATGCGTCCGTCCCGTCTAACGTCGGGGTCTGGGCAGCAGGCGATATCATCTTCTCAGGGGTCTACGGCAACGGGTTCAGGAGTGTGCGGGCCTTCTATGCCGACCGGGAATCCCCTGACTACAGGGAATGGACAGGCAGTGCTGAGGCCGTTTGCCTTTCGCCGGAACGTGGCGGCAATGCAGCCGAGGATGTCATTTCCTTTTTGGACTCCTATATAGCCGCAGAATATTCCATGCCGCTTTCAGGAGTTGTCGTGGATGATCCGGACCAGGCATGCCTGGTGGATTCCATGAATGTCGCCGTGGCCGCGCTGATGGCCTCGGAAGCGCCTGAAACGGAAATATACAGGAGCGTCATGGCTCCCGGATTCGCATTCCTGTCACCGGCGGATGCCGTAGTCGCAGACTGCTACAGATGGCTCAGGAAGAACAACAGGTTCACACATGTCATAGCGTATCCTGATGTGGACGCCTATGTCACGGTCCCGTCATCAGAGGTGAACGGGAGATTCCTTGCAGACGGCTGCTCCTTCACTCCGGATTTCAAGTACAACAGGGCACCGGGGTCCGATGTCGTCACTTTCCGGACGGTACCGTTCAGCCTGAGCAGTCTGGACCTGGCGATGGCGGAGAGGATGAGAGTCCTCGCTCCCGTAACTTATAATAAACTTGTCTATGTATATTAGCAACATATCAACGGAAGAATTACAGGAACTTGAATACGCGAGTTTCCCCGGCAAGATATGTGTCGTGGATTCTGTAGGGACAGAGTTCAAAAAGGCGGTAAACTACATCCGTTCCCAGAAGATAATCGGTTTCGACACCGAGACAAGACCATGTTTTTCCCCTGACCAGCCGCGCTGCGGGGTGGCCCTGCTCCAACTTTCCGGCCCTGAGAAGGCCTACCTTTTCCGAATCAAGCACATAGGTATGGACAGGAGGCTGTGCAACATCCTCTCGAGCGACAAGATAATAAAGGTAGGGGCTGCGGTGAATGATGACATAAAGGGGCTGCAGAAATACCGCAATTTCACTCCGAGGTCATTCGTGGACCTGCAGCGGATTGTCGGGGACTATGGCATCAGGGACAAGAGCGTGAAGAAGATGACAGCCATAATCCTCGGGTTCAGGATATCCAAGACTCAGCAGCTCTCCAACTGGGAGGCGGAGGCCCTTTCGGAGTCTCAGGTCAAATATGCGGCTACCGATGCCTGGGTATGCAGGGAAATGTATCTCAAGCTCATGGGCTCGGAGAAGGTCGCGGACACAATTTGATGCAGTCATGAAGAAGGTCACTCTCAAAAAGGGAAGGGAGGAGTCGGTCCTCCGTTTTCATCCATGGATATTTTCCGGTGCCATAGCTGAAGTTTCCGGAAGTCCTGCAGAAGGGGACATTGTTGCAGTATATTCCTGTGACGGCACTCCTCTCGCATGCGGGCATTGGCAGATAGGGTCCATAGCGGTCAGGGTATTGAGTTTCAATTCCGAGGCGCTTCAGCCGGATTTCTGGGAGACGACTCTGGACAGGGCATACGCACTCCGTGTGGCGGTCGGCCTTGCAGGGCTGGACGGCGGCACAGATTGCTACCGGCTTGTCCACGGGGAAGGGGACAACCTGCCCGGACTCATAGTGGACTATTACAACGGGGTATGCGTGCTTCAGGCTCATTCTGCCGGCATGTTCCGCTCCAGGAAGCAGATTGCGGACGCACTTGTGAAAATATACGGCGACAGACTGGAGGCCGTCTATGACAAAAGTTCCGGTACGGCTCCTTTCAAGGCGGGGCTCGACCTTGTGGACGGTTACATCTACAGGAAGCAGGGATTCTCGGACGACCAGCAGGTTGTGCTCGAGAACGGGCACAGGTTCATCGTCAACTGGACTTCGGGACAGAAGACCGGTTTCTTCCTCGACCAGCGCGAGAACCGGGCCATGGTGGAAAGGTACGCCAGGGGAAGGAATGTCCTGAACCTCTTCTGTTACACTGGAGGCTTTTCAGTCTATGCCCTGTCAGGAGGGGCAAGGCATGTCGAGTCCGTGGACAGTTCCCGCAAGGCAATGGACCTTGTGGACATGAATCTGTCGCTCAACGGCTTTGACGCATCCATGCACACGAGCCTCTGCTGCGATGCCATCGATTATCTGAAGTCTGTCCCCGAGGGCAAGTTCGACATGATGATTGTGGACCCGCCTGCTTTTGCCAAACATAGAGGGGCGTTGAAAAACGCTCTGCGCGCATACCAGAGGCTGAACGCGGCTGCCATCTCCAAGGTTGCACCCGGAGGTCTCGTCTTTACCTTCAGCTGTTCCCAGGTGGTGGACAAGGAGACTTTTGCGCTGACAGTCTTTTCCGCTGCGGCGCAGACAGGGAGGAGTGTCAGGATTCTGGACAGGCTGAACCAGCCGGCGGACCATCCGGTGAACATATATCATCCGGAAGGGGAGTACCTGAAGGGCCTGCTGCTGTATGTGGAATAGGCTGCCGGCCATGTCGGGTGTATTCAGGCAGGTTTATGCTGACTGATGACTGACTGAAGATTCAACAGACGGGCTGAAAAAATTTTGCATATAAAGGAAAAACAGCTATATTTGCATTCCTTTTGGGAATAAAACATATCAGGTGCTATGGCCGAGTGGTTAGGCAATGGTCTGCAAAACCATGTACAGCAGTTCGATTCTGCTTGGCACCTCCGATTCAAGGCGCAGGGACTCAGTGTTCTGCGCCTTGTTTTATCAGTGGGATGACTGAATCACGGAGTATAAGTGGTGACAATGACAAAAGTGGTTGGTGGAATGCAGCTGCATTCCACCAACCACTAGGCTTTTAGGTGAGCATATCATTTATTCTTTTTCCTTTCATCATTGAAATACAGATACCATTTGATCACGTCCAACGACCCGCATTCCGGGCACCGCTGACGCCTCCTTATTTTTCCTTATCTCATCATTAGATGAAACGCGTTTCATCTAATCTCTATATTTTACAGAATTTTAACAAGTTACAGAGACTTTGCCAACCATTTTTGTCAAAAATGGTAATGTGGACAAAACCAGTTGGTGATATCATATATAAAATTTTGATAGAAGGATAATTACAAGAACTTTGATGA
>CALVDM010000046.1 GCA_944326335.1 uncultured Bacteroidales bacterium
AATTGCAGCCGAAGATCTCTCCTCTCGTTATGCTAAAGAAGCCGACCTCAAAATCTCTTTTGGGTCGGCCTCTCAAATGTCTTTCTGCGAAAGACTGCCCCCTCTCAACCCCCGTAGACAATAGTCTACGGCCCCTATTAGGGGCGCTTCGAGCCTCCGGCTCGGTCCCTTCGGGACTTTTTAAGGCTTTTGGGTTACCTCCCCTCCGCGGAAGCCTCCATCTTCTTGGCCACGATTGCATCTATGACAGCCACCGCCGTTATGTTCACGATGTCGCGCACGGAACTTTCGATGTCGGTGAAGTGGACAGGCTTGTTCAGCCCCATCTGGATAGGCCCTATCATTTCCGCGTCGCTCATGGCCTGTATCAGTTTGTAGGCCGAGTTGGCGGAGCTGAGATTCGGGAAGAGGAGCGTGTTCACAGTCTTGCCCTTCAGTCTGTTATACGGGAACTTGCGGTCCCTCAGAGAGTCGTCGAGGGCGAAGTTCACCTGCATTTCCCCGTCTATCATGATGTCCGGATAGTGTTCCTGGATGTAATCCACGGCCTGGTGCACCGTTTTCGGGCTGCCCTCTGCATCCGCCCCGAAATTCGAGTAGGAAACCATGGCCATGACCGGTTCATGGTTGAAGAACCTGACCGTATGGTCCGCAAGCAGGGCTATGTCTATGAGGGCCTTTGTGTCCGGATGCCTGTTTATGAGGGTGTCGGCAAGGAAATATGTGCCCTTCTTCGAGTTCACTATGTGCATGGTGCCGAAATGCTCCAGTCCCGGACGGATTCCTATCACCTCCTTGGCAACCTTTATGGTGTTGCTGTATTTGGTGTATGTTCCGGTGATGAACGCATCGGCATCTCCTGTCTCGACCATCATCATGCCGAAATAGTTCGGTTCGAACATCTTGTCGCAGGCCTCGTCGTAGGTGGCACCCTCGCGGGCTCTTTTCTTCGCAAGGATTCCGGCATATTTCGCACGCCTTGCAGCCTCTTTGTCGTGACGGAGATTGATGATTTCCACGCCGTCGAGACTGAGCTTGAGCTTGCGTGCTGTCTTCGTTATGCGTTCGTCGTTCCCGAGAAGGATCGGCTTGCAGATTCCTTCCGAACGCGCCTCCACGGCTGCCTTTATCATGTTCGGATGGTTGCCTTCGGCAAAGACCACTCTCTGCGGGTCTGTCCTTGCCGTGGTGTAGAGCTGCCGGATAAATTCCGACTCGAAGCCCATGAGTTCCTTCAGGTGCTCGCGGTATGCGTCCCAGTCCGTGATTTTCTTGCGGGCCACGCCAGAGGCCATCGCAGCCTTGGCGACGGCAATCGACACATCAGTTATCAGACGCGGGTCCACCGGCTTCGGGATGAAGTAGTCGGGACCGAATGTGAAATTGTTCACCTTGTAGGCTTCGTTCACGATGTCCGGCACAGGCTTCTTGGCAAGGGCCGCGATTGCATGCACCGCAGCGAGCTTCATCTCCTCGTTGATTGCAGACGCGTTCACATCCAGGGCTCCGCGGAATATGTACGGGAACCCTATCACGTTGTTTATCTGGTTCGGATAGTCGGAACGGCCGGTGGAGATGAGGATGTCGTCACGGGACGCCTTGGCATCCTCGTAGCTGATTTCCGGGACAGGGTTTGCAAGGGCGAACACGATAGGGCACTTGGCCATGCTGCGCACCATGTCCTTCGTGAGCACATTGCCTCTTGAAAGGCCGAGGAAGACATCCGCACCCTTAATCGCTTCCGCAAGGGTGTGGACATCCCGGCGGTCTGTCGCGAAGAGTTTCTTCTGCTCGGTGAGTCCTGGCCGGTCCGAAGTGATGACCCCCTTGCTGTCCAGCATTATGATGTTCTCCTTCCTGGCACCTAGGGCCACATACAGGCTCGTGCAGGAAATGGCCGAGGCCCCTGCCCCGTTCACGACAATTTTCACGTCGCCGATTTTCTTCCCGGCCACCTCGAGGGCGTTCAGGAGCCCTGCGCTTGAGATTATCGCCGTGCCGTGCTGGTCGTCATGCATCACCGGTATGTCGAGTTCCTCCTTGAGCCTGCGCTCTATCTCGAAACATTCAGGAGCCTTGATGTCCTCGAGATTGATTCCTCCGAATGTCGGGGCTATGGCCTTCACCGCCTCGACAAACTTGTCCGGGTCCTTCTCGTTGACTTCGATGTCGAACACGTCGATTCCCGCATATATCTTGAAAAGCAGCGCCTTGCCTTCCATGACAGGCTTCCCGCTCAAAGCGCCGATGTCCCCCAGACCGAGGACAGCCGTCCCGTTGGAGATGACTGCGACGAGGTTTCCCTTTGCCGTGTACCTGTACGCGTCATGAGGATTCTTCTCTATCTCGAGGCACGGTTCGGCCACACCGGGAGAATATGCCAGGGAAAGGTCCCTCTGCGTGCTGTGCGGCTTTGTCGGGACAACTTCAATTTTTCCAGGCTTGCCTTGCGAGTGATAAAGTAATGCTTCTTCTTTCGTTATGTTGCTCATAGACAATATAGCTGTATATATGATAAAGTTTCAAAAAAACCGGCTCTGAATAGTCACAGAACCGGTTTTATAGGTTTTATTGACAGTCAGTCCTACTTGTACTGTGCAAATTCGATATCCTTGGTAGCCCTTTCTGCAAGTGCCTTGTCCTTGCTTGCCTGCTCGATGTACTTCTTGACATCGTCAGCCTTGCCCTGGCGTGCAGCGATGACAGCCTTCAGATATGCAGTCTTTGCGCATCCGCAGGTAGCTGCAGCGGAAGCCTTGTCGAGCTGCCCTGTAAGGATGTATGCAAGAACCTTGTTGCAGCAGTTGTCAGCATTTGCAAGCTTGGCGGCAGCATCGGCATATTTGCCGGAAAGGATGTCGAGAACTGCAGCATTCTCATTGGAAGTGGCGTTGCCGGAAGCTGCGAAATACTTGGCGGCTTCAGCATTGTTGCCTTCCCTGAGAGCTATCACGCCCATGGCATTCTGCCAGTCGGCATCCTGAGGAGCGTTCTTGAGGGCAGCCTTTGCATTTGCGAGGTCGTTCGAGCAGATGTAAGCCACACCGAGGTTATACTTGGCACGGTCGCTGCCGAACTTCTCGATAGCCTTCTTGTAGACCTCTACCTTTGCAGAGTTGTCCTTCACGACTGAAGCGGCACGGAGGAGAGCCTCTTCATCGAGGATGTCGATATTGTCGTTGATGAGGGCAAGGAGCTCTTCGTTGGAGTAGTTGGTGAACTCTACATTGGCGATGAATCTTGCACGGCGGAGTTCAGGGAGAATCTCCTTCTTGAGGGACTGGTAAACTGCAGACATGTTCTTGATTTCCTTCTCACGGACAGCAGGGTCGCTGTACATGGAGAGTACGCGGATAATCAGGTCCTTGTCCTCGATGTCAGACCCGGATACAAGCTCCTTGAAGCCTTCCCAGTCCTGACCTACGCTCGTAACGTTGATCGGAGCCTCCACTTCATGCTCCTTGGTCACCTTGCCGAAAGCCTTCTCGGCAGTTTCGGAACGCTTGTCAGAAAGTTTGGCATTGAGTTCCTCGCCGCCGTCAGGAGAAGCGTAGGCAACGATGTCGGTGCTGGTAACGGCCTTTCTCTCGTTTGCCTTGATTTCATCAAGGGCAGCCTGGAAGTTCTTGATAGACTCGGACTTGAGCTGGCTGTTCCTTACAACGGAGCTGTTGATGGTGTAGAGAATCTGGCCTTCAGCAGTCTGCTTGATGATTTCCTGGTAGTTGTCGGCCTTGTAGTCCACCTTGCCGTTCTTGTTCACGAGCATGTAAGTGGCGTTTGCACCGTCAGCGACCTTCTTGGTAGGCATCTCGACAGTCTTGTTCTTGTACTTCACGACACCGCGGAGCTCGAGATAGCTCTTCTCCATGCCTGGTACATAGTCGAAGCTGACCTTCTCTGTAACGGTAGCACCGTCGGAAGGAACGACCTTGTAGTTGTCCTTCACGTCCTCGCCCTGATATGTGAACGGAGCCATCTTGGCTTCACCGCCCTCATAGACGATGACCGGAGTGACCTCGAGAATGGCCTTAGGATGGAAATAGTCTGCCGGATAGGTGACTGAAACCGTTGCGTCAATTTTTCCCGCAACGACCTCGAGGACCGCCGGGTCACTTGATACAGTGACGTTTTCAGCCATTTCTGCCATCTTTTCAGGAGAACTGCAGGCTACGGCAGCAAGTCCCAGCACGGCAGAAGAAAGGATTTTGAAACTTTTTTTCATTGCGTCTGTTATTTAATGGTTTTTTGTTTATTCAGCTTACCCGAAAGCATATTTTTGACAAATATAAAAAATTTAGTTGTATTTGCATCCGGCATAAAAAATTTATATTGGAAAAATTTCAAACAGTTTCTAACTTTGTGGACTATGACAATACAGGAACTTCAGAATCTGAAAAACAGATTCGACATAATAGGCAATGACCCTGCGCTCAACAGGGCTCTGGAGATTGCCGTGGCGGTGGCTCCTACCGACCTGACCGTGCTCATAAGCGGAGAGAGCGGCGTGGGAAAGGAGAACATCCCGAAGATAATACACCAGAACAGCCTCCGCCGCACGGGGAAATATTTCGCCATAAACTGCGGGGCCATCCCCGAGGGGACCATCGACTCAGAGCTTTTCGGGCACGAGAAAGGGTCGTTCACCGGGGCGAACGAGATGAGGCGCGGATATTTCGAGGAGGCGGACGGGGGGACGCTCTTCCTCGACGAGATAGGAGAGCTTCCGCTGCCTTCCCAGGCCAAGCTCCTGCGTGTGCTCCAGTCCGGGGAATTCATCAGGGTCGGGTCTTCGAAAGTGCTGAAGACAGACGTGAGGGTGGTGGCGGCCACAAACGTGAACCTGAAATACGCAGTGTCGAGAGGGAAGTTCAGGGAGGACCTGTACTACAGGCTCAATGCCGTGTCCGTGTTCATGCCTGCCCTCAGGGAAAGGAAGGACGACATCCATCTTCTGTTCAGGAAATTCGCGGCCGACTTCGCCGTGAAATATAATATGGTGAAGATAGCCCTGACCGAGGATGCCGTGGCCCTGCTCAAAAGCTACCGCTGGCCGGGGAACATCAGGCAGCTGAAGAATGTAGCCGAGACGGTTTCGGCCATAGAGTCGGTGAAGGCGAGACCGGGAAGCGAGAAGAAGGAGATAGACGCGGCCACACTGGCGAAATACATCCCGAAAGACGAGCCGAATCTGCTCCCTGTGAAGGTGGACAGGAATGCAGACGATGCTTTCACGGCTTCGGAGAAGGAGATGCTGGTGAGGACGATTTTCCAGCTGAGGCAGGATGTGGACTACCTCAAGTCCATAATCGGGAAGGGAGACCAGCCTGCAGAGCCGTCCTCCATGCCTCTGATAGAGGGAGAGCCGCAGGTCAGGGAAGAGACATTCCTGCGTCTGGAAGACCCTGACGAGCAGCATGGAGGAGTCGTCATAAGGGAGGCCCGCGAGCCTGAGGAGCAGCCGCATGGCAACCTGTCCATAGAAAAGACGGAGCTGCAGCTCATACGGAGGGCTCTCGACAAGCACCGCGGGAACAGGAAGGCGGCGGCGGAAGAGCTCGGAATCTCGGAGCGGACATTATACAGGAAATTGAAATCTTTAGAAAAGACAGGAGAATGAGAAAAGCGATTTCAGCGATATTGGCAGCCGCAGCCCTGGGCATCACGGCCCTGCTTGTGCATTCATGCGGCATCTATTCCTTCTCGGGGACGTCCATACAGCCTGACGTTCATTCCATAAGCATACATTATTTCGAATACAAGGCCCTGAGGGTGAACCCTACCCTGAGCAACGACATCACCGAGGCCTTGAAGGACCAGTTCCGGAGATTCACGACCCTGGAGCAGGTGGATGAGGGCGGAGACCTCGACATCGTGGGCGAAATCATCGGATATGACGTAAAGGCCATGGGTATCACCGCAAACGAGGTGGCTTCGCAGAACCGTCTCACGGTGAACGTCAAGATATATTTCACCAACAACAAATATCCGGAAGACAACATCGAACAGTCCTTCTCCGCGTACGCCGACTTCGATGCGACCCAGTCTCTCGATGCGGTGGAGTCGACTCTCTGCGAGGACATAATCGACCAGCTCGTGGAAGACATATTCAACGCGACGGTAGCCCAGTGGTAGCCATGGACAGTTATATCAGCCTCAAGACATTGACAATAGACGAACTCGCAGGTGTGGTGAACCTGTATCCGTGGTTCGGGAACGCCAGGAAGGAACTTTGCCGGAGGCTTTCCAAGGCAGGGGATGATGCGCTGTCGGACGGCATGCTGGCGGACGGCATGCTGGCGGACGCGGCACTGTATGTACCCTCGAGGAAGCTGCTTTCGGACATGAACCGGGCCCGCCCGGACTGTTCCGACAAGGACATAGAGTCCGTGCTGAAATCCTACATATCCGGAAACGGGAAAGACGCATCATCCGGTGAGGGAAGGCATGTCTATGTCATAGGCGGGGACTATTTCTCGCAGAAGCAGTATGACCAGGTGAAGATGGCCGGAGGGACGGACTTCCCTGAGATCGGCAGGGCTGCGGCAGCGGAGGACAGCAAGGGCCCTGGCAGCGCAGAGACAGCACACCCCGGGTTCTACACCGAGACCCTCGCCAGGATATATGCCGAGCAAGGGTATCCGGAACAGGCGAAGGAGATTTATTCGAAACTAATTTTGGCATATCCGGAAAAAAATGCTTACTTTGCAGCCCTTATTCGTGAATTGGAACAGGAAAGTTAAAAAATTGGCAATAATATGAATGTAGTATTTACAATTCTGGCTGTGCTTATCATACTCGCAAGCATATTCCTCACAATTGTAGTCTTGCTTCAGAACGGGAAAGGCGGCGGTCTCGCCAGCAACTTCGCGGCAGGCAACCAGACTTTCGGTGTGCGTCAGACTGCGGACATCCTTGAAAAGATAACCTGGGGGCTTGTCTCTTTCGTGTTCATAATCGCTGTCGCTTCCGCATTCGTGACCGAAGGCAGCACCAAGGGCGGCGTTGACGTGACCGACCAGATAGAGAGGTCTCTCGAGGAAAGCAGGCCGCAGTTCCCGCCTGTACAGTCGCAGGAAGCACCTGCACAGGAGGCTCCGGCTCAGGAGGCACCTGCAACGGAAGCTGAATAACATCAATCCGCCGGCCCCGGATCATACAGGGAGCCGCAGCCCTTGCGGGACTGACAAAATGTCAGCCGCCTGAGAGGCTGGAATATAATTTGATTATAGCCGTTTGTTCCGACTGGAGCAGACGGCTTCTACGGTTTACGGGAAGCCATATCCAACAGCCGGACAAAAAGGAGAAATGAATATGGAAAACAACAAACTGGAATATCTTGAAAAATTTGCCGTGAACCTGAATGAAAGGGCGGCACAGGGAAAACTCGACCCGGTGATAGGCAGGGACGAGGAAATCAGGCGTGTGCTTCAGATTCTCAGCAGGAGAACGAAGAACAACCCTATCCTCGTAGGTGAGCCGGGTGTCGGAAAGACGGCCATTTCCGAGGGCATAGCCCAGAACATCGTGAACGGGAATGTCCCGGAGAATCTGAAAAGCAAGAAAATCTATTCTCTCGACCTCGGTGCCCTGATTGCAGGCGCCAAGTATCAGGGAGAGTTCGAGGAAAGGCTGAAAGGCGTGGTGAAGGAAGTCGTGGACAGCAACGGAGAGATAATACTGTTCATCGATGAGATACACACCCTCGTCGGGGCAGGGCGTTCTTCCGGAGCGATGGATGCCTCCAATATCCTGAAACCGGCCCTCGCAAGGGGTGAACTCAGGACGATAGGTTCCACCACACTCGATGAATACCAGAAGTATTTCGAGTCGGACAAGGCACTGGAGAGACGTTTCCAGATGGTCATGGTCGACGAGCCTACTCCTGCGGAATCCATCTCGATTCTGAGGGGGCTGAAGGAAAAATACGAGAACCATCACAAGGTGAAAATCGAGGACGATGCCCTCATCGCCGCCGTAGAACTTTCGCACAGGTACATAACCAACAGGTTCCTGCCGGACAAGGCCATCGACCTCGTGGATGAGGCGGCTTCGAAGCTGAGGCTAGAGATGAATTCGGTGCCGGAGCCTATAGACACTCTGAACAGCAGGATACGTCAGCTGGAGATCGAGAAGGCTGCGATCAAAAGAGAGGGAGTGTCTCTGAAAATGGACAAGATAGAGGCCGAACTCAAGGATCTGAACGCGCAGAGGGATGCCCTGATGAAGAGATGGGACGAAGAGAAGTCCATCCTATCGGGGCTTCAGGCTGCACGTCAGCAGGTTGAAGACTATAAAATCCAGGCGCAGAGTGCGGAAAGAGCCGGAGACTACGGCAAAGTGGCCGAGATACGCTACGGCAAGATGGCGGAGGCGAAAAAGAAAATAGACGAACTTACCGCAAAACAAGCCGCAATCAAGGATCCGATAATAACGGAGGCGGTGACTCCGGAAGACATAGCCGAAGTAGTGGCGAAATGGACGGGAATCCCTGTAAAAAGGATGCTCGAGAGCGAGAAGGAGAAGCTGCTCAGGATGGAAAGCGAACTGCACAAGAGGGTAGTGGGTCAGGATCAGGCCATACAGGCTGTTTCCGATGCCGTGCGCAGGAGCCGTGCAGGTCTGCAGAACGAAAAGAGGCCTATCGGTTCGTTCCTGTTCCTCGGAACGACAGGTGTCGGCAAGACCGAGCTTGCAAAGGCTCTCGCGGAGTTCCTGTTCAACGACGAGAACATGATGACGAGGATAGACATGAGCGAGTATCAGGAGCGTCACTCCGTGAGCAGGCTCGTAGGTGCGCCTCCGGGATATGTGGGATATGACGAGGGCGGACAGCTCACTGAAGCCGTGAGAAGGAAACCGTACTCGGTGATACTGCTCGATGAAATAGAGAAAGCTCATCCGGACGTGTTCAACATTCTTCTCCAGGTGCTTGACGACGGCAGGCTTACTGACAACAAGGGCCGGACAGTGGATTTCAAGAACACGATTCTGATCATGACGTCAAACGCCGGAGCCGAAATCATCCAGGGGTATATGGACAGGCTTTCCGAAAACGACAGTCCGGAGCAGAGGGCGGAGGTTCTCGGAGAGTGCAGGAAAGAGGTCATAGATGTCCTGAAAAGGACGGTAAGGCCGGAGTTCCTGAACCGTATAGACGAGATTATCATGTTCGAGCCTCTCACGAAGAAGGACATCAGGGAAATCCTGCACCTGCAGATGAACGACCTGAAGGAGAAGCTTGCCGGCAACGGGGTCAGCATAGCATTCACGAAGGCATTCGAGGATTATATGACCGACAAGGGCTATGACCCAGCCTACGGTGCCCGGCCTATAAAGCGGCTCATGCAGAGGGAACTCATAAACATGATTGCGAAGGCCATCCTTGACGGCAGCGTGCACAAGGAGTCGGCGATAGAGGTCGATGTAAAGGACGGTGCCATAACCGTCAGTGATGCGAAATGACTTCCGACAAGGCGGAATGAAGAAAGGGGATGGACCGATGTCAGTCCATCCCCTTTTTTCGTGTATAAGGCAAAAATTACCTGCTTTCCTTGTTGCTGCGGTCTCCGCCACGGTTCCTTCCGCCGCGACGACGGTCTCCGCGACCGTTGCCCTGACGATAGGAATTCTGTGACTGTGACTGGGCTGCAATGCCTGCGTTAGGGGAAAGGTCCCTCTTTCCATAGACCTCGCCATTGCATATCCACACCTTGATGCCGATGACGCCGACCTTGGTATGAGCCTCAGCCAATGCGTAGTCGATATCCGCACGGAATGTGTGGAGAGGCGTACGGCCCTCCTTGAACATCTCGCTCCTTGCCATTTCAGCACCGCCGAGACGGCCGCTTATCTGGACCTTGATACCCTCGGCACCCACTCTCATGGTAGTCGCGATAGCCATCTTGATGGCTCTCCTGTAAGACACACGGCCCTCAATCTGACGGGCGATGTTGTCTGCGACGAAGTGTGCGTCAACCTCAGGCTTCTTTATCTCGAAGATGTTTATCTGCACATCCTTGTTGGTGACTTTCTTGAGCTCTTCCTTGAGCATGTCCACCTCTGCTCCGCCTTTTCCGATGATGACACCCGGTCTGGCAGCATGGATGGTCACCGTGATGAGCTTGAGAGTCCTCTCGATGACTATTTTGGAAAGGCCGGCCTTTGCAAGACGGCTCACGAGATATTTGCGGATCTGATAGTCCTCCGCAATTTTTGCAGCGTAATTACCACCACACCAGTTAGAGTCCCAACCACGGGTGATACCGATTCTGTTGCTGATTGGATTTGTTTTCTGTCCCATAATTATTCCTCCACTGTTGCTGGTTTCTTTACATCGAGGATGACGGTGATGTGGTTGGAACGCTTGCGGATCCTGCCGGCCCTTCCCTGAGGGCAAGGACGGATTCTCTTCAAGGTCCTTCCTTCATTGACCATGAGGGTCTTGATGTACACATTGCCGTTATCCAGCTCGCCCGCCTTGTCCTGGTTCTTTGCCTCCCAGTTGGCAACGGCGCTGCGGACCACCTTCTCAAGGCTCACGGAAGCATGCTTCTTGGAATACTTGAGAATATCGAGTGCCCTGTTCACCTCCTGGCCTCTCACGATGTCTGCCACCAGACGCATCTTGCGAGGAGATGTAGGGACATTGTTCAGTTTAGCTATAGCAGTCTGTTTCTTCTCTGCTTTCAGCCTCTCGGCCATCAATCTTTTACGAGCTCCCATAATCTCTTGTTCATTTTAGTTATTTACGATTGCCCGAATGGCCTCTGAATGTTCTTGTCGGTGCGAATTCCCCGAGCTTGTGGCCTACCATGTTCTCAGTAACGTAAACAGGAATAAACTTGTTTCCATTATGAACAGCGATAGTGTGACCCACGAAGTCAGGAGAAATCATACTTGCGCGTGACCAAGTCTTGACAACCTCTTTCTTCATGCTACCTTCATTCATAGCAAGAATTTTCTTTT
>CALVDM010000047.1 GCA_944326335.1 uncultured Bacteroidales bacterium
ATTTCTCTTGTCCGTCCCGGCATTCCGAATTGACTCTTTTGCTTGCTTGTCTTCCAGTCTTCTCAATGAACTTGCTTCTTCATTCTTCCCTTTCCGTTTCCGGAAGGGATTGCAAAGGTACGCTTTTTTTCTTTCCTGCCAAATTTTTTTATCCTTTTTTTGCTAAATTTTTCTCCGGAAATGTCCGGGAAATTCCGGAGAAACCATGCAATATTCTCGTAATCAATACTCAAACCCGAGTTTGGCAAGACCGGCGAGAACTTCCTCATTCTGCATGAAAAGTTTCCAAAGAAGACCTGTCCGATAATTCTCTATCATAATAACTATCGGGCCCTGGTCAATTGCAATATAAGAGGAGGCGAACCAGCTTCTGTCCAAATTAAAGGAATCTCGGAAACCGTAGTCACCGAAAAGCCTGTCCCCGAGTATATAGTAGAAATAATGCAGGGCAGCCATACTTTCATCAGGAGTATAAGGAAAAGATGACAAAGCTGCGGTAGGGGCGATTGTCCCTGTGTCGTTAGTCGGAGAATTCGCAGTGTATCCGTCAGGGATGTCGCAAGCGGTAAGTCCCCAGCAATTTTCACTATATCCGTAATGGCCCGCCGGATTGGCCTTGCAATATTCGAAATTGATTTTGGAATGGGATACATTCTGCTCCCAATAGTCGGCGTATGCGTCGGAAAGATTCCTCGGGTCAAGGCCGAGAAAAGAGTAATGGGCGAAGAAAAGAGGCCCGCCGTAGTCTGAGCCGAGAGGCAAAGTCACCCCGTAGAATTCCGTGCCGTTTCTCATGGAGCCGTCCTGCGCCCAACCGCTGTCATAGACCGCCTTGTCAACCGGATAGGTAGGAGAGCTCGCAGCAAGCACATAGACTATAAGACCTTCGTTCCAGCCACGTACAGGCATGTTCATCTGCCACTCATAATCAGGAGACCAATGCCAGTAAAGGACATCCTCGGCTCCGTTCCTGGTGTACCAGGACCACTCCACTCTCTCCCAGATTGCCGTAATGTTGTCACGTATGGTCTGCTCATTCTGAGAGGCTCCGTCGAAATACTCCCTCACAGTCAGAAGTCCCTGAATCAGGAACGCTGTCTCGACGAGATCTCCTCCGTTATCGGCTGAACTGAAAGGTATGGCCTCGCCTGTGGAGCCGTTAAGCCAGTGTGAATATGCTCCATGGAATGTTTCGGCTTCATTGAGAAGGAATCCGGTGATTGTGAGAAGTCGCTGTACGCCCTCCTCACGCGTGATGAATCCTCTTTCTATCGCTACTGGAATTGTCATTATGCCGAAACCGGAACCGCCCGAAGTCACTGTATCTCCGGAGCCGTAGCGCTCCCGTGCGAGGCCGGACACAGGATGAGCATAATCCCAGAAATAGGCAAAAGTCTTTTCCTGCACAAGGTTAAGCAGCTCTTCATCGTCAATTTCAGGGAATTTCGGAGTCTCATCCATCTGCGTCACTATATAATAAGTATTGGAATCAATGAGATTCAACCCGAGATATTCCCCGTCCGTCACATAGAACTCATACGTGGTGAAGTCTTTCAAAACCGGATTCAGTTCAAGCACGAGTGTTCTCGAATCAGGAGACTCAAGTATTGTAAAGTCGTTCCCGACTCCGAGATTGACATAAATGTCGTATTCTGAAAGGTCCGTGACGTCTATATCTTCAGAGAATACAATTGTAGCAGTGACAGATGTCGGGTCTACGCCATTGAGTCTGCCCCTGTTGGCAATCTCCGTTCCGTTTATGGAAAAGGATTCCACATAAGCATTCGGACGTTTCTCCGCTCCGGCTTCTTCATTGCCACCGGCATTCCCGCATGACAGCAGACCTAACAACAGAGGAAACAGTATAATTGATTTTCTTCTCATGGTTCGGAAGATATAATAAGGTCTGCCTGCCGGAAACGCATACGTATGGCGGCGGACAGACCTGCAGTCAATTCAAAAAATCAGGCTCAGTCGATTTTCTCGACTTCTGCATCGAAGAGGTCTGAAATTTCATCCTCGGTCAACGCACGGTTGTAGACTCTGAGCTCGTCGAGCTGGCCAGGGAAATAAGCCATCCAGTCCTGGATTCCTGTGCCGGTGACTTTCTGGCTCCACGAACCGACGTAAAGATGGGTCATACCAGTAGACCATCCAAGTTCTCCGAGCAACGGCTGGTCTGACGGATCATCATCCGCTGTAGGATCTTCCGCGGAATATCTTACAGAATTCGCAACGAATCTGCCGTTTACATAATAAGCCATAGCAGAAGTTGCCGGGTCATAATTTACAACAAGATGCATCCATGAATCGACAAGGAAAGCTTCGTTTTTCAACGTAAAATCTTGTCCTTTCCATGCTTCAGGCACTGTGCTGTACAAATAACTTTTAAGATTCAGGCCATCTGCATCGGAACCGTTTTCTATACCGAGAAGGAAGGTTCCCATAGTAGCGTCACCGCCATCCATATTTATGAACGGTGCGGCTCCGGCAGGGATAGGTGACTTGACCCACATCGAGAAAGTGTACCCTTTCATGGACTTGAAAGGATTATTATCCCCAAGAGTGAACGAAAGATAAGCCTCGGATGTGCTTCCCTGATATGCATTGCCGCGACGTCCCTTTGTGAAAGATGCGCTTCCGCCTGCCCTCTCGAAAGTTATACCTTCGCCCTGGGCTATGGATTCGGCCTCCGACTCAAACGGGAAATAAGCGACAAGAGCGTCCTGAGCTACCTGTCCGGGATCGGTTATCGTCCCCGGCTCACCATTGTTGCCGTCATCCTCACCGTTTTTTTCGCATGAAGCTGCAAAAACCATTGCTGCAGACAGCATTGCCACAGCTGAAAATCTGGTCATAAAATCAAGTGCTTTCATAATCTGTTGTATTTAAATTGATGTTGTGGTGTCAGTAATTGTTCTGTTCGAGATTAGGGTTGGTCTGTATCTGCTGGGCAGGAATAGGGAAAACCTCATTCTTGCCTGCAGTAAAGCCCTGAAGTTCGGTTACAGCCTGCCCGGTGCGCACAAGGTCGAAATACCGGTCTTCCTCCATCGCAAATTCAGCCCTGCGCTCATCCCATACAGCCTGGAGCGTTGCAGACACAGAACCGAGACCGACACGGTTTCTGATCTCGTCCAAGGCTGTCTGGGCAGAATAACCGCTTCTTGTACCCTCGGAAGAACCGTTGAGTCTGGCCTCTGCAAACATCAGAAGCACATCCGAATATCTGAGAATCCTCACATTGTAGTCGAAACCGTAGCCGTTGTAGCTCCAGTTGTTGTATGAAGACGGAGTATAGACCTTCCCGTTATAGACAGGATTCGTGCAGTCTTCGCTGATGTAGTCTCCCTCCGGAGTCGTACTGCCTCTGTAGAGCAAAGTAGCTGCCGCCCTTTCGTCGTCTCCCCTTTCATCGAAGAATGCAATCAGGTCATCGCTCGGAGTACACATGCCCCAACCCTGCATATTTGTAGGCGAATTTCCTCTCGGTCCCTGATAATAGGCATATTCCATATAAGGAGCCTCTCCGCTGCTCTGTCCGAGAGTGGAAGACTGTATTTCAAACAAAGACTCGGAGCAATTCTCGCCCTCCATGGAGAATACTTCACGGAAATCATCGAGAAGCCTGTAACGGCCGCTGGCAATGACCTTGTCCGTGAGTACGGCTACGGAATCCCACTGCTCAGTGGCATCGGCACCCGTCACCGAAGCATGGTACATGTGGACCTTTGCCTTGAGAGCCATGGCGGAATACTTTGTGACCTTGCCGACTTCAATGGCAGAGTAGCTTTCCGGGAGCACCTCCACGGCTTCCTTGAGGTCTTTTTCGATGAAATCATACAGATCCTCTGTCTCGGACTGATGCAGAGAAGCCAGTTCAGTCGAAGTCATCACCCTGTCGACAATCGGCACCCTGCCGAACAGTCTCGTAAGGTTGAAATAGGCGTATGCTCTGATGAATTTGGCTTCACCCTCGCACTCCTTAATATATTCTTTCGTATCCTGATTTTCTATGGCCTCATAGAAAAGAGGCATCTGGCTGATGGCGTATGTCGCCGCACTCGCGACATCGTTGTAGCCGGTCCAAAGGTCGTTCAGCAATGAATTGGACGGATCAAGTTCGAGGTCGTCGAACTCCTGCGCATTGGGATTGTCTTCTGCTATAGAGCCCTTGTCCGCATTGTCGGAACTTATCTCGAAAGCCGCAATGTAACCAAGACCGTGAACGTTCATGGACCGCAGGCTCGCATACGCAGCACTCACCGACAGATAGATATTCTCGCTGTCACCGTAATCTGTTTCGGTTGTCGGCAGAGAACCTTCAGGCCTTATATTCAGAAAATCGCTGCAGGAACATGTCATGAAAAGCATGGCCGCAGATATCATGATTGTAAACCGTTTCATATATTCTCGTTCTTTTGTAATCATGCCTTTAGAAATTCAATTTGAGACCAACGGTATATATTGCCTGCATCGGATAGGTGGAAGTGTCGATGCCGTTCGATATCGGAGAACCTGAAACTTCAGGAGTGAATCCGTTGTAGGTGAAGAAAGTATATGGGCGCTGCGCCGACAGATATACCCGGAGACTTCTGATAAAGCTCAGCTCCTTGAATGTATAGCCTATCTGCACGTTCTGAATTCTGATATATGAGGCATCCTCCACGAAAAAGTCGTTAGCCTGCTGGGTTGAAGCATGACTGTAGGCCTCAGCGGACGGATAAACGGACGAATGTCTGCCCGGTCTCCACGCGTTCTCGTAAAAATCAAGATCGTAGTTGCCGTCAGGATATACGTCGCGGTTCATCCGTTTTGCATTCAGAATCTTGTTTCCGAACTGTCCCTGCAACGAAAGGCTGAAGTCGAGCCCTTTCCAGGCCAGACCGAACTCAAGGCCGCCGAGCAGCTTCGGAATTGCACTTCCAAGGGAAACCTTGTCTTCCTCGTCTATGACCTTGTCATCATTCTGATCTTTGTATCTGAAATATCCGGCATTCATTACAGGTTGTGCGACATCGTCTCTGAGCGCCTCGCCTTCCGACTGATAAACGTCTTCGATCTCGTATCCCCAGAAGGTTCCGATAGGATAACCCACCATTGTCCTGGTAGTGTAATTGCCGCGGACTGAAGCTCCAGGGATATAGTCGCGGCCGTCAAGTTCGAGCACGGTGTTCTTTATCGTGGTGAGATTCAGACCTATGTTGTAAGAAAAGTCCTCGCCGACATTGTCCGACCAGTTGATCGCGAATTCGACTCCGGAGTTGCGTACTTTTCCGTTGTTGCTGAGAAGTTCCGCCACTCCGCCTCCCGAAGCTATGGGCACATAGAACACGACATTGTCGGTTGTCCTGTTATAATAGTCGATTTCACCGTTGAGCCGACCGGAAAGGAAACCGAAATCGAGACCGAGGTCGAACTCCCTCACAACTTCCCATTCAAGGAAATTCTGGGTTACTATCTGCGCCCCGACACCGTCCACAAGAGCATCTCCGAAGACTGCCGAACTGCCCACGCCGGCACTGCCGAGAATCACTGAAGAGTTTGCAGGTACATTGTCGTTACCGAGCATTCCCCAGCTGGCCCTGAGTTTCAGATGCGGGACAACATTCTGGCTTTTCATGAAATCTTCCTCGGTAATCACCCATCCGAGACCTACCGACGGGAAGTATCCCCACTTCTTGTTGTACTTGGAACTTCCGTCGGCCCTGAAAGTAACGGTAGCCAGATATCTGTTGTCATAATTATAGGTAGCCCTGGCAAAGAAAGAAAGCCCGTGGTATCGGTATGGAGACGGATTCAAATCGGTGACATACAGGTCTGATGCCGACCCGTTGCCTATATAGATGGACTGGTCGTCATAGCCCGGGACGCCTGTTCCCTGACCTGTCATGCCGGAAAATTTCTCAATTCTCGTGGACTGGCCGAGCATGACCGAATATGAACTCAGGCCTTTACTGTCGGAGTATGTCAATGTGTTGTCGACAATATGCTTGTCCCTGATTCCAAACACCTTGTCCAGACGCGATGTCGTAAGCCCCTGTGAACCGCCAACAAAATACTCTGCAGTGTAATTGCTGGATTTATAGGCCTGGTAGTCAAGATTGTATGATGTACGGAACTTCAGTTTATCCTGCAGGAAAGAAAGTTCGGCATAGGCCGAAAATACGAGGTTCAGGCCGTCTTCCTTGCTGTCATTATAATTTGCCTGGGCGTACGGATTGGCGTATGAATTACTGAATCCGTAAAGCTGCGGCGAATCATATTTCACAGGATAGGCAGCATCATTGTCGTCATTGTAAACGTTGTAGACAGGAGGATTCACGAAAGCCTGGAAGAATGCATCATTATTCGGATTCTGTCTGTCATATCTCGACACGAGAGTGTTGACTCCTATCTTAAGCCAATCGTTGACTTTCTGATCGACTCGTGCGCGGACATTTATTCTCTGGTAGTCGTTAGGAGCGTTCTGTATGCCTTCCTGATAAAAATAGTTGACCCCGAGAGAATAGTTGGTCTTTTCTGTAGCTCCGGACACATCCACGGCATGACTGTGGGTCACAGCTGTCCGCAATAGCTCGTCATACCAATCCGTAGATGCCGGGTAATCCGAAACATTTTTAGGGACATAACCTGTCGTGTTGGCATAGGCCTCGTTGACAAGTTCCACATACTGCTCCCTGTTCGCCATCTTCATGACATTCACCGGCACCTGCACTCCCGCATAACCGTCGTAGCTTATATTCACCTTACCTTCAGTGCCGCGCTTAGTGGTGATGATTATGACACCGTTGGCTGCCCGGACGCCGTAGATTGCCGCTGCGGAAGCGTCTTTCAGAACCGTCATTTCCTGAATGTCGTTGGAACTTATGAAGTCAAGGTTTTCGACGAAGACTCCGTCAACTACATAAAGCGGAGACGCGTAGTCTCCTATCGACCCTGTACCCCTTATCCTGACCGTAGGGCCGGCTCCAGGTGAACCGCTGTTGATAATCTGCACACCGGCTATCTTGCCCTGCAGGGCAGACATTGCATTCGATGTAACCTGACGGCTGAGATCATCTCCCTTAACCGTCACGACAGGGGCCGTGAGATCCTTGGATTTCTGTGTTCCGTAACCGACGACAACGACCTCCTCAAGTGATTCATAGTCCGGTGTAAGGGAAATTTCCAAAGTCGTGCGACCCGACACCGGCACAGACCGGGTAAGATATCCCATGCAGGAAATCTCGAGGGAAGCATCCGACGGAACGCTTATCATGAATTTTCCGTCAAGATCGGTGGAACATCCGTTTGACGTACCTGTCTGCAGGATAAAGACACCGGGCATCGGCAGCCCGTTCTCATCAAGGACAGTGCCTTCAACCGTACTGTTTTCCTGGGCTGTCAGTGACAGGCAGAAGAACAGCGGAACCAGCAAAAACGCAAGTTTTTTCATACTGACGCTATAATTATTTGTTCAAGTCTCTAAAGAAGGGTGAAGGAAGCCTGCTTCACATCTGCAGAGGAACTTCCGATAAAGAGGTGGAAATCTCCCGGTTCAGTGCCGTAGGTCATGTCCTGTCGGTAGAATGCCAGCATGTCCGGGGTCACCTTGAAGACAATTTTCCTGCTTTCGCCCGGTCTGAGGGCAACTTTCTCGAATCCGCGAAGCATTTTCACAGGACGTGTCACACTGCCCACAAGGTCGCGGATGTAGAGTTGCACCACTTCCTCTCCTGGCATCTTGCCGATATTGGTTACGGTTACGGAAGCCTCAATGCAGCCGTCATCATCCATTTTGTCTGAAGACAGGCTTATGTCCGAGTATTCGAAATCGGTATAACTGAGTCCGAAACCGAAAGGATAGAGCGGGTCATTGGAGCAGTCGATATATTTTGACTTGTATTTCTCGTCAGGCAGATAAACAGGACGACCGGTGTTCTTGTTGTAGTAGAATATCGGCACCTGACCTATGGTACGGGGGAATGTCATGGTCAGTTTTCCGGACGGATTGTACTCACCGAACAGGACGTCGGTAACGGCCGCACCGCCCATTGTGCCCGGATACCATGCTTCGAGAATTGCCGACGCCGTTTCCGATTCTTCAGACAAATCCAAAGGACGTCCGTTGAGAAGCACTACTGCCACAGGTTTTCCTGTTGCGGCTATTTCAGCGAGAAGTTCGGACTGCACTCCCGGAATCCCGATGCTTGTGCGGCTTGCCGCTTCTCCGCTCCAGTTCCAGTCTTCACCTATGACCATAACCACCTTGTCGGCCTTTTTCGCAATTTTCAGAGCTTCTGCAAAACCCGAACGGTCATCCCCGTATTTCTTGCAGCCTTCCGCATAAAGGACATTCTCTGCCCCGTTGTATTTTCTTATTTCATCCAATATGGAAGACATGAAATCCCAGTCACCGGCAGCTTTCCAGGAGCCGAGCAGATCTCTTTCAGAATCCGCGAGTTCTCCGATGACGGCTACCTTCTCACCTTTCATGATAGGCAAAGTGCCGTCGTTCTTCAGCAACACAAGACTTTTTCTTGCCACATCGCGGGCAGCTTCGAGATTGGCCTCGCTATAGACAATTCTTTTTTCCGTCTCCGGGTCGCAGTAGCGGTAGGGGTCATCGAAAAGTCCGAGTTTTCCTTTCACCATAAGAATACGCCGCACAGCTTCATCGATTGTCTTCTCGCTCACCTTTCCGCTTTCCACGAGTTCCTTCATGTATTCCAGATAGAGGACTCCCTGAAGATCCATGTCCACACCGGCGTTTACAGCCTTGCATGCGGCATCCTTGTCATCGACTGCATAGCCGTGGTGTACCATCTCGTTAATCGAAGTATAGTCTGTGACGACAAAGCCCTTGAAACCCCACTCGTTCCGGAGAATGTCCTGCAGAAGATGCCGGTTGGCAGTAGCCGGCACTCCGTCGAGCTCGTTGAAGGATGTCATCACGCTCATGGCTCCGGCATCGACTGCAGCCTTGTATGGCGGCAGATAGAACTCCCTGAACCACCGCTCCGACATGTCCACTGTATTGTAGTCCCGACCTGCCATAGGAGCACCGTAGCCTGTAAAATGCTTCACACATGCCAGAATGGTAAGCGAATCGGACAGATCGTCACCCTGAAACCCGCGCACACGGGCTTCGGCTATGCGGCTCCCGAGATAAGGATCCTCCCCGGCACCTTCAGATACTCTTCCCCAGCGAGGTTCGACAGAGATGTCCACACATGGAGCGAATGTCCAGTTCAGACCAGATGCGGCAGATTCCTCGGCAGCCACTCTTGCCGACTTTTCTATGGCCTCAAGATCCCAGCTGCAACTTTCGCCGAGCGAGATAGGAAAAATGGTCCGATGACCGTGGATGACATCATAACCGAACATGATAGGTATGCCGAGACGAGTTTCCTCGACAGCGACACGCTGCAGTTCCCTGACATAAGCAGTCGTGTGGGCATTGAAAATATTGCCGCAGCGGCCTGCCCTGATGTCTTCGACATAATTGTCGCGCATTGTAGGCCCGGTAACGTCCCAGTCACTTGTAAGAAGTACCATCTGCCCGATCTTTTCTTCAAGGGTCATCACTTCGAGCAGGGAATCCACTTTTGCGGCCAGACCCGCATACTCTGCATTCCGGGCTTCGGAATACAGCGGCAGGGCAACTGCCAACATTGCACAAAAAATCAGCTTGTTCATCAGAATTTAGTGTCATTAAGGTTTCGGCAAATTAAACCCTTACTGGAATCATTCGCAAAAAACCATTCACTACTCTGCCACCGCATGCGAGAAATCGAGTAGGAGGAAAACGAAGTAGTTTTCTTCCTACTTTCGTTTTCCGACCTCTCACACCACCGTACGTGCCG
>CALVDM010000048.1 GCA_944326335.1 uncultured Bacteroidales bacterium
GTGGTGTCACCGGGAATCGAACCAGGGACACAAGGATTTTCAGTCCTTTGCTCTACCAACTGAGCTATGACACCATGTTCCGTATTTTACTTCCCAACTTCCGGTTGGGATTGCAAAGATAGTTAACATTTCTTTCCCTGCAAATTTTTTTTGGCTTTTTACACGCCTGACCGCATATCCCGAAGAAAAACGGCGGCATGAGAAGCCATGATTTCCCAAAATTTATAACTTCGCGGAATCATGATCGGCACAGGAAAAAGATACATAGCAGTGGTCCTGCCCCTGAAACTGGGCTGGACTCCATACTATGAGGTCCTGCCGGAGGACAATGTCTCCCGGGGAGACTGGGTAAGGACAGTGTTCGCGAACAGGGAATACACGGGAATCGTCTACAGGACAGACGTTACTCCCGATGCCGCCCCAGAGAAGATAAAGCCCATACTTTCAGTTGAAAGGCATCTCAGCCCTGTCAGCGGGAACGAGATACGCCTGTGGGAAATGGTGGCGGACTATTACCTGTGTACCATAGGGGAAGTGTTCAAGGCTGCATACCCGTCCATGAAAATCTCGGAAGAGCAGGCTCTCGCAAGAGCCCGTGAACGTGAAAACGCCCGCCGGCAGAAACTGCTTGCAACCCTTGACCTGAGAATGCACAGACTCGAGGAACGCCTGGAGAAAAAAAAGGAAAAACTGTCGTCTGCGACCGGCAAGCCCTCCTCACGGAAAGACTCGGCCAGACTGCAGGATGACATCGTCCGCATGGAGCAGATGATTTCGGAAACAAGGTTGAAAATCGATGAAATCACTTCCGGAGCGGGACTGCAGCCCGCCTGCGGCACATCCGGGACTGTAAGGGACTGCATTGTCCTGAATGAAGCCCAGCGGAATGCCTTCACGGAAATCACAGGGACATTCAGGGATGGAAAACCGGCCCTGCTCAAGGGAATCACAGGTTCCGGAAAGACTGAGATATACCTCGAACTCGCCAGGGAAACCGTCATGGCCGGCAGGAACGTGCTTTACCTCGTACCGGAAATAGCCATGAGCCGGCAGCTCGGGGACAGGGTGCGGAACATGTTCGGGGATTTGCTGCTGACATTCCACTCCGGTGAAAGCACGGCGGCAAGGAGAGACACTGCTGAAGCCGTAAGAAGCTGCGTCGCAGGAGGCCGGACCTATATTGTCCTCGGCACAAGGTCCGCCATATTCCTGCCGCACAACAATCTCGGCCTGATAATAGTGGACGAGGAGCACGATTCGTCCTACAAGCAGGAATCCCCCGCCCCGAGATACAACGGCAGAGACGCTGCGGTCATGCTGGCAAGGATACACGGATGCAACATCATCCTCGGCTCGGCCACCCCGTCGCTCGAATCGGTGTTCAACTGCCGATGCGGCAAATACAGGATGTCGGTCCTGGACAGAAGATACTATGCCGCGGAAGACGCGGAAGTCCGCATAATAGACACTGCCGCAGAAAGAAGGAAAGGCGGGATGACAGGCTCATTCTCCAGGAAACTGACGGCACAGATGGCGCAAACCCTTGCAAACGGAGAACAGATTCTGATATTCAGGGCACGCCGGGCATTCTCCCCTGTACTGCAATGTCCCGGATGCGGCGAAATAATCAAATGCCCGCACTGCAACGTAAGCCTCAGCTACCACAGGGCCCCCGACAGGATGACCTGCCACCACTGCGGATATTCCGCACCTTTCACTCCGGAATGCCCTGAATGCGGCACAAGGCTGCAGGGACTCGGCAGCGGGACCCAGAAAATCGAGGAAGAGACGGCCTTGCTTTTCCCCGAAGCCAGAATCGCGAGGCTGGACAGCGACACGCCAAAGGCGCAGGCAAGGCAGATAATCTCGGACTTCAGTTCCGGTAAGACAGACATACTCATCGGGACACAGATAATATCCAAGGGCTTCGATTTCCCGGGGCTCACGCTCGCAGCAGTGATTTCAGCCGACTCTCTTCTCGGCGTCCAGGACTTCCGCGCAGATGAAAAGGCCCTTCAGATACTCGAGCAGATAAGGGGCAGATGCGGGAGACGGGACCGCAGAGGATGTTTCATCATACAGACGTACCAGCCGGAGCACCCTGTCTACCGGCATCTGTCAGAAGGCAGCAGCGAAACCCTCTACTCCGCCCTTCTGGACGAGCGCAGGCAGTTCGGCTACCCTCCGTTCACACGCATCGTAAACATCACGGTGAAGAGCGGTGTGGAAGAAAAGGCCGAATCCTCGGCAAGGACAGTCGCGGAAACACTTGAAGAATGCCTAGGACATCCCGGCAGTGAAAACGGCCACGAGACTGTCTCCAGCCCTTTCAGCCCGCCGATAGACAAGATAGCGGGACTTTACATACGGACAATAAGGGTGACATTGAGAAAAGACAGGCAGCTCACCGCAAGCAAGAGGCTCCTTGCCGCCAAGGTGGATGAGCTCGACAGGAAACTGAGGCATTTCTGCCAGATAACGGCCGATGTGGACCCGGAGTGAAGGCTACTTCCCGTGCAGCACGTTTATGCGCTCCGGAAGCACCTCGAACCTGACCGGTATATTGCCTATTATCTCTCCGTCAACCTCCACAAGTTCCATGCGGGATGTCTGCGGGACAACTTCCACGCACTTTCCCCTGCCGGACACGAGCCCCTTGACAGTCAGCATCTTCCCGTTGAACAGCTTATACACCTGGCTGACCACTCCCGGCAATGCCCGTTCAGGAATCACCGTATAGTCGAGCAGGCCGTCGTCGTACTCTGCACAAGGGGTCTGCCTGAGGCCGCCGCCGCAATACCTTCCGGTCCCGAGGGCCACGGAGAAGCACTTTCCCTCAAATACCTTGTCACCGTCACAGTAAACCGCCATCGGGACAGACTCATAATGGAAGAGAAGGTATAGCAATGCATTTATATACAGGAGTTTGCCCCTCTTTCCGCTGGCTTTCTTTCCATTCACCCGCTCGCAGACCCTCGCATCGAATCCGACGCCTCCTATGTTCACCATATAGGACACATGCTCCCTGGAAAGCGTCCCTCCTCCGTCATAGGCGGGAGGAGTCAGGGCAGTGACCTTCACCACATCCTGCAGCACAAAGGAATTGTCCCTTATCAAAGAGACAGTGTCCGCGATGTTGTAGTCTATATTGTGGATTCTTATCCAGTCGTTCCCGGAACCAATCGGTATCACAGCCAGGGTGAAGTCGGAAATCCTGGCCGGAGACGCGGATGAAGCAGATTCCTCCACATATCTCATTATACCTTCGAGGACTTCATGGACCGTGCCGTCCCCGCCTACGGCTATGAACTTCCTGAATCCTGACGAGGCGGCTCCGTATGCGATTCCGGCCGCATGATATTTATAGTCCGTGTACTTGTTGTCGTACTTGATTTTCATTTTCACCAGCAGATTCTCCGCCTCGCGCCACAATGAGGCCGTCTTTCCGCTGCCGGCATGCAGATTAACCACCGCAAGCCACATCTGTCCAGATTCCAACATATATTTTCCTGCCGCAATAAATGGGAAACAAAAATACTAATTACAGGGGACTAACGAAAATTTTTTATAAATTTGCAGGATGTTGTCATCGACAAAAACGTATTTTTATGGGAAAAGTCATAGCTATCGCAAACCAGAAGGGAGGCGTCGGGAAAACGACCACATCCATAAATCTGGCAGCCTCACTTGCAGTGCTGGAGAAGAAGGTCCTGATTATCGACGCAGACCCTCAGGCCAACACTACCTCCGGACTGAACTTCTCCCCGGACGATGACCAGAAACGCACCCTGTACGAAGTCATGATAGGCAGGATAAGCGTAGAGGATGCGCTGATTCAGACCGAGATAGCCAACCTCCACATGATTCCCTCGCATATCAACCTCGTCGGGGCAGAGATAGAGATGCTCGAGAACGAGAACAGGGAATCGGTGCTGAAAGACGCGCTCGCTCCAATCCGCGACAACTACGATTTCATCATAATCGACTGTTCCCCGTCACTCGGGCTCATAACCGTGAATTCCCTCACGGCGGCAGACTCGGTGATAATACCGGTGCAGCCTGAATTCTTCGCCCTCGAAGGGCTCGGCAAGCTGCTCCAGACCATAAGGCTCGTCCAGGGAGGGGTGAATCCGGGGCTGAGCATTGAGGGATTCGTGGTCACTATGTTCGACGGAAGGACGAAGGTGCACACCCAGGTCTTGAACGAATTGAAGGAACACTTCAAGGACATGGTGTTCAAGACCATAATACAGAGAAACATAAGGCTCAGCGAGGCTCCGTCGCACGGGAAGCCTATCATATTGTATGATGTGATATGCAACGGCACGACGAACTATCTGAACCTTGCAAAGGAAGTGTTGGACAAAAACAGTTGACATATATGGCCAGACAGCAGAGAGGATTAGGGAAAGGGCTCGGAGCCCTGCTTGGGGATGCTGATTTAAGTCAGATCAGGAAGCCTGTGGAGTATGTCCACAAGAGCGTCGTCACACAGGACGGCGGAGATGCCGACAGGAACAGTGCCGACATCATGCTCATACCGGTGGACATGATAGAGCCGAACCCGTTCCAGCCGAGGATGTCCTTCGATAACGAGGCGCTGGAGGAACTGGCGGACTCCATAAGGACGCTCGGGCTCATACAGCCTGTCACGGTCAGGAGGAAATCCCAGGACAGATACCAGATAATAAGCGGTGAACGCAGGTTCAGGGCATGCAGGCTCATAGGCATGGAGGAGATTCCGGCCTACATAAGGGACACAAACGACCAGGGCATGCTCGAGATGGCCATTGTCGAGAACATCCAGAGGGAAGACCTCGACCCGATAGAGGTGGCCATGAGTTACGAAAGGCTCATAGACGAATGCAACCTGACACAGGAGCAGATGGCTCTCAGGGTAGGCAAGAAAAGGGCTTCCGTCACCAACTACCTCAGGCTTCTGAAACTGCCGGCAAAGGTGCAGCACGACCTGAAGGTGGGGCTGCTCTCCGTAGGCCACGCCAAAGTGCTCCTCGGCATAGAGGACCAGCAGCTGCAGGAGCGGCTTTGCGACCTCGTGATAAAGAACGGGCTCTCCGTGAGACAGCTCGAGGACAAGGTAAGGAAACTTGCCAGACAGGAAGGGAATGAAGAGGAGGAGAAACCGCGTGACCTTCCGGAAGACTACCTCCGCATTCTGGACATAATCGGGAAATACTTCGGGAACGACATAAGCCTTAAACGCTCACGCGACGGGAAAGGCACCATGACGATACGTTTCTCGTCGGACGAGGAAGTAAAGCGTTTCCTCAAGACGCTTGAAAATTCAAACATCTGACAGACATAATCTTGCAGAAGTGGGAAAGACGATAAAATACATAATCGCCATCATTGCCTGCCTTGTCCTGTCCTCGCTCGTCTCGAAGGCTCAGTTCAGGGAGGAGGCATTCACTCAGACATACAACGACCAGACAGACTCGACCGCCACGGCGGACACGGCTGACAAGATGTTCTCTTTCAAGGAACTGTTCGGAGGTCTCGCCCACAAGACAGACCTCCGCATCGGTACCATGTTCGTCGGTTCCATGGTGATTCCCGGGCTCTCGCAGATATACAACAGGGACTGGTGGAAACTGCCGGTGATTTACGGCGGAATCGGCACATGTGCAGGACTCGGAGGCTATTACCTGCACCAATACAACCTCTCGAAAAAGGCATATGAGGCAGCATACGCCGCAGACCCGAACACCACCCTGAGGATAGACTACGCGGCGAGGCAGCGGGGCACATGGCTGCTTGTCGGGGCCGGACTCATCTACTGGGGCAGCCTCATGGACGGGGCGGCATGCTACAAGAAAGACATACATCCCCACCCCGGCAGGGCGACCATATACTCGATTCTGCTCCCGGGGCTCGGGCAGGCATACAACGGAGAATACTGGAAGATACCAATCTACTGGGGCTGTATAGCCGGCTCCATCCACTTTCTCTACACGAACAACACGAACTATCAGAGATTCAAGAGGATACACAACGAAGCCACCAATCCCGACATCGAATACACCGGGCCTATATCCGCAGAGACGGCCGTATGGTACAGGGATGTCTACCGCCGTTACAGGGATTATTCCATAGTCGCGACGGCCCTGTTCTACCTGCTGCAGATAATAGACGCCAACGTGTTCGCATACATGCATGATTTCGAGGTGTCGGAAAACATTTCAATGAGGCTTGAACCGGCAGTTCTATCCAACGACAACATCTATGCAATGAACTCGTCCCCGGGATTCATCCCCGGAGGCAACAGTATCGGTCTGAAGCTCGGCTTGCGCTTCTGACTCCAAGTGCAACTGGAAAAAACGGATTGTGGAAATGACTATAAGGGTAAATTGTGCGATAGCCGCCGCACTGGCGATACTCATACCGTCGGTTGCGGCAGCAGAGACATCGGTAAAGACAAAGGCTGACAGGGGGAGGGATGACGTAGAGAATGTCCAGAGACCTGTAAGGAAGAAAACCGAGCTTCTGAAGGAGAACCGGGACCTCAGGGCGGAGCTGGATTCCCTGAAGGAGGAACTCAGGAAGTTCAGGGAACAGGCCTGCATGGCCGACAGTCTCGACATGCAAATCATGGAAGACATAATCGACGAGAACGAAGACAAGAGCGCGGCCGGACTGAACCCGGAAGACTACAACGCGGAAGTGTCGGACAGCCTGCTCGGGATATGGTATCTCCAGCAGAAGGTGAGTTCGTCCTCAGCCGGGGAATACGACATGGATTCCGTGAAATTCGCATCCGGTGTGCCGGACTCTGTGTATATCGAGAGGATAAAAGCCATGAACTCCTTCATTGACCTGCCTTACAACGAGATAGTGAAGAACTACATAATCCTCTACTCCGAGAAGATGGACACGAGGATGGGCCAGATACTCGGACTGTGCTCCTACTACATGCCCATAATCGAGGAGATATTCGATGAACATGACATACCGCTCGAGCTCAAGGCCATGGCGGTGATAGAATCCGCGATGAACCCGTCCGCAGTGTCGAGGGCAGGGGCGAAAGGCATGTGGCAGTTCATGTACAGCACGGCCAAAATCTACGGCCTGGACATCGATTCTTTCGTTGATGAAAGGCTCGACCCTGTAAAGTCGGCGCATGCGGCCGCAGAATACCTGAAAGACTCCTACAACATCTTCGGAGACTGGAACCTCGCCATCGCCTCATACAACTGCGGGGCAGGCAACGTAAACCGCGCCATAAGGAGAAGCGGAGGGAAGCGGGCCTTCTGGGACATTTATCCATACCTTCCGAGGGAAACCCGCGGATACGTGCCGGCATTCGTGGGGGCTCTCTACACCATGACTTACTACAAGGAACACGGGATAGAGCCTGTGGCAGTGGAGATGCCGGTGCATGTGGACACATTCAAAATCAACAAGATGCTTCACTTCAAGCAGGTCACGGAACTTGTAGGCGTGCCTGAGGCCGAACTGAAGAACCTCAACCCTCAATACAAGCACGGGATAATACCTGGCAACGACAGGGAATACATACTCCGCATCCCGTTCAACTACACCAACGCCTTCATCGACAACGAGGACTCGCTTTACGCCTATAAGGCCGCAGAATACTTCAACCCGGTAGTAATCAAGAAAATAAAGGACGGCGGAGACGGAGAGAGGATTGTCCACAAGGTGCGCAGCGGAGAAGTTCTCGGCAAGATAGCCATCAGGTACCATGTGACCGTCAGCCAGATAAAACGCTGGAACAATCTCAGGAGCGACAATATCCGTATCGGACAGAGGCTCGTGATATACAGGGGCGGAAGAGGACCTGTGGCATCATCCGGCACCCAGAAGGCGGCACAGCCGGCTCAGCCGCGCAAGTCCTCGGTGCCTATGGATGCGGACTACACGGTCTACACGGTGAAGCCGGGAGACTCGCTCTATATGATAGCAAAGGCATACCCGGGGGTAAGTGCACAGAACATCATGGACTTCAACGGCATTGGCAGCAAGATAAAGCCCGGGATGAAAATCAGGATTCCAAAGCTGTAGCCTGCGCTCAGCAAGTCCCGATATGCGCTGCGCAGTTGATTCCGTCGAGCGCGGATGAAACTATGCCGCCGGCGTACCCTGCCCCCTCGCCGCATGGATACAGGCCCGGCAGGTCTGGATGCTGCAGGGTGTCCGGGTCGCGGGGAATACGTACTGGCGACGACGTGCGGGATTCCACTCCGAGCAAGAGTGCGTCGTTTGTGTAATATCCCTTGATTTTGTTGTTCCCTATTGCCGGGAAGGCATATTTCAGCCTCAAGGCTATCGGCTGAGGCAGGAGCTTGTCCAGAGGCGCACTCACGGCCCCGGGGCGATATGACGTGGACGGGAGCCCTTTGGACTTGATACCGCGGCAGAAATCCATCATCCTCTGCGCAGGAGCCTTCAGAGACGAAGAATAACCGTACATGCTCCGCTCCACATCACGCTGGAAGTTCAGCAGGGACAAAGCCCCGTACCTGGCATATTCCGGGAAGTCTTCCGGCTCGACGGATACCACGACACCGGCATTGGCCCACTGGGAATTGCGTCTTGAGTTGGACATGCCGTTCAGCACAACCTCCCCCTCCCCTGTCACAGACGGGACAAGAATCCCTCCGGGACACATGCAGAACGAGAACACCCCTCGTCCCTGGACCTGCGTGACGAACGAATATTCGGCTGCAGGCATGTACGGCTGGTACTTTCCGTGATACCTGGCCCGGTTTATCAAAGATTGCGGATGTTCCACCCTGACACCCAGGGCGAACCCCTTTGCCTCTATCGCCCAACCCTTCCTGTCGAAAAGCTCGTATATGTCCCTGGCCGAATGGCCTGTGGCAAGGATCACCTTCCTCGAGTTCCACACCGTGCCGTCAGCAGACACGACATCCAGGGTGCCGTCGCCCTTCTTCACAATATCCGTCACGCATGTCCCGAAATGGTACTCTCCGCCATGTCCGGTAATGCATTTCCTGATATTCTCCACAATTCCGGGAAGCCTGTCGCTGCCGATGTGGGGGTGGGCGTCCACAAGGATGTCCGCATCCGCCCCGAAATTCACGAGCTGATGCAGGACTTCGCGGACATCGCCCCTTTTCGAGGAGCGGGTGTAG
>CALVDM010000049.1 GCA_944326335.1 uncultured Bacteroidales bacterium
TAACTTCGGAGCCTGACAATGCTCCGCACGAATGACAAGAGGATGGCCGCCGGCCATCCTCTTGATTTTTTTACAGGGACACCCGCCCTGCCGGCAGGCATCCCGACAATACTGTCATTTTTCCACCACGTATCTCAGGAGAAGTTTCCTGATATGGTCTGAAAATGTCTTTGCAGTGTCTGTTGTCGCCTCGAGCATCTCCGCTATGTTCTTGTGCTTCATAAGCTCTATGGCATTGGTCTCGTTCTGGAAAATATAGCCGACATAATCCTCGTAAGTCTCGTCGGCAGCATGCTCGAGCTCTGTTATCCGATCGCACTGGATAGTCATCTCCGAGAATTTCTTCTTCATCTCGTCCATCCCGGCAACTATGAGGCTGAGCGCATCCGCTTCGGCACAGATATATTCCGCAAGCTCGATAAGCTGCACATCCATCTTGTGCGGCATATAGCGCAGTATGGACTTGGCCGAATCGTTGATATTGTCAAGGATATTGTCTATGTTCATCGCCACGGTCTGCAGGTCGGAGCTGTGGAATGTCGAGAAGTATTTGTCATTCAGCTGCTCGTAGAACTCCGTGAGCATGGCGTCTCCCTGTATCTCGCACAGCTTCACTTCCTTTTCGAGCCTCCTGCGCTCGGAAATGTCATCTGTCTTCATCATTGAAAGCAGCGCCTTGGATGCCTGTCCTATATATGCCGCCTGCTGCGAAAAAATAGGCTGGAAGTGTGTTCTCGGTGAAAAAATCCTTCTGAATCGTCTTAATATGGTCATAGTTGTTTCTTGGGTAAAATCAAAATTACACATTATTTTTAAGAAAACGCCCCGTATGTCAAAAAAAGTCTCCGAAAAAAGAAAATTTCGATAAAAAAAGAAAAAGCGGGAATGATTTTCTTTTTCCGCCTGTCGGTGAAGGAATCTTTGGATATGTTTGCGGCAGAAAAATTTCTGAAGATGAAGTGCTGCGACATAAATGACACAAAGGACATGGGCCGGAAATCCATCGTTTCCCGATTATTCTACATCTGCCGTTCGGCAAAAGCCTTGCTGTTTTTTCCGGCCCTGCTCCTTTATCCGGGATGCGATGCCTGTGACATCGCATCGGCCTCCGCCACGGCCGGCAGGGCCGGGACTGTCCGCCTCGGAATCAGCGGAGCTGAAGCCGGAGACTTCACCCTGGACATTTTCATATATAATGACGATGCGTTGCAGCGGCTCGATTCATATCAGAGGCTGTCTTCCGGGAACGGGAATACCGTTCAGGTCTCGTCCCGCAAAGGGAAGAAAATCGTACTGGCCGTCGCCAACCCGCAGGCAGATGAATACGAGTGGGCAGGCATATCCTCGTTCGAGGCCGCCGCAGGGATGTACGCCGATTTCAGGCTCGAGAAAGCGGAACGTCCGGTAATGAGCGGGACTGTGAACATGGATGCCGGAGACGGCGGCATACACGAGCTCCGGCTCGAGCCGCTGATGTCCGAAGTTTTCATAAGGTCGATAAGGTGCGACTTCAGCGGAAGGCCGTACAGCGGAGCCTCGCTTGAAAACGCATGCGCATACCTGACTAACGTAAATTCGCTCACCCATATCCTGGCGGAGGATTTCACCCCGTCTGCGCCCATGAACTCGGATGGACGGCCGGACGAGTCCTGGAGCGCGATGGCTTCGCCTGAGATGGTCTATGCATCATTTGAAAGCGGGATAGGAAGCGCGACGCTATATCCGGAGATACGGCTGTACTGCTATCCGAACAGCTGCACCGAAGACACTGCCGGCACCCCGTTCACAAGGCTCGTGATTGCCGGAGACATAGACGGGAACCGGTACTACTATCCTTTGAACATCAACAAAGGGGAATTCGGGCCGGTGTCCGGGGCAACAGGAATAGGAAGGAACTGCAGGTATGTCTTTGACATAGTCATAAGGAAGGCCGGGAACACCGACCCGACAATGCCGGTTGCATCAGATGCAGTCAGCGTCAATGCATTGGTGGAGCCGTGGACGGTCCTCCCCGAATCGGATGTGGAATTTTAAAGCCTCGGGGAATGAAGCAGTCAAATCACATATTACGCCTTACGGGACTCATCCTTGCCGCAACTGCGGTCCTGATGCCCGTTTCATGCCTGTCACCGATGGAGGAGTTTCCCGACGGTGGCGTAAGGCGGGAAACGGCAATAAGGTTCTGCACAGGCAGCATGGGAACGAAGGCGATGGATCCGGATGAGTGCAGGATTTCCGACATCAACGTATTCGTGTTCAACGCCGGAGGGATGCTTGAAGGCAAGGCCTATCTGTCAGGAGACGGACTTTTGTCCGGGGACGGGGGCTGCTTCTGGCATATCGACCTTGTCTCCAATGCGACATATTCCGTATATGCATGCGCCAATCTGGGATACGAACTCAATGCACGCAGCATGGAAGAGCTCAAGGACATGAGGTACTACCTCGCCTACCCCGATGACTATTCATTAGGGATGCCGATGAGCGGATACGTGGAAGACATAATGCTGTCCGAGCCGTCAATCACTGTCCGGCTGGAGAGGCTGATGTCAAAAATCACAATCCTCGTTGACCGGTCAAGGCTGGACGAGAACGTGGAGTTCAACATACGGAGCGTAAAGGTCGAAGGGTGTCCGCGTTCTGTGACCCTCTTCAGCAGAAACCACATCAGCGACCCTTTCGACTTTTTCCCCTCCGGATTTTTACGCAAGGATTATGAGACAGATGCGCTGAACACCGTCCGCGCGGACGGAAGGAGCGGAGAGATACACCTGTACATGCTCGAGAACATGCAGGGGGACCTGCTGCCAGGCAACGTGGACGAGACACGTAAGGTGCTGGCGGAAAGCGACGGCAGACGCACCCTGTGCTCGTATATTGAGATAAAGGCCGAATACATGTCGGACTCAATGTATTCCGCTCCTGGCGAGCATCTGATATACAGGCTGTACCCCGGGAACGACCCGGGCAATTTCGACATAGTCCGGAACTGCGAATACAGGATATGCATAAGCCCGGCAGGTTCAGGTCTGGACGGGCTCGAATGGAGGATAGACAAGTCCGGACTGGAAAGCTTTGCAAAGACACTTGAACTGTCCTACAGCACATTGAAATTCTCGTATGTCGGCGAGACGTCGCGGATAAGCGCGTACGTCACACCTGAAGATGAGGATACCAGGCTTTACTGGGACAGCGACAACAACAGCGTGGCGACTGTGTCCGACGACGGCATCGTCACCGCGAGGAGCGAGGGTACGTGTTCCGTATTCTGCCATATCGCGGACGGAAGCGGGACTTCGGCGGAATGTCTCGTGACAGTGAAGCCGGAACCATATTACATGAAGATATTCCCCGGCAATTTCATAAGGTGCAGGAAGGGGGACATTGTGGAAATATCATGTGAGTATTTCCCGCTGTCTGCCCCTTTCGATGTCGGGATTGAGGAGCTGGAGTATGACAAGAGCCGGGGAATTTATGATTACGCCATAGGCGAGGACGGGCGGAGCGTCACATTGTACACAAAAAGCAGAGGTAGCGGACTGCTGTACATGGAGGCCGGCTATCCTGTAAACCAGTCCGAACTCATAATGCTCGTAGTAGACTGACCGCTGCGTCGGCTTCATCCGAAGATGACAGCCATTATCCTGTCCGTAGCCCCCGTGTTCCTCGAGCAGTAGTCCTTCTCCACCGATATCACATGGTCCAGGAGTTCAGGGTTGTCACGATACTCCGCATACCACTTGCGGATATCCTCCGGGCTTGACACAGGAGTGGCCGCCCCGAGCTTCAGCAGGTCGACGAACTGGCTGTTCTTGTGGAACTGCGGCCCCATCGCCACAGGCATACCGTAGATGACTGCCTCGATGACGCTGTGGGGGACATTCACGAACCCGCCGCCGACAAGTGCGCACCATCCGTACCTGTAAAGGCGGGAAAGGATGCCTATCTTGTTGACAACCAATATCTGTGCATCGCGTATTGTCCCGAGCATCCCGGCCTTCACATTCGCAGGTATCCCCGACGAGAACACATATTCGATGTCCGTGTAGAGTATGGCCCTGCCTCCCGCTGAGTTCAGGATATGACGTATAGGGGCTTCATCCAGGTCATGCGGCACAAACATGAACTTGTCGTCCGGATAGTCGCGTGCCAGCGAAAGGAACAGTCCGTCCTCATTACTGTCAGAGCTTCCTGCTATGGCGACCTTTCTGCCACAGGACCATTCCGCCACGATTTTGTCGCTCCATGTCTCGGAGGCTATCGCCGCCACCCTGTCGAACCTCGCATCTCCGGTCACTGTCACGTTCCTGCATCCTGCCTTTTCGAGTGCGTCCCTTGTCTCCTCGTTCTTCACCATGACGCCCTTGTAGACAGTCCTGAGCACGTTTCGGTATTTCCACCCGTACCATTTGGTGTAAGGGGAATCCTTTGAGAGAAGCACCGACATGATGTATGTGTCGACATTGTGTCTCCTCAGCTGCCCGAGATAGTTGAACCAGAATTCACCGATTGTGAAGACTGCCTTGGCAGGCCTTACAATCCTGACGAACCTCCTGGCATTGAACCATGTGTCGAGAGGCAGATAGAAGACCCAGTCAACTACATTCCAGTCTTTCCTGACCTCATACCCCGAAGGCGAGAAGAATGTCAGGAGGATTTTCCGGTCCGGGAAACGTTTCCTCGTGGCTTCTATGACCGGGCGGGCTTCCTCGAACTCCCCCATCGACGCAGTGTGGAACCATATTATTCCGTCATGGCCTTTCACGGCTTCCTTTATCCTTTTCAGGACATTCCGCCTGCCTTTCACGAAAAGCCGGATTTTGGGATTCCACAGTGCAATCACGGAAAGTACAAGGGAAATCACATAGGTTAAAACAGTGTACATGGTCGGTTATTTTAGATATTTTGCTGTATATGTCCGTCCTTCAGCGACAAGCTGTTCCGGGGTTCCTTCGAATACGACTTCTCCGCCGGCATCGCCTGCATCGGGACCGAGGTCTATGACCCAGTCCGCAGCTCTGATGACATCCGGATTGTGCTCCACCACCACAATCGAATGTCCTCTGGCAAGCAATGCATCGAAAGATTTGAGCAGTTTCTCCACATCGAAGAAATGAAGGCCCGTCGTGGGCTCGTCGAAAATGAAAAGAATATGCTGGTCTCTCGCCTTGGAAAGGCTGTCGTTCATGGAAAGGAAATAGGCGAGCTTTATCCTCTGGCTCTCTCCCCCGCTGAGGGTGCTGCTGCTCTGCCCGAGCTTTATGTATGAAAGCCCGACATCGACCAGCGGCTGGAGTCTTTCGGCAATTTTCTTCACCGCCGGCTCCGGCTGGGACGAAAAGAATGCAACGGCCTCCTCGACGCTCATGTTCAGGATGTCGTCTATGTTCTTTCCCTTGTACCTGACTTCCAGTATGTCCGGTTTGAAGCGTTTGCCTCCGCAGGCTTCGCAGACCATGGTGACGTCAGCCATGAACTGCATCTCTATCTTCACGAATCCCTCGCCCTGGCATTCAGGGCATCTGCCGCCATCCATATTGAAAGAGAAATGAGACGGAGTATAGCCGTTTATCTTCGCATATTGCTGCTCGGCGAACAGTTTCCGGATATCGTCATAGACCTTGAGGTAGGTGACGGCATTGGAGCGGGAGCTCTTTCCAATCGGATTCTGGTCCACGTATTCCACCTGGGTGATTCTGTCGAGGTTCCCTGACAGTTTCCTGAAAGTTCCCGGGAGCATTCCTGTATGGTTTATATGCCTGAAAAGCGCAGGATACAATATGTCGCCCACGAGTGAAGACTTGCCGCTTCCGCTGACTCCTGTCACCACTGTGAGGACACCGAGCGGGAAACGGACGTCTATCCCTTTCAGGTTATGTTCCATGGCACCTTCGACAGTTATCGAATATTGCGATGTCCGCTTTTCCCTCATGTAGCGTTTCCTGCGGCCTGAAAGGTACTGGAGGGTCAGGGACTTTTCAATGTCATCTTCCCGGACTCCGTCCCCGAGTTTCCCCTTGAACACTATCTCGCCACCTTCTATCCCGGCCCTCGGGCCTATGTCCACAAGAAGGTCGGCCGCCCGCATTATCTCCTCATCATGCTCCACGACGACCACGGTGTTGCCTATGTCCCTGAGTTTCCTCAGCACGGCAATGAGCCTGTCGGTATCCCGCGGATGCAGCCCGATGCTCGGTTCGTCCAGGATGTACAAAGACCCGACAAGGGAGCTTCCGAGCGCAGTCACGAGATTGATACGCTGGCTCTCGCCACCTGAGAGAGTGTTGGACGCCCTGTTCAGGGTGAGATATGAAAGACCCACATCCTTTATGTACTGGAGACGGTTCTTGACCTCCTCTATGGCCTTGGATGCGATGCTCGCCTCATAATCCGTAAGCTGAAGCCCGTCCAGGAAGTCGAGCAGGGTGTCCACGTCCATACACAGCAGTTCGTGGATATTCTTGCCTCCTACCTTCACGTAAAGGGCGTCCTTCCTGAGACGACTGCCTCCGCATGTCCTGCAGACCGTCCTTCCGGAATAGCGGCTCAGCATGTATTTGTACTGTATCTTGTACTTGTTGGATTCGACCCACTTGAAGAAGCCGTTCAGCCCATATATCGTCTCATCCTCATCGGCTGCCTCATATCCTTCCCATACCAGTTTCTTTTCCTTCTCGGAAAGGTTGCAGTAGGGCTCGAACACCGACAGTCCGTGCTTGTAGGCATTTTTCACCATCTGGTCCTTGAACCAGCCCATCTTCTCCCCTCTCCAGCAGGCTATGGCCCCGTCGTAGATGCTCTTGCTCTTGTCCGGAATCACGAGGTCCTCGCTTATCCCTATAATCTGCCCGAGTCCGCCGCAGTCCGGGCAGGCCCCGAGCGGGCTGTTGAAACTGAACATGTATTCGTCCGGCTCCTGGAATGTCATCCCGTCGGCCTCGAACCTGTTGACAAACCTGCGCGGGGCGGAATCTCCGGACTTCACATAAAGCACCCCTCCACCCTTTTCGAATGCCGTACGGACCGAGGACAGCAGCCTTGTGTCCAGGTCTCCCCTTTCCGTTTCCGACATGGCGGCAAGGGCTTCCCTGTCCGGCATCTTGATTCTGTCCACGAGCAGGCACACGTTCTCCGGATAGTCTCCCGTCTCGGCCTTCTTCAGCATTTCCTCTATCCTGACGATGTCTCCCGATGCATAAAACCTGGAATATCCTTCTTCCTTCAAGGCAAGCATCATCTCCACCTTGTCGCCCCTCCGGTCCCAGTCCAGGTCCGCGAGAAGATAGACAGCACCCCCGCCTGACGAGAATATGTATTCCATGACATCATTTGCGGTGTGGCACTTCACCTCCTGGCCTGAGACAGGTGAGAATGTCCTTCCGATTCTCGCGAAAATTATTCTCAGATAATCGTATATCTCGGTAGTCGTGGCAACTGTCGAACGCGGATTCCTTGTGTTTACCTTCTGCTCTATGGCGATGGCCGGCGGAATCCCCTCGATGAGCTCCACATCCGGCTTGACCATCCGGCCAAGGAACTGCCTGGCATACGAAGAAAGGCTTTCCGCAAACCTCCTCTGCCCCTCTGCGAACAAGGTGTCGAACGCGAGAGAGGACTTGCCCGACCCGGAGATGCCCGTAATCACGACGAACTTTCCACGAGGGATTTCAACGCTGACATTCTTCAGGTTATTGACTTTCGCCCCTTTTATTATTATGTTTCCCTCTTCACTCATAAATTGTAGGAATCTCGACAAGGCAAATATAGCGAATAAGTGAGGGCAAAGCAAAGTTTACTTTAGATTTGCCGAACGGAAGCTATAAATGGACACGAAGTGGCCAAATATAATGTTTTTCGGAAGCTATTCTGAGAATCTGTTTTGAATTTTTACGGTCCCGGTGGACATTTTGACATCTTGAGGCAGACAATTTGGCAAATATGGTTGACATATTTTCCTTTTTGACGCCATTTTTCCCCGATTGAGGCAACGGCACGGCAGTTGATTATTGGATAGTCGTACTTGAAAAAGTACAAAGGACTAAAGTCCAAAGAGTTATAATTAGAACAATTTAAAATTATAGGAGAATAGAACTATGTTACCAGTTAGAAAAAGTCAGAATTGGTTGCCTGACATCTTCAATGATTTCTTTGACAACGACTGGATGGTCAGAACAAACGCTACGGCTCCTGCCATCAACGTATTAGAAAATGAACACAACTATGAAATCGAGGTTGCCGCACCTGGCATGAACAAGAACGATTTCAAGGTTCATATCGACGAGAACGGCAATCTTGCCATAGAAATGGAGAAGAAAATCGACGAGAAGAGCGAGAAGAAGAACGGACATTACCTCCGTCGCGAATTCTCATACACGAAATTCCAGCAGACCATGGTATTGCCTGACGATGTCGAAAGAGACAAAATCAGCGCAAAAGTCGAGAACGGTGTCCTCAACGTGATAATACCTAAGGTCGAGAAGACAAAGGCTGAAGAAAGCAAACGTGTCATAGACATCCAGTAAGGCTATGATTTAAGGCAGGAGCCGGCCCCGGATTTTCCCCGGAACCGGCTTCTGTTGTTTTATGCCCATGCATGAACTGTCCGGCAGGCCCATATCGGAATCTGAAATAATTTTCAAATAAAATTTGGCACAAAAGATTTTTTGCGTATATTTGCATCCGCAAACGAGGAAAACACCCTCGGAAAGCAATAAAGTTCTTAAATAATGGTGCGGTAGTTCAGCTGGTTAGAATACCGGCCTGTCACGCCGGGGGTCGCGGGTTCGAGTCCCGTCCGCACCGCA
>CALVDM010000050.1 GCA_944326335.1 uncultured Bacteroidales bacterium
GAACTTGCCGTTTTCCTTAACGGGATTGCAAAGATACACAAGATTTGAAACTCTGCAAATTTTTTTTCAAAATTCCGGCCGCATACCAGTTGTGGAGCTGGGCGGACTCGAACCGCCGTCCAAACATAGCACCGAAAAGCTTTCTACACGCTTAGTCTTTCTTTGTTTTTCGTCCGTCATCTGCCGGAAGACAGGCCAATGACAGCTTATCCTTTGAGACTTGACAGGATTTAAAGGAGTCCTCCTGCGCATCCGGTTTGGATGATACCCCGTGTTCCGGACATAACCGGCCTAAAGTCCGGAGGGATACCCGTCGCAGCCGCAGCCTTGGCGGCCGTCGATTAAGCGTGACTACTTGGTAGACTACGCAGCGAGTGCATAATTGTTGTTGCCAACTAATTCTTTGGAAGCTGAGATTTACGGGCAAACCTCCGACGCCCGACGTGCTTACCTCCCAATGTCTTATGCTGTCAAAACCAAAACAGCCCCATTGTTCAGGCAGATTGTCTGCATTTATTATATACGACTGTTTTTGCGGAATGTTTCATTTTCGACAATATATTTCCCATCCAATGATGCGGCGCGATGTTTCACAGCCGGACCGTAAGCTGCAGTTTGAGTTCTGCCCTGCATGGTTTTGGCTCGGCGCCTGCCGCGAGCCACGGGTAATCCTGGAACGAGGCCCTGAGATACAGCCGGAAACTCCTTGAAAGCCTGAGCCCCGAAGTCAGCGCAAGCCAGTATCCGCGCCCGTAATACGCCGGGACACTGAAATTTCCTGGAGCGTCCCTTTCATAGGCATAAATCCTGTCGTTCCACCTGTCGGCGAAGAAACACCCGGTTCTGAGCCATACCGACCCGCAATCATCCTCATACCCGGCCTCGACATACGACAGGAACGAGAAATCCTCGCAATGAAGCACGTTCACCCTCGCATTCGCGCTCCACCTCATGAAAGAACATTCAATATCCGCCCTGACATCCGAGCGGAGCGGCTGACCGTATGTCCGGAATCTCCCGGACATACGCATTGACAGGGCGACAGCAGGAGAAATCCGGATGCTTTCAGCCAACTGGAGCTTCAGCTGGAACGACGATGTGTCCGTCCCGTACCTCGGTTCGGGGGAATAAAACGCATCAGTCGAAAAAATACCATTAAACCTCCTTTCCGACGAACCGAATCCTGTCCTGCCATTGATTTCCACCCATCCTCCGGAAGAATGCGACATGGAAAAGGACACCCCATGTTCGTTGCAGCACTTCGAGCCTCCCCTGGCGGCTCCGGAATACCCGGGACGGTAGTCTGGAGGATAATATCTTGCCACTACCGCCATCTGGACGGACTCACCGAAATCCACCCTTGCCCCGGCAAGGGCAGCAACGCTCTTTCCGGCAAAATCGTATGCAATTTCCGAGAACAGGTCAGTACCGGCCACTGAAAAACGGGCATCCGCCGAACACTTCACATCCGGGCAAGGTCCGCAGCCATGGCCTTCCTCACCTGCGGAATATGCTGAATCCGGGAACAGCACACTCTCAGCGATGCATGTCAGGGAGACCTGTCCCGGCATCCCGTACCATCCTGCATTGGCACCGTACACAATCCGCGGGAGAACTTCTTCCTCGCCTTCCATTGCCGACCTGAGCCACGGGCTGGAAATGAATGCTGAAAAAGTGATATGTCTGAAAGCGGCATCGGCGGCAACTCCACGGAAAGCCCCCTCCCCTGAATATGAATTATATGGAGAAATCCCCGACGGCCGCCTTGCCGCCGTCTCTGGCGATGTCGCCCCGCTCAAGGAAAAACCTGACCAGAGAGCGAGCCCCTGTCCGAAGCGCAGACTATAATCCCCCGCTATCACCTTCACCGGCCATTGCCGTCCGTACCATGCGAAAAAGAATGAATATGTCTCCGGAGGGAAATGCCTTCCCTGATACGCGCTCTTCAAGGATATGCCGGACTCGAGCCTCTCGCCTGCCGACACCTTGTATTTCATCGAATAGGTTCCCTGAAGCAAGAAAGGGTCGGAATTGTTCTTAAGCCCGGACTTCAACGTAAGGTCATTCCGGACTCTGCCGGTTTCCGCTGATGATACTCCCGGGGACGCTCTGCTGGCCACGCTCACGAACGGCTCGATTGCAGAGACAAAGCCATGTCCGAAACCGTCCAGGGCTGAAAGTTCCTCGAATGACAGGATGTCACCGGAACGCTCCCGGTAGTCGGCGAGCACTGCCACCTGATATGCCGAGAAAAGGCCGCATGACAGGAGTCTCGACCTCGTGGCATAATTGAGACGTACGGGCGAGGCGTACAGACCGGAATACCGTTCCATCTCTTCTTCGGAAAGCTCCTCCAGGGAAGTGCTGCCAGTGATTTTCAGGACAGCATCCGTGAAGTCCCCGTCTGCGGGACGTGCAGGTCCGTGAGACAGGAAGATTAAAATGACTGCAATGGCTGCGATTCCACACATAGGCACATCTGTTCAGATGCCCGAAACTACACAAGAGTATCGGTTTTTCAGTTGTCTCAGACCAGCCGATGGACAAGTCTTTCTCTTTTTTTAACTTTTTTCTTTTTTTGAAAACAGATTCTTAAATTTGCAAATCTGTATTAAAACTGTATTCGAAATGGAGCGTGTCAGACTGTTCGACAAGACCTTCAAGACTTTCATCCCGAACCGGAAGATTGAGCAGGCAATAGACAAGGTGGCCGAAAAAATGAACGCCGATTTCAAGGACTGCACGGACATCCCTGTACTCCTGTGCGTCCTGAACGGTTCCATACTTTTTACGGCAGAACTGATGAAAAGACTTTCGTTCAACTGCGAGCTGGTATCGATAAAACTCTCTTCCTACAGCGGCACGGAAAGCACGGGAAATGTCAGGCAGATGATGGGGCTGACTGCGGATATAAAAGGCAGAAGGGTCATAATAGTGGAAGACATTGTGGACTCCGGAAACACGATTGTGGAACTCAGGAAAATCCTCGCGGAGAAAGGCGCGTCCCGGTCTTACATCTGCACAATGCTCCTGAAGCCGGAATCCTGCAGGAAAGACCTCCATCCGGAATATGTGGCCATGGAGATACCGAATGACTTCATAGTAGGTTTCGGGCTCGACTACAACGAAATAGGCCGTAACCTGAAAGACATCTACGTACTCGACGAAGACAACAACGGATAAACAAATACTATCGGCAATGAAATATTTTATTCTTTTCGGGCCTCCAGGCGCAGGTAAAGGCACCCAGGCCTCTTCAATGGTGGAAAAATACAATCTTCGCCACATCTCCACAGGAGAACTTCTCCGCAAGGAAATAGCTGCAGGAAGCGAACTCGGACTGAAAGCCAAGTCCCTGATAGATGCAGGTGCGCTCGTACCTGACGAGATAGTGGAAGGGATGATAGAGTCCGAATTCAGGACTGTCAAGGGTGTGGCCGGATTCCTTCTCGACGGATTCCCGCGCACCACCGCACAGGCCGCCGCGCTTGACGACATGCTCGCAAAGACTTCCGAAGAAGTGACTGCAGTGGTGTCAATAATGATTCCTGACGAGATGATAAGGGAGCGCATCAAGCACAGGGCATCGATCGAAGGTCGTGCTGACGACGCCAACGACGAGACAATATCCAACAGGATAAAGACATACCATGACAAGACAGAACCGCTCGTCGGCTACTACAAGGCTAAAGGAAAGTATCATGAGATAGACGGGACGGGCACCATCGAGGAAGTAAGGGCAAAAATCTGCGACCTGATGGACAGGTTCTGACATCCGCACAGGAATGTCTTCTCTTGATATGGAAATAATTTTCGTCTGCCATGGGAACATCTGCAGGAGTCCCATGGCAGAATATATAATGAAAGACCTCGTCCGCAGGGCCGGGAAAGAAGATGAGTTCTCAATCAGTTCGGCAGCGGTTTCCTACGAGGAAGAAGGCAATCCCATATATCCGCCGGCTGCAGGAATGCTGAGGGTAAAGGGAGTGCCTTTCGGAGCTCATTCAGCACACAGGCTCACCCCGGATGAAGCGGCAAAAGCCGATCTCATAATAATAATGGACCGTTCCAACGAACGTATGATAAGGCGGATTGCCGGCTCCGGAGACATGCACAAGGTGCACTTCATGATGGAGTATGCCGGTGAAGGATGCCGTGACGTCGCTGACCCGTGGTTCACAGGGGATTTCAACAGCACATACTCAGACCTTCTAGCCGGCTGCAAAGGTCTTCTGGATTCTTTGCTGTCCCGGCAGAGATAGAGTCTGGAAACGAATCGGATACAAATACAAATGAGATGGACACTGGAGGAGTCAGAAAGGAGCTCGCGGAATACATCACGTCTGAAATCATCCCTGCATACGCGGCCTTCGACCCTGCACACAGGGAAAATCATGCGGAAGCCGTGATTGAAAACTCGATGATGCTGTACCGGACTGCTCCCGATGAAATCAGGGAGAGAATCGACCCTGAAATACTGATTACGGCCGCAGCCTGCCATGACATCGGGAGAGTGAACGGCAAAGAGAGGCATCACATAGATTCAGGCAAGATGGTCAGGGCCGACAAGAATCTCCGCAAATGGTTCGACGAAGCCGCCATCGAGGCCATAGCCCAGGCAGCGGAAGACCACCGGGCCTCCAACGGCGCGGAACCGAGAAGCATTTACGGCAAGATAGTCGCTGAAGCGGACCGCCTTATCGACACTGAGACCGTGATAATGCGCACACTTCAATACGGGCTCTCGCGATACCCGGACATGACTGCAGAAGAACAGATTGACAGGACGCTCGACCATCTTTACGGCAAATATGGGGAAAACGGGTATCTCAAGCTCTGGATTCCGTGGAGCGACAATGCTGCAAAACTGTCCCGTCTGCGCCGGCTGCTGGCAAATCCGGAAAAAGCGAGAGCCGCGGTGACAGAAGCCTACCGCAGGCTCAATCCTCATCCTTGTTCAGATTCCTTGTGAAGTACATCACGACGCAAAGCACAAGAAAGAGAGCCAACGTACCTATGAGCAAACTTCCGGATTCTATCGTAAGCAAAAGATAGATGAACGCGTAGAGCACAGCAACTGCCGCAGCGAACCAGTATCCTGCCCTGCTTTTGAGTATGGCCCTGAAATACGCGCCGAGTGCGCATATCGTCAGCAGCGAAGCGGAAGAATATGCCAGGGCGAACGGCATATATTCCGTGAAAGCCAGCAGAAGCAGATAGAAAAGGCAAAGGGCCAGGCCGGTTACGATATACTGGACCAGATTGACATTTTTCCCGCAGAAACGTTCCGTCATGAATATTCCCATGAAAATCAGAAGTATGACAAGGAAAGAATATTTCAACGCACGGTCTGTCTGCCTGTACATGGAAACAGGGACGAAGAAGTCCACACCGAACATGGAAGACCCGTCGCCGAGGCTGTACAGGTTCACGTCACTCACTGACCAGCTGGCTTCGAATCCCGTGTCGGAGATTTCCCGGTCAGACGGCAGGAATGCGCCGGTGAAACTCGGTGAAGGATAGTCGGAACTGAGTGTGAGGCTGTATGATTCGGCATCGGGAATGAAATTGATGCTTTCCGTCCCTTTCAGCGTCATTCTCATGACATACTCCATGGTACCGTCCGGCTTCAGCGACTCTGCCGGGATTCTGGCGCGGAGCTCATTCTGGAAAGGCTCAATGGCATACTCCCTCCCGTCTATCTCCAATGATATTTTTCCGTCTATCCCCTGCCTGTGTGAAATGCCGAAGGCAAGATATCCGCAACCTTCCCTTCTTGCATAGGAGACAGCCCGGTCATCAAGAGAAATTTCTCCCCTGAATGTCAGATCAGCCTTCCATGCCGGAATGTCATAAATTCCCCTGTGCAGCATCTCGACCGACACTTCACCCGAGACATCGGCGGCTGCAGGTACTGCCGACACCCTCTTTTCCTGTGTTACTGTCTCCCCGGAATAATCGTCCACATGCTTCTCGACATACGGGACCATGAATCCGGGCACGGATACAGTCTGGACCCCGCCCCATGACGCCGCCACCTCATCCGCCACCTCTTTGGAGAGGTCTTCCCTGCCGGACACGGCCACATTTACCAATGCCGCAGGTATCTGCATTGCCAACATGGCCAGCGTGATGAAAATGCCTTTTACAATAAGCTTCCTCGATTCTTCTCTTTTCATGACTTCCGGTTTTAATTATCGTTTTGCTGCAAATATGGAATCCTGATAGCTAAAAGACAAGGATTTAAAGCGTCCGTACACGAAATGCATCCTCCCGTGTACGAAACAGCTGTCTTCCATGACGAAATATTTTTAACTTTGCATGGATATGAAAGAACTGATCTTGCCCAACAGCGGGACGGAAATACTCAAGATACGGCCTTCAGACATTCTTTACATAGAAGCTGACGGCAATTACTGCGTGATGCACATGACCGGCGGATTCCGGCAGCAGCTATGGTTCAGCCGCCAGAAATTCATAAGCCTGATAAACGAACAGATGAAAGCTGAAAAGCCTGTTTTCGTCGTTGTAGGGCGCAGTTTCATTATCAACATAGGTTATATCTATCTCATAAATCCGGTACAGGGAGACCTCGTGCTTTTCGACAGCACGAATCCTGCACAGTTCAAGCTCCATGCGTCGCAGGAAGCCCTGAACAAGCTGAAAAGGGAACTGCTCACACTCAATACAGTAAATCTGGACTATGATGAAGAATAAGGGCATATCTGACGATGACATCATCGTACTCGGCGGTTCGGAATGGAAGCCGGCAGGAAACGGGGCCGGTCCCGGAAAGAATGCTTCCGGCAGGAGAAGCCGCATGGTACTGGCAGTGGCAGCTACGGTCCTGGCTCTTTGCGCCCTGCTCTGCGCGGGAAGGCTGGTCAGCTTCAAATACCAGTATCCCAAATCCCGTCCTGACTGGGAAATCATATCCAGGCTGTCATTGGCTCCGCAAGACTCGGTATCCGGAGTCAGTCTCGACAGGGTTGAAATCATGGGCGTGAAACTCAGGATATACCGAATCTCCGGCCTTGAAGCACATTTTGCCGACACAGTTCCGGACTTTTCCGACCCGTCCGTCTATCTTATCACACGGAGTGCGGACTACAGGATAAAGAATGACAGGAGGATGATGATAGGGGATTTCATACAGGACGGGGAAATCCTTGCAAGAGGCAATTGGCGGGCAGGCTTCATGGCAATAGCCGACGGAAATGCCCAGATTGGGGTAAGCCGCGGAGGAAAGATATCCAGATATGCGGCCAGACACGGAGGGTCCTTCTTCCGCCAGCTGGCTCTGGTGTCTGCAGGGACCGTATGTGACGGCCAATACATCCTTCGGGGAAAGGTAAGCCGCTGCGCATACGCAAGGGATATCGACGGACAGCTGTACTTCATTGAGACAGAGAATCCGGAAGGTCTTTCAACATTTGCAGACGCACTGGCAGAATACGGATTCACTGATGCAATATATGTCACTGGAGGGGCTCAGCCGCACCTTTTCTTCCGCAGCCACGACGGCACACCTCAAGGCAGATTCATAGATGACAAGCCTCACAAGCTTGTCGTCTGGACAACCAGTGAACAGTAGTGCATCCTTTCAGAGTAACACTGCAACTATTCAGTAGGAGTTCCAGGAAGATATCTCTTCTATAGGCTTGCGGACCTTGTCCCTTATTCCGCAGTCCGGGTAACCGACGGTAATCAGAAGCGGTATCCGCTTGCTTGCAGGGACACCGAGCAGCCTGGCCACCTTCTTTTCATCGAACCAGCCGAGGATGCAGGTCCCGAGACCTTCCTCAGTGGCCTGAAGACAGAAATGTTCCACGGCAATCCCGAGATCAAGCATACAGTAGTCCTTGTTTTTCAGCATACTGCCCACCTTTGCGGTGAAATTCATCTTTTCGAGGACAACTGCAACAATCACCGGAACGGAAGAAGCGAATTTGTTCATTCCGAGACCAGCCGCAGCGTCCCCTATCTCCCTTGTTTTCGCGCAGTCATCCACGACAACAAAATGCCACGGCTGTGAATTGCATGCCGACGGAGCCAGCCTTGCCGCCTCAAGACATTTCACGACCAGAGTTCTGTCCACCTTCCTGTCCAGATATTTTCTTGTACTCTGTCTTTTAAGAATCAGTTCAAGGAATCCCATTCTCTATTTCATTTTGTGCAGTTGCAAAAATACACAAAAACCCGCAGAAAATGCCACCCCTCTGCCGTTGGCCAATTTTTACAATATGGAGGATACAAGAAGCACCTTGAGCCAAAATTCTGCCTTTTCAAGCCCTTTTGGAGATTTGCCAACTCTCCAAGACAGACTTTGCAGGCTTGTTGCAAAGACAGGTTTCAAGGTCTGACAAGGCTGCTCAACTCCTGCTCCAGCCATTCAGACAACCAAAAAGAGGGTGACCCAAAAGAGATTTTGTGTCACCCTCAAACGTCTTTCTTCGAAAGACTGAACCCATTCTAACCCCCTGCACCCCCTATTAGGGGGATTACGCACCACTACGGGTGCGGTCCCTACGGGACTTTAACTTACACAATCGGGAAATCTCATAAAAACACAATATATTGGTAATAACCAACTTATTATAGATT
>CALVDM010000051.1 GCA_944326335.1 uncultured Bacteroidales bacterium
CAACTCCCGTTAGTGTTCCGGAGGCGGGTTCTGTCGAGCAACCTACTTTATGGTAAAATTTCTCCGGACAGCAGTGGTGACAGAAACCTTCTAAAGAGAAAGTCCGAAAGTGATGGAGGCGGCGATTCTGGAGCCGGAAATCCCGTATGGTCCGGAGGTCGGAACCATGGATGTCGCACAAGCGGATACGAAGCAGGAGTTTTTCATTCTCCATGGTCGGAAATAGCAGGCAATGTTCATTTCTGCATACATGAAAGCCGACCTGTAATACAGGTTATCGGGCACGAGGACATTATCCCTTATGTCTGTTTTTCCGTCGGTGTCGAGTTGAGGACTTGTTTCCAGTCTGCACTTGCCGGGGAAAGCATAACCTGCCGATATATTGATTTTCAAGCCTTCGTTGTCGGAAAACCCAATATCAGTACCGAATGACAGTCCGGAATAAATTCGTGACGCTGAAAATATGGATTCCGGAAGAATATATCTGTCAGAAAAACTGGCATATCCTCCTTTGGCCCCGAACAGCCAGATTCTCGAGGGTCGGGAAGTGTTCCAGTATTCGTAGGCAAGGATTCCGGAATCCCCATTGCTCCTGTATCTCACAGACTTGAAAACGGTGCGCCAATAGGTGGTAGTGGAACCATTGGGATTGTGGACGCTTTCCCTCTCCTGCAGATATTCATTGGCATTGCCGAATGAAATGTTTCCGGAAACGGTTATGAGATGGAATCCTTTTTCAGAAAGTAGTTTGAGGTTGATTCTGCCATCAATGTCCGACTGTCCATAATCTCCCGGCTCCGAGCGGTTTTCTCCCTCCACCGCATCTTTCCGTCCGGAATATGATATTTCAGCGCCGAGCAATACCTTGTCCGAAACAAATCCGTATTGCAGACTGCCGCAACAGATGTTTTTCATAAATCTTCGGGTAAAGCGTTGGAGACTTGCGAGCGAGTATTCTCCAAGCCCTTGCATGTCGTAATAGGTGTATGTATCGTATGCGGAGGTCTGTACGCAAGTTGGCGCAAGCATTTTTTCCTTGTCGAACGTATATCTGAAAGTCAGTCCGAGCAGATGGGAATCCGATATTCCGAAAGAAATCCCAGGATACACCGACAGTTTCATCAGTTGGTTCCTCGATCGGGGATCAGCTTTCCGAGAATAATCTCCGGTGGAATAATCCAAACCGATTCCTGCCCGCAAGAAGCCGAAAAGCAGGTGCGATGTACCGATAACGGAGAAATCGACTGCCTGCAGTGAATAATTTGCAGCAATGCTGCTGCCTGCCTGATAAGGATTGTTGTCGTATGGGTCGGACAAATCGCTCCAAGCCCTGTTCCCATACCATGTCTGATTGAAATCAAACGAACCGTACAGATCCAATGCTCTGAACCTTCTGTGGCTGTCGGAATAGAAATTCAGGGCGTATTTTTCTTCCGGGTCTTTCGCCCTATGAAAATCACCGCCTTCCCACAGGCCACCGAGCTGGGTGGTCCCGTTTCCGGCTTCCGGAAACAGATCCAAGGAAGTCGGGTTCGACAGACCGTGCCATATATTGTCCTTTTCATCGAGGACGGCATCCGTCGGCCTGTATATGGATAAGGTTGCCTCCCTGTCCCCGGGTAATTCCCGGGAGGACAGGAGAAGACAACTTGCCAAAAAGGACAAGGCGAGAGATAGCGGTCTGAAAAGCGTCATTACATCAGTTCAGGTTTATCGTATTGGCCCGGCTGAAGATAATCGGCAGTTGCACCTTCCGTATAGGACGTTACCACGAAATCCTGTGAGGAATTGTTGGTGTCCTGAAGAACGATTCTTCCGTCGGCTTCCGTATGGCTGATTTTCCGTTCTGCGATCAGCGGCGTGGATGTTCCGAGAAGTACGAACGAGGCATCAAGTTCTTCATGGATTACCCTGTTTGCGTCTTCTACAAGGAATTGCTGGACGGCATCCATGATCATTTCGTTAGGGACCCGGAGGTAGGCGATGGTGCCTCCGTCTGGAGATGTGACCTTGTCCATCTGGTCGATTTCGGTATCCGAAGCACGGAACATGATGTACGAACCGTTGGTCGTACCGAATACGCGGGCACCTGCAATTGCCTTGTATGCGACTTCCATGTTCGGCACATCCGGATTGTCGGTGGACATGTCGGAATCAGGATAGTGCGCTTCGAAATCGGCACCAGTAAGGTCTACGCTCAAAGGACGTTCTTCCGTAATGTAGTTCTGGGCGTTCTGCGCTACCACAACGCTTTCGCCCGGAGCAAGCGGATGTTCGCTCCCCGACCCCGGGAAGCGTATTACTGCGGAAGCGAAGAGTGCGTCTTTATACTGTTCGTAGAACGGATTGGTAACGGCTCCCGTCATGGTATTGCCTTCAATGTATCCGAAGCACAGGCCATCAAGGTAGACGGTTTCATTGCTGTTGTTGAAAAGTTCCCAGTAACGGTCATTGATGAATGTGCCGCCGCTTGTGGTTTTCGTACCGTTTCCGTAAATCTTGCTGAAAACAATGTCGCTTTTGACGGTCCATACGAGATCGACTTCCCTTGTTTCAGCAGCATCTGCGTCGGAAAAGAGATTGATCTGGAGCAGGTTTCCGCTCAGCATGATGTCGCTTTTCAGGTCTCCGGCAAGTTCCGGAGCCATTTCCCTGAATTCGGCATTGCCAAGAGTCTGTGATACGGTAAGGTTATAGCTCCCTTGAAGTACGCCGTTGAATGTCACCACTCCGGCTGCATCGGCCGTCGCACTGTAGCTTTGGCCTGAGTTCCTGTCCAAAAGTGTTGCAGGTCCGGAGTAAACGGCATCGGAGGCAAAACCTTCGGGATAGTTGATTTTGAAGGAAACATTGTCATACCCCTTGAATTCGTTTGAAGGGTCGCAGGATACCGCAAGGGCGGCAATTGCAATTGTCAGAAAATACGAAATTTTGCGTTTCATGATACTTTGATATTTGGATTGTTAAAATTTCATGTTGAATTCGAATCCGTAGGAAAACAACGAGGACTGCCGTTCTACCTGTCCTGAGGATGTCGTGCTCGTGTGCCACGGCTGGTGGAAGAAGAAATTGTTTACATAGAAGGAAAATCCGAAGTTTTTCCCGAGTTCTTTGGTAACCCTCAAGTTCACGGCCCATAGCGGAGGCCATTTTTCAGCAAGATTGTAGACGCTCGGTTCGTAAATCTGGTCTTTCAGAAGGAATCCTTCAAAGCGGAAGTCCGGGTCATTGATCTGCTCTTCCGAAAATCCGATAAAAACGGTTTCCCCGTTGCCGGACGGGTCGGGCTTTATATAACCTGCAGGGTATTCGGGAATACTCACAGATTTGCTGTAATCGTAGAAGATCGCCTGGGCAGCGGCGGAAACGACGAATCCTATGGCCGGAATATGCTGTACCACCCTGAATGTGGAACTGAACCGTCTTGAAACGGTGGCCGGAGACCCTTGCGGATAAATTACATAAACGGTAGGGTTGATGTCCGTATTGCCTACCGCTTCACGGTAAATCCCGTTGTCGGTCCAGTATCTTGATGACATGTAGGCCCCGCTCAAGAAGAATGAAGTATTCGTGGCTTCGATCTGTCCGAAATTGAAATCATATTCGATTCCCCATGTGCGGTTGGTCTCAGTATTCCCCGGACGACCTGTCTGATGTAGGGTGGTATCGGTGTAGGAGGGGGTATCCCTATCGAAGACGAGTGTCCCGTCGGAAACGGCAAGTTCAGAAGAATTCCATTTCTCTGTGACAATGCTTTTCCATTCGCTTTCCATGGAACCGAATCCGTCTGTAACTTTTTCTCTGAAAACCACTACGGAATAGGACATCCCGTTGTCTGTACTGAACGTGAATCCGATTTCCGCTTTTTCGTTTTTCATTGGTTTGAGTTCAGGATTGGCAGTATCCATAACGGATGTCGTATACAAGGTAAACGGGATTCCTTGCATGGTAACATTGATATTTATGGCATCCACGTATGATTTTTCCGGATAAAGGAACAGCAGCCCGGGCATTTTTGCCGAAACACCATAGCCCAAATGCAGTCTGAAGAAGTCCACAGGCTTGTACGAGAGGTTGATTCTTGGCATCAGAGCACCTTTTTGCTCAGGTCTGCCGGGCTGGATCAGGGTATACCTCAATCCGGCTTGCAGTGAAATGTCTCCGTTTCCGGCCTTTATGCGCATCTTGTCTTCAGCAAAGAATGAAAGTTGGTTGAGAAAGGGTACGTCCTTGAACGCACGGCTTCTTATCTGGTTCAAGGGGAGGTCGGGATTATCGTTGTAATACCCGATGCCGAGGTTTCCTTCGCTTCTGAATTCCACACCTGTGGAAATGTTGTTTGAGAAAGAATCGTTTCCGAGAAAAAAGTCGTAGCCTGACGATGCGAAAATGTTTATGGGACGGCCCTGAGTTCCTCCGGATGCTTCGTATTGGGCAGGAAGATGTGTTGCCCAATACGTTCCGTCAGTCATTGCATTGAATACCGGAGCATTTAATCCGGCCGGAGTAATCATGTCCGTTTCTCTGTTGTCGTCTGCGGCGAATGATATTCCAAGACTGTAGTTGAATGTCCCGGAAAGTTTCCGTCCTTTCAGATATGCTTTGGCGGAATGGGAGAAATCGATGCCTTTGTGAATGCTTTCTTCGTACATGTCTCTTACGATTTCCGGTTCGCTCGGGTCGGCTCCTGTCCAGTCCCGGATGTATTTCATGCCGAGTTTTGTTGTAAAGGTCCAGTTCCGGCCTGCTCCTGCGCCGATGGAATGGATTACGGAAAGAATGCCGCGGTCGTACAAGTCGGTCGAGTATCTCGGGTCGGATTTTCCGTGTGCATAATCGGCGCTCAGATTGAAGATACCCGCTTTTCCGGCGTCTATTCCCTTTTCGATTGAAGCCTGTGTGATGCCAGGCATTATTTTTCCTCGGACATTCAGCGGAGAACGCCCTGTCTTGCTTTTGATTATCATCGCCCCGGAGGAAAGGTCCCCGTATTTAGCCGAGGGAATGCCTCTGATGACCTCTATCGATTCGATATTGTCGGTGGCGATGCTTCTCAGGTCTATCCCGCGGCCTGCCGTGCTCAAAGTGCCTGCATATTCGTTCATATTGGCGTTGTTCGACATCGGGATGCCGTCCACTATTATGGCTCCGCCGAAGGAATTGTTATAGTCACCGGATGCCATTGTCCTTGAACTGAACTGTCCCATGCCCGTGAGAGACGGGTTGGAGCTGAGGACATTGCCTGGCAGAAGCTGAAGGATGTCCTTCAGACTTGTGGCCTGAAGATGGTCGATTGCCTGTCTTCCTATGTGGGAGGCGGTGCCTTCTTCAGAGCGGGATGCCGAAGCGACGACGGTAACTTCTTTCATTTTCAATGACATGGGTTCGAGTACGACTGTCAGCGTATCCCGACTTTCATCCGGTATTCCGACGCTGCGGGTAAATTCCCTGTATCCGAGAATTGAACAGAACAGGGTTGAATTGCCGTCTTTTATGTTTTCAAACGTTGCGATGCCTTCCTCATCCGTTTCGGACCAGATTTCATACGGGGAGATTTTTACGAATACCCCCGCAACAGGTGTCCTGTCGGCAGAAGAAATTATCCGGACTGTCAGTGTATTGCTGCCGGAAGAAGCATTGTCATCCCTGTCCTGGCCTGAGACGCTAAGAGTCATACAGGTCAGGACAAGGCCCAATGCAGTAAAAAGAAACCCTTTAATCGATTTTGACAGCTTTCCGAATTTCATACGCCAGATACCTGTAATGGTCGGCCATTTCCTGATTTTTCTCGACTTTAAGACGTTTTTCCAATAGATTCTGGATTCTGACAAGCTCGTTGTAGAGCATGGCTTCGGTTTCCAATGCTGTGTCCGGAACCCAGCTTGCCGTTCTCAATGCCCGTTCCTGTCCGGCATATCTGAGTTCGAGACGGGCGCACGGAAGTTCATCTTCAAGGTCTTCGTCCGGAGTCAGTGCGAAACCCCGGCCGTCTGTCATGTCCTGAATCCCGATACCTGAAAACAGGGCCTGAAGATATGCGTATTGAAGCATTTTTTCGGAGTGGTCCAATTTCCGCCCGGAAGAAACGGGCCCCCACACCTTTTCATAAAGGTCATCCATATAATCCCTTGCTGTGTAAGGGTCTTCCTGCGGGAATTTCTCATGCGCCTTCAACGTCAGGACAGTCCCTTTCGACATCAGCGCCCGCATGATCTTCATCTGCATTTCCGTGGCATATTCATTGACAGGACGGCCCTTGGCAAGGATTTCCGTGTTTATGTACCAGTCCGGAAGTTCCATTGTCTGTTCGAATATGAAGTCAAGCGCTTCCCTCTGTTTCGTTCCCGAAACCAATTCGAACGAATCGCTTCCGTCCTCTACTCTTGCATAATTGTCGTAATATCCTCCGATATAAGTCTTTACATGATAGACGTATCTCCTGAACTGCGACAGGATTTCTTCGTAGAGTTCCAATGTCCGGTCGTAATCGCTTCCCGGATAGGAAGTCCATACAAGAAGGCTGTCAGTCAATATTTTAAGATTGTTTATTCCGTATTGTCCCGCTTTTATGGCATCGTCTCCGAGAGATTCCGACTGGGAAGCAGGGTCATAGGCTCCGAAAAATGTCTGCGAGCCGTATCTGTACATCGGATCATCTGCCTTTTCATCAATCCACGATTCTATTACCGGGACTTCGTCTTCAGGAGTCTTTGCTCCTTTGATAGGCTTGTAGTTGCATTTGATGGCGAAATAGTCGTACGGCCCGAGAAGAGGAGGGAGGAAGTTCGTGACCCCGTCACCCGGCTGGGCGACATAATTGTTCCTTGCATAGTCCATTATCGAAGGGGTCGTTCCGTATTTGTCGGTAAATGTCTTTGAACGCAGGGAATCGACAGGAAAAGCGTAGGATGCCCTCATGTTGTGCATGAGTCCCAAGGTATGTCCGATTTCATGTGCCACGACATATCTTATCATCGGGCCCATTGTCTCTATATCGTAGGTTTCCTTGCGTGCTGCGGGATCGGCGGCAGCGGTCTGGACGAATCTCCAGTTGTGTACGAGACTGATTACATTGTGGTAGAAATATACCGAGCCCTGAAGAATCTCTCCGCTCCTCGGGTCCGTCCATGACGGCCCCATCGCATTGGCAATATCGGTAGCCGCATATATTACGCATGAATTGCGGATATCTTCAGGATTGAAGTCCGGGTCATCGGGATAGTCCTTGGCGACAATGGCATTCTTGAACCCTATGGCCTCAAACGCCTTCTGCCAGTCTTCGATGCCGGCCTTGATGTACGGCCTCCACTTCTCCGGGAATGCAGGGTCGACGTAATATACTATCGGTTTGGCCGGTTCCACCAGTTCGCCGTTCCAGTACTTTTCCTCGTCTTCAGGTTTCGGGGCAATGTTCCATCGCTCCGCATACCAGGATTTGTCCAAATAGTCCTTTTCGGCGCTGAAGTGGTTTTTCGAGGAGAAGAAGATGCCTATTCGGTCAGGTCTGAGCCTCGGCATCATCGGCTTGTCGGAAAGCCTGATCATCGATATGGTCATTTCGGCGGAAAACGGTCTTTTGCTGACCGTGTAGGTTACCATGGTCTTGACGACTACATTCAGAGGGAATGCCTGTACTGAAAGAATTGAAGACCTGTCTTTTTCGAACCGGCCTTCCATATTGTCCCTGAGGCCGAACAATGATCCTATGCCGGAATTCGGTACGAGTGGCGTGAACGGTATCCTGTCGGACAGGAAAAACGAAGTCACGTCTATCACCGAAGCCGTGGAATCCGGAGTCATGGCTATGATGGGGAATGCTTCCATCACGGGAGCAATGTTGTTCCTCTCTACGCCTCTGCTGATGGATTCGTCGTCGTTGCAGCGCATCAACTGGTAAACAGCCCGTGCGTAAATGTTCCTTTTGTCTGACTCCCAGCGTATCATTACCGGCATGTTCGGCATTTCTCCTGCGATTACGTCGATGTTGTTGCTTATTCCGGATACTCTGCCTGTCAGAAGCATATCTTTGCCAAGAACGCTGTCGGGGATTTCCATGTAGAGTTTTCCGTTGCCAAGAAGATGGAAGGACACGAGTCCGCGGCAGGTCTTGGTGTCCTTTTTGATGATGTCGGAGTATTTCTTGAACTCCAGATCGGTTTTCAGGGAATCATCGCTTTTTGCGACGGTCTCCGTTTTTGGCTTTTTGCCTTTCCTGACAGATTTGCCGGAAAGATCGTGTGCCGTCGGGAGTGCCAGCAGGCACGAGAGGGCACATGCCATGATTAATCTGAAAAATTCCATGTCCTTTGTTTTTTGAAAGCGCAAAGGTATGCACATGGCACGTGCCTGAAAATCCCAATATATGATGATATTTCATGTCAGATCTACTCCACCTGCCTGCAGATAGTATATAATAATCAGCTTCTAATTTAGTAGGACGAAATTATGGGCTTTTATTGGCTAATGTGGTAGATAAAAGATTTGTGGTAGCAAGATGTTGGTTGGCACCCTGCAGAAAAATCGCAGGCATGTAAATGTCTTAAAATAGAAAATTCCGTATC
>CALVDM010000052.1 GCA_944326335.1 uncultured Bacteroidales bacterium
GGAGAGTAGGTAGCTGCCGCTTTTAGGCATAGAGCTCCGGAAGGGACATCCTTTCCGGAGCTCTTTTTTATTGTGCAGACATTCTGGCGTGTCTTTTTTGCATGCCATCTGACTAGCGTGTCATTAAAAATATTATATTTGCTTTTGAACGCTATAACGTTATTGAAACTGTTTTGAGATTTCAAGACGGTTTTTTGGTTGTTGTGCAATGATTAATAAAAACATTTGTTTATGGCTTTACATTATATGACCCAGGAAGGTCTCGACAAGCTGAAGAAGGAACTGGCAGATGCCATAGCCCAGAGACCTGTAATTTCCGCACAGATTGCGGAGGCCCGCGACAAGGGCGATTTGTCGGAGAACGCGGAATACGAGGCGGCAAGGGAAGCACAGGGCTTGCTTGAGCTCAATATTTCCAAGCTGCAGGACCTCGTAGCCAATGCGAGGGTGATTGATGAATCACAGATTGGCACCGAAAAGGTGCAGATGCTGAACAAGGTGAAGGTGAAGAATCTCAACACGAAGCAGATAATGGAATTTTCCCTTGTAGGGGAAAGCGAGGCGGATTTCGCGGCAGGAAAACTTGCTGCGACCACGCCTATAGGACGCGCCCTCATGGGACATTCCAAAGGGGAGGTTGTGGAGGCGAGAGTGCCTTCCGGTATAATCAAGTTCGAGATACTCGACATAACCCTGTAGCGTATGGCAACGATTTTTTCAAAGATAGCCGCAGGGGAGATTCCTTCCTACAAGGTGGCCGAGACCGAAGATTTCTATGCCTTCCTCGACATAAACCCTGTCGCCAAGGGACACACTCTCGTGATTCCGAGGAAGGTGGAGACCGATTACATATTCGCCCTCGACGACGCGACATATTCCGGTCTCTGCGCATTTGCCAGGAAGGTGGCGGTCGCGATCGGACGCGCCATCCCTTGCAAGCGCGTGGGCGTGGCCGTTCTCGGGATGGAAGTGCCTCACACCCACATACATCTTATCCCGCTCAACAGTGAGGCGGACATGGACTTCCGCAAGCCGAAACTTGAGCTCGGGAAGGATGAGTTCGAACAGATAGCAAATGCGATTGCAGCAGAATATGAGAAACTACAGTAACATTGTCGGCATCCTTGCCCTTTCGGCGGTGTCCGTATTCGCTTCCTGTTCACGTCCGGCCAGAATAACGGGGGAGATACAGGGGGCTCCTTCGTCGGAAATAATCCTGAAACAGCAGAATATCAACAGATATGATGTCCTGGACACGGTGACTACCGATGAAGAAGGCCGTTTCACCTACCGCGTCAGGCTGGCTGAGGGAGACCCGGACTTTGTCTATGTCTATCGTGGCGGACGCAAACTGGCCTCGTTGCTGCTCCAGTGCGGAGACAAGGTCACCGTGAAAGCGGACACTCTCGGACATTACAGCGTAAGCGGTTCGGAAGAGTCCGGTAAGCTGCATTATGTGGATTCCGTATATACAGCCTTCGCCTCGGACATGGACTCCCTTTCCAGGGTTCTCCAGCTTGCCGGGGATGACAGCGGCAGGAAGTCGGAACTCAGTTCCGCCATGGTCAGGAGATACACGGACTACTACCGCCAGTGCATACGCTACATAATGGAAAACTCCAGGTCCCTTACAACTGTTCCGGTGTTCTACCAGACTGTAGGCGATGCGTTCTACGTGTTCTCCCAGGACACGGACGCCCTTCATTTCAGGAATGCGGCAGACTCGTTGTCGGAGGCATATCCGAAATCCAGGTATGTCAGGGTACTCCGTGAGGAAGCCGATGCAAGGACGAAGAATCTCGAGATGAGGATAAGGATGCAGTCTGCCGAGGCGATAGGCTTCCTTGACCTTGAGATGCCGGATATCGACGGCAGGAAGGTGAAGTTGAGCGACATCGGCAGCAAGGCGGTGCTCCTGTACTTCTGGTCTCCGTCCGATGCCCTGCAGAAGATGTTCAACATAGATGTCCTGAAGGATGTCTATGACGAGTACAAAGGCAGGGGCCTTGAGATATATCAGGTGGCGATTGGTACGGACAAGCCTGCTTGGGAGCGTGTAGTGCGCGGGCAGGAACTCGGATGGGTGAACGTGTGTGACGGCCTCGGGCAGAATTCCCCGTCGGTGAGCATCTATAATGTCACGAAGCTGCCGTCATATTTCCTGATTGTAGACGGTCAGTTGAGCGACAGGAAAATCACTGACGAGAACTCGTTGAGAAAAGCCCTCAGAGAGATTTTCCGATAACGGATTTCCTGCTGACGGTGGCGACGAATTCCTTGAGATAGAACGGTTCGAAGTATGCTGTATCTTTGAACCGTTTTTCTTTGTATTCCTCCATGGCGGGAGTCAGCATGGCAGATGCCTTCGGGCAGCAGTCGATGAAATGCGCGTTGGGGTGAGATATTACCGTGGAGCATTTTGCGGCAGCGTCCCCGATGAACAGGACCGGACCTTCGTCGAGCTGTTCCCTGAAGCTCTCCGGCGTGAATATTTCAGATGCCGTCTCCCTTGTCTGCTTCCCGTGGATGTCGAATATGGCAGTATATGCTTCCATGCGCCTTGCGTCTATCATCGGGACGATGTGTCTGCATCCTTCCGGCAGCATCGCACCGTCTATTGCCTGCCATGCAAGCACGTCAAGTGTCCCGACGGCCAGCAACGGAATCCCGGCCCCGAAGCAGAGCCCCTTGGCGGTGGATACCCCGACTCTCAGTCCGGTGTATGAACCCGGACCCATGCTCACGCACACTGCATCGCAGTCCCTGACCGCAAGACCTGCCATGCCGAGTATTTCGCTGATGTATTCTGCAGTCATGGACGCATGCACCCTCGGCTTGTCGCTTTCCTTGTATGCGGCTATTCTGCCGTCTTCCGCAAGCGCCGCCGAACAGAGGGCGGTGGATGTCTCTATCAGTATTATCTTTGCCATGGTTTCATTCTATTGGAACAGACTTTTCAGGTAAGGGAATATGGCGTATGACATCTCCCTGAATCCGGTGTACATGAATGACGAGTCGAGATATTCCCCGGACACCAGCCCGAACCTGTTGTTTATCTGGTCGAAAAGGATTATCAGCAGACCGATTATCAGCGCATATTTCAGCAGCGAGAACACAAGTCCGAGCAGTTTGTTCAGCCATCCGAGAAGGATTATCTTCACGCTCGCCTCGAGGATTTTTCCCAGGAGAAAGAGCAGCGTCACCACTACGGCGAATATCAGGATGAATGACACGACATCGAGTGCCGGTCCGCTGTATTCAATCCACTGTCCGAGCCATCCTGTGAGTGCGGACGAGAACTTGTATGCAAGCCAGCCTCCGAGTATGAGGGATATTATGGCTACGGCCTGCGCAATGAATCCTTTCCTCAAACCCTGGATGATTGCCGGGACAAGGCACACAATCAAGACTATATCAAGAATATTCATTTTTTTATTATATTTGCGGACTGATGTCGTCGCTGCAAAAATAATCATTTATTGCAAGCGGCGAAAAAGAAAATTGCGCGAAAAGAAGTACGTCTATGGTATTCAAGGAATATAAGGGGCTCGACCTGGTCGGGACAGGAAAGGAAATTCTTGACAGGTGGAAGAAGAATGACGCTTTCAGGAAATCCCTGGAAATCAGGGAAGGTGCTCCTGAGTTCGTCTTCTTTGAAGGGCCGCCTTCGGCAAACGGCATGCCTGGCATACACCATGTGATGGCGAGGTCCATAAAGGATTCAATCTGCAGGTATAAGACCCAGAGCGGATTCAAGGTGGCAAGGAAGGCCGGATGGGATACGCATGGCCTTCCGGTGGAGCTCGGAGTGGAGAAGATGCTCGGAATCACTAAGGAAGACATCGGCACGAAGATAAGCGTGGAAGACTATAACGATGCCTGCCGCAAGGAGGTGATGAAATACACCAGGGAGTGGGTGACGCTCACGGAGCGTATCGGCTACTGGGTGGATATGGACGACCCGTATATAACGTACGACAACCGCTATATCGAAACCTTGTGGTATCTTCTCAAGGACATATATGACAAGGGGCTGCTTTACAAGGGCTATTCCATACAGCCGTACTCTCCGGCGGCCGGCACGGGACTCAGTTCGCACGAGCTGAACCAGCCGGGATGCTACAGGGATGTGAAGGACACGACTGTCGTGGCCCAGTTCGAAGTGGTGAAGAACGACGCGTCCGCATTCCTTTTCAGCGATGTGCAGGTTCCGGTGTATTTCCTTGCGTGGACCACGACTCCGTGGACGCTCCCGTCGAATACGGCATTGTGCGTGGGGCCGGCGATAGAATACGTGAGGGTGCTTTCCTTTAACCCGTACACAGGCGCACCTGCCGTGTATGTGGTGGCGAAGGACCTTCTGCACGACCATTTCCCGCAAAAGGCCGCCGACCTGAGGCTGGAAGACTACAGGCCGGGTGACAAGCTCGTGCCGTACAGGGTGCTTGACGGGGTCTTTACCGGAGCGCAGCTCACCGGCATATCTTACAGGCAGCTCATCCCGTGGTTCAATCCTGGGGAAGGTGCCTTCAGGGTCATCCCGGGAGATTATGTCACCACCGATGCAGGAACTACCGGTGTAGTGCATATCGCACCTACATTCGGTGCTGATGACGACAAGGTGGCAAAGCTGAATGGAGTGCCGCCTCTGATGGTAGTGGACAGGAACGGCGACAAGCAGGCACAGGTGGACCGCAAGGGTCGTTTCTACAGGATAGAGGACCTCGACCCGGGATATGTGGCCGCGAATGTCTCTGAGCAATACAGGGAGTTTGCAGGAAGATATGTTAAGAACGCGTACGATTCTACGCTCGCACCGGATGCTCCTACCCTTGATGTGGACATTTGCGTGATGCTCAAGCAGGAAGGCAAGGCTTTCAAGATAGAGAAGCATGCCCATACATACCCTCATTGCTGGAGGACGGACAAGCCAGTGCTCTACTATCCTCTTGATTCATGGTTCATAAAGACGACTGCCGTGAAGGACAGGATGATAGAGCTCAACAATACCATAACCTGGAAGCCGGAGTACACCGGGACAGGGCGTTTCGGTAAGTGGCTCGAGAATATCCAGGACTGGAACCTCTCGAGAAGCCGTTACTGGGGCACCCCTCTTCCTGTGTGGAGGACGGAAGACGGAAAGGAGGAGAAATGCATCGGGTCCCTCAAGGAACTGTATGCTGAGATAGAGAAGTCTGTGGCTGCAGGTGTCATGAGTTCGAATCCTTTGAAAGACAAGGGATTCAACCCTGATGACATGTCCAGGGAGAATTATGGCAGGATAGACCTGCACCGTCCGTATGTGGATCAGATATATCTTGTCTCCGACTCGGGGAGGAAGATGGTTAGGGAAGCTGACCTCATTGATGTCTGGTTCGATTCGGGTGCAATGCCTTATGCTCAGGAAGGGCTCAGGAATCTCGGTTCCCCGGCGTTCGGCCGTACGGCTGATTTCATTGCGGAAGGTGTCGACCAGACAAGGGGATGGTTCTACACCCTGCATGCCATAAATACAATGGTCAGCGACAAGTGCGCGTTCAAGACCGTGATATCGAACGGCCTTGTGCTCGACAAGGACGGGAACAAGATGAGCAAGAGGCTCGGAAATGCTGTCGACCCGTTCGCTGTGCTCGACAAATTCGGCCCTGATGCCCTGAGATGGTACATGCTCACAAATTCCCAGCCGTGGGACAACCTCAAGTTCGATGAATCCGGGGTGGACGAGGTCAGAAGGAAATTCTTCGGCACGCTCTACAACACATACTCGTTTTTCGCCCTTTATGCGAACATTGACAAGTTCAATCCGGAGGCGGAACAGGTTCCTGTGGCCGGGAGACCGGAGCTTGACAGGTGGATTATCTCGCTGCTGAATTCACTCGTGAAGAATGTGGTGGATGCATACGAGCAGTATGACATCACGCAGGCAGGACGTCTGATACAGACTTTCGTCTGCGACCATGTGAGCAACTGGTATGTGCGGCTCGGCAGAAAGAGATTCTGGGGCGGCACTATGGATGAGGACAAGCTGTCGGCATACCAGACACTGTACACAATACTGGTGTCAGTTGCGAAACTGGCGGCTCCTATCGCTCCTTTCTTCATGGAAAGGCTTTACCTCGACCTTGTTCCTGGCGCCGAATCCGTGCACTATGTGGCGATGCCTGAATACGACGAAGCCGTAGTGGACAGAGACCTGGAGGAGCGCATGGAACTTGCCCAGAGGGCTTCGTCCATGGTCCTTGCTCTCAGGAGGAAGGTGAACATCAAGGTGCGTCAGCCTTTGTCCAGACTCGTGATACCTGTCATGGACGGCAAGGTCAGGGAGCAGCTCGAAAAGGTGGAGTCTCTGCTTCTCGGAGAGGTGAATGTCAAGGAGATGGAGTTCATATCCGGAGATGCCGGGCTTATCACCAAGAAGATAAAGCCGAATTTCAAGACTCTCGGCAAGAAATACGGCAGGCAGATGAAGGAGATAGCATCTGCGATGGGCTCTCTGTCGCAGGATGAGATTAATGCCATCCAGATGTCAGAGGTGGCCGGAACCCCACATGTCCTGCACCTGCCTTCAGGGGATGTCAGCCTTTCAGCAGGTGATTATGAGATTTCATCCGAGGACATGCCGGGCTGGCTCGTGACTTCAGACGGCCCGCTCACTGTGGCCCTTGATATCACAGTGACGGAGGAGCTGAAGAATGAAGGTGTGGCGAGAGAGCTCGTGAACAGAATCCAGAATCTCAGGAAGAGCAGCGGGTTCGATGTCACCGACAAGATACATGTGAAGATATATGCAGACGGGGACGATGCTGCCGAAATATCCGGGGCCCTCGGAAGTTTCAACGGGTATATCTGCTCCCAGACCCTGTCTGACGGGATTGCAATCCTCCCTCTTTCATCCGGGACAGACGCGAACGAGGTGGAATGGGGCGACAGTGTCATCCATATCGGCGTGGAAAAGACCGTAAGACAAGAATAACCGTATATTAATTGATAACAATAACAACAGCTATGTCAGAAGAAAAAATGAACAACACGCAGGAGCCTAAAGTACGTTATAGTGATGAAGAACTCCAGGAGTTCAAGGCCATCATTCTGGACATGCTTGAAAAAGCCAAGAAGGAGTACAAGACTCTGAGATCCGTAGTGACTCATGATTCCAGCAACGATATCGAGGACACATCCCCTACTTTCAAGGTGATGGAGGAAGGCGCATCGACCCTTTCAAAGGAAGAGGCCGGGCAGCTTGCACAGAGACAGTATAAGTTCATCCAGAATCTCGAGGCGGCGCTTGTGCGTATCGAGAACAAGACATACGGCGTCTGCCGTGTCACGGGTAAGCTGATTCCAAAGGAAAGGCTTCGTCTTGTGCCTCATGCGACCCTTACCGTAGAGGCCAAGGAGATGCTTAACAAAAACAAGTGACCGGATGAAGCTTTCCAAGGGGACGAAACTCCTCATTTTGGGGCTGGTTCTGGTGTTGGTCGATCAGGTCATAAAGGTTCTGGTCAAGACCAACATGACTATTGGCGAGCATTTCAGCGTCATCGGGAACTGGTTCCAGATTTATTTCATAGAGAATGAGGGCATGGCTTTCGGGATGAAGTTCGGAGGCCAGGTCGGGAAGTTTCTCCTTTCGCTTTTCAGGATAGTGCTTTTCGGGGCCCTTGTCTATTGGATTAGGGGTCTTCTGAAGAAAGATACTCCGACGGGCGTGGTGGTCGGGCTTACATTGATAACGGCGGGAGCCCTGGGCAACATAATCGATTGCCTGTTCTACGGTCTTCTGTTCGGGGAGTCAACGTATGCCTCGGTGGCGCAGTTCCTTCCTGAGGGCGGCGGATACGCTCCTTTCTTTTTCGGAAAGGTGGTGGACATGTTCTATTTCCCGATAATTGATACCACTTTCCCTGACTGGATGCCGTTGATCGGGGGGAATCCTTTCAGATTCTTCGCTCCGGTGTTCAATTTTGCGGACAGTTGCGTGACGTGCGGTGCACTTTATCTCATATTCTTCCAGTGGCATTTCTTTGCCAGGGATGAGAAATCCGCGGCCGGGAAATAGTTGCCTGTCCCGGGATTGAATCCGCAGTAGTGGCGATATATAAAAAGAGGAGTCGGCATTTGTGATATGAACCCTGAAAGTTAGACAAAAAACTTTCAGGGTTTATTATGTGTAAAAAACAGAAGAAACATGAGTATGC
>CALVDM010000053.1 GCA_944326335.1 uncultured Bacteroidales bacterium
GGCTGTATGATTCCCGCTATCAGGGCTCATTAGGGACTTGCACCCGTTAGCTGATACTCATGCCGAGCATACAAAAAAAAACTGCGGCCCCGGAAGGTCGCAGTTTTTTTATTGTGCCGGCAAGACCGGAGAATCACTTCTCAACCCAATACTTGGTGTCGTAGTCCGCTCCAGCCCCGTTTGTCACCACAGAAGTGTTGACAGGGAAATAACCGGTAGCGGTATTCTCCGAAGCGTAAGGGCTTTCTGCCGCATTCACGACATTCCCCTCGCCTGCTGCTGCACCAGCCGAATTGGAGTGTACAACCTGCCATCCCCAGTTCCCGAGGTCATAATTCTCGTAAAGATAATTGTTCGATATGCTGGCTGTACCTGATACGGATGTGTATGCACAGGCAAGACGCGAGTGGCTGTCGATTGTTGCGGAAGCAGGATTGCCGAAGCTGGCGACATTACCCTCAACCACAAAATTCTTGAAGACATTGCCCCGTACAAGAATATTTTTCTGCCAGATATTATAGAACGTGTTTCCGCTTACATTCAGGTCTGCATTATATGTATCATACGTCGAACTGCCGTCACCCATATTCACGATATACGCCTGGACAGTCGTTTCTGCATAGACAACCGAATTGGTCACGGAAATGTCAGTCGGACCGAAGTAACCTTTAGTAGCTCTGTAGTTGAAAACAGAAGAATTGGTCACGGATGAACTGAACTTGATGATGCAATTGTCGACCTTGACAGAAGCAAATGAATCATTGCCGGCATTGTCGTATATCATATTCTGGGACGTGTTCATATCAATAGAGCAATCTTCGAGAACCAGATTTCCCAGGTATGGTCCCGGAGCGGTCCCTTCAGTAGTAGCAGTACGTATCAGATATGATTGTTTGGATTCTCCTATGAAATGAAGATTCTTCAAAACGACGTCAGTTCTTACAGTATATCTGAGGGTAACCTGAGGCTGCCTGTCCTTGTAACGTCCGATAACAATGATTTTTTCAGAATCTCCCGGAGCTGTCGTATTGATAAGGACAGGCTCCGTCTGCCCTTCAGGGTCGATGAACACTATGCCTTCATTCGCCAAGGTGGCATCGGACTGGAAATCAGAGCCTACCAGTTCCGTAGCTTTCACCAGTCTTCCTGCGTACGACTCCCTGTTGTATGCCACGCCATCTATGACTATGTCATATCCTTTCGTGAACATGTCATAGTAGTCGTTCTCGTCGGCAGCCTCCATCTCCGCATCTGCAAGTTCAAGGGCTATGCCGCTGAACGCAGTGTTGTTGCTGCCGGTGCTGGAAATCACGAGAGTCTGGCCGTAAAGGTTTTCAGGGACTTCGATTTCAAGCACCCCGCTGTTGCCGGTGACACCATTGTCTGAATAACTTCCGAAGTCAATCGGCGTCCCGCCGTTCAAGCTAACATAATTAGGTTTTGAAGCTGTCTGCGTTTCCGCATTAATGCTTGTCTGCGCATTGTTGGCATGCGCATAGAGCCTTATCCTGGTTATCTGCTTGCCGGATATGTACGGGAGCGTCACGGAACCGGAACCGGCCGAGAGCTGGAGACCGCGTGGCATTACGCCAGAGCTGTTGCCGCCGTTCCACGCACTGCAGCCTGAAAAGCCCCAGGTATAGGTGTTCCCGTCGCTGGCCACAAGGTTTGTAGACAGGCTTTCGAGCGTAGTGAAGTCCTGGTATATAGACTCTGTCTCGGAATATCCTTCACCTGAAATATCCACTCCTACAGTGTTGAACACATTGGCTTCTATGTCTATAGGTTCGGCAAGGGTCACTGTCCTGGTTATTGTCTTCGTGCCGGTGACCACAGTGAATGTGGCAGTGCCTCCAGCTTCGAACAAAGTCGGGTACACCATGAACCAGACAGGATAATTGTCGCCCTGTTTGGCAAGTCCGTCGGCATACACTGCCGAGACCGTGTTGGTGGTCGCAGTCCCGCTGTTGACTACGCATTCGTCGTAGTCATAGCCGAAATTCAGGTAGAACAGACCGGCAAGGCCCGTCGCGCTGCCGCCTGTCGTGGCCGCCTGGGAGAAAGACACCGTAGCGGCATATATCTTCCCGTCCGCAGCAACATTGGCAGCATCCCGGAGCTCCACTTTCATAGGAGTGAATATGCGCTTGAAATTGGTCACTTCCAGTTCCTCCGACAGAGCCACATTCTTCGCGCCCTGGCCGAAAAGGACATCATAGTTAGGGTCGAAAGTGTTCTGACCAGGAGTCTGGACAGGCGAGAATTTGAAGGATGCCGCCTGTCCCGGGCCGTTGATTCCCGTTGTCGGGAGAGCCGGGGTCAGGACACAGTAGTCATACTCCGTAATTCCCTCTATTTTAGGATGCGAGAAAGAATACCTGCCACCCCCGAGAGGAGTCGCCGTCACATCGCCCTGCATATACTTGTTCGCGCTCGTAGTGCTTTCCACGTTTGCAGGATTGCCATAGAATATGTGCATTGTCTCGTCGCCCGACCAGACGATGCCGGTACCCGGCTCATACACTGTCCTTGTGTCCGGAAGCCACTCATTGCCCTCGGCAACCATGGTCTTGGTGACCATCTTCACCGCGCCGGCATTTCCGCCGTTTTCAGTCAATTCCTTCTGGCACGAAACCGATGCCACCATGCCTGCCATGAGGCATATAACTGTAAATTGTCTTTTCATAGTGCAGAGAGTTTAAAGTCCGTAATAATTGTCATTGTCCGGATCCTCAGGGAGAAGTCCGTCGATCCATCCTGTCTGTGCGAACCCGCTCTCCACATCAATGGAGAAAACATCAAGGGTCGGGCTTGTGTACCCTCCCCCGCAATAAATTTCTGTACTTGACATATTGTTATTAGTTTGGTTTGAGTCCGAAGCAACTTGCCGCAACGCCCAATTCCGTGAGAATCATTGCGGATATCTTTGGCAAATTATGAAAAAAGAGACGAACTTGCAAATCCGCCCCTCCGGCACTCTACAAACTTTAAAGAGATTTGTGCAAATTCTAAAGGATTTTCTGTTTTTGGAAGTGCCTAAAACGGTGATACGCCACGAGTTCTGAAAGATTCGCGAGCCTTGCGGACATATAGTCTCAGGACATCTTCCGGCAAATTCGAATGCTTCAGATATCCCCTTGTCTCCTCAGGGAACTTCGCGAGAGCCGTGGCAAGACACCATGCCACCCCCATCTTCACATAGTAAGGCGGTTCTCCTGCTGCAACGCCCTTTCCCGCAGCCTTCGCAGCCTCCGCTCCACCGAGAGCCCTTGCTCCGGAAGGCCCGAGATATTCCGAACGGATTCCGGGCATGTCAATCCTGTCGAGCCGGGAAAAGATGCGGGGAAGATATTCCGGGTCCAGGAAGTGGCTCATGGACATGACCACCGCAAAGCGGACTTCAAACTCCCTTCCGGAAGAGAAATAGCCGTCCAGGATGTTCCATGCTCCGCCATGCTTCCGGAACCATCCGGCCCCGGCCACAAAGGAATCGCACACCGCCCAGTTGTCGATGCAAGGCACGTAATTGCGCAGCATGGACAGGCGGTCCCCGGTCCTGAGCCTGTTAATCATCATGCCCCAGACAGTCATCTCCTCATGCGACAGCAGGCGCCGGCCCGTGCAGCGTTCCTCCGCGGCCCCGGCTTCAAACCCGGAGATGATGTCTGCCGCATCGGACCTGTCTGCAAGAGAGCGTGCAAGGGCCCTCATGTCGGGGATGTGCACTCCTTTCACCCTCCTTCCGGGCAACGGATTGACCACACGGACATGTCCGTTCCTGTATCTTTCCTCATTTCTGAATTTTTCGCTTACGAGCGGGTCGAGCATTTCATCTATCATATTGTCTGATTGAATTGTCGGTATCTGCAAAATTGGGAAAAATCAGCCGGTTTCTGAATTTTTTGAATTATTTTTGCGGGAAATTTGAAACTCATATAACAGAATCTTTCCAATGAGACGACTGACCGCCATCCTGACAGCTGCCTTCCTGATTTTCTCAACTTCGATTTCCGCATCCGGACAGATGTCCCGGCTTGAGGCTTTCCTCACGGATTCCCTCGACCATACGGAAGAGCTGCTCGAACAGCTCGAGAATCTGCCCAACATTGAAGTGGGAAAAGGAATCACATTCCGGCCAAAGGACAATTCCTACGAGATGACGATACGTTTCAGGATGCAGAACATGGTGGGGCTGCACTTCAACGACAGTTTCGGGCTCTCGGAAACGGAAGCCCAGATAAAGAGGCTCAGGCTGCGCTTCGACGGCTACCTGTTCTCCCCCAAGTTCATCTACTCCATACAGCTCGGATTCTCGGGATACGATGCCGAAAACAGGCCGAACGGTGAAGTGAACATCATCCGGGACGCAATCGTCTATTACAGACCGAATTCCGACTGGAACCTCGGCTTCGGACAGACCAAGCTAAAGACAAACAGGGCGAGAATCAACTCTTCGAGCGCATTGCAGTTCGTGGACAGGAGCATCGTGAACAGCGAGTTCGGCGGAGACAGGGATTTCGGGTTCTTCGGCGAATACCACTACGGGACATACGAGGGGTTCGCACTTGCGGCACTGGCGTCCGTCACCCTCGGGGAAGGCCGGAACTGGGGCAGTTCGGACATAGACGGCTTCGACTACACCGGAAGGCTCGAACTTTTCCCTTTCGGCCGGTTCCACTCCAAGGGGGAATACACGGAAGGGGACACATATTATGAAGAAAGCGTGAGGCTGATGATTGCCGGCGGCTATTCGTTCAACCACAACGCCTGTCTCACACAGGGGTTCAAGGGAGACATGCTGCCAGAGGGGACGACGCGCAACCTCGGTTCTTATTATGCCGACATTGTCCTGAAGTACAGGGGTTTTGCATTCAATGCGGATTATATGGGGAGACAGGTGCTTTCCGGGGCGGGCTCTGTCATATCGCCGGACACCGGGGCCTACATCTACACAGGATGCGGTGTGAACGCCCAGGCGAGCTACCTTTTCGACGGGAAATGGGAAGTGGCCCTCAGGAATTCCACAATGCTGCCGGAGCGCGAAGTGCAGAGCCTTGTCGGATACAGGATGTGGAACCAGAGCACGCTTGCCCTTACAAGATATATCATAGGACATAGCCTGAAAGTGCAGCTCGACCTGTCGTACAATCACATGGACAAGTTCACGTCCGGGCCGCTCGACGACCGCTGGAGCCTCCGCTTCCAGGTTGAACTTGGACTTTAGAGATGACACCGGAGACAATGGCATCCGCGCCTTCCACCGAAGGCATCAAGTATTCCGGCTCGAAACTCAGGCTGCTTCCGTACATTCTCGGGATCGTTTCCGGCATCGGAGGCATACGTTCCGTCCTCGACGGTTTCTCCGGGACGACAAGGGTCTCGCAAGCCCTCTACAGGCAAGGCTACGCTGTCACATGCAACGATATCTCGGAGTGGTCGTGGACATTCGGCCAATGTTACCTGAAAGCATCGAAACCGCTGGCGTACTACAAAGAGCTCGTGGCGCATCTCAATTCCATCAAGGGCTACGACGGATGGTTCACTGAAAATTACGGAGGCTCCGGAGATGACGCCAAGCACCCCTTCCAGAGGCACAACACACGGAAACTCGACGGAATCAGGGACGAGATAGACAGGCTCGGGCTCGGCACTGAAGACAAATGCGTCGCACTCACGAGCCTCATCCTGGCCCTGGACTCTGTCGACAACACCGTCGGGCATTATGCTTCGTATCTTTCCAGATGGGCCCCGAGAGCCTACAAGACAATGGAGCTCAAAGTCCCGGGGATATGCTATGACGTGGCGGCTCCGGAAGCCACGGTGCTGAAGAAAGACATCTTCGACGTGCTCGGGGACAACACCTGCGACCTCGCATATTTCGACCCGCCATACGGCTCCAACAATGAAAAGATGCCGCCGTCGCGCATACGCTACGCGTCTTACTACCATATCTGGAAGACTGTGATACTGAACGACAGGCCGGCATTGTTCGGAAAGGCATGCAGGCGCGAGGATTCAAGGGACAAGGCAGGGACGTCGGTGTTCGAGGAATTCAGGAAAGACTGCGCGACGGGGCATTTCGTTGCCATGGAGGCCATCGACAGGCTCATCAGGGAGTCCCGCGCCCATCACGTACTGCTGTCGTACAGTTCGGGCGGGCGCGTGACGAAAGACGAACTTCTGGAAATACTTTCAGGAAGGGGCAGGCTATTGAGTGTCACCGGAATAGACTACAGGAAGAATGTGATGGCAAAAATGCAGTGGACAAGGAAATGGGCTGCGGCGGACAGCAGCAATTTCGAATACCTGTTTCTTCTGGAGAAGTGATCCTCACGTGCTGCCGCTAAAAAATCCATGGAACCCGAGAGCCTCGTCGTCACATAACTGCGGCCGGACCGCCTTGAACCATGGCTCACTGACAGGCTGATGTCCTGGTGATAGCCTGTCTTCAGGTATATGTTGCCCGTAGTGACATCAACCGGATTCGACACGTCGAGCACCGTGCTGCTTGCCGAGCCGCGGGGCGGAGCCACACTTCGGCAGGGAATTGCTGTTCTGCAACTCTCTGATTTTCAGTCCTTTGCTCTACCAACTGATACTCTATTGACATTCAATATATTATCATTAGAACATCATTGTCAGTCAAAACTTTTTGGAAAACAGAGAGTGTCTTCTTGGTTAAACTTAAATTTTCAAAAATCTGTTGTAGATATAGCTATTTCCTGTGACAAAGTTCTGTCTTTGAAAAAATATCCTAACATAATGAATAAACAAGGTCAGACCAATACCCCAGTCTTCAGAATGTCAGCATAAAGTGGGCTGTCATCATCCTCTGTCAGCAAGACTGGCTCTATCAGATAGCTGACTTTCCTGCCCAACTTCCAAAGCAAAGGAGTGTCTTCAAAATAGTTGTCACTTCTCTTTGATACCACTACGGCAATGTCTATATCACTTTCATCAGTAAAGTTTCCTTTGCTGTATGAGCCATATAGATACAGTGCCTTCAATGGCAGATGTTCTGCCACAATTGCCTTGTATTTCCTTGCTATGTCTAAAGCCTGTCCCTTATCCATATTTGAAGTGCTTTTGTCTTGTCCAACAATTCCTTGCAGTATTCTGGAGTCAGAACTTTCATCAGCTGCTCCTTATAGGATGGATACCTTGCCTCAATGTTCAATGGTTCAAGGGAATCTATAAAATCCATCTGCTCCTCTGAAAGTTCATCTGTCAAGCCTGACTTTGCAGCAAGCCTTGACAGGTGATGTATCTTCAATGGAGGTTCTTCCAGCACTTTACTCCAATATGCCTTGAGTGCCTTTTCAATGACCTGATGGCACATAAATCCCACATAAAGGAATCTTTTTGTATCCAGCATTGCCTTTGCTGTTTCAAGGTCATAATCTGACAACTCAATCCAATATGCTACTTTATCCACCATAAATCAGTCAATTATATGGCAAATATACATTTTTATCTTCAATCTGCGTATATGCCATCATTACCTGATCCCATTTATGACCATTCTGGATACAAAAAAAGAGAGTCACATTTCTGTAACTCTCTGATTCTGAAGTGGTGTCACCGGGAATCGAACCAGGGACACAAGGATTTTCAGTCCTTTGCTCTACCAACTGAGCTATGACAC
>CALVDM010000054.1 GCA_944326335.1 uncultured Bacteroidales bacterium
GTTACGATTTCTTCGAAATCCCTTTCCTTTTTCGTGTCACCCCTCTTAAATTCATTCCATTCATTTCATCGAATTCACGTTAAGTTATAAATCGTGCCGTCTGAAGCAAAATTTTCAGACCGGTCCCCGGAAATCTCCGGTGAACAGGACGTTCCGGACGGCGAAAGGCAGGAAAACGGGACTTAGGCTGGTTTTGGAAAAGTGACATAAATATCCGAATTTTACCGTCTCGGAAAAAATGAATGACAGAATGGAAAGACTGAAATCCATCATGGCGGCCGCGGCAGGCGTCTCATTGTCCATCTGTATGCAGCCGCAGCTGTATGCAGACGAAGGGATGTGGCTTCCTTCGCTTATTTCGGAAAGGCTCGGGGACATGCAGGAAAAAGGGCTCCGACTCGATGCTGAAGACATATACAGCATTAACAGCGCATCACTCAAGGATGCTGTCGTGCTTTTCGGCCGGGGATGCACCGGCGAGGTCATTTCCCCGGATGGGCTGCTCCTGACGAACCATCATTGCGGATATGCCCAGATACAAAGGCACAGCGATGTGGAACATGACTACCTGCGGGACGGATTCTGGGCCATGTCCCGCGACGAGGAACTGCCGAACGAAGGGCTTACAGTGAGTTTCCTGGAAAGGATGGATGATGTCACCGCCCGGGTTCTGGAAGGTTTCTCCGACGGGATGTCCGGGCATCAGCGGGACTCTGTCGTGAAAGCGAACTCGGCCGCCCTTGTCAAGGAAGCGACATCTGGAGGCAAGGGCCTTAAGGCCACAGTCGAAGCCCTGTATTACGGGAACCAATATTTTCTGTTCATTTACAAGGAGTACAGTGATGTGCGGCTTGTCGGTGCCCCGCCGTCGTCCATAGGGAAATTCGGAGGCGACACTGACAATTGGATGTGGCCCCGCCACACCGGGGACTTCTCGATTTTCCGCATCTATGCAGGCAAGGACAATGAACCTGCCCCCTATTCTCCAGACAATGTGCCGTACAGGCCGAAGAAGTTCTTTAAAATCTCGCTCGGAGGAGTGGAAGAAGGTGATTTCACCTTCATCTACGGATTCCCGGGAAGCACCAGGGAGTATGTGATGTCTGACGAGGTGAGGTACGTTTCAGAGGTCTCGGACCCGATGAAAATCGCGCTGCGCAGCCTGAGGCTCGACATACAGGACAAATATATGTCCGGAAGCCGGGATGTCAGAATCAGATACTCCTCCAAGAACGCAAGCGTCGCCAACGCATGGAAGAAATGGCAGGGAGAAGCCGGCGGAATCGCGCGCCTGGGGACCGTGGCCATGAAGGAGGCTTATGAGAAGAGGTTTGCAAGATGGTCGGAAGGTACGCGTTACGAAGATGTCCTTCCGCAGCTGGATTCCCTGTATGCACTGCTCGGGCCATATATGTTCGCACGGGAATATTACATGGAATCCGCGAATACGGTAGAGTTGTGTGCTTTCGCCAGGAACATCGCAGCCACGGTGAGGAAGGCGCAGTCAGATATAGGAAAGGCTCCGGAACAGGAAGACTCCATCCTTGCGGCATCCGGGGAAAATGCCTTAAAGACATCGAGGGCATTCTTCAGGGATTATTACCTCCCGATTGACAAGGAGTCATTCATCGCGGTCATGGACTCTTTCGATAAGGATATGGATGACAAAGCAAAGCCGCAGTATTTCAAGGATATGACTGCGCAATACGGGAGCATCCGGAATTGGGCCGACACGCTTTTCGCAACGTCGGTATTCACCGACAGCGTAAAGGTAAAGGCAATCGCCCTTCATCAGGCTCCCCTTCCGTCCGGAGACCCGGCTCTGGTGTTCGCGGAAGAATTCCGCCTGTGGTATGACTCCGCCATCCAGCCGGTCTGCAAAAGGTTGGGTGATGAAATCGCCCTCCTGTACAGGAGTTACATGCAGGGACAGATGGAATTCGAGCCGGACAAGGCATTCTACCCTGACGCCAACCTCACTCTCCGTGTTGCATACGGGAAAGTGGCCGGCTACTCCCCGGCCGACGGTATCATCTATGAGGCATCATCGACGCTCGAGGGGATAATCGAAAAGGACAACCCCGAGATTTTCGACTACGACATCCCTCAGCGGCTGCGCGAACTCCATGCGGCGAAGGATTACGGAAGATGGGCCGTCACTGACAGCAACGGCAACACGACTGTCCCGGTCTGCTTCCTTGCGACGAACCATACTTCCGGAGGAAATTCCGGCAGTCCGGTGATAAATGCTGACGGAAACCTTGTAGGCATCAATTTCGACCGTGTATGGGAAGGGACCATGAGCGATATTGCCTTCGACCCTGACTATTGCCGCAACATATCGCTTGACATACGCTACGTGCTGTTCATCATTGACAAGCTCGCCGATGCCGGCCATCTGCTGGACGAGATGGTGTTTGTGGAATAGGCAGGAGCTCCGCCACCCGCTCCGACGGTATCCGGACGTGCCGGTATTTCAGCAGCCGGTCCCGTCGAGGCTGCATGCCGTACCGTCCTGAAGAGGCCTCGAGTGCAGTCCGGCATTCTCCGGAACAAGCGTCACGCTTCCGTCTTCAAGGACAAAGCACGGGATGCCGGCTGCTCCCGTGCGCTTTGCTCCGTCGAAGGCAGGGTTGCTGTCCCTCAGTTTCAGGAACTCCTTCAGGTTTTTCACGTGGGCTCCGATGTCTATGAGTTCGTATCGGCCGTCACCTTTCACCTGCTCCTCGACATACGTGCAGTCAGGGCAGGTATGCATCCCGTAAATCCTTATCATTGTAGCGATGTTTAAAAATGTTTCTGCAATCCTTCCGCGCCGCGCAGGTATTCCTTCAGCTTCAGTATCACCTCCCTGTCGGCAGGAAGCCAGCCGACGCTGTCCAGATTCTCCCCGGACAGCCATTTCGCCGCTTCGTGTTCCTTCAGGACAAGACTCCCGACAGCTGCCGAACATATATAGCAATGAAGCCTTATGCTGAATTCAGGATAGGCGTAGTCCACAACACACAGGAATGGACCTATGGATATTTCCGTCCCGAGTTCTTCCCGTATTTCACGCCTGAGTGCAGTTTCCGGGCTCTCCCCTGCCTCGATTTTGCCTCCGGGAAATTCCCACCAGTCCTTGAATTCCCCGTATCCCCGCTGAGTGGCGAAAACCTTGTCACCATCCATTATTATCGCCGCAGCGACTTCGATTTTTTTCATCTACGACAGTATTTCCCGGTAAAGATACATGAAAACCCGGGAAAACATACAGCCGCTCCGGGACATGTCATGATTTTCCTTTTATTTCTGTTTCCCGGGACAGAATCAGGCAGAAATCAAGGGTGAGAACTGCCCGTCCACCGTTTTTTTGCTATCTTCGCAAGCATCAAAGCCTTTACTGATGAACGACGATGCCATTGGCAATTTTATGAAATTAGGATATATACACAATAACCGGGAAGAGCAGACCCGGGTCATGCAAGTATTGAAAATGACCTCGGAATCCGTCGCACTCGACGAACTCGGCATCGGTCGTATCCGTGACGCCTTCGCAGACCGTATGTTCCCGGGGATATCTACACTGCAAAAGCACATGAAATATTTCTCCCTCATGCCGCAGCTATATCGCATGGCTACCCAAAAGCGATATAACCGTCTTTCAGAGGTGAAGACGGAAATTATCCGGCTGGAACGCATCATGACAAGGAAACTCTACGAAGGCAGTACGGACAAACGAGGTATTACCGGGAGCGAGATGATTGGAAAAAGCGGAAACAATTATGTGAAATATGATCCGGCGTACATCTACAATTCAGGCTTGCAGACTTTCGGGATTTTGCGTAGTCCACAGTTGTATGAACTGATATATTCTACATCAAAAGCCTTGCACAATGCCCCAAAGGTGACCAAAACGGATGATGAAGATACAAATGACGATGTGGATGAAAAATCCGGCTTGTTCCAGTTCTGCTCTTTCCCTAACGTTGATTATGATTTTACACAAGGATGTGCATTAGACCTGACCGTAGAGGACAAAGACTTCATTGTGGAGCACATACTGAACGCAGAAGCATGCCAAGGCACCTTGTTACGTTACATCGTGGATAATCCCGACTTTGTGATACCCGACAGGTTCGAGCAGATTCCCTTCCGGCAGTTGCCGCAGGAAATTGGAGAATTGCAAGACCTGGCCAGGCGTTTCGCCGATTTCATATATATGGTCCACATCCGCTATAACTATATCTTTTCTCAATACCGGGATGAAGAAATGCAGACAGAGTTCAGGGAGAAACTTGAAGAATATCGGAACAGCGGTACGGACATAAGCAGGGTGCTGAATGCCGTAAACATAAGGGAGAACAGCGGGAAATGGTTCTGCAAAGAAGTTGCGGAACGCATTGCAGCCAATGACATTGAAGAAGACGGAGGTTTGGATCAGTTGATAATCAATCGGGAACGAAGAGTAAAGGGAAATCGCAGAAAGATTGGGAATCCTTCATACGTTTACGACAGAAAGAATCGCATACACTATTATAAACTCACCTACCGATGGGAAACGGTAAAAACCTTTGCCGAGGAATTAAGAAAGGAGGCGGTCAATGGCTGATGCGTTATGGAATGATATTGTCTATACGGATGTGTTGCAAAGCGATGGTTTTGTGACAGATTATGCGGTTTGTACTACCTACAGTCTGGATATGCCTTCCTTATTGTCGGTTCCATTCATGCTGGGTACGATGACCGACTTGACGGAAACGGCCATGCGCTCTCCTCACCTGATACTGGCTGCTATCAATAAATCGGCTGGCAAGTTCGCTGTTTTCTGCAATGCAGGATGCATTGCGGTGCCACAGGCCGATTCCAAAGTATATTCACTTCTGGAGCAGAGCGTTGTACAGGTAACACTGCAAGCAAAAGGGAACAGTTTCGTCAATTTTCATCCAAAGGTATGGATAATCAAGGAAACAAATCCGGATACAGGTGACCGGCAAGTCAAACTGATTGTCCTTTCCCGTAACCTTACCGGTTCCAATGACTTGGACGTAGTATGTGAACTTGTCGGTAAAATCGGTACCAAACCGGCTACTCGGAAAGCGCAAGTCAAACATGCACCACTTGCGGACTTTCTCACATGGTTAATCGCAAAAGCCGGTAACCGTACTATCCGTAAAAACATGCGTTCTATCTGTAAGGACATCAGCTACATTGAACGATTTGACCTTACCGGTTCTCCTTTTGAGGATTACGAGTTTTTCCCTATGGGGATATCAGGATATGATGGATATACGAAGTGTCTTGAACAAAGTATGCTGAATCATGCGGCAGAAATGCTGGTCATCTCCCCTTTTGTGGACAAGAATATCCTGAAGCAGATGGTCAGCTGCAGTCCTGGTGCCCCAAAGACACTCATCACAAGACATGCTTCGGTTACACAAGAGATAGTAAACTTGTTTAATGACGGTGTTTACACTCCCAAGGAGGTACTGACCGACAAGGTGGAAAAAGATGTGGCTGTCGACTTGCATGAGAAAGTGTATTTCGTACGCCGGCACGAAGGCAAACTCAGCTATAACCATCTGTATCTCGGCTCTGCCAATGCCACGATGAATGGATTCGGGCGGAATGTGGAGTTCTTGCTGCATCTGAAGTTCGCTCCGTATAAATCCTCGTATGAAAAATTCAGGAGTGAACTGATTAACGACAGTAAGGAATGTATGTTCGAGCAGGTCATTTCGGTACCGGATGAAGACAGTGGGAAAGAGAATGTCACTGACGAATTGATGTTGCGCCGTGCGATTGCGGCCATTCAGCAGGCACAAGTTACGTCTAACGGCGAAAGCTATACTCTTACCGTACAATGCTTATCCGGGAAAATGCCTTCTGAGCCTGTTTTCATTTGTCCTATGGGATGTGACAGCAAGGAACAAGTGTTGTCTGACGGCCTGACATTTAAAGATATGCCACTGGATTCATTGACAGAGTTTTACGCGATGCGGATCGGAGATTTGCGTCGCCTGGTAAAAATTCGGACGGAAGGGATACCGACAGACGAACGGGACAAAGCGATATTCCGTTCCTTTATCAATACGAAAGGAAAGTTCATCAACTATCTGGCATTCATGCTG
>CALVDM010000055.1 GCA_944326335.1 uncultured Bacteroidales bacterium
ACGCACCACTACGGGTGCGGTCCCTACGGGACTTTTTAGGACTTTTGGGTCGTCCCCTTGAGTTTATTTATCAGCAGGTATTACCCTTTTTGCTGATTTTGGATTACTTGTTCAGGGCAGTTGCCACATCCACGGCGCAGGCAACAGTACATCCCACCATAGGGTTGTTGCCTATTCCCAGGAATCCCATCATCTCCACGTGGGCTGGAACTGAAGATGAACCTGCAAACTGTGCGTCTGAATGCATACGGCCCATGGTGTCGGTCATACCGTATGAGGCAGGACCTGCGGCCATGTTGTCCGGATGAAGAGTACGCCCTGTGCCACCGCCTGATGCGACAGAGAAATATGGCTTGCCGGCGAGCACACGCTCTTTCTTGTATGTTCCTGCGACAGGGTGCTGGAAACGGGTAGGGGTTGTGGAGTTACCTGTGATGGAAACATCGACACCCTCATGCCACATGATTGCCACACCTTCGCGCACATCGTCCGCTCCATAGCATTTCACTTTTGCACGTGGGCCATCGCTGTAGGCAATCTCGCGAACGATGTTCAGTTTGCCCGTGTAGTAGTCGAACTGAGTCTGCACGTATGTGAAACCGTTTATACGCGAAATAATCTGCGCAGCATCCTTTCCGAGACCGTTCAGGATGCAGCGGAGAGGCTCCTTGCGCACCTTGTCTGCCTTAGCTGCGATTTTGATTGCACCTTCTGCAGCTGCGAATGACTCGTGACCTGCAAGGAATGCGAAGCACTTCGTCTCCTCACGAAGGAGCATTGCGGCAAGATTGCCATGCCCGAGACCTACCTTACGGTCATCTGCCACGGAACCTGGAATGCAGAAAGACTGGAGTCCGATACCTATGGCTTCTGCAGCTTCAGCAGCGTTCTTGCATCCTTTCTTGAGAGCGATTGCGCAGCCGACAACGTAAGCCCATTTTGCATTCTCGAAGCAGATAGGCTGGGTGTCCTCGCATGTCTTGTAAGGGTCGAGACCATACTTGTCGCAGATAGCGTTCGCTTCCTCGATGTCCTTGATACCGTTAGCATTGAGTGCAGCGAGAATCTGTTTGATACGGCGGTCCTGGCTTTCAAATTTCACTTCTCTTATCATAGTATGTCTCCTCCTTATTCTTTACGTGGGTCAATGTATTTAACAGCACCGTCCTCCTTCGAGAAACGGCCGTAAGTACCGGTCACCTGCTTGAGAGCCTCGTTGGCATCGGTGCCTTTCTTCACAAGGTCCATGAATTTGCCGAGGTGCACGAACTCGTAACCGCAGATTTCGTCATTCTTGTCCAAAGCGATGGTCTTGATGTAACCTTCAGCCATCTCAAGATAACGAGGGCCTTTTGCAAGTGTTCCGTACAGAGTACCAACCTGGCTGCGGAGACCTTTACCGAGGTCTTCAAGTCCGGCTCCGACCATAAGGCCACCCTCCGAGAATGCGGACTGGGTACGGCCATAGACAATCTGAAGGAAAAGTTCACGCATCGCTGTATTGATGGCATCGCAGACAAGGTCTGTGTTCAATGCCTCGAGGATAGTCTTGCCAGGAAGAATCTCGGAAGCCATGGCCGCAGAATGAGTCATTCCCGAGCAGCCGATAGTCTCCACAAGGGCTTCCTGGATGATGCCTTCCTTCACATTGAGGGTAAGTTTGCATGCACCCTGCTGCGGAGCGCACCAGCCTACGCCGTGAGTAAGGCCTGAAATGTCTGTGATTTCTTTTGATTTAACCCATTTACCCTCCTCTGGAATAGGAGCTGGGCCGTGGTTCGGTCCTTTTTTGACGCAGCACATCTGCTGCACTTCGTGTGAATAAACCATATAAAATCTATATAAAATGTTGTTCTGATGTCCAGTCCCCGTAGCTCGGAGCCATGAAAAAGCGGCGTCCCGATGTACGCCGCAAATATAGCAATTTTTCAAAAAAAGCAACGGGAAAACAGTCAACAAAGCCAACATTTTCCAGCTGTCAGGACAGCCTCGCGCACCCTCACTGCAATGCCTGGATACGGTACATCCTGCTGAAGGTCCCGTCCCTTGAGAGAAGCTCCTCCGGAGAGCCGTCTTCCACCACTTCTCCCCCGGAAAGCACCACGATCCTGTCGGCTTCGGAAACAGTACGCATGCGATGCGCAATAATGAGCACTGTCCTGTCCCGGACAAGTTCCGACAATGCGGACTGTATGAGTGTCTCGTTCTCCACATCGACAGAAGCCGTGGCCTCGTCAAGCAGCACGACAGGAGCATCCTTGAGCATTGCCCTGGCTATGGAAATCCTTTGCCTCTGCCCGCCGGACAGGGTCTCCCCGTTCTCGCCTATGACCGTATTCCACCCGTGCGGCAGACGCTCCACGAACTCGTCGCAGTTGGCAAGGCGGGCTGCAGCCAGCACCTCCTCGTCGGTCGCATCTCTTTTTCCGATCCGGATATTGTCCATGACAGACGCGTTGAACAGGACAACATCCTGAATGACTATGGAATAACTTTTCAGCAAAATTTCCGGGTCGATGCCGCTGACATCCACGCCACCGATTGTTATCGTCCCGGAATCGGCATCCCAGAACCTTGCTGCAAGTTTGGCAGCCGTGGTCTTGCCGCTTCCCGAAGGTCCGGTCAATGCTGTTATCTCTCCCTGTCTGGCCACGAAAGACACATTCTTCAGCACAGTCTTGCCAGTCCCGTAGGAAAACGACACATTCCTGAACTCGATATCGTATCCGTCCGGATTGAACTCCTCGGCCCCCTGCTGCACAGGCATCCTCTCCATCTCGTTCATCCTGCCGATTTTGGTATCGAGATAGAAAAGAGCTGCAAGATTGTTCAGGACCTCGTTCACCGGGGCATATATCCTTGCACCGACCACAAGAAACACAATGTAGGTGAAAATATCCAGAGTACCTGAAGCAAGCATCCCGGCCCCGGCAAGTATCACTCCGGCAAGGCCGAGCTTGAGTATGCTCTGCGAGCCGTTCACCATTATTCCGGTCATCAGCTCGCCTTTCGTCTGCACCTTCTCGTTACGGTCCACATCTGCATACAGGTCATGCATGTACGTCTCCACAAGAGAATACGACTTTATCTCCTGCACATTGTCGAGTCCTTCCTGGATACGTTCCGCTACGGCTCTGCGAGTCCCGTAATACTCGAAAAATTCCCTGTGTTTTCTCTCTCTGGACAGATACACAATCAGGAAAGCGACCGGAACAACCCAGAACAAGGCAAGAGCCAGCTGCCAATTGTAGAAGAACATCCCGACAGCTACAATCGCGATGCTTGTCAAGGACGCGATAAGCTGCGGTACAGCGTGGGAAAAGGTATGTTCAAGGTCCGTGCAGTCGTCCATTATGGTAGACGTAAGGTCAGAAAGATTCTTTTCGCCGAAAAACGCAAGAGGCAGCCGCCTCAATTTTTCAGCCAGAGAAATCCGCCTGACCGCACTCTCATCATACACTGATGTGTATGTGCTCCTGTACTGGAACACGGCAATCACATACATAAGGAGCATGGCTGACAAAGCAATCACGCACCACGGCCATACCGCGCCCGGATTCTCATATCCGAGTCCGTCCCGAGCCCACTGGAATCCCCTCAGGAAAAAGAATATGAATACTGCGGGAAGCATGAGGGCCAAATCGAGCAAGACCGTGAATGCCACGCCCTTGCAGAAATCTTTTGCACCTTTTTCCGAAAGTGCGAAACGTCTTCTTATCATTTCCAGCATAATGTTGTCATTTACAGGCAGATGATTTCCTTATTGCCTGAAGTTTCCAATCTGTTGATTTCATATATTCATTCCACATGCAGGAATATATCCCTTCCGTTGCGAGAAGTTCCTCATGTGTGCCCTGTTCCCGGATACGGCCTCCGTCAATCACCATAATCATGTCAGCGTCCACAATCGTCGAAAGCCTGTGCGCTATCATCAGCACGGTCTTGCCTTTCATCAAGGAGCCAAGAGCCTTGCGTATCAGATGTTCGTTCTCCGGGTCTGCGAAAGCCGTGGCTTCATCGAGGACAACTACAGGTGCATCCTTCAATATGGCCCGGGCCAAGGCTATCCTCTGCTGTTCTCCGCCCGAAAGATATGTCCCGTCCGTCCCTATCTTCGTCATGAGCCCATCCGGAAGTCTGTCGATTATCTCCCGGCATCTTGCAGCATCTATGGCCCTGTCCACGCTTTCATCGTCGGCAGACATGTTCCCGCACCTGATATTCTCAAGCAATGTGGTCTTGAACAGATGCGCATTCTGGAAAACGAACGACACATCCTTCATCAGTTCATCCCGGCGGATATTCCTTACGTCGACACCTCCTATCGACACTGAACCTCCGGATACATCCCAAAACCGCGGTATAAGCCTTGCAATAGTTGTCTTTCCGCCTCCTGACGGTCCTACGAGGGCAACTGTCTTCCCTTCCGGAATCTCGAACGACACGTCATCCACCGCATTGGACGAAGATCCCGGGTAGGAGAATGTCACATGTTCGAACCTTACATTGAAATGTTCCGGACTGGACGGAGTGGCAGGCTCCATGATTTGAGGATACTCAGCAAGAGAGTCGAGTCTTCTGACAGCCTCACCGGCCTGTCCGACAGCCTGGTCAAGATACATTATCTTCATTATGCTTTGTGAAAATACCGGGGTCACGAGGGCGAAAAGTATGAAATCGGCAACCGCATCGACAGGCTCACTGCCGTTCCCGAGCATAATCATGACGACAGGGGCGAGGAAAAAGACAAACGAATTGACAAGGACGGTATATGCGGACATCGGTTTTTCCCACATGCGCGTGTATCCCGTGACCATCCTGCTGTAGTCCATTATGCTTCTGTGGAAATTCTTGAAGGAATATATCGTCTGCTGGAACACCTTCACGACCGGGATTCCCCTGACATACTCCACTGCCTCGGAATTCATCTCCTCGAGAGAATCCATATAAGAAGCCATGAAATGCCGCCCCTTTTCACCCATTGAAAATCCCATCAGCATCAAGGCTCCGGCGACAGGGACAAGACAGACAAGCCCCATCCTCCAGTCCACGGCAATAATCATCACAATACCAATCAGAGGTACAAGCACGGCACCTGCAAGGTCAGGAAGCTGATGAGCAATGAAACTGTGAGTGACGGAAGCATTGTCGTCTATTATCTTCCTGATTTTCCCGCTCGTGTTCACATCGAAAAAGCCGAGAGGCATTTCCACCACTTTACGCATCATGTCCTTCCTTATGTTCGACTCGACACGGAAAGCCGCAAGATGTGATGACATGAGGGCAAGGAAATAAAGGATGACACCAAGAACTGCAAGCCCCGTAGCCCACCAGGCATACGGGACCGTATCGTCAGCAATGACGCCTCCGGAGAGCAGTTTCAGTACAATCATCCATATCAGGATGAATCAATCTCGCCAAGTAACATGAAAAGGATGCATTCATTTCAGCCCACAAGGCTTCAGCATACAATAAAAAAGAGCTCCGGAAAGGATGTCCCTTCCGGAGCTCTATGCCTAAAAGCGGCAGCTACCTACTCTCCCAC
>CALVDM010000056.1 GCA_944326335.1 uncultured Bacteroidales bacterium
TCACCGGGGATGAATATGAAAAGAACGAGGCGTTTATCAGGCATATGTGCGACAACGACGCCGACTGACAATCGGCAGACACGGTCAGGGCAGGACTCAATGACATTAGAGATTCTTTTCGGAATCATTCCCGGACAAACGAATCCCTCTCTTTACGGTATGGCCTGGATGATGTCTGCGTAGTCGCTCCAGCCAGTCGCTGCCTGATAGGCTTCTACCGAGCCGGCGGGGACATAAATGGCGGTAAGGGCGCTGCAACCGCTGAAGGATGTGTTGCGAAGCTCTGACGGCGTCGTGGCCAGGCAGGTGACGGTGGTCAGGGCTTCGCAGCCAGCGAATGCTGAATCTCCGATACTTGTCAGTCCCTCCTGCAGGATGATAGAGGTCAGAGAGAAACAAGCGATGAATGCTCTATATCCAAGCCCTGTGATCCCTTGCGGTAATTTGACTGTTATAAGTGTAGTATTACCATAAACAACAGCTCCATCATCTTTGTATATCCAGTTATTACTATCCGCTCCCGTATAAGCCGCTCCCTCAAGGTCGATTGTCTGTAACGTGCGTTTGCTTTGCTTGACTGCTGCCCAGTCGGTCTCATTGAGCGTGCCGCTTGTCACGGTGACGGAGGTCAGGTCAGCGCGGTCACCTATCGCCGTGGCCAGCTCGCCGGGCTGGACGCCACCTGCCTTCAGCTCGGTGCCCGTGAGGCTACAAGCTGCCACCGTCAGTTGTCCGATGGTGGTGCTGCCCTGCCCGTTGTCCAGCATCACGAGGATGTCACCCTCGACAGCACCGCTTGCCGCATCAGCGGGGGCGGTCACGTTCAGGATGAAGCCGGTGGCGGCGCGTGTCGGAAGTGTTACCTCGGCTTTCCAACCGTAGGGGGCGACGGTAAAGAGGTTGTCAGTGGTGAACCGGTCGCTACCTTCGGCGGTGAAGTCCACGGCCATCGTTTCGCCACAGGTCATAAAGAGTCTTTGCGTGTCGCCGAAATCCACCTTGATGCCCGTATAGTGTTCGGTGTTCCGGTTGACTTGCTCCCACAGTTCGGAGTCGTCATATTTGCAGGCCGTCAGGGCCAGTGCGGCCAGCATCAGGGTCAGGGTCTTTCTCGCTTCCATGGTCGTCGGGGTTTAATTGTCGATAATAAGTTCGTATTCAAGGATAAATCAACGGTCACTTTTCGTCGGAAGAGCCAAATTCATAAGATGTAATGTCCACATATCGGGTTACCGTAAGCCCCCATCCTTCAGGAGTCCTGAATTCTATTTCAGGTGTTGTTTCGCCGTCTTGTTCCAATATCATAATGACCGAGTCTCTCGTCAGGTTCTTGTACTGCACGAACAAGTTTTCTCCATTGCTTCCAACAGTTATGGTGCCGCTCGTGGCATCAGTCTCAACTATTTCAAGGTTAGCATTTTCTCCTATTGACATATAAGGTATCTCGTACATCGAGAGTTCCAGTCCATCATATATCTTGTTCATACGTTCCACGAATTCTTCACTTTCCTCATAACCATCAATAATATGATAGGTCCCGTCAATCATGCCGAAGTCGTATCCGATATATCCATATTTTTTCCCCGTATCCTCATCGATATATTCCATCAGCCAAACTTTCCTGATGGTTATCGGCTCTTCCTCCGGCTCGGTATCTTTCTTGTCCTGGCAGGATGTCAGCATTCCACACGCCATTGCAGCCGTCATCAAAAGGACGGCGTATTTCCTGAAATTCTTCATGATGTTTGTTTTTCTGTTAAATATAACAGCCACACCCCTTCCGCACAAGCCGTCAAGGCCACTTTTTGTTGTTTGGACAAAAAAAATTGTAGATAAGACAAATTTCCGGAGAAACATCCTGAACCTCCGCAAATGCTGGTGCAGGCGAAAGTGACGGGAGTGAGCCATATTCAGATTTCAAAATTATTTAACTGCAGATGCCGATATGGAGTATTTTTTGCTGGACGGCCGCGAAAATCCCGGAATATGGAAACAGAAGTCAACTACAGCGCATGCGGATTAAGGAAAGAGTCCATACTCTCCCCTGCCGACAATCTCAAGATAAGCATACTCATCTGCCAGCCACACGGAAAACCGGAGGCTGTAGTCCAGATAGTGCACGGAATGTGCGAACACAAGGAGCGGTATATTCCTTTTATGGAATTTCTGGCAGCTAACGGGTTTGCCTGCATAATCCATGACCACAGGGGGCACGGCGAGTCGGTAAAGTCGTCGGAAGACCTCGGGTATTTTTATGACGGGGGCTACCTTGCGCTGACAGAAGACATACATGAAGTCACGAAAGTGGCTAAAACGGAATTTCCAGGGCTCCCTGTCATTCTTTTCGGGCACAGCATGGGGTCCATGGCTGTCCGGTCGTATGCAAAAAGGCATGATAACGAAATATGCGGACTGGTCGTATGCGGATGTCCGAGCCGCAATGGCGGAGTGGCATTTGCCAAGCTGCTTGCAAAAGCATACACGCTTGTCGCAGGACGGCGGCATCGTCCGAAACTGATTCAGGAATTGGCATTCGGAGCCTTCAACCGTGGATTCAAGGGAGAAGAATCCGCGCATGCATGGGTGTGTTCCGACCCGGAAATCGTACGGGACTATGATGCGGACCCACTCTGCAATTTCCAGTTTACGAACGACGGCTTCATCAACCTGTTTTCCCTGATGCAGGATGCCTACCGCACGAAAGACTGGAAGCCGGCCAATCCGTCCATGCCGGTGCTTTTCATCTCAGGCGAAGAAGATCCCTGCCTGATAAGCAGGAAAAAGTTCCTCGAGGCAGTACAGGCCATGGAAGTTGCAGGGTATGGAAATGTCCGGCATATCCTCTACCCCGGCATGAGGCATGAAATACTCAACGAGACCGGGAAGGAACAGGTATGGAACGATGTGCTGGAGTTCTTGCAAACGTCCTCGCGACTATAGTCTCCGCCTGTGTATGTCATCTTGTCTTGCGTCCGAAGACGGCATTGATTATCGTGCGGCCGATCTTCTTTTCCAGTCCGGACCTTGTGGTCGGGATGCCTGTCTCCATGGCAATCTGCCGCTTCACCTTGTCTATTCCCAATGCCCGGCTGAGTGAAAACGACACTCCGGGGATTCTGATCTTTTTTGACATAATCCAATATTATTATTCCACCTACACGGAATAACATAAAATTTACAATAATTTCTGCAGGGTTCCAATAAATCTTTTTCATAAGCATATTGATTATAGACTAATTAGAACTATTACCCTGCAAATATGCAAATTTCAATTCTCATAAAATGCTGCAGCAGTGGCATATTCTTCCGGATCCACAGAATTCCATGTGCCGGCACTGTCCCTATAAGACGGGACTCCGCTTTCAACACTTATTCCTGCACCGGTAAATGCAACAAGCTTCTGCCTGAATAGAGGCTCTTTCAATTCAGGTAAGGTACCTCCTTGCAATGTGATTCGCCGGAAAATGCCTTTAAGGTTCATTTCACACATATTTACATAATTACCTGAAATTTTGTCGCGGTTCGGCATAGTATGCAATGAAGCTCTCCGGCAATGCTATATTCTCAAGTTCTGCCGCATCGGCAAACAGCGGCGCAATGTCTGCATCCGTAAACCCGGCTATCCCGCAACCTATCCTTGTCACATAGAAATAAAGTTCTGTATGCTCTTTGGTAAATGCAATGAATTCATCCACATAAGGCTTTATCGTACTGACACCGCCCTGCATCGTAGGTATTGCATAACTCTGCCCCTGCAATCCGACTCCCTGACCCCAGACTGCTCCGAACTTCTTGAAGGCTAAATAGGCTGCCCCTCCGCCATGGTAGCCGTCAAGATTGCTCCCGAATACGAATATTTCATCTTTCCTCAACTTATCAATGATTCCGCACACATATTTCGGACGCAGCTTCCCATTGAATAATTTCCGGTCTTTATCAGATTCCATAACCTTTTCCCTTTTGAATATCATAACACGCTTCTATTTACAAATTTATTGAGCTTCCTTTTATAGATTTCCGACCTGAATTCCTGCAATTCAATCTCTTTCAGGACATCGAGATACCGGCTGCATTCCTTGCTTTGCGTTCATCGGTCCTGTATGTTGCGTTTGAAATAAACCATATCTTTCAAGGCTTTGCCCTCTTCGATTATGGGGCGGTCATAGTTCTTCACGAAAAAATCTTCTATGGTATGCGAGTAGCCGAATCCGCAATTCCTGTAGAATGACATGGTCTTCCGGCTGTCGCCTGTCCCTGCGGTCAGGACTCTGAACCGTTCCCTGTAATGCCGGCACAGAAATTCTATCATCTTCCGTCCGTATCCTTTCCCCTGCAAACGCGGGGCTACCGCTATGTTCTTCAGTTCAAGCACTCCGTCACCTTCATCGGTGACTACGGCAACGGCCGCCGGCATCCCAGACATATCCTGCATTACATACATTTCGCCCCGCTCCAGATACCTGTCAATCATGGATTCCTGTTCGTCACCGACAAGCAGAAGAGACAGATACCGTTTTTTGTCAGCCTTTACAGGCAATATCCTTGTCCCGCAGGGCTTTTCCATCACGTAATTTGTCAGATACATCCTGTTTGCCTTCGCCTTCTGCTCCTTCACCGTCCTGTAGCCGTGTCTTTCAAAGAATGGCCTGGCAGTGATGCTGACCTCGGAAGTTATTTTTTCCGCACCGTATTCCAGGGCCAGTCTCTCCGCTTCCGAAAGCAACCGTGCACCCACGCCTTTGCCCTGCCAGTCCTTGTGTACGAAAAGCGAATGCAGGTGTCCTCCGGCGTTCATGGATGAGAAGCCGATGATATTTCCGACGCCGTCGAGAGCCGCGAAAAAGTCATTTTCTGACAAAAGGTCTTTCCAGTGCTCCGTGCTGTCTCCACACGATGCCCAGTCTTTACATTCCTCGTCGGTGTAGTCCCTGGAATTCACACACAGGACGGTGGAGCGGAACAGTTCCCGCATCTGCGGGATGTCGTTTTCCGCAAGTCTCATTATCCTGTATTCCTGGCCGCCGTTTTCTTGTATCCCGTCCGGAGACGTGATTTCATTCAGAAAAGTTTCGATAAGC
>CALVDM010000057.1 GCA_944326335.1 uncultured Bacteroidales bacterium
AGAACTCACTATCGGAAAGACCTGGAGGTTCGGGAGAAACGACGGCCAGGCCATCGCGACGAGATTCCTTGTCGGGGCCGGTTATGCCTACGGCAACTCGACTGCGCTTCCGTTCGAGAAACATTTCTATTCCGGAGGTGCCAACAGCCTGAGGGGATGGCAGGCACGGTCTGTGGGCCCCGGACTCGCACCCCTCGACAGGACCTTCATCATCGCGAACCAGACGGGCGACATGAAGCTCGAAGCGAATGTGGAATACCGGTTCAAGATGTTCTGGAAGGTTGACGGGGCCGTATTCATCGATGCGGGAAACGTCTGGACACTCAGGGATACGGGAGGCGAGAACAACACCGCATCCAAACTCATGATGAGCACGTTTGCCGAGAGCATTGCGGCGAACTGGGGCGTCGGCATAAGGCTCGACCTGAACTTCCTTGTCCTCAGGCTGGACATGGGTATGCGCCTGCACGACCCTGCAAGGGAGCAGAAGTGGCTCAGGCCCGGGCAATGGCTCAAGAGGGACGGATACGCCGTGCATTTCGGTGTCGGATATCCGTTCTGACGGCAGCAGAATGCATGTCCGCCGGCACCGAACGCGGATACTGTTTGGAAAACCCCGAATTATGTTTAACTTTACAGTCTGACTTTAACCCTATTTTACTATGGCACTGATTAACTGTAAAGAATGCGGACAGCAAATATCTGATTCCGCTGCCGTATGCCCTCATTGCGGAGCTCCCGTAGTCAAGGATGTCTATTGCCAGTCTTGCGGGACGAAAATCCCTGAAGACACCAAGTTCTGCCCGTCCTGCGGGAAGCCTGTGGGACAGGTGCGTGCCGTAACGCCCCAGGACAAGGACAAAGTTGTCGCAGGACTGCTCGGCATATTCCTCGGGTCGCTCGGAATCCACTACTTCTATATCGGAAAGACCACAGCCGGCATCCTGACCATTGTGATTTCACTGTGTTCATGCGGCATCTGGTCGATTGTGACATTTGTCCAGGGAATCTATATCCTCACACTCACCGATGACGTCTTCAACGAGAAGTATGTCAAGAACGACAAGACATTCCCGCTGTTCTGACGGATACGGCTCTAAACTGTATTGATTATGTTTTGCAGGAATTGCGGGACGGAGCTGCCTGAAGGCGCCAGATATTGCACCAGCTGCGGTTGTGACATGCAGGCGGACGCGCTGCAGGAGAGGAAGGCTGCCCCGGCCATGCCTGAGCGGCCCTCTTCCTACCTTGTCCTCTCCATACTCACGACGCTGTTCTGCTGTATGGTTTTCGGTATCATAGGAATCGTCTATGCTTCAAAGGTGGATTCCGCGTGGTATGCAAAAGATTATGCCTCTGCCAGGGAATACTCCCGGAAGGCCAGGTTGTGGTCGTTGGCCGGAATCCTGCTGACAGTTGTGTTCTGGCTGATCTACATTATCCTGATTGTTGTCGGGGCCACCCTTCCGTTCTGGATTCTGTTGAATAATGAGGATGCCATCTTCACGGGATGTTTCGCTTAGGCAGCCGGACAGCCGCAAAGACGATATCAGTCATGGCTGCGGCCATCTCGGTGGCCGCGGTCCTTGTGTTCTATGCAGTCTCGGACCCGGCCCACGGGAAATTCCATCCCAAATGCCTGTTCCATCTCCTGACAGGTCTCGAGTGCCCCGGATGCGGCTTGCAACGGGCTCTCCACTGCCTTCTTAACGGCGACCTGCTTCAGGCATTGCATTACAACGCGCTCATGGTTGCCGCGATACCCTATGCCGTGCTTTATGCTGTGTCGCTCCTCGCAGTACGTCATGCAGGCGACGGAAGCATCCGCACGTTCTTCGGCGGAATCCTCGATGTCCTGTATCGCAGGAATGCGGCGGTTGTGGCTCTCGTCGTCATATGCCTCTTCTGGGTTGCGAGGAATTTCACTGCGGCGTTCTGACGGATGTCATTTTCCGTAACCGTATTTGGGCCACATCCTGGACAACCTTTCTCCTGTCTCCTCTTCACGCCTGTTGTCGGCAGGTTCGTAGAATTTCGTCCCCTTGAGCCTTTCCGGCATGAATTCCAGGTCTGTCCAGTGTCCGGGATAGTCATGGGCATACCTGTACCCGTCGCTGTATCCGAGCTCTTCCATGAGTTTTGTGGGCGCATTCCTGAGATAAAGCGGCACGGGCGCGTCCTGTGTGTCCTTTGCTGCGGCCATGGCCTTGTCTATCGCAAGGTACGCAGAATTGCTCTTGGGAGATGTGGCGAGGTATATGGCTGTCTCGGAAAGAGGAATCCTGGCTTCAGGCATACCGATGTTGTGGACGGTGTTGAAGCACGCATTGGCGAGCAGCATGGCATTGGGATTCGCGAGACCGATGTCTTCGGAAGCTAGTATGCAGAGCCTCCTTGCGATGAACAGGGGGTCTTCTCCTCCGTTGAGCATCCTTGCAAGCCAGTAGACGGCCGCATTGGGGTCCGAGCCCCTTATGCTTTTGATGAAGGCCGAAATTATGTCGTAGTGCATTTCCCCGCCTTTGTCGTAGACCGAAAGATGTTCGTTGAGCCTCGACGTGACGTTCGCGTTGTCGATGACCACTGTCTCGCCGCCTCCGAACGTGGATCCGAGCAGGTCGAGGATGTTCAGGAGCTTGCGTGCATCCCCTCCGCTGTAACGGAACAGGGCCTCGGTCTCCCTTATGTCGAATTTCCTCTGCTTCAGCAGGACATCTTCCGTGACGGCCCTGTGCAGCAGGACTTCAAGGTCTTCTTTCCCGAGAGGCTTCAACACGAACACCTGGCAGCGCGACAGCAGAGGCGTTATGACTTCGAAGGACGGGTTTTCCGTAGTGGCCCCGATGAGTGTGACGACACCTTCCTCCACTGCACCGAGAAGGGCGTCCTGCTGGGACTTGCTGAATCTGTGTATCTCGTCAATGAAAAGGACGGGGGAGCCTGCTGTCGAGAATATGGACTCGCCCCTGGCCTTGTCTATCACTTCACGCACCTCCTTCACACCGGCGCTCACTGCGGACAGCGTGTAGAATTCACGGTCGAGTGTCCTCGCGATGATTCTGGCGAGAGTGGTCTTGCCTACTCCCGGAGGCCCCCACAGGATGAATGATTTCAGGGAACCGTTCCTGACCATTTCATATATTACCGCCCCTTCACCTACAAGGTGCTTCTGCCCGACGTATTCCTCAAGTGTGCCGGGTCTCATTCTTTCAGGCAGCGGAGGCAGCATCCTGCTCCTTCCCGTGTTCTCTCCGAAATCCATGTCCGTCCGTTTGAAATTTGACAAAAATAGCAAATTATTTCTTAAATTCGCATCGGTTTTCATTTAGCGGGAATACAGCGATGTTCGAGAAGAAGACAAAGATAATATGCACCATATCCGATCTCA
>CALVDM010000058.1 GCA_944326335.1 uncultured Bacteroidales bacterium
GGATCCGGATTCATGGAAATCTCATCCCCGATACAACCGGGGACCTCAAAGTTCGAGGAATTCGTGAAGGAAATGGCGGACATATACTGCAATCGCCATACTGCACAGATACACCTCAGTCCAAAGTGCTTCAAATGCCCTTTCCACAAATTGCCGGGAGACGATTCCAATAAAAAGGACGGTTATAGGGAATGTTGGACAGAGGCGGCGGGATTCAGTCAGGATGACTTCGGTCGTCCGCTCCTGAAAGATTTGCCTGCACAATTTTTCGGACCGCAGAGAAACCGCCTTATCGGACAGAAAAAATACTTTCTGGATGACATTTCTCTTGATGACTTGGGAATGAGCCGTGCAGGAGACGCCGGACCGTTGAATATTATGACGAGAAGATGCCTTCAGACAGCTATGGCTACAGACCGCACACAAATGCTTACGCATTGGATTCAGGAGAACATAAAAGACAATGTATATCTGGACATTGCCGGACTTGCCCGGGAAATGGGCTCATGGAAATATCCTCTTCATTTCATTGACTTTGAGACCAGCACAGCCGCCCTGCCGTTCTACCGGGGTATGCATCCGTATGAACCGGTGGCGTTCCAGTTCTCGCATCACATTGTCGAATCGGAAGCATCCGGACAATACTCAATCAGACATGCAGGTCAGTACCTGAATATCGAAAAGGGACATTTCCCGAATTTCGATTTCGTCAGGGAGCTGAAAAGGCAGCTTTCATCTGATGACGGGACTATTTTCAGATACTCGCACCATGAGAATACAATCCTCCGGGCAATATATGAGCAGTTGAAGCAAAGCAGGGAAAGCGACCGGGAGGAACTGATGGAATTCATTGACGGGATTACACACAATGACGGACACTCCGGACACAGGGACATGGCTGACCTTGCCGAAGCTGTCGTAAAATTCTATTTCCATCCGTCCATGAAAGGCAGCTATTCCATAAAGAAAGTGCTGCCTGCCGTCCTGAATTCATCTGAGTTCATCAGGGAGAAGTATTCCGTTCCGGTCTATGGGTCGGATGCCATTCCAAGCCTCAACTGGGAACAGGGCAAGGCATGGATAGACTATGAGGATGACGGGCATACTGTCCGGAATCCTTACGGGCTTCTGCCGTCCATTGCCGCTTATCTCGACCTGGATAAAGATTCGGCACAAATCCTGTCACAGAAAGACGATGATATGCAGATAGCAAATGGCGGTGCTGCTCTTGCTGCATATACGAGGCTACAGTTTTCAGATGTCCGGCTCGTACCAGCTCTTGAAAAGGCACTGAAGGTTTATTGCGAGCTGGATACACTGGCTATGGTGTTCATCTGGGAGTATTTCCACAATTCTGTCCAGTCATATAAGAAATCACACAAACTATAACTTTTAAATTTTCACTGTCATGCTGATAGAAAGAGTTTACATACCGGAAGAACTGGGATCGAATCCGGATGCCGCAGAAACCGTATATGACAATGAAGTGCATCTGGAAACATTTAAAGAATACCACTCTGGCGACAACTGGGTCATTAATGCAGTCACGCAATGCAATTTGTTGAATTTCTTATACTACCTTTATCTGTACTCCATTTCGGGCTATATGCAGGACAGCAGGTTTTCCGATGATGAGTACAGGCAGGAATATGTTAAAGTAGTTGAATGCCTCAAACGGAATGCCATTGACATTGAAACGCTTTCCGTTCTCAAAGATACCGTGTCGAGACTTGCCGCTGCTGAAAAAGCCATGTGCCCTAACGGAGATTCCGATGTCAGAAGAGTAAGGAGGCATGTCTGGGATGCAATCAAATATGAAGACAGACCAGGACATATCCCCGGGAACCTCACAGGCTGCACCGTGGAAGATGCTGTAGGCAAGTATTATGACCTTGCCGTTGAAGCACTTTCCCGATGCAGTTACCTTTTCAATATCGAAGTATTATGGGTTTTAAGAGAAGAAATGTGGGATGAAGAAAGAGGTAACTATCTTTTGGATTGCAGCAGTCCGATGGAGCAGCACTGCTATAAAGACATGCCTGAACTTGATGACAAAGAAGCCATTGACCTTATAGCCAGATGCCGCGAACCGTTCAAGACCGGAAAAATAAGCGTTAAGGATACTCAAGCCCGCAGCGAAGCTGTTTTGAACAATTTTAAAACCGCATTGTCAATTTTTTCAAAGGGATTGGAGGAATGAAAGACATTGATTCAAGCATAAAAACCGACCGCATAATGAGCGGATGTTATGACGGCATTACAGATACCGGTAAATGTTTCAGAAGATTAAGGGTCGACCACTTCTCGTTCAGAGGCTGGGCAACGACCGCTGCAGAGCAGTGGAACCTGTGCAACTGCCTGTACAATTTCTATATGTACTGCATATCCGGATATGCGGATGACAGCCTGTATCCATACATCAGGTTCAAGGACTCATTCGACAAGGCTGCCGGATACTGGCTGTTTGACGATGACAGTGCGGACGCACTCGAATCATTGAAAGGAATTGCGACTGGGTTCTTCGACACAGATCCGGACTGTTACCGGTGGTTCAATATCTTCTCAAAACTCGGATGGAGCATGGATGATGTGCTCGGGAAGTACCATGACATTGCAATGGAGACGATATTATTCTGTGAAAACAAGGAGCATGAATATATGCTTATGTACCATGACCATTCAAAGGAATATCTTTCCTGGATAGTGAAAGAAATAGGGAGCAGTTTCAACATATATTGCCTGCCGGATCTCGCATA
>CALVDM010000059.1 GCA_944326335.1 uncultured Bacteroidales bacterium
CACCGTAATGGGGTGTGTTATTTCAGGAGCAAGGCGTATTCTGAGTTTGCTGGTACTGCTGAACAGCTGGAGCAGAAGAGTCTCCACCAGAGAGCGATCAAAGCCTGGAGAGGATTGACCTCAAAGCAACAGAACAAGTGGAGGAAGTATGCTGATGGAGTTGCTGCTCATCGTCCTCCGTATGGGGATGGGAACAGTATCAGTGGGTATAACCTGTTCGTGTCAGCTTATCATGGATTTGCTCAGCTGGGAGATGAGCATGTACCGGTTCCGAGGAGGTTCGAGACGTTTCCGATTTTCAGCATGGATTTCGTTGGATATGAGGCAGTGTCGTTGTTTGATGTGGAGCTGAGGTTCAGGTTGACTTTATGCGGTACTGAGGAGTTCAGCAGGTACAGGGTTCTTGGTAAGATCCAGGTCACTGAGCCTGGTCGCGGATGTCATCCTGGACTAATGAGGAACTATCTCTCCCCTTCTGTGCCTGAGAGTTCGAGTTCAGAGATCGTGTTTACTGTGCCCCGCAACAGAATGGATCTTGAGGTGTTCCAGGTGCATGTGAGATATCTGCTGATTGATTCTGTGACTGGGTACAGGTCGATTTATCATAGTGTTTCAGCGATTGCAGCCATATAATTACTTATAACAATTGTTGATATCATTTGTATATATAAAAACTAGATTTAGAAATTTAACATAATTTATATTTTTGCAGAAAATTCGGCCGAAATTTGGTTATATCCTAATTTTCACTTAAATTTGCACACCAAATTTGATTGGCCAAGGAAATGAAATTTGAAATCGTGAATATTGATGAGTTCTCAGGAGGGATGGCTCAAATCTATTCAGTCATGTTTGAGGATGACGACATGACACTTATGGACCATTTTTTTGAAGATAATGCTCAATACGGAGAGGATTTGGCAGAGATGGCAAAGAAATTGGAATCCATGGGTAATGACACCGGATGCAGAATTCAATTTTTCAAAGAAAACGAAGGGGCGCCAGGTGATGGAGTTGTAGCATTTTGGCACAATAGAATGCGTTTATATTGCTTAAGAATAGGCAGCGCTTGCATAATATTAGGTGATGGCGGATATAAGCCTCCTGAAATATCCGCTTATCAAGAAGACGAATTACTTAATTCCAAAGCCCAACAGATGCGAAGACTAGCAGCATGCATCAACAAGGCAATAATTGAAAAAGACTTAAAAGTTGGGGAAGACGGAACGATTACAACAACTGATTTTATAGACCTTGACATATGAGTACCAACAGAAGAAAGCCATCAGCAACTTTGACAAAAATCATGTCTTCTATAACAGAAGAAGATAGGCGTCGCACTCGCGACAGAATGCTTATTGCTGTCAAGATAGCAGATGCATTAGAAGCGAAGAAACTTTCTCAGAAAGCCTTTGCAGAACTTATGAGTAAGAGCGAATCTGAAATCTCAGAATGGCTCTCTGGTAACAGAAATTTTACCGTAGATACTCTATCTGACATTAGCGATTGCTTAGGCATTCGTTTGCTCCCTAATTCAGAGATGAGAACTAGAAGAATATCTACCGTTGCAACACATCGTAAAGTTACAAAGACTCGATCACCTTTCCCTTATATTATGTCTGGAAATAGTGTTTTTAACTCTACTACAGGTGAATGGAGCACTTCAAACAATTACGCTTTTGCAATTGCTTAAACATTAACAAATATGGATATTAAATATAGACTTGAGTCAATTAATGAAATCGAATATAGATTCAACTATGATTTTAATTATGACTCGTTAAATCCTGAAATGATCAATATACAGATTGGTCATGACATGAAACCTCTTATGGAAGAAGATCGCATTGTTGTTAGTGCAAAAGTAAACATTGTTGACTCTTCTACAGATACTACTCTTGTAACAAATGCTATATCAATGTCATTTGGCCTGTCTCCAATTAAAAATATCATATCATATGATAATAAAGGAAATGTTGCCACACAAGATACTATAGTTCTTGATACATTTATTATTGCTACAATTGGAGCACTTCGCGGAGTACTAATGAAAAACCTTAAAGGTACACCTCTTAGTTTCGTATCTATTCCATTAATTCCTATCGAACATTTTAGGTCTTAAAATCAGTAGTAGCACAACACATATAAGAATACTCGATCCTGCTCAGTTTTGGGCAGGATTTTTTTGTTTCTACTTGGCAAGTAGACGCAAAGAAACGCAATCAAAACCACTTTTAAATCAAGCCTTTACCTATTATATATCTTTGCTTTCAGAGATTCGTTTGAGTTATGAAAGCATTGCCATCAATTGCATTTAATGAGTTTAGAGGTTCAGCTGGGGACGTGACGGCCAGAGTATCAAAAGGTCGTCAGGTCCTTTCTGCACGTACTATACCTTCAAAGGATAAAACTCCTGCTCAGGCAGTGTCTCGCAACCGTCTTTCTAAGATCTCACGCTCGTACAAGAAGTTGTCCGATGGCCAGATAAAGGCGTGGGCTGCTCTTGCCGAGAAGATGAAAGGTATCTCGACTTTCGGACAGGCAGCGGAGCTTACTCCGCATAATGCCTTTGTCCGTATCAACAGCAATCTGCAGATGGTCGGTGAGCCAATGCTGGAGGATGCTCCAGCTTACATCAATGATGTTCCTGAGGTTCTTTACGAAGACCTTTGGATCTCACCTGATATGATCGTGTTCACTGGTCTTGAACAGCCTTCTGAAGATCATGTGCTTGTATTCAAGATGACTTCTGCTCTCAGTCCTGGAGTATCTTCCGGCTGAGGTCAGACAGTAATCATTACTCCTGGTATGGCTCCTGACTGGGGCGATGCCGATATGACTGCACTTTATACATCGGTTATGGGCGTAGCTCCTGAAGCTGGTAAGAAGTACTTCTGTGAGTTCTACTGGCTTGACAAGAAGACCGGCTTCACCGGTGAGTCTATGGCCATCAGTGCGGTTTGCAAAGAAGGTTCTACAGCCTACAATACAGAGTACACTCCTCGTGCTAGAGTTACTATGAATGAGGTAGCCGAGAGCCAAGGATTTGAGAAGCTAGATTTTGAGTTGTCGCACGGTTCAACAATTCTGTCAGTAGATGCTATGTACTCCAATAATACAGGCGTGTCGTCTGGAGAGTTTATTCTCAAGAAGCCTATCGAAAATCTCCCGGATCTTTCTTTTTGGGCTCTTGGTAGATGCTCTAACCCTGAGCGTGAATGGATGACAAGGCCTTGTTTGTTTGCTATATGGATTCAGACATGGAGAGGTGAAACAGAAGGTACTTTCGCTCATAGAGGAGGACAGTATGAAAATGAATACGTCGAGGTATTTGGCTCGGCTCCAGTATTAGAGAAATAACAATTACAACTATGATTACATCAACAGGAAATAACTTCGGAGCAAGTGAAATCACCTTAAATGACTTTCAGTCAGAGAAAGTTCTGGTACTTAATGGAAAGTTCTCATTCAACAACAAGAGCGAGGCTTTTAAAGCTGCTTCAGTGTTAGAGATATATGTACCGTCATTATCTATCCCCAAAAGCGGAATGAGTGGCTGTTACATAATGTTCGAGGCCGAAGGCAAGCTTTACGGAACCACTCTTAAAACATGGGTAAAGGACCGCAATACAATTTGTGTTGAGAAACTGGACTATTGGTCTGACCAGACCGATGAATACACAATCTTCTTTGTGAACATCTACGTTCCTAAAGGTCAGAGAGGAGTGTTCGAGCTTGGAAAGCCAACGAGACTGACATTGACCAACACGACATCCAATAACAGGTACGACTACTACCAGAGTTGCTATATCAACGAGAACTGGTGCATGATCGCTTTAATGACCGGCTCATACAACACAGAAAGCGGAACCAATGATGACATTGTTACGCTTGATGGTTTCCCTACGGATGTGGATGTAGAACTGCCTTTTGTAGGTGACAACATCAATAGTGTACAGACCTATGGTACGGATATGCTCAAGACTTCAATAAAAGACGCAACGCTTACTATTCACCAAGTGCCATTTGGCTGGGGAGGAATGCCAAGAGAACATTTCCTCTACGGTGTGTTCATCAGAGACAAAGACAATATTTAACCCTTAATATCAACCATCATGAAGTACATTCCTTCTATCGCTTTTGAGGAGATGTCAGGCTCCGCAAAAGGAGTGACCGCAGCCAAGGTGCGTGG
>CALVDM010000060.1 GCA_944326335.1 uncultured Bacteroidales bacterium
AGGACCATTTTCTGTTGCTCTTCCATTTCTTTGAGTTTTTTCCCGATGCGTGTCCGCTTGTCTTCATAACGCTGACGCATCATTGAGAGCCGCTGGTCAATATCCTTGATTGTTTTCTTGATTTCAGGTTCTTTGGCAAAAAGATTGTCTGCAGCATCGTGATATCTGATGACTGTCGGTCGCTCTTTGTCTATCCTCGACAACAGCGCATTCAAATCCTCTAATGCTTTACGATATTGTTCAAGAAGATTTGTGTCAACTCCTTTGCCTGCAAGTTCTGCTTTCAGCTGTTCGTCGAGCTGCTTCTTCTGTTCGGCAAATTCCCGATTGCGTTCAGCATTTTCCGAAATTTGTGTTTCCTTGAAAATGCGCAATTCTTCATCAAGTGCCTTTGAGGCCTTGCTGAATGAGGTGTCAAGTTCCTTAAGGTCTTTTTTGTTCTTTATTTCGCTTTTCAAGCGTGCATCTTTCTCTGACTGCACTTTCAGCAGCGCCTCATTGTAGAAACGTTCACGAATGTCTTTTTCCTGGGAAATACGCTCTTGTTCTTCCATCTCCAGCTTATGCCGAAGATTCTGCAGATTTTGTCGTTTTATTGGTATCTGTTCTTCTTCAACTTTCAATAATGTCGCATGTTGCCGGAGCGGATTGAGCTGTGCTGCGTATTTCTTTCCGAGTTTTGATATTTCTTCCTGAAGGATAACTGGTAATTGTGCAAGTTGTCGGTCAATCTGCTGCACCTGCTCATCTAAGTTTTCTTTCTCTAATCTATACTCGTCAGGTGTCCGATGTACTGAGGTAATATTGTCCAGATTCAATTTTATGCCGAATAGGTCGTCAGAAGTAGCATCCAGCTGAGGCTCAAGCCCTTGAGCATATAAAATTCTTTCTTCGTCAACAACTTTGCCTATGGTGTTCTCCCATCCGTCTGCATTGTCACAAAGCCATTTATAAAGAGAACCATCCAGATGAGAAAGCAAATCATCAATCCTGGTGATTTGAGCGATAGCTTGTTTGCGGTCGGCTTCAAGACGTTCCTGCTCACGTCGGGATGCTTGTTTCATTTCCGCCTCTTTCATCTCATACTCGGCAGCGATTTGAGTAATCTGACTTTTGGTTGCCTCCTGTTTGGCAGCATTTTCTTTCTCCATCAGATTCAGCTGCCGGAGCTGCTCATCAGCCTGCTTTATTTCATCTGCCATAGGATGCCATTGGCGAAGTTCCTTCAGAGCATTATCCGCCTTGTTCTGTTCGGTCACCAGCATCTGCAGACGCTCGTCAGACTCATGTCTCCAATCGTCAAAAGTTTCTATAACCTTATTTCTGTTCCTGGTGCGTTCGTCGTCCAATTTCTTGCGGCTTGTCTGAAGCATGGCCTGCTTTTGATAATATGTCTCATTCTGTCTGTTCTCAAATGCCTGGCGGGCATTCTCCAGTTTGCCCTTTGCGATATTGTATTTTTCTTCTATCGATGCATGGGTTTTCAATAAATCATCCAATAGGGTTTGTTTGTCAGCGGCTTCTTGCCTGATGGCGGTTTCACGGTCTGCAAGATTGAGAATAGCGTCGATACCGATAGCTTCAAATTTTTTCCTTGCCTGTGTTATTTCCTTCAACTTGCTTTTGTGCGCTCCAAGCTCCTGATTGAGCGAGTCCTTTTCCTTGCCGTAATCCGCTGCAAGTTCTTTTTCTCTGTCCTGCTCTTTCTCAATTTCAGTTTTGATTTCTGTGGCTTCAGCTTCCAAAAGAGGTATGCGTTGTTCACTGTTGGATACTGCATGATTCAGCTTACGCCATACATCTGACAATTGCTGGTCAAGAGCTACAATAATACGACCCTGTTCGGCAATTTTCAGAGCCTGTTGGCGCACCGGATATTTGCCGTCACGTGTTTGGCGGAACCAGCAGTCTATCTCATCATACTCTCGTTCGAAGTCCGTGACAAGCCGTCTGTAAGTCTGCAAATCAATCGGCAGTTCTTCATCTGCCATAGACTGTATAATTGTGTTCTTTACAAAGTCAGCATCCAGTTTCGTATTCAGGAAAACATTTTGGATGCTTCGGGGAATGTTTTGATAATGAGAACTCTGCACTAATGCATAACGAGTGTATTTGCTGTCGCGTGTGTTGCCGAAAATGATGTCCTTGAACATTGCACCGGATTCTATTCTTGCGGAAACTGCCACATTCCTGTCAATGCGTTCACGAATCTTCACCCAATCGCTCAATACCTGCTTGTCATCGCCAATAAGCCACTCCCGCCGGTATGGTGCATCAATGAATCTCCAGGAAGCACGCCCCTGATACCTGCTGACAAGTATTGTATATGCACCATTATCCCTCATAACCTCATAAAGTATATAGGAATTTGACTGGCGGAAATAGAATTCATCAAACGGCTTTTGCCCCTGTTGAATGCCAAGACGATGCTTGTCGGCATTGTAGAAAAACAGCAGCGCCCTCAACACTGTACTTTTGCCCACACCCTGTGTTCCGGTGAAATGCACATTGCCGTCTACAGAAATCTCTGCATACGGAATATTGGCACTATTGATAAAAATAATCTTATTCAGGTA
>CALVDM010000061.1 GCA_944326335.1 uncultured Bacteroidales bacterium
ACTACAAATCCTAAATTTTTACACATACTGCAGTATTACAGAGATTATAGGAAAGATATAGCAGATCCTAAATCAGAACTTTACCGGTTAAAAAAAGAGTTTGACAATAAAAGTAAATAATTTAAAGCAGCATTGATATGGTTACAAAAAATAAGCAAGAAAAGCTAGATTTTTTACATGATATAAAAAAAGAAACAGAAATCCATACCTTACTATCAGAAATATTACCTAAATTAGGTTTTGGCGATGTTATAGTTACCCACGAAAGAGGTAATATGCCCGAGAATGGTAAGGATTTAATTTGTTCACGGCATGATCAGTTAGAAAATAAAAAAGATTGGTACGCATTTGTTGTGAAGAAAGGTACTATTAGTGGAACATCTATACAAATTAATGAGATTGAATCCCAGATCAAAGATTGCTTCAAATATGAGTATAAATCTCTTAAAACAACTACAGAGCGAGTTCGTATTAATAAGGTCAAAGTTGTTACAAATGAGCATTTTTCAAGTGGAGCAAAGGATAAAATCCTTTCTAACCCAGGGGTTGATAGGGCTAATGTCGATTTTTGGGATGATGAGAGACTTATTGCATTGATTGATAATAATTATCCACAATATTGGCAAAATGGTTCCCCTGCATATAAAGAATATGTAGAGAGATTTTTAGTATCAATAGCTCGGGATGATTTTTCTAAAAGGTTAGGATTGTCTGATGCTAAAATTAAAAAACTTTTAACGCTATTTGTGGAGCCCACTTTGCTTGAGAAAGAGGAAGACGATAAAGGTCAAATTGTGTATAAACAACGAAAAACAAATACTATCTTACAAAGTGATAGGAGTGTTTTTATTATAGGGGAATCTGGAAGTGGTAAAAGTACATTGTTTCGACAACTTTCAAAGCAGATTATAGAGCAAAATAGTTTGAGAAATGAATATGAGCTTTATCCTATAATTATTACCTTCAATCAAATAAAACAAAATGGTTTTTCTATTGGAAAGACAATAGAAAACCATTTTTCGAACGAAATATATAAAGATTTACAGATTGATGTTAAATCTATTTTACAAGAAAATAGATGCGTCGTTTTTATAGATGCATTGGACGAGATCGCCTCTAATAGAGAAAAAGAGTTTGCATTCAATTGTATACAATCTTTTTCAGAACAATATCCATTAATAAAACTTATTTGTACGTCACGTCCAAGTGACTTCTTATATCAATGTTGTACCGATAAAGGGTTTCGCTCATTTGAAATCGATAGGATAGATAGACGCCAAATAGAACAATATATTCAAGCATATTTTTCTGATAATGAAATTCTATCCAAACGATTGATTAAATCACTGCAAGATTCGGGTCTTTTAGATAAGCTCCCTCAAACTCCTATGACTTTAGCTCTCATCACAATTATATTTGATGAGAAACATATGGAGATTCCATCTACAATTACGGACTTGTATTCGATATTCGTAGATTTATTATTGAAAAAATTTGAGTTTAAAAGCACAATCGATATTATTGAAACTGATATTAAGTATCGACTATTAGCAAATTTAGCAAAAGAGATGCATGTAAGAATGGTTGTATCTATTAATGAAGATGATGCATTAGGAATAATAAGTTCATATTTACATGCCAGAGGTCAGTACAATGTTAATGTAAAGGAATTATTGGATGATATAGTAAATAATAATGCTCTGCTCATCTATAATGAACGTGCTGAATTACAGTTCAAACATTTGTCATTTCAAGAGTATTTTACGGCATATGAGTTTTATCACCATAGGCAAGCAGAAAGAAATATTTTTGTTTCAGGTTTTAATAAATTATGGTGGCAAAATGTCGCTATTTTCTATGCAGGATTCTCTAAAGATGCTCCTATGCTGTTAGATGAGATAATAAAAGTAGGTAAAGAATCTGTTGGGATTATGTCTCAATTTAATGTAATGACAGGCATTGGGCGATTAATGCAATCTTTGTATAGCACACCTGTAAAAAACAGAATGGACGGAGTTTGTTTGACTGCTCAACTTGCATGCGGTGTAGCATCAGAACTAATATCGACAACAGATGCAAAGTTTGCAATGTTTAAGAATTTTTCTAGGTATGGAATATATCAAATGCTTCTTGGTGGATTTGAAATAAGTCACCATTCTATAACGTTGCAAGAACCTTTAAGACTTGCATTTGAGGCGCTCTCTAGAGATGTTAATGATTCTGAAACATATGATTTTAATCAATTATTCCCTTTATTTATCATTGCGGCGACAATGGGTAATAGTTCTTTTTTGAATTATGATGCCTATAAATTTTTGTTAGAAAAAACAAAAACCAATGATTTATCCTTAATTGCATTAGAGGATATGTGGTTCAGGTTGAATTATAGGGAATTGTCTAAAGAACAGAAAAGTTTAGACAATATCGCGTGGATTAGGAAGAAATTACTAAAACAAATGCAGCAATTAGGTGGCATAGCTCATTTAGTTAATATTCCTATTAATAAAGAGGATAAAAAAGTAGAAATAAGATCAAAAGAAAAGGATTGTACTGATTAATATTTAATAGTATTTTTTCTGAATAAAATCTCACTAACAAGGATGGTGCTAAGATAAACTGTATCAGGTATTTGTAGAAGTGGTATTTTGAAATTTTACAGATTTATAAAATAATTCCCCCATATCCGGCAAGACTGGCGGACTATTAGCGGTCGCACGAGGCGACCGCTTTTTGTATGCCTGTTTCATGACTTTATCGTCTTAATCCTGTTCTCGGTTTCTTGGTAAGCGACCGGTGAAGTGCGTATAGCGAATTTATTCCAGGCGAGGTATCTTCGCGCAAAAAAAAGATGCTTACAC